>JAQVHQ010000015.1 GCA_028696165.1 Lachnospiraceae bacterium | reverse complement strand
TGTTTTCCTGATTCAAATCTCAACCGTTTTCACATGCCTTTTCTTAACTAAACAGATTTTTCAGAGGCTTGTAACCTGTGAGATACCTTTCCTAACAGACGAAATGCTTATCTAAATGACATTGAATAATTTATATGCTTGATAATTTTTGTCATATTTGCAATGAACATTTATTTTTCTCCAGCATCATTCTCATTTACATATTCAAATTCTAAATATAGGAGGAACTTCTCATGTTATTAGAGAACTACGAAATGAATCTGCCCAGCTATTCTATAGGGCCGGACATATACAAAAATATTGCTTCAAAATGCTCACCCTATGGCAAAAAGATCTTCATCATAGGTGGAAAGCGGGCACTGGCGGCAGCCAAAGACAAGATTTCAGATGCGTTAACAGACTCAAACTTTGAAATCACAGGGATTGAACTATTTGGCAAAGACTGCACCTATTCCAACGTAGAACGACTGCGTTCAATGAGCGCTTATAAAAATGCTGATATGATATTTGCTGTAGGCGGCGGAAAATGTATCGACACCTGCAAGAATCTGTGTATTCCTGACGATAAGCCGATTTTCACTTTTCCTACCATTGCTTCAAACTGCTCTGCCTGTACCTGTGTTTCCATCATGTATAATGAAGATGGAACTTTCTTGAAACCACATTTTTATCTTCATCCGCCTGTGCACGCATTTATTCAGACGGACATTCTGGCACAGGCACCTGCAAGATATCTGTGGGCCGGTATCGGTGACACTTATGCGAAATACTATGAAGCTGAAATTTCTTCCCGCAATGAGCAACTGCAGCATTTTACTGCTCTTGGAGTAACTTTAAGCCGGATGTGTCTTGACCCTCTGGTTCAATATGCACCAAAAGCGTATGAAGATAACAAAAATGGGGTGAATTCTTACGAACTGGAACAGACAGTACTTGCAATCGTAGTCACTACAGGTATTGTATCTATCTTCCTTACCCGGGATTTTACGCCTGATTATAACAGTGGCCTCGCTCACGCTGTTTTCTATGCACTGACTTCTTATCCTGTCATAGAAGAAAAGCATCTCCATGGAGAAGTTGTTGGCTTTGGTCTGCTGATTGCCCTGCTATGTGATGGTCAGGATGAAGAATTTGATAAAATTTACAGACTAAATCAATCTATAAATCTGCCCACGAAATTATCTGATATTGATATTACAGAAGCCGAATTCGAGGAAGTTATGGACCGGATCCCAGAGATGTCCGATATTCGTCATTATCCTTATGCGATTACCAGATCCATGTTAACATCTGCCTTGACGAAACTTCATACCTGCCAGATATAATAGCGAATCAACTATTTTTGTTTTTCGATTCCATATGATTTTCATGAATCTATATCTATTTCAAAAAATTTAAAATTTTACTTTCAATTTTCTGATAATAGCTTTATAATAGTTTTAGTAACTATTTCACGAAAGGAGATTGCCCAATATGGAAATCATTGAAAAAATCGAAGCAATTGTAAAAAAAGCAGAATCTGATCCTGATATTTTAAAAAAATTAAAAGAGGATCCCGCAAAAGCGATTGAAGAATTATCTGGTATTGATATCCCGGAAGATAAAATCAACGAAGTTATTGCTGGAGTGAAAGCAAAATTAGCTATTGATTCTGCTGGTGATAAAGTAGAAGGTCTTGGTGAAAAACTTGAAGACGCTGCAAAAGGAGCCATTGACGGAATTAAAAAACTTCTGTAATTTATAAGTATTTCAAATCAGCTAAAAAGTCCCCTATAGATACTGTATTTTTGTAAATCATAGTATCTATAGAGGACTTTTTGGCTGCTTTCAACAACTATTTCATTAATTTTTCCAAATCCGCTTCCGGTGTACTAATTGCACCGATATTGTAATTTTCAATCAGATAATTTAATACATTCGGTGAAATAAATGCAGGCAGAGTCGGACCGAGAAGAATATCCTTAATGCCCAAATGAAGCAGTGTCAATAAAATACATACCGCTTTCTGTTCATACCAGGAAAGTACCATAGATAATGGCAAATCATTTACACCACAGCCAAAAGCGTTCGCCAAAGCAACTGCTACCTGAATTGCAGAATAGGCATCATTGCACTGTCCCATATCCAGAATACGCGGCAGTCCTCCGATAGTTCCCAAATCCAGATCATTAAATCTGTACTTTCCGCAGGCCAGAGTCAAAATTACAGAGTCTTTTGGGGATTGTTTTACGAAATCTGTATAGTAGTTACGACCAGGTCTTGCACCATCACAACCTGCTACCAGGAAGAAATGTTTGATTGCGCCATTCTTTACAGCATCTATTATGGTATCTGCAACACTAAGAACCGTCCCATGTCCAAATCCTGTAGTAACCTGTGTCCCGCCATTGATTCCGGTAAATTCGGTATCCTGTTCATATCCGCCAAGCTCCAGCGCTTTTTTTATCACTGGTGTAAAATCCTTATGCTCATCAATATGCTGGATCTGCGGATATGAGACAACTTCTGTGGTAAATACTCTGTCCGCATAGTTTTCTTTTGGTTTCATCAGACAATTGGTAGTAAATAAAACCGGTGCCGGAAGGCTGTCAAATTCTTTCTGCTGGTTCTGCCATGCCGTTCCGTAATTCCCCTTTAAATGTGTATACTTTTTTAATTCCGGATAAGCATGGGCAGGAAGCATCTCGCCATGCGTATAAATATTAATACCCTTTCCTTCTGTCTGCTTTAACAGAAGTTCAAGATCTTTTAAATCATGTCCTGTTACCACGATAAATGGTCCTTTTTCTACTTTCAATGGCACTGTAGCGGGAGCCGGTGTCCCATAGACCGTTGTATTGGCCTCATCTAACATAGCCATACATTTTAAATTGACAGCTCCTACTTCCATAACTATTGGAAGAAGCTGTTCCATATCCCAGTCTTCTCCTACGGCAAACAAGCCTTTATAAAAGAATTCCGTAACTTCCGTATCTGTATAACCTAAAACCAGTGCATGATAAGCATAAGCTGCCATGCCTCGAAGTCCAAAAAGGATCAGAGACTTCAGTGAGCGAATATCTTCCTGAGCATTCCACAATTCTTTCATGTCATAATTATCATTTCTACCACATGGGGATGCACATCCTCCACAATCAGGGACCAGTTTTTCTTTCTCTGCTTCTACCTGCTTTATCAGGCTTTTCAAAGTATCCGGGTTGAAATTCACATTAGTAACGGTCGTAAAAAGGCCCTCCACCATAATCCGATAGGTACTTTCTGTTGGTTTAGTTCCAACGGTAGCTCTTGACAGACCAATAAGTGCCCCTGTCAGTTCGTCCTGCAAATTTGCAGTTTGTGCATCCTTCCCACATACTCCCACTTTTTTGCTGCATCCACTGCATCCAGCCGTCTGCTCACACTGATAACAAAACATTTCTCCCATTATTTCATTCCTCCATTTTTCTTTTACGATTTTCTATCCAATAAATTAATCCAGGATTCTACCATCCGTAGATATTGTAACTACCTGCCACGGTATGAATTTCCCACTGTTTTCCAGTGCACTCTTAGCCGCACGTTCAAGACCACCGCAACATGGCACTTCCATACGTACAATGGTAAGACTCTTGATATTATTATTCCGGATAATTTCTGTAAGTTTTTCTGTATAATCACCATCATCAAGCTTTGGACATCCCACCAGGGTGATTCTATTTCTAATAAACTGATTATGAAAATCACCATAGGCATAAGCTGTACAGTCCGCTGCAATTAATAAATTAGCATTTTCAAAATATGGTGCATTAATCGGCACTAGTTTAATCTGGACCGGCCATTGCGACAACTGGCTGCTCCTCAAAGAATTTTCATTATTTTTTTCCATATGCACCTTCACCGCTGCCTCATCATAAGCTGCCGCTTCTCTTTCTACAAACTGAATGGCATCCGCCGGACAAGTAGGAAGACAATCCCCTAACCCATCACAATAATCATCGCGTATTAATTTTGCCTTTCCATCTGCCATGACAATCGCACCTTCGTGACAGGCAGCTGCACAGGCACCACAGCCATTACACTTATCTTCGTTTATTTCTATAATTCGTCTTAACATGGTATTTTTCTCCTGTTTTTTATATTTCCTTGACTGATTGACATCAGTATAATACAATAATACAAACATTTCTGTTGTTTTTACAACAAAAGGAGCGAAAATGAAAAAATACTTATCTATTATAGAAAAGTCTTCTATCTTCCGTGGAATAGAAGGAAAAGAAATCGAACCCATGTTAAAATGTCTGTCTGCCACCACCAGTACCTATAAAAAGCAGGAATTTATTCTTCGAAACGGAGACTACGCAACCAACGTTGGCATGATACTTGCCGGAAGTGCAACCATCATCCAGGAAGACTTCTGGGGGAACCGCAATATCATCACAAAAATATGCCCCTCTCAGCTTTTTGCTGAAACCTATGCCTGCAATCAGGGGATCCCCCTGCACATAAGTGTCATAGCCAGTGAACCAGCCACTGTCCTCTATCTGGATGTAAACCGCGTCCTCACCACCTGTTCTTCCTCTTGCCAGTTCCACAATCGTTTAATCCGAAACCTGGTATCCAGCCTGGCTCAAAAGAACCTGCTTATGAATGAAAAGATGCTGCACATGGCTCAGCGTACCACCCGCGAAAAGCTGCTATCCTACTTCTCCGCAGAAGCCATAGAGCAGGGAAGTTCCTCCTTTGAAATTCCCTACAACCGTCAACAACTGGCTGATTACCTCTCTGTAGACCGAAGTGCCATGTCCAATGAACTATCCAAACTCCAAAAAGAAGGCACCCTAACCTACACCCGAAACCACTTCACCCTAACTCTATGACACTAACTTACCGCCAACCTCACACCCACTCCACGAAATATTTGATATTTCCCCCAAAACAGTGGCCGTGTATAGAACATCTTTTTCAAACTGTCAAAAACGGTTTCAGTTTTAAAAAGATGTTCTATACACGGCCACGTCTGCCTTAGATACCATATTTTATACTAATTTATTTTCAAATATTTCACCAGAAGCTGATACAGCTTATCATAATTAATCGGCTTTGCCACATGGTCATTCATGCCGCAATCCAGAGCTGCTGTCACATCCTCCGCAAAAGCATTGGCCGTCATAGCCAGAATCGGAATCTCCTTAGCCTGTTCATGATTAGAACTTCTGATAGCCTTAGTTGCCTCATACCCATCCATCACCGGCATCTGAACGTCCATAAGAATCACCTGATAAGTATGTTTTTTCGATTGAACGAACTTATCATAAGCCTCTTTTCCATCCACCGCTACATCCACTGCCAAACCACTCTTCTCCAGAATTGAAACAGCAATTTCCCGGTTCATATCATTATCTTCTGCCAGCAGAACACGAACTCCATGGAAATCTACCGGCTGCTGACCCTCTTCTATCGCCGCCTGCGGGTTATATTTACCAAAAGTATCCACCAGCAAATCAAACATAGAAGACTGGAACAACGGTTTTGCAATCACTTTATTAACACCAGCTGCCAGAGCCGCATCTCTTATCTCATTGGTATCATAGGCGCTTGCAATGATAATTGGCATGTTCTTATTGCACTCCTGTCGAATTCTTCTTGCAGTCTCTATACCGTCAATTCCCGGCATGTTCCAATCGATGAGACAGAGATCATATTCGTAATCCGTTCCCTCTCTCTTCATAATCTGCCGGATAGCTGCTTCTCCGCTTAATATCACATCACATTTCACTTTACAGCGCTTTAACAGTGACTTCATATAATCACAGGATCTGCTCTCATCATCCACGATCAGTGCTCGTACTTTACGAAAATCAAGCTGTTGTTTTTCTTTATTCATTGCACTATCTGCTTTTCTAAAGAGCAGATGTACCGTAAATGTCGTCCCTTTGCCTTCTTCACTTTCTACAGATATGCTTCCACGCATCATGGTAATCAGATTATTGGTAATAGACAATCCCAACCCGGAACCACCATATTTTCTTGCAGTTTCTGCCTTCTCCTGTTCAAACGGACTAAATATCCGACTCATAAACTCTTTACTCATGCCGATACCCGTATCTGACACCTCAAAGCGAAAACGTATCTGTTCATCCGCTTCCTGAAGTTGAGATACTATAAGCTTGATATTACCGTCTTTTGGAGTGAACTTCATTGCATTGGATAAGAGATTCATGAGAATCTGATTAAGTCTCAGTGAATCACCAATGACAATTTCCGCTGTCAAGTCACGCACCTCTACCTGAAAATTCACCCCTTTTTCCTTTGCCTGATTATAAAACATCAGAGAAATCGTCGACAGCAATTCTTTTAAATCAAATTGTTCGGAAGCTATCTTGATTTTGCCGCTTTCTATAGCCGAGATGTCCAGCACATCATTGATAATATTCAGTAAATGCTTTGCAGCACTCTGACATTTGGCTACATAATCTCCAACCTTAATAGAATCTTTCAGACAATCTGATGCTAAGGTTAGATAACCAATAACTGCATTCAGCGGGGTTCTGATTTCATGAGACATACGCGACATAAAGTTCCCCTTAGCTTCGCTGGCCTCTTTTGCTACCGAAAGTGCATCAAGAAGTGCCTTGCGGCTTTCTTCTTCTTTTACTTTTAAATCATCGATGTTACGTTTAAACAACATGAAGTTGCACGGATGTATTTTATCAGGAACCATCCCATGCAGCGTATATATATACCACCTGTAGATGCCATCTTTACCGCGTCCCCTTGCTTCAAATACATACTCTTTACCTTGTTCAATCAATTCCATCAACTGTTCCTGAGTGATTTTTCCAGACACATCTGCATAGTCTTCTTTATTCATGAACTCATTATAATTTTCTTCTGTTCTATAAGGATTTTCCTCTATACATAATACATCTTTTTTGAAATAGTACTCCTTACCAATCATCGTCTCCAGATTTATTTCCATAACAATTTCATTGGCACCACATACATAACCGAACAGCCTTTTAATCTCTTTTGCACGTTCTTCATCTTTCTTCTGATTCTGTTGCCGGTAAAACAAAAATACTACCATACCAATCAGCAAAAGCAATACAACTATAATCGATATTGCTGCAAGTGGATGATTATATATCATTTCCAAAAAGGTGATATCTTCTGCACTGGTTTCTGTATAGAAGATTGTCCTATGGTCTAACCAGTTTCTGTCAATACTTCCGACACTTTTATTTAAAATAGTAAATAATATAGCATCTGTAGTGTCACTGATACCGATACAAAAATCCGTATTAAAATCCGGAACCAGTGTAGCAGAAAGTTTGTGCGTGATATCTGCTCTTAATGCCTCTTCCGCCACATAAGTATATAAAAATGCGGCATCCTGCCTGCCCTGTTTTACTGCTTCTACGCACTCTGCTCCTGTGGAATAATATGTAATCACAGCATTCTTATAAATCTCTTTGTGTAACTTGGAAGCAATATCTGAGTTTTGAATTGCTGCAATACTGCCTATAGTACCCGAAAAATCCGCCTTCGATACCCGCGATATACTGGCACTGTAATAGCTGTCAGTCAGACGATACCCCTCCGCTTCCGCCTGACTATAATCAAACCGCATGTCCACACACAAATCCACATCATGATTATTGCGCAGTTTCTGATATTCACTGCGGTCTTTCGCTTCGATAACTTCATATGGAAGACCTGTATTTTCCAGAATCTTTTCTGCAACTTCACCAAACAGTCCCGCCATCTGTCCATCTTCATAGTAAGATAAAGGAGTTCTGTCAGGATTTATTAATACCTGAAGTTTTCTTCCACTTTCTATATAGTCTGATATATAACTGCGTTCACTTTCTGTGAACGCAACTGCTTCTCCGGAATCCACTCCGTAATACTTGTCCTCTAACTCATTTTGAAGACTGGGATTTTCCTGGTTAATCTTTCCTATTGCCTCATTTACCTGATTTAGTAATTCCTGATTTCCTTTTTTAACGCACACATAATATGGAGAATAACCGAATTCTGATACAATCCACTCCCCATCAGTCACACGCAGACTGCTGGTTACAATGGCATCGATTTGTTCCTTCCGCAGCGCCTCCACAAGTTCAGACGCATCAGTAAACAGGACAGGTTCATAAGTAAATCCCTTTTCCCTGGCAAATTCGTCAAATTGCTGATTACGGCTGTTGCCTTCAATCATGCCAACTCTGATACCTTCAAAAGTATCAAAATTATCAATGGTATACTTCTCATTACCTGCTTTGATGGTAAAGATGGTATTGCTATAGCCGATAGGATCATCCGAAAAGTCAAATATTGCTTCCCTCTCCGGGGTTTTCTGTGCTGAAGTTAAAATGTCTATCTCACCATCTTCTAACATCTTCTGGGCATCACTCCAGCTTTTATCATAACCGACGTACTCGTAGGTCCACCCTGTATAACGCGCCATCTGCTGCAGATATTCATATCCATACCCGCTCCGGTTTCCATCTGCATCCTGATTATGGTATCCATCAAATGCAAAGTATCCCACTCGTATCGTATGGTTACTGTCTGCAGCGGCAGACACCGGGTGTGCAGATGCTGCCATAATACACAGGATACTAACACATAAAAGCAGCGACAACAGATAATATACAGTTTTTCTTTTTCTTATCCTTACCATATTGCTTCCTCTTTGTACTTTCCTCTTACCTCAATCTCCATATAGGATTATATATTTATCTTATATTCATTGTACACTTCGTCTGTATATTTATGTTTAGCTTATATACTAGTTCTTGGAAATAATCGCTCTTGATAACCGTCTCTGAATCGTATCCATATGAGGCGGCAGTGTCAGCACATCCTGAATATTCAATTCCAATGCAGCCTTAAGATGCTGCATGTCACCCTCTTTACACACAGCCAGAATCGGAATATGGGTTCCACCTCCATGATTAACAATGTACTGATAAAACTCATCCGAGTCAGGCATCACTGTCTTTTGCATATCCAGACATACCGCACAGATTCGTTTTACATATTTATCAAACATATTCCTTAATCCCTGGAAACTGTTAATATTAGCAAAAGCAGCACTTTCCCCATAAGACAATGCCAGAGTCGGATATAACTGTGGATCCTCCCCACAAATAAGTACCAGTGGCTTATCATCATCTAAAACAGGCGGAACTTTTTCCCCAAAAATCACAGCCTTACTTTTTCCGGTTTTCTTAGCTTCATATACAGCCTCGTCTGTCCTGCCAAAAAGTGAATCAAAAGTATCTTTTTCTTCTGAGAAAGCAATACCGATGCTCAGACTTGTATTTACGTGATGGTCTCTTGCCGCGGTTATTGCAACTGTTTTGATAATATCCTCCGCTTTCTTCCTTGCTGTTTCAGGATCTGACATTCCCGGCAGGAGCACCATGAATTCATCCCCGCCAAATCTGCCTACCAGATCTGATTTTCTAAACTCTTTAGCCAACACATCCGCCACACACTTAATGACTTCATCGCCAACCAGATGGCCATATTTATCATTTACATTTTTAAAATCGTCTATGTCTATGATAAGTAAAGCCTTGACTGTATCCGGATATGAGGTCATCATCCGCATTCCCATCTCCTGAAATGCTGTCTTGTTAAGCAAGCCGGTGGCCAGGTCTCTCTTCGCAAGATCCCGATAATCATATTCCCAGTTTTCGAAAATCCTATACTGTTTACTGATTTCCATCACATGCTGCACTCTCGCCATTACAATTTCTTTTACCAGCGGTTTTGTAATATAATCATAAGCCCCCTGCTTAAATGCTTTAATCTGATCCTCCGGATGACTGCTGGCAGTTATCATAATCTTAGGAATAGATGACAGTGATGGTTCATCCTGACAATAAGTCAGGAAGTCCAGTCCACTCATGCCCGGCATCACATTATCCAGTAAAATCAGATGAACCTGCCGTTTATGATTCTTTAAATATACCAGCGCTTCTTCCGTATTTTCACAAAGTTTCACATGATACATCTCTTTAAAGAATTCCTGAAGTATCACTCTGTCGGATTCCACATCATCGATGACTAAGATAGTCACATTATGTGCGGGACTATCCTGTATATAATCTCCTTTTATTTCAGTCTGATCTTTATCCGTTTTTTGTATATAATCTGCCTCGTACTCCTCTTGTGGAATTGGTTTAGAATAATAATATCCCTGCACACATTCACAGCCTGCGCCCTCTAGAAAATCACGTTGTTTACGAGTCTCTACACCTTCTACGATTACCTGCATCCCTAGCCAGTTTGCCATCTTAATCATGGAAGCCAGAATAATTTCGCCTTTTTCGACTTTATCATCCTTGGGGAGAAACTGCATATCCAGCTTCAGGATATCTACTTCTATATCTTTTAATGTATTCAGTGAAGAGTAACCGCTTCCAAAATCATCCATTAAAATCGTAAAACCGGCAATGCGAAGAGAGTGTATGGTCTCCTGCATCAGTTCCGGACTGGTCATGTATGCACTCTCTGTGATTTCCAGCTGAAGCAGTGCATAATCGATTCCGTACTTCTCCACCAGACCTACCAGCAGATTCTTAAGTCCCGGATTATACAAACTGATTCTGGAAATATTGACTGACACAGGATACACCTGATATCCCCCCTCAGTCCACTTTTTTAACATCTTACAGGTCTGCTCCCACACATAATAATCTAACTGGGCAATAAATCCATTTCTTTCAAATACCGGTATAAATATCCCCGGAGACACCAGCCCTTTCTCTGGATGCAGCCAGCGAACTAAAGCTTCAGCACCACACGCTTTATCGCTGGTAAGGTTCACTTTGGGCTGCAGATACACTACAAACTGATTATCTTCCAGCGCATGTTTCATCTCATTTGCAATGAGCAGTTCTTCTGCCGCATGTCTTCGATAATCTTCATCATAATAACTTATATGCTTTCCATACTGGCTCTTACACTTCTGTCCCGCCATGGACGCACGAAGATAGAATTCTTCCACACTCAAAGAAGGTTCATCAATCAGATAAACGCCTACGGATATTTCCAAAAGATAATTGCTTCGATAAGATGCCAGTTTCTTTTGTACTTCTTCCACTGCACGCTCCAGTATTTCTGTATTACCATTATGCCGTACACAGGCACAAAATACATCTGCATTCATCCTGCCAAAGGTAATCAGTTCATACTTTTGTGCCATATTTCTAAATAGTCCGGCGAGAAAGCAGAGTAATTTATCCCCTTCTTCTTCTCCAAATGCAGCATTATATAAGGCAAAACGGTCAATATCCACCTTTAGGAACAAAAATTTTTCTCCCGGATGTTCATCAATCATCTGTCGCGTCTTTGCGAACATTCGTGCTCGATTATGAAGTCCTGTCAATGGATCATGCGCTGCCATTTTCTGCATTTTTTCATATACAGATACCTGTCTTCGTGCAATAGCATTGCGAAGACGGCTTTTTAATACTCTTGGATTATATGGTTTTGTTACAAAATCCCATGCACCGGCTTCCAGTGCATTTTGTTCGGCCTTTTGGTCGGTCTCTCCTGTCATTACGATAACCGGCATCTCTGCCATAGATGCTTTTCGCATCCTGTCTAATACTTCAAATCCATCCATAACAGGCATAACAAGATCAAGCAGTACAGCATCCACATCACCACTGTTTTCTCCCCGAAGTATATCCCAGCCTGCTGCACCATTATCAGCTTCAAGCAGTTCATAATCTTCTTCTAGTATTTTCTTTAAAATACGACGATTAACCACTTCGTCTTCTATAATTAAAATCTTTTGCTTTTCTTTCATTTTGTAAGACCTTTCTCACTGTGATTATTTATCTCCGAAGCTTTTATCCACACAGTATTTCTGTATAACCTGATATAACACTTTGCCGCTGATTGGTTTTGACAGATGCTCGTTCATTCCTGTACTCAGAGATTTTTCTATATCCTCCGGGAATGCATTCGCACTGACTGCCACTATCGGTATCTTTTCGCCATATGTATGAGCGGATTTTCTTATCTGGGCTGTTGCCTCGTATCCATTCATCACCGGCATCTGAATATCCATGAAGATAATATCAAATTTATTCGGTTCCTGCTCAAAAGCATCAACAGCTTTCTTTCCATTTTCATAAATTGTTGCATCCATATTCACGTGTTTTAGAACACGCATCAAAATGTCTGCATTTACTGAATTATCCTCCGCAATCATAGCATGCAGTCCTGAGAAATCCTGCAGTTCTTCTTCCTTTTCCACACGATATTCCCCAAAGGTATTTAATACCGCGTCAAAAAGTACAGACTGAAAAATTGGCTTATAGAGTACCTGGGCAATTCTCTCATCCACTTCATAAATATCCATCTTATCCAGATTTTGTGTCATGACAAAAATTACCGGTGGATTATCAAAATCATTTTCTATCGTATGCAAAAGTTCAAGATCTTCCTTTAAAAATGATTCGTCCAGTATACATAATTTGTATTCATACGGCCCGCCTAATCTGGAACGGATTCTTTTCGTAAACTGCTCTTTTGAGGTAACCATATCACTTTTTATCTTTAATCTTTTCAAAAGTTCTTTTAATTGTCCATTATCTTCTGAATTCTCGCCACCGATAAGAACACGTACATGAGAGAAACTAATATTTTCATTTAAAATCTGTTCACTGTGGGCCTTCTTCAGAGGAATATGAATTACAAAAGTACTGCCACTGCCCAGGGTGCTGTCCACATCCATACTTCCATGCATGGCTTCAAGATAGTACTTTGTCAGATAGAGTCCTAAACCTAAACCTCCATGTGTCCTTGAATATGCTTTATCACTCTGATTAAACGGTGTGCATACTTTTTCCAGGAAATCTTTTGACATTCCCTTTCCTGTATCCTTTGCCATAAATTCCAGTTCCAGATAATCATCATCCAGCTCTCTCTGAGAAACTTTTGCCTGTACCGTGCCTCCTGCATCTGTAAATTTCACAGCATTTGACAACAGATTCTGCATAATTTGAGTAATTCTAAGCTTGTCTCCCAGGATAAACTCATGATTAATATCTGAAATTGAAAACTCAAAGTTAATCTCCTTTTTTGCAGCTCCCACAGATATATTCTGTTCCACGTCACGGACTACTTCCTTCATGTCCATTAATTCTTCCCGCAAAGTTGTGGAATTAGACGAGATCCGTGTATAGTCCAGCATATCTTCCGATATAGCTGTCAGCTGCTTTGCGGCCGCCATCGAACGATTTAAGTACTCTAATCCCATGCCATTCTTCCGGCATTCTTCTTCCATTAGATTTAGATAACCTACAATCGCATTAAGCGGAGTTCTTACCTCATGGCTTATCATCATGAAAAATTCTGTTCTGGCATTACTGGTCTCTAATTCTTTTTCCAACTCAAAATTTAATCTTTTACGTCTGGTAACAGTGATATAGACAGCAAATATAATACCGGCAAGCAGTATTACTGCTATCACTACAGCGCCTAAAACTAAAGTAGGGCTTGAATAATAAAGTCCGCGGATAGATATCTTAGAATCAGCAATAGAATTCTGAATAATAATCTGATCCAGCTTGTCTGAATCAATACACAAGAGCGCCTTGTCAATTACTGCCAATAGTGGTACATCTGCATCTTTATTAACTGCGAAAGCAACGTCTTCATTATAACCTGAATTTGCTGTGGCAAATAAATCACTATACTCCAACATGGACAAATAATATGTTGCAACCAGTTCATTTACATAAGTTGCATCAGCTTTACCTTCATTTATTGCATCCAGACACGCTCCTACAGTATCATAGTAAACTACTTGATCTTCACTGAAATCATTGCGCATACACCAGCTGATATAAAATCCCTTAGGCAAAGCAATCATTTCATCCTTATTATGTTCTGACTGATTTGCGCTCCTTTTTGTTACCCGGACTACGGATGCATCTACAATATGATTACTCATCATTACATTCTGATTCACTGCCCAGGTATTATCATCTGCAAGAACAGCCAGCACATTGTTAATCATGTCTGGATTTTCTGCCGCCTTTTTATTGAATTCATCCTCTGTATAATACTCAAACTTAATACCACTGTAAATTTCTACATTATCAAGTACATCCTTTGCAATCCCCTTAAATTCTCCGGTCTTAGTATCATACCAGGAGATAGGTGCCCAGCTGGAATTCATGATTACATAGATTTTTTTCTGCGTATTTATATACTCACTCTCTTCTTTGGTAAAGGTTGCAGTCGCATTGGCTCCTCTTACCATGTACTTTTCAGACATCTGAGTATAGAAGTTTGGATTACTGTCTACAATCTTTTGCAGGGCATTGTCCAATTCCTGCATTATCTGCGGTTTATCTTTATTTACTACATGATAAAGAGGAATTTTCTTTAGTCGTGCTACAATCTTGGTATCCCCCTGATCACTGATACTGGTGGCAAACACCATGTCTACGTCTTTATTTAACAAGGCCTCTTCCGATTCCTGCATGGATTCATACTCCACTACATCTACCTTAAAATTGTGTGCAGCGCAATACTCATCCAGTTCATCATGCAGACTCCCCTTTAACAGTGCAACCTTACAACCGTCAAACGCTTCATAGTCTTCATAATACAATGGTGCATCTTCTCTGCAGTAAAGTTTATTCTGTGTATTGCTTACAGATGAGTCCGAAAACAGCATCTGCCGGCTTCGTGCTTCAGTTTTCACAATTCCACCCATCATATCAATCTCACCGCTTAGAAGCATCTTAAGACAGTCTGCATAACTGGCCTCTATAAATTCATAATTCCAATGTGTATATTTTTGTATCTGCATATAATAGTCATAACCAAATCCACTGTAAGAACCATCCTCTGCGCTGTCCTGATAATTTGCTACCGGATAATACCCAACCCTGACTGTTTCACCTGTCTTATCTGCTGCTTCAGTCACCTCTGTCTGGTCTGCACCCCATACATATGCAGGCATTAAAGATGTCAGAACGCATATCATAAGCAGCACACACAGAACAGCTGCCTGTTTTGTGCACTGTTTCTTTTTCTCCCTCACCATATCTACGCCTCTTTCATTGCCTCAGCCCATTCATGAAATGCCTCTTCTACCGCATCCATCTGTGACATAGCTTTATCATTTTCTCCAGCCCTAAAGTCAAGCAGCATATCCATACACACATCTACCAGGGGAAGCAGACCCAGGTTTAAGGCAACTCCTTTTAATGTATGAACTTCTTTCATCGCCTTATCACAGTCACCGGCATCTACTGCTTTACGCAGTTCTATAATATTTTGATTCTCCGGAAATTTCTCCAGATATTCCAGATACAGTTCTTCATCTCCCATCAGACGATCCAGCGTATCTTCCACTTCGGCTCCCATATCCTCTAATTTTTCTAATAAATCTGCATTCATATTTATTCCCTCCACCTTTATCTCTTCTACCTATTTAAATATTCTTATATCTAACTACTCCTGATTTACTTTTTCTTCTGTTTTTGATACTTTATTCAATACCGAGAACAACTTATCATAATCAATTGGTTTTGATATATGTCCATTCATTCCACTTGCAAGTGCTGCTGTCACATCTTCTGCAAATGCATTGGCGGTCATGGCAATAATCGGAATTACAGCCGCCTGTGGATTAGCACTTGCCCGAATAGCTGCCGTCGCCTGATAACCGTCCATAATCGGCATCTGAATATCCATCAAAATCACATCATAGGTACCTGCAGGTGCCTGCAGGAATTTTTCATAAACAATCTTCCCATCTTCTGCTTCTTCCACTATCATACCATTTTTTGACAAGATATCCACCGCGATTTCCATATTCATAGGGTTGTCTTCTGCAAGAAGTACATGCATGCCCTTTAGATTGGCAATATTCTGTTCCTTAGATTCCTCTGGTTCATATTTTCCGTAGGTCGATACTAAAAGATCAAACAACGTTGACTGGAATAATGGTTTTGCAATCACCTTATTGACCCCCACCGACTTCGCCTGTTCCTCACAGTCTGTCACATCATAAGCTGTTGCTATAATAATTGGAAGATTCAAATCACACTGCTCACGAATCTGTTTAGCTACTTCTATACCATTCATACCAGGCATATTCCAGTCCATAAGACATAAATCATACCCGTAATTGCTCCCCTGACGTCTCAGAATCTGGCGTATGGCAGCTTCTCCATCTTTTACCACATCACTTTTAATCTTGCAGCGTTTAAGCAGGGCTTTCATATATTCACAGCTGCTGTCTTCATCATCCACGATTAAGGCTCTCAGATGAGAATAATCCTGATGAGTTATAACTGTTTCATGATTCTTAACAGATTTTCCAAAATGAAGCGATACCTTAAACGTAGTACCCTGACCTTCCTGACTCTTCACAGATATGGAGCCGCCCATCATCTGAATCAGATTATAAGTAATTGAAAGTCCCAGACCACTTCCACCATATTTTTGAGCCGTCATAGCGCTCTCCTGCTCAAAAGGCTTAAATAGACGTTTCTGATATTCTTCAGACATACCAATTCCGGTATCGCTGACTTCAAAACTCATAAAAATTCTTTTTTCTTCCTGATTTAACTGTGTTACTTTCAGTATAATACTTCCATCTTCAGGAGTAAATTTCATGGCATTTGACAACAGATTCATAAGAATCTGATTCACGCGCAGACCATCTCCCACTACCCATTCCTGTGTCACGCCCTGCAACTGTACATCAAAATGTATTTTCTTCTCCTTAGCCTGATTATAGAACAATGTGGTAATTGTTGTGAGCTGCTTTTTCAAATCAAATTCTTCATCAGCAATCTTCATCTTACCGCTCTCTATAGAAGAAATATCCAGTACATCATTGATGATATTCAGCAGATGTCTTGCCGCTAAGTCACTGTTCTCCACACAATGCATCATCTTGGCAGCATTATCCCCACTGTCCTTGGCAATGTCCATATAACCAATCACTGCATTTAATGGAGTTCGTATCTCATGACTCATCCGCGATAAGAACTGGCCTTTGGCCGTGCTGGCACTTTTAGCAGTCTCAAGAGCATCTTCAAGCATCTGTCTCTGACGTTCTTCCTCCAGTTTTGCCTGATTAATATTTTTCTTAAACAGTATAAAATTATTGGGGTGATTTCTGTCCTTCGGTATTACACGAATCGTATAAGAATACCAACAGTACTCTCCATCTTTGTCTTTCCCGCGGGCTTCAAAATACAACCCGTTCTTTTGTTTTGTAAATATATCAAAAATATTCTCCACCTGAAGTTCTTTCTTCAAACGTTTAAAGTCATCCGGATGCATGATTTCATCAATATTTTGAAATTGTCCGATCATATATGAAGCATCTCTGCTGATTAATATGCCATTCTCCATGCTGTGGAGCAGACAAGTGGACTTGTCCAGATTGACTTCTAAAACTGTTTCATTAGCCTCACAGACATATCCCATAAAGCGGGAAAGTTCTTTTGCCTGCTGCTGCCTTTTCTTTTCATTGACACTTCTAAACACAAAAACTCCAATTATAAATAAGGTCACAATAAATGCACCTAAGATTCCAAGTGACAGTTCCGGATAGTCATAAATAAGCGATATTACCGAATCTTTCTCTGCTATATCTGAAATTTCATTTTGAATCACATGCTGTATATAAGTACCTTTGATACAGCGAATACCTTCATTTAATATTTCCATGAGACGGTAATCTTCATCTTCCTGCACACCAAAGGCAAGTTCCACCGTATATTCCGGCATGATGCTGTACATCAGACGATTCTTCACATCTTCTTCCACTGCTTTCTGGGCAGTGTATGTATATAGATAGGTCGCATCCACCTTACCCTCTAATACTGCGTCAACACATTCTCCATGGGTATCATAATACTCACTTTTCACTGTATCTAACAGTTCGTCAGTGTAGGTGGTATTGTGTCCCACTGATTTTAATTCCGCAATACTGGATAAATTGCCATCATAAGTGTCTAGTGTCAGCATCGCAAGTGACGTGGTCAGATACGCACTGGATAAATCTACCCCATGATCCGCCGCCAGGCCATAATCCCTAAAACAGGTTAAATCAATATCTGCCTTCCCTTCCCGAACAAATGCATTATATTCTTCATAAGTATCAAAAGAATACATCTGATATTCAAGGCCAATAGAATCTGCAATACGCTTAAATACCTGCGGTGCTATACCTTTTGCCTGTCCATCTTCAAAATAAGAATAAGGTGCTAAATCCGGATTTGTAACGACCGTAAATACTTTTTTATCCTCTTTTAACTGTTCAAGATACGCTTTAGAATCCTGCGTAAACATGAATTCTTCTTCGTCTGTATTGGCAAAATATTTGTCCTTCAGTTCTGTACGCCAGCTTGGCGAATTCATATCCATCTGAGAAATGGCTTCATTAATTTGATTTAATAAAACTGTATTTCCCTTTTTTACCATTACATAGAAATCAATTGGCTCCATCTCGGCTACTTTAGTTTCATTGTACAGAGGACGCATACTGCTTCCTATGGCAGCATCTATATCTTTTCCTTCCTGAAGTGCTTCTTTAAGCTCATCCAGAGTATTATAATAAACCGGCTCAAAAGTAAAACCCTGTTTGCTGGCGTATTCCTGCATAGCTTCCTCATGGGTTGCTCCTGTCTGAATACCAACACGTATACCATTCCATGTTTCTGCATCCATGTCAGAGTATCGGGTATCGCCTTTTTTTACAGTTATCATAATGCTTCCGGTACCTATTGGTTTATCTGAAAAATCATATTTTTCTTCCCTCTCCGGGTTCTTTTGGGCAAAAGTAAGCAGATCAATCTCTCCGCTGTCCAGCATATCCAACATATCAGACCAGCCAAGCTCGTAACCCACAAAATTAAACTTCCAGTTGCTATAGTTTTCCGCCATTTTAAGGAAATCATATCCATAACCACTTCTCATACCATCATCATCCTGATTATGATAGCCATCTGCCGAAAAGAATCCAGCCTTTACGATTTTTCTTGAGACACTCGTATTTTGAGCCGCTGTTGGCATAACCCAGGAAATCAACAACAGACAAGTCAAAAAGCAAGGTAATATTTTCCTTATCCGCCTTAAAAACATTCTATTCTTATGCATATATTCCTCCCTAAAGCTTTTGTCCTGATAGTTTAATCCTCTACGATTCCAGCTGACTGAATTCCTCCAGCTTTTTCATCGTTCTGCGCTTAAAAGATGAGCTGTCCAGTGGTGCTGCAAAAATATCCGACACGCCCTGCTGAAGTGCCCTGCTATACTGCTGCATATTGCCTTCTTCGCATATAGCACAGATATCTAAAGCATCCATCCATGAATACTTTTTCAAATCTTTCCAGTAATTATCCGCCAATTCGCCAATATCTGATACATCTGCATACACCAGACATATTTTTTCTATATCCGATGGTTTAATCTTATCCAGCGACTCGATTTCCAATGCTTCCACAATTCTGGCATTAGACGGGGTCATAGCATTTACAACACTGCAGACACTTCTGTTATGACTGATAAGTAAAATGGCCGGACGAAAATCCTGTGCCAGATTCACTGGGGTAATACCGTATTCCCGGTAACGTGCTTTTCCATCTTCCTTTGCCATATAAAGCGCCTCATCCGCTTTTTTAAACAAGTCCGAATAAGTACTGACTCTGCGGTCATTATGAGAAACACCTATACTCAATGTCACATTCTCCGGTATGGTAAGATTTGGTTTATATTTCATAATCTGAATCAGCGAATTCACCTTAGAGCGGACAATTTCCATAGACGGAACATCCACCATCAAAACAATGAACTCATCACCGCCGATTCTCCCCACAATATCAGATTTTCGAAACAGGCTGGAAATCAAATCAGCAACAATACGAATCACATGATCTCCTGCCATATGTCCGGAAATATCATTGACTGATTTAAAATTGTCTATATCAATTACCAACATGGCATCCAGCTTCCCTGAAGAAGTTCTTAAGGTCTCATTCATAGTGACTTCTGCTGTAGTCTTATTATACAGACCGGTCATCTGGTCAAGTTCTGATTTTACTTTTAGTTTCTGCGCTTCTAATTCGATAGATAACATCCTCTGGTGAGAAGCCATCACATTATCAACTCGGGAGATTACAATTTCAGGCACAAACGGCTTATTGATAAAATCGTTTGCTCCCAGATCAAATGCCCTTATCTGGTCTTCCATCGCTCCGCTGCTGGTTATTACGACCACCGGAATATTATGGAAATAATCCAGATGATTTCTCTGCTTTAGCAGTTCAAATCCTGACATACCACCCATAACTAAATCCAGAAGAATAATGTCTATATTCCCTTGGCAAATCTCCATAACTGCCAGTGCTTCCTCTGCACTTTCAGCCTCTAATATTGCATATTTTTCAGAAAAAAGTACTTTTAAAACCTCTCGGTTTATCTCACCGTCATCTACAATCAGCATTGTATTTTCCATAATAACCTCCACTAGCTTTCATAATCAGAAAACATTTCCATGATTTTATCAGCTTCTTTATGTATGTCCTGAATCATCTCATTCAAAAGATTGATATTATCTGTATTTTGACTCATGATTTTTGCAATTTCATGGAATTTTTCCGCAGATTTACCTGCTTTCCGGGAAAATATTGCCTCCTGCTCGCTGAGCAATGCGGTAGTGTCGTGATATTTTAATTTCTCATTGTGATTTTGTACTTCTTTCACAGCCAGTATATTTTCCAAACGTTTTTTTATAACAATAGGGTCATAAGGTTTAGATACAATATCATCAGCTCCCAATGAAAGTGCGGTACGCTCTGTCTTTTCTTTTGTAGATGTGGCAACCAGGACCCCCGTTTGTTCTAAAATATTTCTTTCTTTCATGATTTTCAACACTTCCAGACCATCTATTTCCGGCATAATGATATCCAGTAAAAGAGCATCTACTTTGTTGGACTCTAACTGTTCCAAGGCCTGCCTTCCATTCTCCGCCTCCAGCACTTCATATGTACTGCTTAAAAATCTTCGGATTATTCTCCGGTTCATCTCATCATCATCTGCTATCAAAAGTATCTTTTTACCCATATCCTATATCCTCCGTATTCTCCATACTCTTTATATATCTATGGACATAGTCCACCTATTTTCATACATAATAATTTTATTCCTACTAGGAATTATTATCAAGCACATTGTATTTTTCAACCATTTTTTTGATGAATTTCCACAAAAAATGGTCCACTGGACCATTTTACACATGCATAGCAACAAAAAGCCGGAAACAATGTTCATCTTTCTGTCTTTTACAAGACCAGATTTGATAAAAATTGTTCCCGGTTTCATTATCTATATAGTACTATGAACTTATGCATTACTTTCTGAAAAGATTACTTTGTACATGTTTCGGCGATTAATCGCACCGATTTCTTCTAACATATTTACCATGCGATACACAGTTGCTATACCTATGTGTGAATCATTTTTCACTGCTTCCGCATACATTTCTTTGCAGCTGGAGCATTGATTCTTCAGTATGATATCCAGAAGCAGCAAACGCTGCTGAGTGATTCTGCATCCATTTTCCCGAAGTTTTCGTATGATTCTGTCACGCTGTGCATCTTCTGATAGAATATCGCTGGTATCTTGACTGTCTGTTGATTCCATTTGTTTCATCTGATGTTCAGTCAATTTCAAGCCTCCAATCTAATGGCAGTGTCCGCCACAATGCTTGCAATCACCGCCGCACTGGATAGACTTGCCGGCCTTTTTATCCTTCACCATCTGACGAATGACTAATGAAACCACAGCTATAAGTATAATTCCGACAATGATTGTTCCCATATTTACCTGCTTTCTACGCCTTTGCTCTGGCGCTTACACTTGATATATTCATTGAAAAGGTATTGCTCTCCTTATATGGTCTGAACAGTAAATAGATAAATCCAATTACAATGATAAAAGCAATTACAGTTCCTACACCGAAAGCTCCTGTTGTAATTAATGTACCGATCTGGTATACACACATAGATACAAGATAAGCTAATCCTGTCTGATATCCAATAGCGAACCAGAACCATTTTGCACTGTTCATCTCACGCTTGATAGCCCCCATTGCTGCAAAGCAAGGTGCACATAATAAGTTAAATACAAGGAATGAGTAAGCTGCTACTGCTGTCATACTTCCCGCAAGAGAGCCCCACACTTCAGTTCCATCTTCTGCTACTTCTGCAAATCCGTATAACTGACCAAAGGTTGCTACTACATTTTCTTTTGCCACTAAACCGGTAATAGCTGCCACTGCACTTCTCCAGTTCCCCCAGCCAAGTGGTGCAAATATAAATGCCACTCCGCTTCCGATTGCAGCTAAAATACTGTCATTCATATCTTCTACCATACCAAAGGAACCCTCAACAAAACCAAAGCTCTGCGCAAACCAGATAACGATAGTTGATAAAAGGATAATAGTTCCGGCTTTCTTGATGAAAGACCATCCACGTTCCCACATACTGCGAAGTACATTGCTTACCGTCGGCATATGATATGCTGGTAATTCAATAACAAATGGTGCAGGATTTCCAGCAAACATCTTTGTCTTCTTTAAAATAATACCGGATACAACGATAGCTGCAATTCCTACAAAGTAAGCACTCGGTGCTACCCAGGAAGCTCCGTCAAATAAAGCGCCTGCAATCAGGGCAATAATTGGCAGCTTTGCACCACATGGAATAAATGTGGTAGTCATAATCGTCATCTTACGGTCACGGTCATTTTCAATAGTTCTTGAAGCCATAACTCCAGGAACACCGCAGCCGGTTCCGATTAACATAGGAATAAATGATTTTCCGGATAAACCAAATTTACGGAAAATTCTATCCATGATGAATGCAATACGAGCCATGTATCCGCAAGACTCTAGGAATGCCAGGAAGATAAATAATACCAGCATCTGTGGTACGAAACCAAGCACAGCTCCAACACCGCTGACAACACCATCAACTAAGAGTCCTGTTAACCAGTCTGCACAACCGATTGCTTCCAAACCACTCTGGCATGCAGGAATAATCCATTCGCCAAACAAGGTGTCATTGGTCCAGTCTGTAAGAATGGTTCCTACAGTTGTTACGGATACATAGTATACGATAAACATAATAACTGCAAAGATAGGAAGTGCTAAGAATCTGTTGGTTACGATTCGGTCAATCTTATCCGAGGTCGTCATCTTGCCTTTATTCTTCTTTACACAGCAGTCGCGAATGATAGATCCGATATATACGTATCTTTCATTGGTGATTATAGATTCCGCATCATCATCCAGTTCTTTTTCACAACTCTGAATATCCAGTTCAATGTGTTTCATAGTTGCTTCCGGAATATTAAGCTGTTCTAATACTTTCTCATCCCGTTCAAATATTTTGATTGCATACCAGCGCTGCTGTTCTTCCGGCATACTATGAAGAGCAGCCTCTTCTATATGTGCTAATGCATGTTCTACACATCCTTCAAAGCTATGCTGTGGAATCATGCCTTTCTTTGCATTCGCAATGACTACAGCCTGGTCTGCTGCCTCTTTGATTCCAGTTCCTTTTAGTGCTGAAATCTCTACAACTTTACACCCCAGCTCTTTTGAAAGATTTTTTGTATTTAACTTATCACCATTTTTTTCGACGATGTCCATCATATTGACTGCAGCGATTACCGGAATACCAAGTTCCACCAGCTGCGTAGTCAAATACAGATTACGCTCCAGGTTCGTTCCATCTATAATATTAAGAATAGCATCTGGTCTCTCTGTAATCAAGAAGTTTCTTGCTACTACTTCTTCCAGTGTATATGGCGAAAGGGAATAGATACCTGGAAGGTCTACGATAACAGCATCTGTATGACCCTTTAATTTTCCTTCTTTTTTCTCAACGGTTACACCCGGCCAGTTACCAACAAATTGGTTTGAACCAGTCAGTGCATTGAATAATGTTGTCTTGCCACAGTTTGGATTACCGGCAAGTGCAATTTTTACTGACATTTCTTTTCCTCCTCAAGTTTTGATTATTCAGACTTCCATTACCTGGCTGAATATGTAATGCTCATCTTTTTGCTTTTGTTAGTTTATTGTTATATGTGTTAGTGCTTATTCATTTCTATTAGCTATCGCTAACTTCCATTCAAAAAAAATAGCTTAAGCAATTTCAATCATCTGCGCATCTGCTTTTCTCAACGACAGTTCATAATCTCTAACTGTAATCTCTATTGGATCTCCAAACGGCGCAACTTTGCGAACATATACTTCAACCCCTTTGGTAATACCCATATCCATAATTCGTCTTTTTACTGCACCTTCACCATGCAGTTTCACTACCTTCACTGTCTGGCCAACAGCTGCTTCCTTTAATGTATTCATAGTTCCTCCTTATATTTCCAAGTTTTTCGGTGCGTAAGTTCTGCCTAGACCTGAATCTTATTCGCCATCTCTTTGCTGATAGCAACTCTGGAATCTTTCACATTGACAATCATATTGCCATTGATTTCCGTAACAACAGAAACGCTTCCTCCTACTACAAATCCTAAGGTTTCCAAAAACCTTTTGGTTTCATCTTTTCCGCCAATCTTTTTGATTAAAACGTCTTCACCGACATTTGCCATAGTTAAAGGCATCATACAGCACCTTCTTTCTTGATATTGATAATGTTTTTCATTTATCTTTCGACGTTAGTATACGCTAACCTTTGCAAGTTGTCAATAATAAATATTAGATATTTTTAACTTTTTTATTTTTATTTAATATCATCTCATTTTTTAATATTCCATGTTCTGATTTTCATCTTCTCATCTTTTCATTTATTGATAATATTTCTCATTTATTTTATGATAGTGATTGCCTTTCCTCTCCTCCTATGGTATACTTTTAGTTATACAGCACTAACTTCTTAGTTAGCAAACTATGGTATAAGGGGTGAAAACATGAAACCATCAACTAATGAATCTGCAGAAAACTATCTGGAGACGATTCTTGTATTAAGCAAGAAACTTCCCGTAGTTCGTTCTATAGATATTGCTACAGAACTGGATTTTTCAAAAGCCAGTGTCAGCGTTGCTATGAAACATCTTCGTGAAAAAGAATATATCGAAGTAAGCGATGCCGGATTTATCACATTAACCAAAAGCGGACAAAAAATTGCGAAGATGATTTATGAGCGTCATACCCTGCTTACAAACTGGCTGGTAAAACTCGGAGTAAATCCTGAGACAGCTTCTGAAGATGCCTGCCGGATGGAGCACGTTATCAGTGCTGAAAGTTTCGCAGCAATTAAAACACATATCCAGTAATTTATCTAATTTTATAGTTCTATTAAAAATTAACGAGGATGCATATTTTGCATCCTCGTTTTTTATCCGCCAGGGAATTTTTCTGTAGCCATTCCCTGACAAACATTTCAAGATTATAGTACAGCCAGTTTTTTACCGGCTTCTTTACAAGCACTCACGGCATCCTCATCAGGAGCCTCATTTGCAACGACGCCTTCACCACCAATTACTGTTGCACCGGCAGTTTCCATTCGTTCCACCCAGTTTCTCATCCATTCACCGTCACCCCATCCATAAGAACCAAATAAGACAATCTGTTTTCCGGTAAGACTTTCTTCTATAGAAGTAATAAATGGATCCATCTCAGTATCTTCCAATTCCTCATTTCCCATAGATGGGCATCCAAGTGCAAATCCATCTGCCGCTAAAAGAGCATCTTTATCGACCGCATCCACAGCCAAGACTTCTGCATGCGCTCCAGCCTCTTTTACCCCCTCTGCAATATGGTTTGCCATCTCCTCTGTATTACCTGTTCCACTCCAATATACAATCTGTACTTTTTCCATCTTTTCTCCTATCCTGCTATCTCGCATAATCTTTTTCCAGCCAATAATTCTCTTGTAGCGCGGTCTTTTGCTTCATCAAACTGCCGGAATAATTCCTTTGCTTTCTGCATATTTGCATATACTTTCCAATATCCACTGTATAAAAAATTTTTTCCGGCATTTTCGATAAATCCCTCTACATCCTGTATAGGATAGCCAAGGAATGCACCTATCTCATGAGGAAAAGTTCCATTTTTCTCATAAAAGCTTCCTACCCGGCAGCTAAGCAGTGGCAGATAAGTATCTAATACTGAAAAATCTTCTGAAGATTTTATATTCCGCCCATAATGATAACCATAGGCATGTAAAAAATCAATGACTGCTTCTTGCCCTAGATAATTCTCTAACTCTGCTCTGCGGAACAAAAAAATCACTATTTTGCTTCCACTATTATGCAGCTTTCTGCATTCAATGTTCGTGTGCTGCAATTCTTTTTTGATTATAGGATAATTATTTGCGTCTACAACTAAAATACACGAACGTTTCATACCTTTTAACAAAGGTGCAATCTGCATCACCAGCCGAAGCATCAGTTTATCTTCTTCCTTATTCACCGCCAGATACTCCAGTATCATTTCCTTTGGCATATGGCTCTCCTTCCTATACGTACTGTTCCAGAATCCCAATCAATGCACTTGCGCTGCTGCTGTGACTGCGCTCAATTGCTGCATGATTTCTCTCTGATTCTGCCATTGCACAATGCACCATCTTATGAGATGCCGTCGATGTAAACAGAATCATCAGATCTGGACATCCGATTTTGCTCTTTAAATCTGTCTTCATCTTGGTAAATACCTTTGCTTTACATTTATAACGCTTACAGATATCTTTATATTGAGTCTCCATTCTCTCGTGTCCGCCTATAATAACTATACTCATATGTATATCCTCCTAAAATTAATATTTTTATGAATCAACAACCACATTTTAGTTTTACAATAACTCTATAGCTGCGGCATAATCATTCACCTGCGGCCTTATCTGTCTTTGTGTTAGTTTGGCCTTTATTCAGTTAGATCTAATGCAGTCAGTTGTCATGTGATTTGTTGTTCGTATGGTTAGCTGTTCGTGTGGTTAGCTGTTCGTGTGGTTAGCTGTTCGTGTGGTTAGCTGTTCGTGTGGTTAGCTGTTCGTGTGGTTAGTTTCTGTTGGTTAGTTTCTGTTGGTTAGCTGTTCCTAACTGTTAGCTCTAACTAACCATACCAGATAAAATAAGACGAGTCAATAGCGACTCGTCTTATTGATATTTCTTCTCAATTATCTACGCATTCGTTATGTAACTGGTTATACAATACAAGGTTTGCCCATTATATATAACCCTTGACCACCCCAGCTCATTATTAATTCCAGTTCTATTAACCACATCACCATTGTAGATAGTGACAACAACAGCTGCATCCGGATTCGTCACACTTGGAAGTGATCTTAAATTCACTTCCACTTTAGCAGTCACATTATCATTACACTCTGTAAACTGAGTCTTAATTCCATCGTCTTCTTCCACTGCCGCAGAGGGACTCTGATAATTCAAATCTGTAGTCAGATAACTGGACACTGCATAACAAACTTGTCCATTATAAGAAAGGCTGGACCATCCATTATCGCTGATCCCTGTTCTGGTAGCTGTATCTCCATTATTTAAAACCGCAATAACAGAACTCTCACTCCCCTGACTAGGAAGATTTCTAAGATTCACCGTCTCCTTCGCTGTCACAGATTCATTCACCGGATTAAATCCTGCTGCTGCCCCTGACTCTCCTGAAGTATCCGAAACACCATCCTGGCTCTCACCAGCCTGTACATTCACATCCTGTCCAGAAGCATTCTGTCCATTCACCCCTTGTTCAACCGTATCCTGGCTGGCATTACTCGTATCCGGTTGTTCAGCCGACTGCTCCATCACACCATTTTCCCCAACTGCGTTCTCGGCTCCCGTCTGAGTTTCATCATCCTTACTATCATCCTCGGCCACCACTTCCTCTTTCGAATTAAGTAATTCCTCAATAAGCCCACTACGAGCAGCATAAACACCGCCCAAAGCCAAAATAACAACAACTAATACTCCTATAATCCCAGGAAGAAGTTTTGATATCAAAAACGATTCTGACTCATCCTCTTCTAAATCATCTTCATAATCTTCATCCTCGTCGTAATAGTTATCCTCGTCGTAATAGTTATCCTCGTCGTAATTCTCATCCTCGCCGTAATTCTCATCAGGATTCTCCGCATTCAAGTCTCTGCTTGAATCACTATTTGAATCACTATTTAAACTTTCATAACCTTCCGATCCAGCATCTGCCATATCAGTCTTATCATTCATCTCATCGTCCGCATCAAATTCTGCAAACTTATCTTCCATTTCCAACTCATCTTCAAATTCGTCTTCATGATTACCAAATCCAAACATTATCACTCACCTATAATCCCTATATATTTCACATTTTTCTATACTCACCGTCTCTCTTATTATAAATATAAGTATCATACATTGCAACCCACTAATTTTACCCTGATAAATAGACAATTTTATAATTGCCATTCTATATCCAACTTGCACTTATTACACACTGGCCAATACTCTTGTCTAGGTCATACTGACAAGTCCGAAACTCACTGGTAACAAATACGTATCCTAAAGCTAGTTTGTCTATTTTGATACGTAATTACTGACGGCAAACACGTATCCTGATGCTAATTTGTCCATTTGATACACAATTACTGACATGAAATATGTATCCAGATTCCAGTTTATAGATCAGATGAACTGAAGTGTAAATTAGAAGCTGTGTAGAAAAAAAACTGATGTGTGAATTGAACAGTTGTCGGGGCACATAGTCCATCAAAGATAAATTTTTGCTCCGTTTGGCTAAAAAAGTAAGCAAAATGAACTACTCTTTTAAGGTATAAATATAAAAAGTCTTGTCCATGAAAAAGGTTCTAGCATAAAATCGGGTATAAAATAAGAATTCTTCATGTCCACTGTATAGTGGTACATTATAGAAAAGTTGTTGAGGCACATAGTCAATCAGATTAAAGTTTTGCCCCGTTTGGCTAAGGAAAGCAAGCAAAATGCAGCTCGTTGAGGCATATACAAGCTCTATTTATCTTCTCTGCCCCGTAGGCTAACGTGTAACGAGGCAGAGGTAGCGATACAACTTGTATATGCCTCGACGATACCGTTACTTCTAAAATAATCTATGAGAATGAGGCAGAAACTGATTATCCACTTACATATGCCCCGCGAGGACTTGAATGATTGAGTATAATAACAATTCTAATTTGTCCATTTTGATACGTAAACACTGGCAACAAGTATGTGTCAAAATTCTAGATTTGTCTATTTTGATACATAAACGTTGCCGACAAATACATATCATAAATCATATATTTTGCGCTGCACGTAAATGGGGATATACGTACACACTCATCTTTTCCAACTATCGCTCCAATACCTTCAGCAACACAAGCAATTAACCGTAGCTGCCATAGACCACCAGACCATCAGACCGCCAGACCATCAGACCACCAAACCATCAGACCACCAGACCATCAAACCATCAAACCATCAAACTATCAAACCATCAAACTATCAAACTATCAAACTATCAAACTATCAAACCAAATCTCAACTAACAAAAGAGCTTCAGCCTTCTCCGTGGAATGATTCAGGATATAGACACCGGAACCCTTCCACAGACAAGGCTGAAGCAAAAAATCAAAGCAAATTTCTCATACTCTCCAAACTGATTCCCAAAGTAGAACTATTATGCAGCAAAGCCGAAGTCGTAGGCAAAATCATCCCACTAACTCCCAAAACAATCAATCCCAAATTAAACCCTATTACAAATCGATAATTCCTGCCAATCCTCTTCATAAGCCCATTACTGATCAACTTCAAGGTAACCAATTCATACAAATCATCAGCCGATATGGTAATATCTGCAATCTCTCTAGCCAGCTGAGCACCTTCACTAATAGCAATACCCACATCTGCAGCCGATAAGGCAGGTGAATCATTAATTCCATCACCAATCATAATAACCTTATGCCCAGCCGCTTTTTCTCTCTCCACGAAACTTGCCTTATCTTCCGGAAGCACTTCTGAATAATATTCATCCACACCAACCTTCTTAGCAATTGCTCTAGCCGTACGTTCACTATCGCCTGTCATCATCACCATTTTCTTAAAACCTGCCCTGCGAAGAGAATTCATCACACTGGCAGATTCCTCTCTGAGTGGATCCTCAATACAGATAACAGCACAAAGCAATAGTTCACTGGACTCCTTAGTCTCCATAGCCAGATACAGATGTGAATATTCCTCCGGCAGCATCTGGAACTTCTCCTGCTCCTCATCTGGGATATGGCATGCTTCATCCTCAAACACAAAATGAGAACTGCCAATAATTACACGCCTTCCGCTAATCTCCGTAGAGATACCGTGAGCCACCATATAATCCACTTTAGAATGCATTTCCTCATGCGCCAGATTTCGTTTTTTTGCTTCCTGAACCACAGCATTTGCCATGGAATGTGGAAAATGTTCCTCCATACATGCAGCAATACGAAGCATATCATCCTCATCATTTCCAGCAAACGTAACCACCGAAGCCACTGTAGGCTGAGCCTTAGTAAGCGTACCTGTTTTATCAAATACAATCGTATCTGCTTCTGCTACCGCTTCCAGATATTTTCCGCCCTTAACCGTTATATGATACATCCCCGCCTCTCTCATTGCAGAAAGAACCGCAATCGGCATAGCAAGTTTCAAAGCACAAGAAAAATCCACCATAAGGACCGATAAAGCTCTGGTCACATTCCTTGTCACAAGATAAGTCAAGGCCGTACCCGCAAATGTGTAAGGCACCAAAGCATCTGCTAAATGTTCTGCTTTCCCTTCCAAAGAAGATTTAAGCTTTTCCGACTCTTCAATCATAGTAACAATCTTCTCAAATCTCGTAGTACCAGAAATCTGTTTAACCCGAATCACCAGTTCTCCCTCTTCAAGAACTGTGCCTGCATACACATAAGAATCCAAATCTTTACGCACAGGCTCTGACTCTCCAGTTAAAGAAGCCTGATTAATCATGGCTTCCCCTGATACAACCACACCATCCAGAGGAATCACATTTCCCACATGTACCACAATCCGGTCATCCTCAAGCACTTTCGTAACCGGCACTAAGATCTCCGTGTCATCCTTCTTAAGCCATACCTTCTCCACATTCAAAGACATGCTGCGTGCCAGATCATCTACCGATTTCTTATGCGTCCATTCCTCTAACGTCTCCCCGATTCCCAGAAGGAACATCACCGAAGACGCCGTCTCAAAATCACCCCTGATAATAGACACGCCAATAGCCGTCGCATCCAAAACTGGAACCTCCAGCTTTCTATCCACCAGAAGACATTTAAGCCCCATATAGATATACTTCAAAGCACGGGCACCAATATAAGCCATACGAACAGGCCCCGGCAGAAAAAGCTTGCGCGCATACCTGAAAATCACCTGATTAATCAGCTTCTCCTGATACAAAGAATTCAACTCCCGTCCCGTACTCTCCGGAACCAAAGCCTTCCACTCCTCATTATCAAACTCAAACGCCAAAAGCTGCGCAATCAATTCACCTCTATCCCCTACAAACTCAATCGCAGCATCCCCCGTACGCTCATAAACCTTAGCCCCGGTAACCATCGGCAATCCATACAAAAAATAAAGCAAAGTATCTGCCTGATGAAAAGAAAGTCTTACCCTCCTTGTACTAATCCTAATTCTACCTCTAATCTCATGCTTCACAACAAAATCCATATCATCACATCCTTTTTACTCAAATCAATTTGGTAAAACTCGATTTTCCACAAGCCCAGACATATTGAACTTCCAAAACCAGTGCTGTATCACCCATGATTCGTCCGCTTCCAGCAGCTCATCTCCTAATACTATTATTGTTATTCTTCAGTCACACCCTCACCTTCTTCGGCTGAAAAACACTCTTCCTCCCTGGCAGCATTAATAGCCTTAGCCTCAGCCAGAATATCCTCCGCATTCTCCTGCACCTTCGTAGTAGTTTTCATAACACAACTCTTAGCTCTCAAAACCGCTGCAGTACCCTCCGTATAAAGTTTCTTCGCATCCTTGCTAGACAACACCTTTATACCTGCTGTTCCAAACAAAGTACCACCTGCAAATAAAGCAATTTTCTTCCAATCTAAATTCATAATTCATTTCCTCCTTCGTATGATTTAAAATCATCTTTTATAATATTCCACATTATAATTCTCCTGCCCCTGGTCATTCAAGTCTAACTATAGTTATTGATAAATCTTCTCATTTTTCCACGGCAAATCTGCTAAAAGATACTTCACAACCTGCCGCCACACGTCTACAGATATTCACAGCCTTTCCCATAGCATCAGCAAAATCATCATTTACGGTCTCAACTTCCATATAATCCCGCTGTGGTGTAATCTCTATATTCAAAACATTTTGTATATCCTGCATCTCTTTTAAAATCTCCTGCGCCTCTTCATCATTTAGTTTTTTAGATAATCTGTAATAACGTCCCATTATATTCTCCTTTCGATCTGTTGGTCCTCATTTCGTTTTGTTAATTTTGTTAGTCTTTTATTATTTGCATTAGTCATTGCTAACCGTATTATAACACTCTGCACAACTAATGGCGTGTTTATTTGTGATAATATTTATCATTTGCAGAATTAATTGACAATTAATTCATTTTCCAGTATTTGTGTAAATTCTTATTATTTTTAGGTATTCTTGTCTATACAATCTGTTCTTGTTATACTTTTCCTAAAAGAGAGAAAATTCTCCTGTCACTAATCATCTCACTCTACGATTAGGAGGTAACTTTATGAATTGGTCCGAACAATTGCGACATAACATAACTACTGTAGATGAACTTCAGGATTATCTTCACTATAACGAAGATGAGTATCTGAAAATGCAAAGGATTCTAAAACACTTTCCCATGTCAATCACACAATATTACCTGTCCCTTATAGATTGGGAAGACGAATCCGATCCGATACGGAGAATGTGTATCCCCTCTGTCCATGAAATTGATTTGGATGGTCAATTTGATACCAGCGGAGAATCCAGTAATACTGTAATGGAGGGACTGCAGCATAAATACTCTGAAACAGCTTTGATTCTATCTACCAATCGTTGTGCCACCTACTGCAGACATTGTTTTCGTAAACGGCTGGTAGGCTTATCTGAAGAAGAAATCGCCTCCCGCTATTTAGACCAGATTCTTGAATATATCGAATCTCATAAGGAAATAAGCAATGTTTTAATATCCGGCGGAGACGCACTTTTAAACAGTAACATGTTATTAAAACGATATTTAGAACAGCTGTCTCATATTGAACACCTGGACTTCATTCGAATCGGAACCCGCACTCCGGTTGTACTCCCCATGCGAATTTATAAAGATGAAGAATTTTTAGGTATATTAAAGCATTATAACAAAAGAAAACAGATTTACATCGTTACACATTTTAACCATCCAAAGGAAATCACACCACAATCAACTGCCGCTGTTGCTGCATTGCTAAAAATAGGTATCCCTGTTCGCAATCAGACTGTTTTACTAAAGGGTGTCAATGATGCCAGTCTGATTCTGGGCACACTGCTTAAAGAGCTCACTGCAATTGGTGTTCTCCCCTACTATGTCTTTCAATGCAGACCTGTGACCGGGGTGAAGAATCAATTTCAAGTGCCATTAGAAAAGGGATATGCCATTGTTGAAGCAGCTAAAAATATGCAAAATGGAATCGGAAAGAATTTTCGCTACGTTCTTTCCCATGAAACTGGTAAAATTGAAATTCTCGGACCAACTGCAAATAATCGAATGATATTTAAATATCATCAGGCCAAATACAACAAAGATTCCGGTCGAATATTTACCTGCCGCTTGACGAAGCAACAATGCTGGCTTAATGAAATACCCGATCCCAATTCATAGATTTCATCTCACACAAAAAAATCTGCTGATTCAAGAAAAATGAATCAGCAGATTTTTTATATTATTTTTCATACAGGAATTTTTCATCCAAAGTTACATGAAAGCCTTTTGCTACTTCTCTGAAATTATCTGCAGTAATCGTCTGTAATTTATCCGGGCGAACCGCTAATACCTTCAATAAAATCTCAGCTGATTTTTCCACAGTATGCATCAAGCCAAAGGTTAGATCAAAATCTTCTCCCGAACAGAACATTCCATGGTGTGCCCAGATTGCCACATCATAAGATTCCATCAATTTGCTGGTTGCCACCGCGATGTCTCTTCCGCCTGGAACCATCCATGGAACTACACCTACACCATCAGGAAATACCACCGGACATTCAGTCGCAGATTCCCACAATTCACGTGTAAATACAGTATCATCCAATGGAAGTACAAATGTCAGTGCGATAATATTAGTAGTGTGCGCATGATAGATAACTCTATGTTTTCCGTCAGTGACTTTTTTCTTCACTTCATGATTCATAAGATGAGCCGGCAATTCACTGGTTGGACGTCCACCTTCCACTAATCCCCAGCGAATACGATAATTTTCACCCTTCTCATCCAGCTCGATGATTGCTATACAAGCTTCTGGATCCACAATTACATTACGAAAATACTTACCACTTCCTGTTACCAGGAAAAACTCTCCACCAAGACCAGGAACACTGGCTCCGATTGACTTCCACTCTCCATGGTCATTTAAACGTGAACGAATTTCTTCTACTTCTCCTGATTTTAAACGATAGGACAAGTTACCGCCATTTCTCTCATGCCATCCCTGCTGGAAACCATCGTCTGCCATTTTTATAAAGCCTTTTACAAATTTGGTGTCTAGAATCTTCATACTATTTCCTCAACTTTCTTGAATCTATCCTTTATTGTTACTCAAAAACTGCTTAAGCAAAATAGTCTATTTTCATAGCGTGTTTTACTTTTGCCATAGTCTCAGCCGCCTTCTCACGTGCTTGTTCTGTACCCTTCTTAAGCATCTCATATAATTCCGGAATATCTTTCTCGTACTCTTTTCTGCGCTCACGGATTGGCTCTAACTCTTCCTGTACTACCTCATTTAAGAAACGCTTGATCTTCACATCACCCAAACCGCCTCTTTGATAATGCGCTTTTAACTCATCCAGATTTGCATAGTCTGGCAGATAACGTGAAAAATGTTCATCTGTACAAAAAGCATCCAGATAAGTAAAGACAGTATTTCCTTCAAGATGACCTGGATCAGATACCTGAATATGAAGCGGATCGGTGTACATAGACATGATTTTCTTCTTCACATCATCTGCGGTGTCTGATAAATAGATACAATTGCCCAGTGATTTACTCATCTTAGCCTTACCATCGGTACCTGGAAGTCTTAGGCATGCTTCATTCTTAGGAAGCATAATCTCTGGTTCTGTAAGCACTGGTTCATAAATCTCATTAAACTTACGTACAATCTCTCTGGCCTGTTCCACCATAGGACGCTGGTCTTCTCCAGCCGGTACTGTTGTTGCCTGAAATGCTGTAATATCTGCAGCCTGGCTGATTGGATAAGTAAAGAAACCAACCGGTATATTACTTTCAAATTTACGCATTTTAATTTCTGATTTTACAGTAGGATTTCTCTGAAGACGAGCCACAGTTACCAGATTCATATAGTAAAAAGATAGTTCTGTCAATTCACTAATCTGTGACTGAATAAAGATAGTTGATTTCTCTGGATCTAATCCTGCAGACAGATAATCAAGAGCAACTTCCTGAATATTACTTCTGACTTTCTCCGGATTATCAAAATTATCGGTCAATGCCTGAGCATCTGCAATCATAATAAAAATCTTATCAAATTCTCCTGTATTCTGTAATGCCACACGCTGTTTTAAAGACCCTACGTAATGTCCGATATGCAATTTACCTGTAGGTCTGTCACCTGTCAAAATAATCTTTGGTTTCAATATATACTCCTCCTGCTTCTCGTTCCTTTTTCATTCTTTTTCTACTTAATATAATAAACGAAATAAATGGGATGTCAACCCAAAATACTTCCTTATCCCAGAATTCCCAGACCATCCAACAGGATTCTAAGACCAATAATAATTAAAATAATTCCTCCTGCCAATTCTGCCTTGCTCTTATATCTCACACCGAAGATACTTCCAATCTTCACCCCAATGGCCGAACAGACAAAGGTCACTACTCCGATAAAAGAAACAGCCGGAACAATAGACACCTTTAAGAAGGCAAAAGTAACTCCCACGGCCAGGGCATCAATACTGGTAGCCACTGCTAAAAGGAACATGGATTTCACAGTCATAGATGAATCTACACACTCTTCATCTCCAAAGGACTCTTTAATCATATTACCGCCAATTGCAGCCAAAAGAATAAATGCAATCCAGTGATCATACTGCGTAATCAAATCTGAAAAAAGCCGTCCACAATAGTATCCGATTAAGGGCATTAAAGCCTGAAATCCTCCAAACCACACTCCGGCAAGTCCCATATGTTTCCAATTGATTTTCCCCAGTGACAAACCCTTACAGACAGATACTGCAAAAGCATCCATCGAAAGTCCTACTGCTAAGATAAATAATTCAAAAATTCCCATTTTCTTAATCCTTTCCGTATATCAATTTTTTTCCAAAATGCTATGCCCGGACAAACTGCTCTTATCTAAGCGCCTTCTTTGCTTCCTATGACACAAAAAAAGGCCCATGAGCAGAATTAAACTGCCCATGAGTCTCACCATTTAAAATAATACCGGGTATTATCCAAATACCATTATGTCGATATTATCACATATCCATATATGCCGATTACTCCCTCACAAAGATGTATCTGATTTTACCATAATGATACTTATTTATCAAGTAGTAATTAGGATTTTTTATAAGGATTTCTTATAAGGAACTGCATCCTCAAATCCGTTTGACTGATATATAATTGTAAGCATTCTGGCAACACATGCCTTTAAATCTTCACGGTTCAAAATTCCCGAAGCTAATGCTTCTTTAATGTTATCGATGTCTCCCTGATAACCCGGCATAATCAAATCATTACCGGCTGCAGGACATTTATAGGATTCACTTCCGCCCAGAGGAAATGTGGTTGTCCAGTCTGTCATGATGATACCTTCAAATCCCCATTCTTCTCTTGCAGCTACAGTACAGATGTCGCGATTGTTTGCAGAATGAACACCATTAATCAGATTATAGGAAGTCATAATTGCCATTGGCTGTGATTCTTTTACTGCAATTTCAAAGCCTCTCAGATACAGCTCGCGAAGTGTTCTCTCGGATACGATATCATCTACTCCCATACGATTATCTTCTGAATTGTTGCATGCAAAATGCTTAATAGTAGTTCCCACACCATTCTCTGACTGAACGCCTCTGGTCATAGCTGCTGCAATCTTGCCGCTTACCAATGGATCCTCTGAATAATATTCAAAGTTTCTTCCACAGAGAGGATTGCGATGAATATTCATACCTGGTGCCAACCACCATGCCACATGGAACTCCTGCATCTCTTTTCCAACCATATATCCAATCTCTTCAATCAAATTTATATCCCATGACTGTGCAAGCAGTGCACCTACAGGAATAGCGGTACAATACTGATAATAGATATCTGCATTTTCATAGGTTTTAGGCTCTACAAAAAATCCACCTTCAAAAGCTGCGAATGGATCTTCTGGAATCAGGCTTCCTGTTTCTTTGTCCACAGGATAAGATTTCTTCAGACGCAGACCTGCCGGGCCATCTGCCATGGAGATTCCTGGCACACCGTATTTTTCTTCTAAGACAGAACTCGTTTCACCAGCTGCTCCAGGAACCGAGATACCGGCAGAACCTAAAGCCACACCTTCTACATCTTCATTTCCCTGACCCTTGCTGATTTCGCCGATTACCATATATATCAATTCGTCATCTTCTAATTTTTCTACTAATTCTTTTGCCATCTGCTCTGCCATACATTCCTTATGGGTGGCTTTTGACTCTTTTTCCACCTGTAATGACATAACCGGAAGAGATTTTTCATTTAACTCTTCTTTCCATTCTTTCTCAAAAGCAAGTGCTGCTTCCTGCGGACGTACGATTTCCTCTAATTCTTCCTGTAGTGGACAGATATGTTTATTTTCCTCCAGGATTCCACCCTGAGTCTTAATACCACCGCATAACTGCAGATTTCTCGAAGAATTACCAAGCCACAGACCATAAGTACCTTCTTCCACAACCCAGGCACCCTTCTGTTCATCATAAGAAGCAATTGCCTTAACTGGGAATGTAATAGATACATTTGTCTCTTCTCCTGGTTTTAATACTGCTGTTTTTGCAAATCCACATAATCTGCGATACTCTTTTGCAAGGCCTTCCTGTGGACAGCTGACATATATCTGAACCACTTCTTTCCCACTGAATTTATCACCAATATTCTTCACTGAAGCATTTACTGTGATGATCTGCTTTTTATCGTCTACGGATACCGGAGCTTTACCGGGAAGGATCTGGAAATCTGTATAAGAAAGCCCAAAACCAAATTCATACTGTGGCTGAATGCCAAAGCTGTCAAAATAGCGATATCCCACATAAATGCTGTCGTGATAATATTCCTTTGTCACATCACCATTGTTATGGCTGAAGGTTTCTGCTGACGGATATTGCTCATACTTCCATGCCCATGTATCTGTTAATTTAGCAGATGGTGTCACATAACCACATACAAGATCTGCCAGTGCATTACCACCTTCCATACCAGCCTGTACCATATAAATAATGCTTTTTATAGAAGACATATCTTTTACATAAGACAAATCAATCTGCGCACCGGTATTGACTACTAAAATCACATTCTCGTAATGAGCACAGATAAATGCAAGATCTGTCATCTCTTCATCAGTCAGGTAATAATCACCTTTCTCCTTCACGCGGTCAGCACCTTCCCCTGCAATTCTGCTGACAACATACATCGCTGTTTTTGTCTCTGATTTTTCCACATCGGCTTCTTCTACCGGTCTTGTGTGCGGAATCTGAAATGGATGAGACGATACAATGCCAAAAAACTCGTTTAATCCCTGGCCTTCGCCCTGTTTTAGTAAATCATCTCTCCAGTCTATGCGTGCCTGCTGATAGGTCTTATCGTAGTCTGTCAGCCAGTCTTTAGTTGTAATGATAAATCCGCTGTTTTCCAATCCTTCTAAAACCGTTACTGAAGAACGTTCATTTACATCTCCAGAACCAGTTCCACCTTTAATCGTCTTACTTGCACCGCTTCCGTACAAAGCCAGTTTTGTTCCTTTTTCCAGAGGAAGAAGATTTTCATTTTTCAAAAGTACCATACCTTCTGCAGCTGCCTTTCGTGCAGTTTCACGATGCATTAATTCTCTTTCGCTAACCTTTGTTGAAGTAACACCACTGAATGTTCTTTCTACTTTTTTCATCACATTACCATCCTTCTATAATTTCTCTATCCAAGTAACTTTTTTATTACTATTATACTATCAGACTTTCAATAGTTCATTGTCATTTTTTTTTGATTTATGTTAAAATATTTTGTTTTGATATACAAAATCACAGTCAGTTTATATTCATATACTTCCCAACATAAACTGGCTGTGATTATCAAATCATATGATATTACTCATAATGACTTACTTTTTTATGCTTATACTTTTTACGTTTTGCAGCTTTTACAATCACCATAATGATTGCAACTACATTAATTAATACCAAAACAGCTATGACAATATACAATTTATGATCCAGCATTACATCACGTATTTCACATAATTTTGCCTGCCATACCGGAAGATTACTGTAATCTTTCTTCTTAACTACCGGTTCTTTCTCTGTTCCTTCCGTCTCTGGTACTACATTTTGTTTAGACTCTATCTCAGTCTCTGGTTTTACTTCCGGCTCAGCAACAGATTCTTCGACCACTGGTGGAGCTGTATATCCGCTTCCCACAAAGCTCCCATTATAATAATAATCTATATATCCGGAACCATCTTCCTTGGGCTGCGGGGTAAGCTGCTCCAATGTTACGCCCTTAGGAACCAGCGCATATCCTTCATCAAAAGCGATCTTGTCAAACTGTCCATATCCATACTCATACAAGACCTGTGTATCTGCATACACCTGTTCCACGGCGCCTCTCATTACACAGGCAACCAAGGTAACGTCATCTTTTTGTGCACCGGTAACCAGGGTATTTTTTGCTGCTATCGTCAGTCCACTCTTTCCACCCAGACAATAATCCTGATATTGTGGTGTGCCAGGTACCGCAATCGCAATATGACTGGTAAAATTGCGCACATTTGGATTTAAATTCGTCGGTGGCAGCTGATATGAGACAGTTCCAATTATTGTTCTGAATTCCGGAATCTTTAATGCCTCCCTGAAAATAAGTGCAAAATCATGAGCTGTAGAATAATGGGCATCATTAGGCAATCCATTGGGATTTACGAAATGTGTATTCGCACAGCCTAATTCCTGAGCCTTGGCATTCATCATATCCACAAACTGAGGGATTGTGCCTCCCACATATTCTGCAATCTGAGATGCCACATCATTGGCCGACTGTATCATCATCACATACAAACACTGTTCCATAGTAAGAACTTCCCCTGCCTGCATACCGATATTAGTTCCTTCTGCCTGATCTGCAAGGCCGGTTGGGGTAAAAGTAACCTGGGCATCCATAGTACTGTTCTGCAAAGCCAGAAGGCAGGTCATTACCTTAGTAATACTGGCTGGATATCTCAACTGATCCATTCCCTTATTATAGAGAATTTCCCCTGTGTTCGCATCCATCAAAACAGCTGTCTCACAGCTCACATTTGGTGCCTGCGGCCACCCTGCCTGACTGTTGCTGTCAATTGGATAAACAGCATCATTTGCCACCGCTGCCTGAACTGAGCATACACAAGTACTGCAAAGCAGCACAAGCAATACTATCATCATCGTTCCTTTTTGTATAATCTTCTTCATCTACGTTCTCCTGATTCATCATTTATCATATCCTCAAAGTATTTATTATAGATTAAGAATCCACCTTTTGCAAGTCTATAAGACATAGGATTATAGTAACAATCTATTATTTCTTTATAAACTGCTGCAGCGTTCTGTAAAGTACCACTGGTTCAAGCGGCTTAGATAAATGAGCATTCATACCTGCTTTTTCAGAAGCTTTTCGATCTTCTTCAAAAGCATTGGCTGTCACAGCAATTATCGGAATTGTCTGTGCATCCGTGCGTTCCAGATTTCTGATACGGCTGGCAGCTTCCAAACCTCCCATTACAGGCATACGCACATCCATCAAAATCGCATCGTATTCATATAATTCTGACTTTTCAAAAATATCCAAACCCACTTTTCCATTTTCAGCTGTCTGTATGATAATACCCTGTTTTTCCAATAATCGTTTCTCAATCTCTGCATTAAGTGGATGATCTTCTACCACCAGGACTTTTTTTCCCTCCAGTGAAAAATCTGTATCGGCCTCCTTATTTTCATTCACATCACATTCCCTGGCTATTTTATGATTAAGATTTAAGGTGAATGTTGTCCCTTCATGAAGTTTACTGACTACAGAAATCTTTCCTCCCATAATCTGTACCAGATTTTTGGTTATGGCAAGACCCAAACCTGTACTTGCATTTTCATTGGAATATATATTACTTTCCTGCTCAAATGGCTCAAATGCACGTTTCAAAAATCCCTGACTCATCCCACATCCATGATCAATAAACTTCATTTCGTAAAAGATATGTCCATTCTCCTGTTTTAAATCTCTGCAGGTCCACTTTACCTTCCCGCCAGGAGCAGAAAACTTAACTGCATTACTGAGGAAATTCAGAAAAACCTGTCTTGTTCTGACAATATCACAGAAGATATATGCATTTTCCATCTTGGTAAAATCTGTTTCTAATCGAATGTTTCTCTGTTCCACCAACGGCTGAATCAAGTCCATAACACCCTGTAAAAATTCTTTCCCATTCACAGCCTCTTCGTGTAAGGTAACTTTATCATTTTCCAGACGATTCATATCCAAAATATCATTAATCAATCCAAGAAGATATTGTCCTGAACTGTTTATTTTTTCGAAATAGTGTCTGCTTTCAGAATCCTTAGCTTCATCCATCCCCAATTTTGCCATCCCCACGATACCATTCATAGGTGTTCTCAGATCATGACTCATTCTTGAAAAAATCTCTGTCTTGGCTTCTGTAGCTTTTGTTGCCGCCTCCAGTGCGGATTTTAATTGTTCATTTATCTTTTTTTGTTCTTCTATAACATCTGTATTATCTGTCCTGGAGAATACAAGATATCTCCTGTCTCCATTCAAATAAGTATAGGTTCCCCTCTTATATCTGACGGAACCATTTTTTTCGCGGACATAATAATACAATATATATTGGTCTTGTTGTTCTAATTTTTTCTGAATATATTCATAACTATTTTGCACCACAAATTCTTCCAGATTTTCACCAACATAGGATCGTCGGATATATTCTTCTATGTATCCTATTGCATCATCTGTCTTGACGTCATGGTATAGTCCTGCATTTGTAAATGCACTCGCCGAATTATTTTGTAAATCTATCAAAATCATATAGTCATAATCATTATTAATTACCTGAGTAATCAAATTATCTTTTTTAACACTTTCTTCTATACCCTCAGAATGCAAAATAGCCTCGATATCTCCGGTAATCGTATTTTCAATCATATTGATACTAATCAAAAGCCAAATATAGGACCCATCCGCTATGGATATGGAAAACTGTCCGGACAATACCTGCTTCCCTTCTCGATATGACTGTATAAGTCCATCCCTATTTAAAAATTCCTTTGCATCCTGCCTTTGTTCTGCTGACACATGCATTGTTACATAAGCAAAAAAGGCTTCCATGGAATCATAATGCTTAGGTTCATTCGCAGATATCTGAATTAGACTCCGGGTATCCCCTATGGATTCGCAGGTGTTTTGAGTAATGTTCATTCGGTAAATAGACAGTGTTTTCCTGGCAACTTCATTATATAACTTAAGTTCCATACTCATATCCGCTTCCTGAGTCACTTCTTTTGTAATTATGGAAACATAATGAGGCAGCTCATCCCTTAGAATATAGGCCGTACTTTCTATCATAATAGAATGCCCTTCGGCGCCCACGCCGCTGCTTCGATACCGTACGCTGATTTCCGACACACCTTCACTGTCTGCACTTACTTTCTGTAATGCCAAAAGCCCGAGTGTATTATGAACCCTTTCTCTATCCTTTGGATGTACATAGTAATCTGTCATACGCTGCAGATGATCTGCATAGTTTCCTTCTATAATACGATTTGTATCTTTGTCAGAAAAATGAAGTGCCTTAGCCTTCAGCGTCTTCATATTGATTTCACAGTAAGTCAAAACAGAAGTATTAAGCGCACGATTCATCCGTCTGGTCATTCCCTCACTCATGCTCTTCTTAGGTATATTTTTCTGTCGACGCACAAAAATAGCATAGACTTCTTTACCCTGCCACATAGTCTCTGTAGCCTGCATCACAAAAACCATATCAAGATCTTCCCTGATAACATATGAAGTCCAATCCTTATGACGCAAAGGACAGGATGCACACATATTCTGATTTTCATGAACCAGATAACATGGTTCTCCAATTCTGTCTTTGGCCGTATATTTGGCTGCTACACTATTTTCATAATAAACTACCATAGATACCCGGTCTATGATATATATTCCTGTATGCTGAAAAGACTCCAAAAAAATATTTAAATCATTCTGCATAATACTGCTCCTCATTTTTTATCGCTTATAATTAATCATATAATGCATTTTACAGCTATCCCCTGCATTTAGCAATAAAATTTCACAAAGTAAATATCCGTTTTGACCATACTTTCCCCAATAACTGAAAAAACACAGATGCCCATATGACATCTGTGTTCCCTGCTAATTTACCCTCATCAAGGAAGCTCCCGCTTCAATGAAAAACTCAGGTAGTGAATTGCATATATTATTAGATTATTCAACTCCCAGAACTTTGTAATCCTGTTCTTCGACTGCTTTTGTAAGTACATCTGAAGCTACATCCTCTGTCAAAGTGACAACTGCGGTTCCGTCTTCGTGGCTTACAACAGCTTCCTCAACCTGTGGCAAAGCCTCCAGACATTTTTTTACTCTTGCCTCACAGTGTCCACACATCATTCCTTCGATTTTCATAGTTTTCTTCATCACTTTTTCCTCTTCTTTCTTTTTAGAATTTTTTGTTTTGATTTTTTTATCTTTACCTGCATCATACATCTTAAAAAGATTCAGACGCAAAGCATTGGTAACTACACAAAAGCTTGACAAACTCATAGCTGCAGCTCCAAACATTGGATTAAGTTCCCAGTGAAATATTGGAATCCATAAACCTGCTGCCAGAGGAATACCTATCACATTATAGAAAAACGCCCAGAACAGATTTTCATGAATATTCTTCAATGCAGCACGGCTAAGGCGTATCGCTGCCGGCACATCACTTAACTTACTCTTCATAAGCACTACATCCGCTGCATCAATAGCTATGTCTGTTCCTGCACCTATGGCAATTCCGATATCAGCTCTTGTAAGTGCAGGTGCATCATTGATACCGTCTCCAACCATAGCAACGTTTCCCTGTTTCTTCAAGGAACGTATTACACTTTCCTTTCCATCAGGAAGTACTCCGGCAATAACTTCATCCACCCCTGCCAGACCGCCGATAGCCTGTGCAGTCCGCTCATTATCTCCAGTCAGCATCACAACTTTGATACCCATATTCTGCAGTTCTTTTACTGCCTTAGGACTGTCCTCTTTCATAACATCTGCAACTGCGATAATACCTAGTAACTTACCATCTCTGGCAAAAAACAGCGGTGTCTTTCCCTCTTCTGATAACTTCTCAGACTTCTTTTTGATATTCTCATTCACTTGTGTCTTACTGCTGATAAACTTATAATTTCCGCCAAACAAAACAGATTCCTGAATTTGACCACTTAAACCATTTCCCGGAAGTGCGCTGAAGGCTTCCACCTCTGCTGCTTTTACACCCCTTGCTTTTCCAAAATCCAGAATTGCACGTGCCAGCGGGTGCTCACTTTTTTGTTCCAGCGCATAAGCATAATACAATAAATCGTCTTCTGTTATACCCCCGGCAGGTATCATATCTGTAACCTTTGGCTGTCCACTGGTTATAGTTCCAGTCTTATCTAAAGCTACAATCTGCGTCTTGCCGGTTTCTTCCAGTGAGACAGCAGTTTTAAACATAATTCCATTCTTTGCGCCTTTTCCATTCCCCACCATAATTGCAACAGGAGTTGCCAGCCCCAGCGCGCAGGGACAACTGATAACCAACACTGAGATTCCTCGTGCCAACGCATAACCAAACTCTCTTCCCGCCAACAGCCAGACTATCGTAGTAACAATGGCAATACTTATAACTGCCGGTACAAAGACTCCAGATACTTTATCTGCAATCTTTGCGATGGGCGCTTTCGTAGCCGCTGCATCACTGACCATCTGAATAATCTGTGATAAAGTAGTATCTTCACCTACCCGTGTAGCCTCACATTTTAAGAAACCGGATTGATTTAGCGTAGCTGCTGAAACCTCATCCCCCTTTTCCTTATCCACAGGAATACTTTCACCAGTCAATGCAGATTCATTAATCGCACTGTGGCCTTCCACAATCACTCCATCTACCGGAATATTCTCCCCGGGACGCACCAGGAAAATGTCGCCCTTGTGAACCTGGCTGATAGAGATTTCCATCTCAACACCCTCACGAACTACCACTGCCGTCTTAGGCGCAAGCTTCATAAGACTCTTCAATGCATCTGTAGTCTTACCCTTAGAATGTGCTTCCAACATCTTACCTACAGTAATCAGGGTAAGAATCATAGCTGCAGATTCAAAATAGAAATCATGCATATAAGACATAACGGCTTCCATATCACCCCGAACCTGCGCATCCGTCATCGAAAATAAAGCATAAGTGCTGTAAACAAAGGCCGCACTGGATCCCAAGGCTACCAGTGTATCCATATTGGGAGCTCTGTGGAACAGACTCTTAAATCCACTAATAAAAAACTTCTGATTAATCACCATAACCACTACAGTCAAAAGCAGCTGAACCAGCCCCATGGCAATATGATTATTATCAAAAAATGCAGGAAGCGGCCAATTCCACATGACATGCCCCATAGAAAAATACATCAAAACCAATAAAAATCCGAGAGAAGTAAAAAGTCTCTTCTTTAATACCGGTGTTTCCCTATCCTTCAGAGCATCTTCCTGGACACTCACATCGGACATCTGTGAATCACCCGTCGCTCTGCCCTTCACAGAAGCACCATATCCAGCCTCCTCTACCGCACGAATGACATCGGCCGAAGACACCTCGCCCTCAACCCCCATAGAATTCGTAAGCAGACTGACTGAACATGAAGTAACACCATCCACCTTCCCCACGGCCTTCTCAACCCTGGAACTGCAGGCAGCACAACTCATACCTGTTACATTAAACTGTTCCATCTAATTATCATCCTTCCTTAACCTGAATATCAACAACAGTAAATCCAGCATCCTCTACTGCCTTCTTTAAAATCGCATCCTCAATCACACGGTCCATAGACACCACCGCCATCTTCTCATTCAAATTCACCTTAGCAACAGCTCCATCGACAGCATTGAGTTTTCCTTCCACACTATTCCTGCAATTCTCACAATGCATACCATCAATATGAATCACTTTCTCAGCCACCACCGTACCTTCAAGCTTTTTCTTCTTAACCTTCACAGCCGGCGAACCGCCACAACAGCCGCCCTCCCCCTTAAAATGCTTCAAACTTCCCTTCAAAGCGAAAAAAACAATCAAAAGAAGTATTATAACAATAATCGCAGTTCCCATACCAAATCTCCTTTTCTTTATCATATAATCTATTATCTTTTTAAGATTTAACAGTCTCCTACTTCATCAATTTCTGCAAAGTCAAAACCAGCTCATCCACTTTATCTTCTTTCCCAGCTTTAATATCATCTGTAACACAAGTCTTAATGTGATTAGCCAGCAAAACCTTATTAAAACTATTCAAAGCAGCATTCGCCGCAGCAGCCTGTGTCAAAATATCCACACAGTAAGCATCCTTCTCCACCATACCTTTAATCCCACGAATCTGGCCTTCAATACGACTCAACCGATTAATCAAATCCTTATATTCCTTCTCAGACCGCTCCTTAGTCTGATGACAACAACATTCCAACTTTTTTTCATCATCCATATCCGACACCTTCCTTTCAAAGCCATTATATACCCCCTCGGGGTATTATGCAAGGATAATTTTTATCATTTATTTTCCAACGTTTATTTTTAACTCTCAAAACAAATATTCCCCTTCCGCCCTCTACAACCAGCCTTGAGGATTTTGTTTCTGGACAGAATGTGGCGGGCAGGCCGCAGATAAGGAATTTTTATTGACATCGAATGAGCTGATAATAATCTTAGTACATAAAAGAGCCGATTCCATGGGCGTCAGGTGTTTACCAAAACACCTGACGAAGGCACTCTGAAGTGTGTATGCATCAGCATACACGCTGAATGTGCCTGATCCCATGGAATCGACTCTTTTATGTACTTAGATTATTACAGCGAAATGACCGTCAATAAAAATCCTTATCTGCGGCCTGCCCGCCACATTCTGTCCAGAAGCAAAATCCTCAAGGCGTCCCACCCTCCTAAAAATCAAGATTCCCGCCTCGCATCATATAAGTAACATTCTCCATCTTCTTACTCTTAACCGAATTGATAATAGTAGGAACCGCTCCGGCCACAGCAAATAAATAAACCATAACCAATCCAGTATAATAACTGCCAGCCTCAATATACTGCTCCTGAATCAGCTGCGTAATTCCATTAAATGCGGTAAAGAAATCAACTTCAAAATAGGAAGCCACAGTAATCGCCCAGTCCACACGATGACCAACGAAAACCATAATCAGCATAATAATAACACTGATAACAATACCTTTCCTGCTCAATTTCCCAGCTAAAAGTTCATACCCCTTCAGTGCACAAATTCCCATAACCACACCAGATAAAGCAGCCACATATCCCAGCTGTCCCAAAATAACAATAGCAATAGCACCCACCAAAGAACCTAAAAGCGCACCAACTATTCCGGCAACAACATTCTCCTTCTTCTGACTTGTCTCCTGGTTTTTCAAATCCACAGCACTGCTCATACTTGCGAAACAATCCGGACAAAGGAGTGCTATACCTCCACTTACGATGTAAGCATCGGTATTTTCCACTTTACCGCAAGTCTGACAGCAATTTTCATACCCGTTTACATGAAGATATCTGGTAACAACCTCCAATGCTTCTGCTACATTAGCAACACCCTTATTCTTATGCAGACCATTCTTCACTGTGATATTTAATTTATTACCAATCACATTACATACACCCAATATTTTTGATTCCTTCAAAACCGGCTTGATTTCAGCAACACTTGGATGTATTCCTCCACGACTTACCGAAAAAGACATATTGAGCATAACCGTCTGATTTAGCTGACTCAGACAAACTTCATATCCATTTTTCACACCAAATAAAGTTTCCGAATGCATATCCACCGCTAACCCTGTGTTTCTTGCAATATCCTGCATCGTTTCCATTAATCTCTTGTTCATTTTTTTCTTCTTCCCTCATATAAAGTAAAATCAGTCCTATTCAGTATACCGATAAAACTCTCTTTTGGCAATAGTGACATATAAAGCGCCTCAAGTAATCAACATCACAAAAGGCACCCCCAGTTTGTTGATGCGTCCCCGCTCTGCTTGACAGGGACATATCACAATCTTGAAGTGCCGCCATATTAATTATCTACCTGCCATATACGGCAGTAAAATCTCATATGTATGTTAAAACAGGAACTACATGCCCAATTTCTGTGCAAAATCAGCCATAGCCTCTGAGATCTTGATCTGCTGAGGACAGACAGCTTCACAACTCTTGCATCCGATACACGCACTAGGTTTCTTCTCATCTGCATAAGACATCAAAGCCATAGGTGCAATAAAGCCGCCGTCGGTAAAGCAATGCTCGTTATACAATGCCAGTAATTCCGGAATATCCAGTTTCTGAGGACAATGACTTACACAATAATGACAGGCAGTACAAGGAAGAGTCTTCTTCTTAAGCATATTGTCCGCAACATCAAGCAACGTCTCCATCTCATTCTCATTCAAAGGACTCTTAGTTTCAAAAGTTGCAATATTAGCCTTCATCTGCTCATAATTAGACATACCAGACAAAATCATGGTAACGCCAGGCAGCGACTGCAGAAAACGGAAAGCCCAGGCTGGAATACCTTCATCCGGACGGAGTTCTTTCAATCTATCCTCATGTTCCCTGGCAAGAGAAGCAAGCTTACCACCACGAAGAGGCTCCATAACCCATACAGGAAGATTATACTCACCCAGCAGTTCCACCTTCTTCTTAGCATCCTGGAAAGTCCAATCCAGATAATTCAACTGAATCTGGCAAAACTCCATCTTCTCACCATAAGCTTCCAGAAAACGCTTCATTACATCATAACTGCCATGAGCAGAAAAACCAAGATGCTTAATTCTTCCAGCCTCCTTCTGCTTGCAAAGATACTCAAAAATACCATACTGTTTATCCAGATAAGCATCAATATTCATCTCACAAACATTGTGGAACAGATAAAAATCAAAATACTCCACACCACACTTCTTCAACTGCTCCTCAAAAATCTCTTCCACCTTACCCATATTACTCAAATCATAACCCGGGAACTTCGTAGCCAGATAGAAACTGCTTCTGTCATATTTACTAAGAGCCTTACCTATAGCAGTCTCCGAATTACCACTATGATACCCCCATGCAGTATCATAATAATTCACACCCTGCTCCATAGCATAATCCACCATCTCAGCAGCAGCCTTCTCATCCACCTTAGCATCATCACCATCAATAACAGGCAGGCGCATACACCCCATACCTAACCCAGATAACTTCAAATCTTGAAAATCATTATAAATCATATCAACATCTCCTTTACAAACCAACAATAAATATCAAAATAATCATACCATCTAAACCTAACTTTAGGTCAATAGTCATTTTTTATTTCTTTATCTCCACACCCAATATAATATACTCTTCTCCTCACATTTCACAGCTCCTAACACTCCACAGTGAAACACTTCTCTACGTCCCCCAACACACTCCAAAATTCCCACCCCAACAAACTCAGCTTCTAACCTCCATACCAACCACAAGCCCCGTGCCATTTTTTCGGCACGCGCCCTACCACCACTCCTCTTCCACCACTCCACACAAAACACCTCTCTACGTCCCCCAAACAAACTCCAAAATCCCACCCCAACAAACTCAGCTTCTAACCTTCATACCACCACAAGCCCCGTGCCATTTTTTCGGCACGCGCCCTACCACCACCCTTCCTCTTCCACCACTCCACCCAAAACACCTCTCTACATTCCCCCCAACAAACCCCAAAATCCCCACCCTAACAAACTCAGCTTCTAACCTCCATACCACCACAAGCCCCGTGCCATTTTTTCGGCACGCGCCCTACCACCACCCTCCTCTTCCACCACCACCCCTCCTCTTCCACCACTCCCCAGCTCTGCCGCTGTCTTTCTTCTCGCATCTTCCCGGACAGACCAGGCGCCGGACAATAAAACGCGAGCTTTTTTCTGACATCGAATAAGCTGATGAATATCTTGGTGCGCAGGAAACGGCTGAAGCAGGGCAAAAAGTGTTTACCAAACACTTTTTGAAGACACCCTGAGGCTCGTATGCATCAGCATACGAGTCGAATGTGTCTGATCCCTGTTTCAGCCGTTTCCTGCACACCTAGATATTCACAGCGAAATGACCTGTCAGAAAAAAACTCGCGTTTTATTGTCCGGCGCCTGGTCTGTCCGGGAAGATGCGAGAAGAAAGACAGCGGCAGAGCGTCCGCCTCCAATCCCCTCACCCCCAATCCTACTCCACCCCCGCATGACTCCGCACCCCGGAAGTCTTCCGAATCAAAATCTCATGCATCACAACCATCACTCCCAAAATCAACAGCAAATAAATCGGGAAAAGCATAATCGTCACATGATTTGCAATCCATCCAAACAACGGCGGCATCAAACAAGTACCAATATAAGCACTTGCCATCTGCACCCCAATAACAGCCTGAGACTTCTTCACCCCAAACCGAACCGGTGTCGAATGAATAATACAAGGATAAATCGGTGCACACCCAAGTCCAACCAAAATCAACCCCACCAAAGTACCAACATTTCCCAGCGGGAGCAGCATCGCAATACCCCCCACCACGATAATCCCCTGACCAAGACGAATCATCTGCGTGTCATTCAACTTAAAAGTCAAAAATCCACTAATTGCCCTTCCAGCCGTAATTCCAATAAAGAACAGACTGGCATACTGCGCTGCTGTCTCTACAGCAATATTCTTATAAAGCACCATATAACTGCTGGCCCACAGCATCGCAGTCGATTCCAAAGCGCAATAACAGAAGAAAGTCACCATAATTTCCTTCGCCCCCGGGATTGAAAAAATCTCCTTCAAAGAAAGTGCCTTTTCAGTTTCACCTTTTTTGATATCAGCAGAGCCACCCAAAGGTGAATCCTCCCGCCCTTTCCACAAAGGAATACTAAGAACAAGAATAACAGTGAGAAAAATCTGCATAATAGAGATAGCACGATATCCAAAATTCCATGTATATCCATTAGTCAATGCATATCCAATCACGTAAGGTCCAATAATAGTACCCACACCCCACATACAGTGCAGCCAGCTCATATGATGGCTTCCATAATGAAGTGCCACATAATTATTCAAAGCAGCATCAACCCCACCGGCACCAAATCCGTAAGGAATCGCCCACAGACATAACATCCCGAAAGAATGGCTGATAGAAAATCCAAACAGAGCAACCGCAGTAATCGCAACACTAATGGCGGTTATCTTCCCTGTTCCCAGCTTTTTTGTCAGTCGGTCACTATTAAGACTTGAAAAAATCGTTCCAATGGCAATAATCATAGAAATTGCACCAGCATAAGACACTGGAACCTGAAACTCCTTATACATCGACGGCCACGCTGAACCGAGCATCGGATCCGGCAGACCCAGACTAATAAAAGCAAGATAAATGATAATTAATATTATATGTACCATGACAAAATTCCTCCTGAAATTCAATTGCTTTACTGATTATACTGTATCGATTGTCTTATTGTCACTACAAAAAAGAAAAGATGCCACACAAAACTATAAGTTTTCTGTAACACCTATCCTTCTCAATTTATCATGCTATTTAGCAATTAATCAAAATCCTTAGCAACTACAACGCCTCTTCCGGAATGTTTTGCTTTATACAGACGTTCGTCTGCTTTCTTAACCAGCTCCTCAACCGTATATTCTGGAAACTCACTGATATTTACACAACCAGCGCTGATACCAATATTAATTTTCTCATCATCCACTGTCATATAAGTAATCAGATGAGAAACTCCTGTTATCCGGTTCTCGAATACATTTAGCGGAATATCTCTGCATACAATCATGAATTCATCTCCACCAAACCGCGCAACAAAATCTCCCTTGCTCTTTGCAATATTGGCTTCCAGAATGCCGGCCACATTTTTCAATGCCACATCCCCCAAGAGATGTCCACGACTATCATTCAATTCTTTGAATGAATCCACATCTATCATAGCAATTCCGATGTCTTTTCCACATTTTCTCGCATTATCCACATAAGCTGGCAGATATTTTTCTATATGACGCCGATTGTAAATACCAGTCAATTCATCAAACTCCAGCTGCTGATGAATCTCATCTAACTTCATATAAAGCAAGTCCTTCTCAAATACATTATCTACATACTCATCATCTAATCGGGTAACCATCTCAATAACAGCACCAGATTCTTCATAAGAAACATACTCTGATATCACAAAATAAAGTCCATTATCTGAATATTCCAGTTTTGAACACCGTCCCTGTGTCTCCAGGGCCCGTAAAGATATACAATTATTACAGCGTGCCTGTTTTCCCCAGACTGAAAAACAGAAGTGGTGACTACAGTCCTCCTGATTTGAGCCATCACATATCACCATAGTATGTTTTGGCTCCACAAGTCTGACTATATCAAAATGTGGTTTTAAAGCTTCTATATATCTGGCTATCAGTGGTTCTAAATATCCTGGTAAATCTGTGGACTCTGACACATCATCTGTGTCTTTCGCCTTCGTCTGTAGATGAAGCAGGCGATAACTAGATACAACATTATGTACTCTGTGTTTAATCAAATCCGGTTTATATGGTTTTGATATAAAATCATCTGCATGCATCTCCAATGCACGTTCTTCACTTTCTGTATCTCCTTGTGATGTAATAATTACCGGCAATTCTCTGGTACGCTCATCAGAACGAATCTTCTCTAACAACTGAAAACCGTCCATAACCGGCATCAGAAGGTCCAGCATGATAATTTCCACATCCTGATAATGTGCTTCCAGATAATCCCATGCCGTTTTTCCATTTTCTTTCTCGACAATCACATAATCATCTAAAAATGTACTGGCCAAAACTGCACGGTTTACTTCTATATCATCTACAATTACCATAATATGTCCATCAACTGAAGAATTCTCTTTATGAAGATGCTCTACATACTGCTCTGCAGTTCTGCTGGTGCATACCATCTGTGTAGTCTTAGAAGTCTGCAGCAGATTCTCAAAGTCTGACTGTTTCATCGGTCGGGCATAATAAAATCCCTGTACATAATTACAATCCATGGAACGAAGAGATGCAATCTGTTCGCTGGTTTCTACTCCTTCAGCAACAACTGCAAGGTCCAGCCATTTGGCAAGACTGATTACAAAACTCAAGATACCTTTGCCTGATGTCTTTTTCGATTCCATCTGAATAAACTTCATATCAAGTTTTAAAACATCCACCGGCATGTCAGCCAGCATATTTAAAGAAGAATATCCACTTCCAAAATCATCCATCTCTATTACAAATCCCAGGCTCCGCAGTCGGTTAACTACTGCGATAATCTGCTCCGGCGTATCGGTATACGCAGATTCTGTAATCTCAAGATGCAAAAAATGAAGTGGGATATTATATTTAGCTATTAATTCTAAAAGGATCTCCGTGAGTCTTGGATTGTATATATCCGCTCTGGACACATTTACAGATATAGCAACTGCAGGGTATCCCAAATCCAGCCATCTTCGGATATCCTGACATACCTTCTCCCACACATAACGGTCTAATTGTGTGATAAAACCATTCTTCTCAAACAGCGGAATAAAAGCTCCCGGTGACAAAAATCCCTTTTCCGGATGAATCCAGCGAACCAAAGCCTCTGCTCCTGCTATTAACTCTGTATTTAAATCATATTTCGGCTGATAATAAACCTGGAATTGATGCTGGGTCAGCGCAGTCTGCATACTGCTGGTTATAAATTGTTCCTCCAGCAACTTTTCACGAAGAGAATCATCATAGTAAGAATATGGTGTATCAAACTTTCCACGATTTACATCCGCTGCCAGCTTTGCTCTGTCACACATGGTACTTATAGGCAGCTGTTCATCTGTAATCTGGTAAAGTCCACAATGAAGTTTAATATCCATATCAATAGGAAATTCATTAACCTTTTCAAAGTGATTTTTTATCACATCAGAATCTCTGTTTTCTTTATATGGTATCAGAGCATAGAATTCATCTGCTGCAAATCGCCCACAGATATTCATTCCCCGACACGCTTCCAGCATAACCTGAGCTATATGGCATAGAACCTCATCACCCTTTTTATCTCCATAAGTCTCATTAATCAATTTGAACCGCTCAACACCGATACAAAGTATATCAAAGCTTTCCTCTGGAGACTGCAGAAGTTTTTCCTGCACTTTTTCATAGAAAAACTGTTTGTTATATAATCCGGTCAATTCATCTTTTTCTGCCTTATTAATCATCGCTGCGGTTTCCCGAAGCTTAATCATATTTCCCAGTCTGTGCCGTATAATATCTGCTTTATAAGGTTTGGCAATAAAATCCTGTGCGCCTAGAGCAAGAGCCTTTAACTCTGCCGCATCACCTTCCATCTGCGAAGATACAATAACAGGAATTTTAGACAAAGAAGAGTCCTCTCCCATAATTTTTAATACTTCATACCCATCCATCTTAGGCATAACAATATCCAGAAGTACTGCTGATATATCCTCACCTTGCTGACGCAGAATATCCACAGCTTCTTCTCCATCGCAGGCATAGATTACCTGATAGTCATCTGATAATATCCTACCCAATATTTTTCTATTTATCTGCTGATCATCAACAATCAACACGGTACGCTTTAACATGCTCATTTCTCCTTTGAGATATACAGCGCAAAATAGCCTACTAAAACACAGTAGGCTAAATACGTTCTTGCACCTGGCTGCCTGCTTAGGCCCTGTAGTTTTGCGTCCTTACTTTCCAGCAAGTTTGCCTATTAATTATCTATATTTTATAACGTTTCTCCAATTATATCAACATAAATCGATAAATTTCTCTCCTTTAGGGAATATAACGTCATCTCTTACGCACATAAATCAATCCCATTGCTCCCAAACCGCAATTACTGGTTACCGTTGCAGAAGCCTTTTGGAATATAATCTGCTCAAAATCTATATATTTCCCAATTGTTTCTGCAAACTTCTTTCTTTGTTTTAAATCACATCCAGCATAAGTGACAAACAATATGCCCTTGTCTATCCTTCTGGCATTGTGCAAACAGTTATATATGTACTTCTCATAAGCATGTTCTATTCTTCCATTTAGCAGAGCATGACATCGTATTCTGCCATTTGACAGCTGCAATACCGGATGTAGGTCCAGCACCTCACTTATCCTGCTGACTTTTTTACTTATCTTACCACTCCTATACAGGCTTTCTGCGGAAGGAACAATAAAGCTGGTAGATACACAGGATTTATAGTCTTCTATCTCCTGTAAAATCTCTTCTGTGTTATGATGTTCCTGTACCATATGCGCTGCATGGGCAACTATAAGTCCCATACCGCTGGACAGGTGTCCTGAATCCACAACTGTAACATGATCAAATCCTCTGGCTGCAGATAAAGCTGTCGCATATCCATCACCAGATTCCTTCGACATAGAAATGTGTATAATGTGCTCTGCTTCTATAAGTGCATCTGCAAAAAATCTCTCATATTCTTCTACGGATGCATGAACACTGTACGCATGATTATGCTCTTCTGATAAATAATATAACAAGTTGTCAGAAGACACCTCATCTATATCAGAGAATTTTCCATTATCTGTCACCACATAATAATACATACATTTAATCCCGTACTGTTCAATCCACTCTTTTGGTAAATCACATACACAGTCCGTAGTGATGCAGACCGGCTTTTTTGCCCTTGCCTTTCCCATCAAAATCCCGTCTGTCTTTTCTCCCGGGCTTATTTCTTCCTGAATTGAATATTCAATTAACTCCTCTGGCAGATACTTTATAAGACAGGATTCCAGCAGTGCACCATTAATTGGTTTTGCCAGATATCCCTGGAATCCATAGCTTCGATAAAAAGTTTCTGCACCACTCATTGCATTTGCCGTAAGCGCAATGACTGGAATAGATTTGCAAAAACCGTCCGCTTGCTTTTGAATCTGCTGTAAAGTTTCAATACCATCCATTTCCGGCATCTTGTGGTCCATAAATATAAGATTGTAATATTTTTTTCTGGTCATAGCCAGACATTCTTTTCCGCTTGCTGCTGTCTCCACCTGTACTTTGGTAGCACGAAGAAGCTTTACAATAACCAGACGATTCATCTCATTGTCATCAACTACCAGAATTTTGGCATCAGGAGCTTCAAAGCTCTGCTGATAGGTTTTTCTTTGATTCACCTGATCTCTCATCATAAAATCAGCAGCACCCATAGGTGTTTCATCTATAATCTTCTGATTTACTGTGATTGTAAATATGGAACCCTTCGTATAGATACTATCGACTTCTATCTTCCCGTCCATAAGATCTAAGAGCTGTTTCGTAATTGATAACCCCAGACCAGTTCCCTCTACTGTTCTGTTTTTTTCCAAATCCACTCTCTTAAAAGAAGAAAATAAATCCTTCATACTGTCTTTATGAATTCCCATTCCGGTATCTTCTACCGCAACTTTCAACTGAATCATATTCGAATCAATCTTCTTACAGTCTGCACTAAGTGTAATAGCTCCCTCTTTTGTATATTTTACTGCATTGCTTAAAATATTTACAAGAATCTGCTTAAGACGAACCTCATCACCAAAGAGCATAGATGGAATATTTTCAGATATATTTACCTTAAAATCCAGTTTTTTCTCATGAGCACGTATCCATATAATATTAACAAGATCACTGAACATAGCTCCTGTTTCATACTGTACCGGAACAATCTCCATCATCCCGGATTCAATTTTAGACAAATCCAGCACATCGTTAATAAGTGCCAGCAGCATCTTACTCGCATTCTGTATATGTATTGCATTTTCAGCTACTTCATCAGGGATATCTTCTCTTAATGTCATCTCATTAAGTCCGATAATTGTGTTAATAGGTGTCCTTATCTCATGACTTACATTTGCAAAGAATGTACTCTTTGACTGACTTATCTGTTCTATCTCCTTACTTCTTTTTTCCGAAAGTTCACGTTCTTTTGTAAATACCAGAATCTGAAATCTCATAATACCGCCGATTACAAGACCCACCAGAAAAACAGCCATGACAGAATCCACATATACATAGGCTCTGCTGTACATAGGAACAATCCATTCCTCATTCTGATAAGCAGTATAATACAATACAATATATTCTATCAATGTAATAGCCAGAAAGATGAAAAAACGCTTTCCCTTAAACAGAAGGAATATTAACACAATCCCCAATACAAACCATACAGAAGCTCCACTCTCCACCCCGCCGCTCACAAAAAAAGTCACCGGCAAAAGTATTAAGTCAACAAAAATCCACGTCACAGTTGCCGGTAAATCAATCTTATGATAACGGTAACTGCACCATATGGTAAATGCAAAGGACACCATGCTAATAGAGAAAAGTACAATCAGTATCTGCATTTCCTGCATAATCACACAGAAAATCAATGCAAATGTCATTGCAATTATCCCCATGAACATAATAATACGAAAAAGGCGTTCTCTAAGACTGCTGTCATCATTTACTATATTCTCATACCATTTTCTTATCATCGACTGTTACCTCTTTATTTTCCTGCCTGTGCTAATTTTTCAGCTGCTTTCATAAAGTCAAACTCTTCAATACATTCCTGAATTTCCCTGATTAAATCAGGAAGAGAGTATTCTGAATAATAATACTTTGATAAATCATTCAAAATCTGTTCCACTTCTTTTTTTTCAAAAGTCTCCAATTGATTTGCAAGCTGATTTAATTTCACACTCAGTTCTTCTTTCGAAATTTCTATTAATGGAATGTTTTGCTCTGGCTGTTCTGTGTTAAAGTCTAAATTTTCTTCCAAAACTCTAAGAACCCTTTGATACTCTTCCATCATCTGCCCATGATGATTACGGATATATTCTGCATCCCTGTTTTTACCTGCATATTCTAATTCTTTAGCCTCATCTGCAAGCTTCTGGGCACCGATTCCATAAGATGTACTTTTTACCGCATGTACAATAACTTCGTAATTTTTCCAATCCCGCTGCTCGTAATATCTTTGCAGCTGCTCTGTGTTTTTTTCTCCGGTTTCATAATACACCTTTGCAATATCCAGATAATCAGAAAGTGTACCGCCGCAATATGAGATTCCCAGATCCACATCAATTCCGTCAAGACTGATTTTCTCGTGTGGCTCTTGTGGCTGTGTTTTTTCTGGTTCTATGGCTCTTTTGATCTTGTTCATAGGTATATACTTACGCAGCACTCTCTCCAGAGCAGTTGGCTCTATTGGTTTTGCCACAAAGTCCTGGAATCCTTCTTCTAAAAACATCTCCCTGGCTCCACCTATAGCATTGGCTGTCAGAGCAATTACCGGAAGATTGTGATAATAAGCTCCGGAATTTTGTCTGATTCTGTGGAGTGTCTCCACACCATCCATCTCTGGCATCATATGATCCATGAATATAAAATCAAAGTCCATACTCAAAAGTTTTGATAAGGCTTCCTTTCCGCTTTCTGCGGTAAATACTTTAACCTGATAAGGCCTCAAAAGCCCCTCTGCCACTTTAAGATTCATGAGATTATCATCCACCACAAGAATCTTAGCATCCGGTGCGATAAATCGCTGATGCTGGTTATGTATGCCGTAATAATTCTGATGAACAGCCGCACCATTTAACACAGTTGCCACGGACAATGCATAGAAAGGCTTATAAATGCAGCTGATAGAATCGCTGACTTTAATCTCTTCCCCATGTTCCAGAATCAGAATTAAATTCACACTTTCCGCCAGATTATCAAAATAATTCTTTTCTTCATTATATTCTTCCCAGCTTACCAATATATGGGAGCACTTTTCCTTCTCCACACGTCGCTTTAATTCAGCCAAATTTCTGCAGTACTGACTGGAAATTCCCAAATGCTCCACTATATGTCTAAGATTATTCTCATATGCAGTCCTCAGTGCAGGCAATATATATTTTTCCATATTTATATAGCACAGCATATGAATTTTCTTTGGATTTTCCACGGAAATCACTGGTGTTTCTTCCATAACTTCCTGCGGAATCACAACCCGCACCTCTGTGCCGATACCATAAGTACTCTGAACAGAGATAAATCCACCCATCTTCTGAACAAGAGCCTGGGTAATAGCCAGTCCTAATCCCAGTCCACTCTGTTTCCTGTTTTTCTTTGCATCCACCTGATTAAAATTACGATATATCTTTTCCAGATTTTCTTCTTCCATACCAATGCCTGTATCTTTCACAGTTATCTGAAGATTAATTCCGTAGGACTCTCTTCTCGCTCCTATTGTAAATACAATGCAGCCTTCCTTTGTGAATTTCACGGCATTATCTATGATATTCATCATAACTCTTCGAATCTTTGGTTCATCACCCAAAAGTCCAGAGGGAATATGAGCATCGCAATTAGTGATAATCTGAATATTTTTACCATCCAGTTTTGCTTCTGCCATGTTAATTACATCGTTAATTGTAGAGGTAATGTTGTATTCTTCTTTTACCAACTGAATTTTCCCGGACTGTAATTCGGAAAAATCCAGGATATCGCTTACGATTCCCAGAAGATTTCTGCCCGCCAGCTGTATATCCTGCACGTCACCACGTACATTATCCGCAAGCGTTTCTGTCAATACCATCTCACTGATTCCTGATATTACATTAATAGGGGTTCGAATCTCATGGGATACATTTGCCAGGAAATCATCTTTGCTCTTTTCTGCCTGTTTTAAATCTTCAATCGTATCCATCAGCTTCTGATTTGTAGAAATCTGAGTTTTTACAAGGTAGTAAGTAACACATTCAATGGTAAATATAGATATAGTTTGCAAAAACATCTGTGAAGCCGCTCTCGCATCTGCAGGTATATGAATGGTTTGAAGAATTACTCCATGATAAAGAAGCAGGAATACAGATGACCCTGCTGCAAGATAAATAATTTCCTTTATATTAAAAATAGCAAGTAAAATCACAAGCGCGCCCATGGTAGACAAAATTCCAAAGAAACTCTCTGCATTCATTCCATAAAGGATGAAATTCATCAATGCCATGGCAGCGATAACAAAAGCCCGATAATGATAAGTCTTGTATTTTTTTAAAAAGAGGACCCAACAGAGAAACATTCCCATGAAAATCATTGGTTCAATCCAAAAGTGCCACTTTAAAATGATACTGACAACCATCATAGCAACCGTATACAAGCTGTATACAATCAGGATCCCTTTTTCTATCTGACGCTCATTTTCATATATGATATTATCCTTCTGCTTCTCCATTATTTCCCTCCAGTTCAGCTACATCATAAGTGATATCAGCACCGTTCCCGTCATAGAGTTTATAAAATTTCTGGAAAATACGATTGATTATCCTTGAGTTTCCGCAAAATGTAATTAAAAAATGAATATATCCTTCCAAAGTACCAATCTATCGAATTTTTGAGTTATTCAGAGTGACAGTGACTGGAGTAGTGGCACTTTAATAAGCCCCGTCGGA
>JAQVHQ010000066.1 GCA_028696165.1 Lachnospiraceae bacterium | reverse complement strand
AGTAATCCATCCATTTAACCATCCTTTCTTCACCTCCGAATGACAGTATATCATTCGATGATGCTCAGTAATAGTTGCTGGATTTTATTTGCCTAAATCTGCTGGTTATAGTTTACCACTTACAATTACATAGTCACCTTTTTGTAACCCATTGATTTCGAGATAATATTGCACTATAATATGAGTGTAACATTCTATTTTGAACTATTGGAGGTGTTTACTTTGAAAACAAAAGATGAATTACCGGAATGCCCAGTTGCCACAACAGTTCAGATGATTGGGAGCAAGTGGAAACTACTTATTCTTAGAAATCTCCTTGTGCGACCTTGGCGTTTCAATGAGTTAAGAAAAGGGTTGGATGGCATTAGTCAGAAGGTACTTACGGATACTCTGCGCTCTATGGAAGAAGATGGTATTATCACAAGAACAGTGTATGCTGAAGTTCCTCCCCATGTAGAATACGCATTAAGCGACTTGGGTGAAACCATGCGACCTATTCTAAATGCTATGCAGCAATGGGGAAATGACTATAAAAGCACCTTATAATAAACACAAAAGCCACCATATTTCAAGTCTGTGAAAAACGGCCAACTTCTAAGCTGACTGCCTTATAGACTGAAATTGTTTGCAGACTATATCATTTTTCTATTTTATTTCTATGCTGTCAATAATTCTTCGTACAAAGTCCTATCCATCTCCTTAAACACATTAAATTTCACTCTATCAAAATCTGTGTCATGTTCTCCCAAAAAGGAGCTCACAGTATCTACTGCTATTTTTGCAGCCTCATCATTGGGAAAATGAAATTCTCCTGTGCTGATACAGCAAAATGCGACAGAACGTATTCCGTGTTCTATGCAGCAATTCAAAACACTTTTATAACAGTTTCTTAGATCTTCTCTTAATGTATCCGTCAGGAAAACAGACTCCTTTACATTGTGAGTTTGTTTTTTGCATTTCACTTTTGTAATTATTATTGATTTTTTAAGAATACAGTATATAATAGTAATGTAATATATTTTTTTCTATACATCCATTACTATACTGAAGGGAAGTGCCTTACATGGAAAAAAAGAATCCTGACTGTCCAGTAGAAATGACCTTGCAGCTGATCGGCGATAAATGGAAAGTTCTTATCATACGTGATCTTCTTACAGGAACGAAACGTTTTAATGAATTGATGCGTTCTGTGACCGGCATCACTCAAAAAGTCCTTACCAGCCATTTACGAGCTATGGAAAATGCAGGTCTTGTTACTCGAACTGTATATCCTGAAGTTCCCCCAAAAGTTGAATACAATCTCACCGAAACAGGATTTAGTTTACAACCTATTCTGGATTCCATGATTGTCTGGGGAACAGATTATAAGAAAAAGACAGAAGCCTGATTACGCTTCTGCTGCTTTTTCTCCCCAATGGCACATGGTTTCAATAATTGGTGCCATACTTTGCCCTAACTCCGTAAGTGAATATTCCACTTTGGGAGGTACTTGTGGATATACTTTCCGTCTAACAATACCATCCCGTTCCAGTTCTTTCAAACTTTTGGTCAATGTCTTCTGCGTAATAGCAGAAATATTTCGTTTTAAATCCATAAACCGTTGTGTACCCAATAGCAAGTATGCCACAATCAGCATCTTCCATTTACTCCCAACCAGTACCATTGTTGTTTCAACCGGACAATCCGGCATTTCATGATATACTATTTTTTTCTGACTCATCTTTTTCCTTCCTGTTATACCATTACTATTATCTATATATGCGCCACATAATTACCAACTTCTCTGCCTAACGTATGTGCCATGCTAATACTTTGCCCTGGAACTGATGTGGTGTATTGGAATCCAAATCTACAACCACTACTATTTCCTGTCGCATACAGACCATCGATTACTTCATAGTCATCATTTAATACCTGTTGATTTTCATCAATGAGCAGTCCACTAACAGTTACAAGGAGTTTAAAGGATTGCCCTATTGGATGATGTGAATCCTTTAACTGTCCCACCGCATAAAATGGCGGTTTAATGACTCCATGCAACAAAGAGGCATCTTTCCCAAAATCAACGTCTTTTCCTTGTTTGCACAATTCATTGTATCTGTTCACTGACTTAATGAAGTTTGCTCTGCACGCCTCATCATCATATAAATAAGATGCAAGCTTTTCTATTGTGTCTGCCGCATATAATCTTCTTGGCATTTTAGTATTCTTATTGACAGGGATACCTTCACTTCCAGCTGTTCTTGCACGTTTTAAGTAATCATCCAATGTCTTCAATCGTTCTTCACTACAATAATCAAAAACTGCATGACAAGGTGTCTGATAAGTCAATTCTTCCCGAATATTATCATCAAAAATCCCGTACAACATACCGTTTGGCTGTTTTGCTCCAGCTAGAGCTCCAAGAATGTGTGTTCCAAATCCCTCATTCGAATATCGCTTGCCATATTTATTGACACGAAGGACAGCTGCTGAACCAATCACTTCAAATCCGGGCAGCGAATAATTCCCACCCATAGCTGCATGTGACCTTGGTTCTAATCTTGCTCCAGCCCAGACGCCCATCTGAATACCACTTCCATCCCATCCATGTCCTAGCCAGTCTGTATTATTATCAAGAAGATCTGCAGCTTCTGTTAATAAGTCCTTACACATCTGTCTGTTTTTACTATAATCCCCAGCTGCAATAATAACGCCCTTATTGGCATTAACCTGAACAAATGAGCCATTTGCTTTTTTTGCAATTACACCTGTGACTCTATTGCCATCTTTGATTAATCGATGAACTTTTGTCTCAAAATAGAACTTAGCTCCTAACTTCTCTGCCAATGCTTGATTTTTCTTCACTGCTGAGTTCTGTATTTTCACGGTCATATATGCTGTTCCAGGATAGGCACAAATGCCATTTACCATCCGTGGCATATTAGGGCTCGCCTTTTTCAGCATGGGATACATTTGAGCCTTTTCCTCTTTGGTAAGTGGCTCTATAAACCAGTCAAAACATTCACCACATTTTTCAGCATATGTTCGAATCAATTGGTAATTCGAGCGGTTATTCGTGCGCATCTGCCAGTCATTAACAAACTCGTCTATATCAACTTTTGGAATTCCATAACTTGCCTGCCACTTTGAGTTGATATGTCCAACTTCTCCAATTCCAAGGATAGCCTGCCGTTCTCTTACCTGTTGCTCCAATACAATGACTGATGTTCCGTCTACTTCCGCTGCCGCTCTGGCTGCGCATGTCCCTGCTTGTCCAGCTCCTATCACAACAACATCTGTCTGCAACATTTCTGATATTTCTTCTTCCTCTTCTGGTTCTTTCATCCATGAAAATGCTTTCGCATCTTTTAATCGATCTTCCACTTGCATCGTAAAGCCTCACTTTCTATTATTTAAATATAATATTCTTTAACCTTTTATATGTAAAAAAAGTAACCACGGATAGTATTGTATACTTAATTAGGTTAAAGGGAAGTATTGCAAAAATCATCAACGAGTATATGTCCGTAATATTTTTATTTATAACTGTGCCCATTGCTATGATTGTATCTAATGACATCCCATATAATCTGGCAAAAGCTGGGAATACTAGATAAGCGTTCCCAATCAAAGATGTCAAACTCACAAATACTGTTCCTGCAAGCATTGCAAAAACTGCTCCTGATTTTCCTTTTTTCCTATGATACACAAATGCAGCTGGGAAAATATAGGATGCCGTTCCTATTAAACTTGCCAATTCTCCTACGAAAACTGTTTCCGTACCCTTTACAACTAATTTCAACAGAATCTTAATAAATGCGACCATAAATCCCTCAACAGGTCCCATCATAAAAGTCATTAACACTGCTGGCAAATCAGCAATATCAAATTTTTTGTTTTGTTTACATTCATTGTTCGTTCCATCTTTGTCTCCAATTCATATATTTCTTGCTAGTTTAGATTATACATTTTCATATTAGATTAGAGAAGAACGCACAAAGAAGTGGTATAGTATCCTTTTGATACCACACCACTTCTTATCAAATTTAGAATTTACCATTCGCATTTGCCCATGTATCTTCAGGTGCAATTGTTTCCATTACATCCCAGTGTTCTGCAATCTTGCCATTTTCTACTCTCCAAAGATCATAGTAAGAAGTCGGCTCTCCGGCATATGTTCCTTCGCTGACTGCAAGTACAAAATTGCCCTGTGCAAGAACCATATGTGTCTCATCATAGATCATTTCAATACCAGCATCTGCAAGTGCGGCAAGAGCTTCTCCAAGACCAGATACTCCATCTGCGATTGCTACATTATGCTGAATATAGTTATCTCCATTAAAGTAATCTGCTGTCTTATCTGCATTATTTCCCTGCATTACATCATATAAAAAGTTCTCTACTAATTCTTTGTTCTCTGTCGTCTTATCTAAATCTGTGATTTCCATGGTTCCATCAATCTGTGTATGTCCACTTGGATTTGCTTCTGCTACGCTTGCCAGATTATCCCAATGCTCTGCAATCTTTCCGTCTTCGAAACGGAAGATATCAAATCCAACCTGTTCTCCAGCTCCTGCAAAATTATATACTGTCTGTAAAAATACATAGTCGCCATCTTCAAATGATCTTACATTTTCCACAGTAGTTGGAACTTCTGCTGATGCAAGATATTCAACAGAATCAATGAATGCATCTCTTCCTGTGCCATATGCCAGATTGTGCTGAATATAATCTTCATTCAGATTTTCTTCTGCCACACTTGTATCTCCTGACGCAAAGCTGTTGATTACTGCAAGTGCAGTATCAATATTTGATACTGCTTCTGTTGGATTTTCTGTTGTTGGTTCTTCAGTTTCCTGAGTTGATACCTCTGTATTGGTATTGCTTGCCTGCTGATCATTATTTGATGTTCCGCAACCAACAAGTGCTGTACCAATTACTGCTGTTACTAAAATAAGTGATAATACTTTCTTCTTCATTTTGAAATTCTCCTTAAAGTGATTTGTTTTTTGTTTATGCTGTGATTATAACTTGGTCTTGCAAACAAAAAAAGTATGCACTTTAAAGTGGTATAGGCACCTTGTTGACGGATAGTTTCCCATAGTACCCATAGTATACCTTTGGATACTACGGGAAAATAACACTTCAACTTGCATGTAATATCAATGCTTGCAACTCGGCTTACCAATCATATAGTAATTTCGATTCCACCTCGGAACACCACTGTTACTGTTTTCTCATCTTCTGCTCTGATATGATCCACCAGTCCACCCCAAAGTTCCTCTCGAAATTCAATCTGCTCCCCATCAAGTCCCTGCAGGCTCTTGATGAAGTTCATCAGCATTTCCCTTGTATCGTTCTTCTCCTGGATGGCTGATTCCTATTTTCTTCTTCAACAACCACACAGTTGAGATTTACCCTTTTAGGTTAGTGTCTTGCAAACGAATGATTAGGTGAGTCTTTTGCGGCTTAATAACATCCCTTTGTATTTATGCCTACCTACATCCGCTAGGCTTGCATCTTCTGCTACACTTACTACGATGTTTGGAACAACAAATTCTTTCTTCAAATATATAAGTATGTGGATCATAGTCGTCAAGGAAATGAATGGCAAACAGTTCTTTTTTGTTTCCACAGCTGGCACCATGTATACGCCAAGTCCAAATTGTGGAATCTTACATCCAATGTTTAATGTAATATAAGTCTGTTTTGTCATAATCTTTTCCTCACTTTCTATTCAAATATGATGGATTTATAATTGTTTTAAAGTTTTCGCCGGGTTTCCACCTACTACTGTATTGTCCGGCACATCCTTTGTTACCACTGCACCTCCGGCAATTACAGCATTTTCTCCAATTGTCACTCCAGGCATAACGGTAACACATGCTCCAAGCCATGCATTTTTCTTGATATGTACACTTTTGCAGCAAAGAGTATATCGAGCACCGAAATCATGATTCGTTGTCACAATTGTACAATTTGGACCAACCTGTACATTGTCATCTATCTGAATTCCGCCTGCTGACATAGCAGTAAAATTATGATTTAAAAACACCTGATTGCCAAACGTGAACTGTTTTGCAAAGTCTACTTCAAAAGGAGGAATCATCGTTGGGATTTCTCCCTTTGCCTCTTCAAATAATTCTGCTAACATTGGAGCGATTTTCTCCATATCTGGTTCTGTATGATTGATGTGAAAGCATCTCTTTCTGGTCATATCCATGTGATGTACTGCTGGCAGATAAGATTCATCCAACATATTCACAGCCTTACCGGCTTTTAGTAAATCAAATATATTTTTTTCTTTCATTTTTCCCTCTTTTTATTGTTCTAATGTTTCAACACATCTCTTTAAATTATCAATAATTGGCAAATGCTGTGGACAAGCACGTTCACATTGACCACATCCGATGCAATCCGATGCTTTATGTCCCGCTTCTGTCACCTGTTCATAATTTGTTACTGCTTCTTTCGTCTGCCCATTTCCAAGATGTTTATTCATAGCTGAAAAAATATCTGGTATACGAATCTGTTTCGGGCATCCTTCTACACAATAATGACATGCTGTACAAGGAATGGTTGCGGCATTGCCCATGATACGTTGTGCTTCCCAGATGATTTTCTGTTCTTCCTCATTCAAAGGCTGGAAGTTCTTCATGTAGGACAGATTATCTTCCATCTGTTCTATATTGGACATACCGGATAAAACAGTGATAATCCCGTCTAAGGATGCTACAAAACGGATTGCCCACGAAGCATAAGACATATCAGGATGATACTCTTTCATTAATTTCTTAACCTCTTCTGGCGGATTGGCAAGAGTCCCTCCTTTAATTGGTTCCATAACGGTAATCGACACGTTATGCTTTCTAGCCACTTCATAATTTGCTCTGGATGTAACTGCTGGGTTCTCCCAATCTGCATAATTGATTTGAAGTTGGATAAAATCAACTTCCGGGTGTTCTGTCAGCAGTTTCTCTAACAGCTCTGGCCCTGCATGAAAGGAAAATCCAAAGTTCTTGATGAGTCCTTTTTCCTTTTGTTCCTTCACAAAATCCCAAATATGATAATCGTCATATTTCGTGTAATTGTTTTCCATTAATGCGTGAATCAAGTAATAATCAAAATATCCTGCTCCGGTGCGTTCCAGACTTTTATAAAACTGATTTTTACAGGTCTCCTCGTTAGGTGCCAACATAAACGCATTTATTTTCGTTGCAAGTGTATAGCTTTCTCTTGGATAACGATCTACGAGAGCTTTCTTGATTGCTGCCTCTGAACCTTCATATACAAATGCGGTATCAAAGTAAGTGAATCCTGCTTCCATATACAAATCAACCATTTTCTTGACCTGCTCGATGTCTGTACCGTTTCCCTTTTGAGGCAGTCTCATAAGACCAAATCCAAGTTTTCCTGTTTCTTTCCCAAAATATTCTGACATACATACCTCCTACAGCAGTCCCTGCTGTCCTAACCATGTTTTTATTTTTTCTTCAGAACTTTTTACCTGTCCACCAATGACGCCAAAACCTTCTCTTACTTCTGAATTTATACATATTTTCTTTATATCACGAACACTGTTTCCGATTCCACTTCCTTCACTAGTACAAAACGGAACAATTATTTTATCTGAAAAGTCATAACTTTCAAGGAATGTAAATACTGCAGTCGGACACGTATTCCACCAGTTTGGATATGCTAAGATCACAGTATCATAATTCTGCATATTGGAAACGCTTCCTGTAATATCTGGTCGTACATTTGAATTCAACTCTTCTTTTGCAATATTAATAAGTTCCATATGATCATCAGGATATTTCTTTTTTGTTTCTATATAAAAGGTATCTGCATCAATATATTTTTCCATTATTGACACTGCTACTTTGGTATTACCCACTTCTAAATTTACAATTTTCCCACCGACATAACTCTGTCCCGGATGAGAAAAATATGCAATTAGTGTCTTTCTTGCCATCTTCATTCCCTCCATTTATGCATTCAATTCATGTTTTTCTGAAATAAGAAAAGTGGTTCTTCTCTTTTTGATGTACCATTTTCCATCGACTTTCTTGTATTCATCCGCATAGCGAACATCATTTACTGTAACGATACTTTTTCCGTCTACTTCATTTACCAGCGTTGCCTGACAATATGCTGTACCAGTTGCTTCATCACCGTGAATCGTTACTGTATGCTGACCATTTAAGTGATATACAGAAAGGCAAGGCTCGATTGTTGCTGTAAATGCTGTTACAAGTGCTTCTCTTCCAACAATATTATTGATTTCTCCATCAAATCCCATCTGGAATTCCAATTTTCCGTCTTCTAAAAATAAATCACCCTGGCTTTTTGCATCTTTCTCGTCTGCAAGATTTGCAAAAACGTCTACTAACTCTCTTAGTTCTAATTTGTCCATCATTTCCTGTTGCCCACGCATGCGTAGGGAAGATCCAGTGGATCTTTCTGTAGCTGTTGTCATAATGACCTCCTTCTGCCACATCTGTGGCGATAACAATATTTGTTTTGTAAGATTCTTGATTTTTTCTTGCTCTAACTATATAATAAATGCAAATAATCAAATTATCCAATCAAATAATCTTATAACTGATAGAACTATTTTATCACTTGAAGGAGGATATCATGACATCAAAACAAATAGATTGTGCAATCGAGCTCTCTCATACCCTTAACTTTCGTAGAGCTGCTGAAAATTTATTTACAAGCCAGCCTTCCCTCACATATCAGATACAGACATTGGAGGAAGAAGTCGGCTTTCCCATTTTTTATCGTTCTGGCAAGGGTGCAACGCTTACTCCTGCTGGTGCTTCCTTCTGTAAAGAGCTTCAACGCATACGTCAGAATATGAAAAATGCAATTGAAAATGCTCAAAATTACAATTCTGTTTATAAGGAATCCTTAACTGTTGCTGTTCCTATGAGAAGTGCTGTATATTTTCTTCCTCATATCATGCGTCAGTTTCAAGCAGAAAATCCAACTGTTTCGCTAACTGTAAAATACATCTATAGCAACAGTCGAATTGATGATTTGCTGCGTGGAGATATTGATATCACCTGGGGGCTTGAGACACATCTTTGTCGTATTCCTCATCTGAATCTTCATCCACTTTTCAAAAGTGAAATCTATCTTGTAACACAAAAAAAAGATCCATTGGCATCACTTGTAAAAGTAACACCAACAGATCTTAGTAACCGTACTTTAATTATTGGAAATTCTTCCCCCTTTGAACTGCAAAAAGTGCAGAACCAGTTTATCGCCCAGACGAAAATCAAAACCATCAACAGTGTTGATAACGATACCACCATGACTTTTATTGCTGCTGGTATGGGAATTGGTCTTGTACCAGGTTTCTGTAATGACCACTCTGGCGAATTTGAATGGACTCCTTTTGAGACGAACGAATCAATCTCCTGTGTTCTTGCATCTCGTAAGGATGATAACAGGGAAAGTGTGGCCAGGTTTATTACAATTGCAAGGGAATACTATAAAATGAGTGCAATACAGTTGTAATTTCTATGTACCATTCATCCTTAATAACATATAAAACACGGCCAACTGATATTTCCGTTGACCGCTTTCAGATTTCTGTTCTTTCTATTTATATAGTGATTTCGATTCCGCCTCGGAACACTACCGTTACTGTTTTCTCATTTTCTGCCCGGATGTGATCCACCAGACCACCCCAAAGTTCCTCTCTGAATTCCGTCTGCTCCCCATCAAGTTCCTGCAGGCTCTTGATGAAGTTCGTCAAAATTTCCCTTGTATCGTTCTTCTCCTGGATGGCGGATTCCAGTTCTTCAAACCGTGAATGCTTCTCCCCGTAAAGAATCCGGAGTTTCTCTTCCTTCTTTGCATACTCCGTTTGGTCCTGTGCAATCTGGGCATTTTCTCTGATGAGGTTTTCGATGTGCTCTGCCATCATGATAAGTTTCTGCAAATTGGCTATGACTTCATCTTTATCCGTGGTTCTTCATTTTTCAAAAGCATCGCTTCTGACATAATGCGTTTTTCTTCCTGCACCCATTTTTGCAAGAGTTCCATCCGCAACCAATTTTTTTAAAGCTGCTTCTACGGAAGAACTGCCAAGACTTGGACATGCAATCAAAGCTTCCTGCTTTGTGAATGTACCAATCTTATTAGAGACATACTCTTTTACCACATCATAAGATGTGCTTTTAGCACCTGCTCTATTTGCCATTGTAATACGATTTTCAAACTCTCGATAACATGACAAAATCACTCCAAGCATATATTTTATGAATGGTTTTGGATCATTTTCTTCCTCATGCCAATTCTTATTGGCCGCTGCAAGTGCTTCATAGTACGCATCTTTTGTATCCGCTATTGCTTTTTCAATACTGATATACTGTCCAACCATATATCCATTTCGATACAAAAGCAGCAGTGTCAAAAGCCTGCTCATTCTGCCATTGCCGTCATTAAACGGATGAACACACAGAAAGTCCAAAATGAAGCATGGCATTAAGATAAGAGGATCAATCTGCTCTTTCTCCAATGTCTTTTGATAACTTTCACAGATCATGGCAATGGCATCCGGGGTCTCATACGGAGCTAATGGACGAAATAATACTGTCTTCTCTCCATTTGGCAACACAGCATCAATTTCATTTGGTGTAGTCTTAAAACATCCGCCATAGGATAATGAAGTATATTTCAACAAATCCCGATGCATCTGCAGGATATAATTAGGTCTTACTGGTATCATTTCATAATTCTCATGAACTAGATTTAAAACATTCCGATATCCTAAGATTCCACTTTCATCTCGATTCTTTGGTGTTGTTTTATCTTCTACCAGTTGTTTCAATCTGGCATTTGTTGTCACAATTCCTTCGATACGATTGGATGCTTCTGTACTCTGTACTTTTGCAATCTGTATCAGACGCTCCAGCTCCACAGGCTTTTGTCTGATATATAGCTCCTGTTTTCCTTTAAATTCATGAATTTTTGCTACATACGACAGAATTTCATTATCCCATGTTCTAGTCCCCAGTTCTTCATAATCAAATTTTCTCAAACAGTTGCACCTTCTTTCTCCCAATTCTTTGTTCCTTTCTCCCAATTATATATTGTTTTTGGGAGCAATGCAATCCATATTGGGATTAACATCTTCTTCATCAAATTCATCTTGATTTTTTGTCATATTCAAAATTTAACGATTATAAAATTATAACGATACTCCATAGATATCGTTAATCGGGTATGCAATTTTCATCGTGAAACTCGAATACTTGATTAAAACAGTATCATTCTTTTAGCATATAAAGTTAGGATAACCCACAAATAAAGCCTTTACACAGCCCTTTTGAATGTTTTCTCCCTGTTTTGTTGTATCAATAGGCATGTTCCTTCGTTCATTGGGACAATGAAATTGATACAATGTAACGATGCACTTTGATTTGCACCCCCTTTGCACTCATTCCTTATTTTTTCCATGTTCTCTGTGCCTCCAAACACTGATAAAACGCTTCCGGGAACTGTTGAATCATTCGTTCTTCTCCCATAATTGGAATCAGATCTTCCTTCATAAATACCGGAATATAATTTTCATGAGCCTGTGTCGTCAGCGAATCTACCCAGGCCGGTTCTGTATGAACCGCTCGCTTCATACTCCCCGTCATGGTACCTACCACAATCCAATCCAGTCCATACAAATTCACTTTACCGGGATCATCAAACAATGGCTCAAAGGTAGCATGATAATGTCTTGCCCGCACATGTGTATGTAATTCTTCCAACCGTGACACTTCTGAACGCCTTGTAATTGTTACGCCAAACCACGCATTATCCAAGTCACAGTTGATATTTAACAAATCGGGGCGCTTCGTTAAAAAAACAGCCTGATGCTACGGATTCTCCCTCAGTTTTTCAAAAACAACCTACATCCATTCCGGTTTCCAGTAAGCTGGATCACTCATTCCCGTTAATAGCCATACTCCTGGCTTTTTTCGTTCCAATAGACGTAGTTTTTCTTCAAAAAATACAGGCCTGTTAAAATCTTCTGTCGAATGAAATCGCTGTACGTTCATTCGCGCGTAACAATAGGGACATCCGATAGGACAGCCAATCACCAGATTCATGTTCTTAATTTGATCCTTGATACAAATACTCATCTTTTCTGCCACCTTTAATATTCTTTTTTTCATTATTCTATCCCATCTTACGAACAATTTCTCCATAGATATAGATTGTTTTTTCATTCAATTTCTATCACATCTTTTAAGATGGATTAGTTCCTTATTGCAATATACCTGCTACCCTTGTAATTGAACAAGAATTCTGTCATGTTGTCTCCATTTCTTTACGTAAACATTTCGAAAATTCTAAAATATCCATTTGGAAATTCAAATTTTTGCCCATTAAATGAAGCGGGGGTGTTGTCTCTTCTAAGTTCATGTTAATCAAAAATGTCTCCGGTTGATTATATGTCATCTCCCAAAATGGTAGTTGGATAATGCTCGGTGTCATATCTCCTACTCCCAGTTCCAGTAGTACTACCTTTTTATTCTGATATTTTTTCAGAAATTCAACGTAACGCTGATAGCTGGCTTTCCATTCAGCTCCACGAAGGAATGTATCATCCTGTACCCAAGGAATCATTTTCCACCCACAAATTGGGCAACGTGGAATTTCATCTTCTGCAACCTCTAGATCTTCCATACTGGAAAGCATTCGTTCTACTTTTTTTCTGTTAGGATAGATTTTATCATGACATGGCTGACTGCATTGAAAATATCTCATATCTCCCTGAAAATAGCAGATTTTATCTTCTGGAAAAACTTTTGAGAACTGCATATCTATATTGGTTGTCAAAATAAAATAGTCCTTATCCTTTATGATTTCTTTTAAATCCAGGTAGGCCTGACCTATTGGAGCCTGATACATAAAATCAAAATATCTTGCATAAAATCCCCACTGCTGTTCCGGCTTTGAGTACACATAATAAATGCCTTTCATGAGATTTTTAATTCCATACTTATCATCAAATTCTTGAAAATGTGTTTGGAACATCTCATTATTATGGTAATGATTATATCCACAGGCACTTGACAGACCTGATCCTCCCCCTATGATAATTGCATCAGCAACACAGATTTTTTCCATCGCCTGTTTCATCTTATCACTCATTTTCATCATCTCGTTTTCCTCACATCATCTTCTTGCCATCTGACAGTACCGTGGCAATGTTCGCATGAATTGCCATTCCTTTCTCTTTTAATTCATCATTCTTATACCAGTATAATTTTCCATCTGCTGCTGACATACCTGATGCCGCACCTATTAAAACTGCATCTACATCATTGAGTACTTCTTTAAATTTTTCTCACTGTTCCTGATATAAATTCATATCTATATTTTCTCCTACTTATAGCTTGACTTATGTTTATCATGCTGTTAGAATTATATTAACAGCGTGTTTAGTATATCAACATTGTTTTCATAAGTCAATATGCTGTCACTATATTTTTTACAGCGAGGTGTTAATATGAAATATTCGACAAAGCTAAGCGATGCTATTCACATCCTGATTTATATTATTATTAATTCTGGTAAACCAATTACCAGTGATCAGATTGCCGAAAGCATAAGAACTAATCCTGGGTGTGTCAGACAAATAATGACTTTGTTAAAAAAACAAGGTATTATCAAAAGTGTCGTGGGACAACCACGTCCTTCTCTAGCCAAAAACGTTTCCGAAATCACTTTATTAGACATATATAACGCTGTGGAGAAGGACAAAGCATTTCTACACCTTGATATGCAGACCAACAGAGAATGTATCGTAGGTATACACATTCAATCAACTTTACAAAACTACTACGATAAAATTCAAAATGCTGCTGAAAAAGAAATGCAAGAAATTACATTACAGGAAATAATGAATTCCTTTTATGAAAAAACGGTCAACTAGTTTCTGATACATTCCTTGTCAAGTAGACAGGGATGTATCAGAAGCTAGTTGACCGCAATACAAAACTGAAACCAAGTTTCAAATTTATCAATAACTGTTCTCCAGCAGATACTTCTCTGCAATTCTCACCATTTCCGTTATATCATTTCCTTCATGATCCACAATACGTCCTTGAATCCAACTTCCTTCTATTCCATTCTCATATCGAATGCTCTTATAGTAATTATTCTCTGTGCGAACCGGTCCCTGTAATTCACAGCTGTTGTAGTTATCCAGGATTTCTCCTACTGGCATGCCATTCGGTGTAATCCCATCATACTTAAGAAAGTCCTCAAGCCCATAGACCCCAGACTTCTTATATGCGACAACCGTTTTTGCAAGCAAAGCTTTTTCTTCCTCTGTTAATGGTGTAAAATCAACCATAGTGGAAATATTATCCTTCATCTGCTCTAAGTTTGACATTCCTGACAGTACTGCTATCACACCATCTAAGTCCGCTGCATACTTCATTGCCCAGGCAGATGGTGATAAATCAGGTTCCAGTTTCTTCATTTCCAACTGAATTTCTTCTGGTACCTTTGCCAGCATGCCACCCTTTACAGGTTCCATAACAATAACTTTTTTGCCGTGTTTACGAATAACTTCATAACACTTTCCTGCCTGAACCCAGCTACTGTCCCAATCGTAATAGTTCACAACGATCTGCACAAATTCAGTCTCTGGATGTTCACTTAAGATACGGTCTAAAACATCTGCTGAGTCATGAAATGAGAATCCAAGATGCCTTATAATACCTTCTTTCTTGAATTCCTGTGCCTGCTCAAACATCCTGCAAGTCTTTACAGTAGAGTCATATAGGATGCGATTTAAGTTGTGCAGTAAGTAGTAATCAAAATACTCCACTCCGCAATGCTCTAACTGTTCTTCAATCAGTTTTCTAGGCTGGTCTTCACTTGTAACACTAAACGCTGGAAGTTTGGTTGCGAGAATATATTTATCTCTGCTGTAGCGATCAACCACTGATTTCTTTACAGCAGTCTCACTTTTCCCATCGTGGTACACATAACTGGTATCAAAGTAGTTAAATCCAGATTCTATATATAAATCTACCATCTTATTTAGCTCTTCATAATCAAAACTCGTCTGATCTTCCTTATTTAATAAAGGAAGTCTCATCATTCCAAAACCTAATTTACCTTTGCTCATTGCAATCCCTCCTAATTTTTTTCATTTCCAACTGGTTATTTCATATAGTGAATTCTTGTTTCATCAAATCGTTCCTGCTGTACTCTTGTCTCCGCTGGATATCCTAATGCGAATATAGAAAATGCTTCCACATCTTTTGGCAGATTCATAATCTTCTTCACAGCATCCATGCGTTCCTGTAACGGTGCGATTCCCAGCCACACACCTCCAAGCCCCAATTCGCTTGCCTCTAACCACATATGCTCCTGGGCAATAGATAAGTCAATCTGTGCATATTCCGGGAATATTAAATTCGTTGTGCGATAGACAGGAACAATCAATACAGATGCATTGGCAGCACATCCTGCATAAGGGCTAGTCTCTGCTAATGCTTGAATCATACTTGGATTGGTTACCACATAGAATTCCCACGGTTGTTGGTTTCCTGCTGATGGTGCCTGCATTGCTGCCTGTAATATTTTCGTAATTTTCTCTTGTTCCACCAACTGGTCTGTATATTGTCTAATGCTAACTCTTTCAAAAATTGATTTCATTTCTTATATCCTCCTGTTGACTTTTCCACATGATAGTTCTATCATATACTTGATAGTATACTATCAGTCAATACATATTTTAAAATAAATAAAACTGCCATGGAGGATTCTATGTTTTATACTGTAAAAGATGTATCAGAAAAAACCAGCCTTACCCCTTATACCATTCGTTATTATCTTAAAGAAGGATTATTTCCTTCTATTGAGCGCGATTCCAACGGCACTAGATTGTTCTGCGATACTGACATTGAAACACTCTATATGATTGAATGTATGAAGCACTGCGGTATGACCATCCGCGAAATCAAACAATATATACAATGGCTCGCTGAGGGAGATCGGAATATCGATAAATGCTTAGACTTATTCAAAAAGAAAAAGCAGGATTTAGAAGAAAAAATGAAGCTTCTCACAGAATGCAAGGAAGCTGTAGATTATAAAGTATGGTATTACGAAACCGCAAAAAAAGCAGGAACCATATCCGTCCATAACTCTATGCCTGCGGATGAAGTTCCTGCACCTATGTCTGCGATTCGTTCTCGCATGAAACACGTTACACGACTTACGAATAATTAGTTTTGGAATGATTCCGTCAGTAAGAATGCCTGCCGGATGGCTGCACTGGAACGTACAGAATTAGACTATATGGATTATAGCCGTCAAGGAAATGAATGGCAAGGAAAAAAGCAGCCAATCTGATATGATAAGCTGACTGCTATACAAACTGGAATTGTTGTTACCCTCAATCATTTAAGTCCACGCGGGGCATATGCAAGTGAATAACCAGTTTCTGCCTCGTTTTCATAGATTATTGCGAAAATAATAGTTCCGCCGAGGCATATGCAAGCCGTATCTCTACCTCTGCCTCGTTTCACTCTAGCCTACGGGGCAGAGAAGATAAACAGGCTTGTGTATGCCCCGACGAACTGTTTATAATGTACCCTATACAGTGGACATGAAGAATTCTTATTTTATACCCAATTTTATGCTAGAACCTTTTTCATGGACAAGACTTTTTTGTATTTATACCTAAAAAGAGTAGTTCATTCTGGACGCC
>JAQVHQ010000014.1 GCA_028696165.1 Lachnospiraceae bacterium | reverse complement strand
TGTTATACATAGAGAACACCTTTCTTTGTCACCGTATTGGTTTAGTCGCTTAATACTTTATCACAAAGTTGGTGTTCTCTTTTTATTTATTTTCCATTATCCGAATAAAATTTTACGCTAGCAAGATAAGCTTATTACACCTATACGGAAAGGTACAGCAATCATAGAAAAAAAAGAAATCCTGTATGTGGAAAGAGTGGGAAGAATCTCAATTGTATATACTCGTGGAGAACGCTTTGAATCAAAATGGAAATTATCAGAGTTGATGGAACATTTGGATGAAGAATTTATCCGGTGTCATAACAGTTATATTGTGAATTTGAATAAAGTGTGTAAATATATCAGAGGAGAATTTACACTGGGTAATGGGAAACACATTCCCATTAGCAGAAGCAAACAGGCGGACCTCAGAAAACTGATGGATAAAAGAAAAGAAGCAATAAAAAAACGTTTATAAAATATCTCTTATCTGTTATACTTATTGATATACAAACATGTAAAGATACATGTGAACGTGATTGTAAATTCCAATAAGTAAACAGGAGGGTAATGCTATGAATGCTAAGATGACAAAGATTTTCTCACAGGTAGATAACAGGATTTTCTTAAGAGTGTACCAGGGACATTTTGCAACTTCTCATTCTCATGTCACGCATTATTTTGACATGACCACGATTAAATCCAGACTCTCAGAAGCGCGTGCAGTTGCGGAAGTTTTAGCACAGCGATATACGATGGAAACTGTTGTAGATACGATTGTATGTATGGAAGGCATGGAAATAGTAGGCGCGTTTTTAGCGGAAGAACTAAAACAGGGTGGCATTCAGTCGATGAATACACATCAGACCATCTATGTAATCTCGCCGGAGATTAACTTAAGCGGACAGCTTATCTTCAGAGATAATTATAAGATGATGCTGGAAGGCAAGAATGTATTACTTTTGCTGGCTACAGCAACAACTGGAAGAACTTTGCAAAGCTGCATTGACAGTGTCTTATATTATGGCGGCAAGATTAATGGCATCGCCTCAGTATTTACTGCTATCAGCAGAGTAGCCAATATTCATGTGAATTCCATATTCACAACCAAAGATATACCGAATTACGCAAGCTATTCGGTGAGCGAGTGTCCGATGTGCAAGGCTGGGGATAAGATAGATGCTCTGGTAAATAGTTATGGCTATTCAAGCATGTAAAATAAATCTTTAACTGTTATAGAAAAGGGATGATTTATGGTATCTGATTATGAATATCCGCTTAGTCGGCGGAATCAGATGCTATAAATCATCCTTTGTTATTAATGTTATTCAATATATATACTCATTTCGCTAAAATCGCTTCGGTAAAATCACTTCCGAATATTTACTTTCCCCGCATCACTAAATATGCTATACTAATGTGTACGCATAAAAGCATAAATAATGGATAATAAGCCCAAAATAGACAAAAAGAATATAGAAGATACAGGAGGCATATATGCAGACAGATAATTTAAAAGCATATGAGTTGATACAAGAGGAAAATATTACAGACGTCCATGCATATGGATACATTCTGCGCCATAAAAAAAGCGGTGCCAGAGTTATGGTGTTGGAAAATGATGATGAAAATAAGGTGTTTAATATTGCGTTTCGAACTCCGCCGGCAGATAGTACAGGAGTAGCTCATATTGTGGAACATACAGTACTGTGTGGCTCTAAGAATTTTCCACTTAAAGATCCATTTGTGGAACTGGTTAAGGGATCGTTGAACACATTTTTAAATGCTATGACATATCCGGATAAAACCATGTATCCGGTAGCCAGCTGTAACGATCAGGATTTTAAAAATCTGATGCATGTATATCTGGATGCGGTATTTTATCCGAATATTTACAAAAAAGAGGAGATTTTTCGCCAGGAAGGCTGGAATTATCAATTGGAAAAGCCAGAAGATGATCTGGCTTATAATGGAGTAGTATACAGTGAGATGAAAGGAGTGTTTTCCTCGCCGGAAGAATATCTGGACAGGGTTACATTCAATGCTTTATTTCCTGATACCCCATATGGTGTGGAATCCGGTGGTGATCCAGATATGATTCCTGAACTTACTTATGAGCAGTTTTTGGATTTCCATCGCAGATATTATCATCCTTCCAACAGCTATATTTATCTATATGGTGATATGGATATGGTTGAGCGTTTAGAGTGGATGGACAGAGAATATCTGAGTCACTTTGACGAACAGCCGGTGGACTCTGAGATTGCTTATCAGCAGTCCTTTGATCAGATAAAGGATATTACGCTGCCTTATCCGGTGGGCGAGGATGAACCTACAGAAGATAACAGTTATCTGTCTTATAATGTAGTTGTTAGTGATGCACTTAATAAAGAAGAGTGCGTGGCTTTTGAAATATTGGAATATGCACTGATTTCGGCACCGGGAGCACCTTTAAAACAAGTCCTTCTGGATGAAAAAATCGGTAAGGATATAATGGGAGATTATCAGGATGGTCTGTTGCAGCCTTTTTTTACCATCGTTGCTAAGAATGCGCGTCCAGAACAAAAAGAAAAATTTGTCCAGCTGATTACAGATACGCTTCAGAGCATTGTGACAAATGGGATCGACCAGAAAGCAATTCGTGCAGGAATTAATTATTTTGAATTCCGTTTTAGAGAAGCAGACTTTTCTTCTTATCCGAAGGGACTTATGTATGGCATCGATGTCTTTGACAGCTGGCTCTATGATGAGAAAAAACCATTTATTCACCTACAGCAGCTGGAAGTTTTTGATGATTTAAAGAAAAAAGCAGGGACTGGGTATTTTGAAAGTCTCATTGAACGCTATTTCTTAAAAAATACCCATGGAGCTGTAATTACGATTAATCCGGAACCGGGACTGGCTGCAAAGAAAGAAGAGGCACTGCATAAAAAACTTCAGGAATATAAAAATAGTTTGTCGCAGGAAGAAATAGCAGAGTTGGTGTGCAAGACGAAAAGGCTGGAAGAATATCAGGAGGCACCGGAGAGTGCCGAGGCGCTTGCATGCATACCGATGTTAAAGAGAAGCGATATTAAGAAAGAAACTTTGACACTGTATAATGAAGAAAAAGAAATACAGGGGATTAAGATATTACATCACAATCTATATACCAATGGAATCGGATATCTGACATTGCTCTTTGATACAAACTATGTGCCGGAAGAACTTGTTCCATACATGAGTGTGTTAAAATCAGTACTTGGCTATATTGGAACGAAAAACTATACCTATGGAGAATTATTTAATGAAATTAATGCAAATTCCGGTGGCATTATGTGTGGTATTCAGGTATATAATGGAAACGAAGATAGCCCATATAGAGGAATGCTTGGGATAAAAGCAAAAGCATTATATGGGGATTTAGGCTTTCTATTTGACATGATTACAGAGATTTTGTGCACTTCAGACTTAACGGATGAGAAACGTCTGTATGAGATCATTGCGCAGATGAAATCCCGTATGCAGATGGGTATGGCAAGTGCAGGGCATTCTACGGCAGCTGCGAGAGCTACTTCGTATTTTTCAAAAGTATCTTACTTTCAGGAACAGATAAGCGGGATTACATTCTATCAGTTCATCAATGATTTGGAAGTCCATTTTGAGGAACGCAAGGAAGAATTGATTGCGAATTTGAAGCTGCTGATAGGAATGCTGATTAATACTAATCGTATGACAGTAAGTTATGTGGCGGACGAAGAGGGGTACGCATATCTGGAAGAAAAATTGCCGGCATTTGCGGAAAGTATCTCTGGTCTGGCAGTGGAATGTGAGTATGTAAAAAGAGAAATTCATCCGGTCAGGAAAAACGAAGGTTTTAAAACCGCCGGACAGGTACAGTATGTAGCAAAGGCCGGAAATTTCAAACAGGCAGGTTATGAATATACAGGTGCCTTGAATATATTAAAGACAATTCTTGGATATGACTATCTGTGGAATCAGGTACGTGTAAAGGGCGGAGCGTATGGCTGTATGTCTAATTTTAAACGTCAGGGAGATATGTTCTTTGTGTCTTACCGGGATCCGAATCTGAAAAATACGGTGGAAGTCTTTGATAAGACTGCGGATTATATTGCCGGTTTTCAGGCAGATGATCACGAGATGACCAAATATATCATCGGAACAATCAGTGGTTTGGATACACCAATGACTCCGGCAACCAAGGGTAATGTTTCACTCGCAGCATATTTTAATGGTATCACAAGACAGATGCTGCAACAGGAACGAGATCAGATTCTAGAGGCTACACAGGAAGATATTAAGGCACTGGCTCCTTATGTAAAGGCTGCAATGGAACAAAACAATCTGTGTGTAGTAGGAGCGGAGACGGTTATTGAGAAGGAAAAAGAACTGTTTATGCAGGTTGAAAACTTGAAATAAATATTGAAGAGAGAAATATATAAAGAACAAGTATATTGATAAATTTCCAAAAAGAAATGGAGTATAGAATGAACGATAATTATAAATCCGGATTTGTAGCAATCATCGGGCGCCCAAACGTGGGAAAATCAACCTTAATGAATCATCTGATAGGACAAAAGATTGCAATCACATCCAAGAAGCCTCAGACTACACGCAACAGAATACAAACAGTTTATTCTTGTGAGAAAGGACAAATTGTATTCTTAGATACACCGGGTATTCACAAAGCAAAGAATAAACTGGGTGAGTATATGGTCAATGTGGCAGAACGTACCCTAAAGGATGTGGATGTAGTACTCTGGCTGGTAGAACCTTCCACATTTATCGGGGCTGGAGAGCGCCATATAGCAGAACAGCTTCAGAAGACAAAGCTTCCGGTGATACTGGTTATCAATAAAGTGGATACCGTAAAAAAAGAGGAAGTGTTAGCCTTTATTGATGCATATCGAAAGATATATGATTTTGATGAAATCGTACCGGCCTCTGCTCTTCGCGGACAGAATACAGGAGATATTGTAGATTGTATCTTTAAATATCTGCCTTATGGACCACAATTTTTTGATGAGGATACGGTTACCGATCAGCCACAGCGCCAGATTGTTGCAGAGGTAATTCGTGAAAAAGCACTCCATGCTCTGGATGAGGAGATTCCTCATGGAATAGCGGTGTCCGTGGACTCTATGAAGGAGCGAAAGGGCGGACAGATTATGGATATAGATGCCACAATCGTTTGTGAAAGGGAATCCCACAAAGGAATCATCATCGGAAAACAGGGCAGTATGCTTAAAAAAATTGGCAGTAATGCCCGGTATGAGATTGAACAGATGTTGGAGATGAAAGTTAATCTGAAACTCTGGGTTAAAGTGAAAAAGGACTGGAGAGACAGCGATTTTCTGATTAAGAACTTCGGATATGACAAGAAGGAAGTATAGAAATAGAAAGAAGCGAATACTATGAGAGAGGCTGTTAAGGCAAGTGGTGTGATTGTATCTTCCATGCCGGTAGGTGATTACGATAATCGTCTGGTGATATTGACAAAAGAATTAGGTAAGATTACAGCATTTGCCCGTGGGGCCAGAAGAAGTAATAATCCTTTGAGTGCAGTGTCAAATACCTTTGTGTTTGGAACATTTTCACTATATGAAGGAAAGAATGCATATACCCTTGCGGAAGCATCTGTGATTCACTATTTTCGTGAACTGGCAGGACAGCAGCCGGAGGTTTACTATGGGTACTATTTCCTGGAACTTGCTGCTTACTTTGCCAGCGAGAATATGGATGAGAGTCAGCTGGTGAATCTCATCTATGTAGCACTTCGTGCGCTGCAGAATCCTTTGATAGATAACGATCTGGTTCGGGCAGTTTATGAGCTGCGTATCCTTAGTATTAACGGAGAATATGCAGTATTAGATGTGGATGCCTCAGACGAGACTATGGTTTATATCCTACAGTATATTTTGAATGCACCTTTACCGAAATTGTTCCATTTTAAGGTGAAAGACGAGATTCTTACCCGTCTTAAGTGGATTGCTCAAAAGTACCGGGAACGTGCTGTAGACCGCAGGATAAAAAGTCTGGATATTCTGGAAATGATGTTGTGGACCGGATAAATGAGGGAAAATGGTTGAAAATCTTAAAGACAGAGGTTATAATAGTAAAGATTTATCGACCTAGGAGGAAGAAAATGAAAAAGAGCAGGATATTACTCCTTTCAATGGTCCTTTTCCTGTTGACTGGATGCAGCCAGATTATGAAGTCTGATACAACCGGTATATACATCGATAAGAATGGTGCAGTGACAGAAGCTGTCATAGATACACTGGATCAGGATTATTACGATAAGGATGAATTGAAGGATAGCATTGATGCAGCTATAAAGACCTACAATGATGAGGCAGGAAAGGAAAGCATCTCGCTGAAAAAATTCCGTGTAAAGAAAGATAAAGTATCTGTGTTTATGGATTATGACGCCTATACAGATTATAAGACATTTAACAATGTGGAATTATTCTGGGGAACAGTTGCCGAGGCGGCTAAAGAGGGATACAATCTTGATGTGGAAGTGACACCGACCTCTTCTGAAGATAAAAAGGTTTCATTGTCTTCGTTGCAGGATGCCGAAAAAGAGTATCATGTAGTGATATTGAATCAGCCGATTCAGGTAGAGCTTGCAAGGACGATTACATATGCCAGCAGCAATGTGAAGGTGACCGATACAAAGATGGCGGTGGTGAATGCGGCATCTGAGACTGAAAATGGAGCACAAAACACAATGGCAGAGTATGCCTATATTGTGTACAAATAGAATAAAAGGAGAACAATCATGGAAAAAACAATGGACAAAATCGTTGCGTTAGCAAAATCAAGAGGATTCGTATATCCGGGTTCTGAGATTTATGGAGGACTTGCTAATACATGGGATTATGGAAATTTAGGTGTAGAATTAAAAAACAATGTTAAAAAAGCATGGTGGCAGAAATTTATTACAGAAAGTCCATATAATGTAGGTGTGGACTGTGCGATTCTTATGAATCCTCAGACCTGGATTGCATCTGGACATCTCGGTGGATTCTCAGATCCATTGATGGACTGTAAGGAGTGCCATGAGCGCTTCCGTGCTGATAAAGTAATCGAAGACTTCTGCCAGGAGAAGGGCATTGAGTTAGAAGAAGCGGTAGATGCATGGCCACAGGAGAAGATGAAAGCTTTTATCGACGAACATAATATTCCATGTCCAACTTGTGGAAAACATAATTTTACTGATATCCGTCAGTTTAATCTGATGTTTAAAACATTCCAGGGTGTTACAGAAGATGCTAAGAATACAGTATATTTAAGACCAGAAACAGCACAGGGTATCTTTGTAAACTTCAAAAATGTTCAGAGAACTTCCAGAAAGAAAATTCCGTTTGGAATTGGACAGATTGGTAAGTCTTTCCGTAATGAGATTACACCAGGTAACTTTACTTTCCGTACTCGTGAATTTGAACAGATGGAATTAGAATTTTTCTGTGAGCCAGATACTGACTTAGAATGGTTTGCATATTGGAAACAGTTCTGTTTAAATTGGTTAAGTTCATTAGGATTAAAAGAAGACGAAGTACGCTATCGTGATCATGATAAAGAAGAATTATCATTCTACAGTAAGGCTACTACAGACGTGGAATTCTTATTCCCATTTGGTTGGGGTGAACTGTGGGGAATCGCAGACAGAACAGACTACGATCTGACACAGCATCAGAATGTATCCGGTCAGGATTTAACATACTTTGATGATGAGAAGAAGCAGAAATACGTTCCATACGTAATTGAGCCATCTTTAGGTGCTGACCGTATGGTATTGGCATTCTTATGCAGTGCATATGACGAAGAAGTGTTAGACGCAGAAAAGGGAGATGTACGTACCGTACTTCATTTCCATCCGGCACTTGCACCGGTTAAAATCGGCGTGCTTCCGTTATCTAAAAAATTAAACGAAGGTGCAGAAAAGGTATTCCATGAGTTATCAAAGAAATACAACTGCGAATTTGATGACAGGGGAAATATCGGTAAAAGATATCGCCGTCAGGACGAAATCGGAACACCATTCTGCGTAACCTACGATTTCGATTCAGAGACCGACGGAGCAGTGACGGTCCGCGATCGTGACACCATGGAGCAGGAGAGAATTAAAATCGAAGACTTAAAAGCATATTTTGAAGAAAAATTCACATTTTAACCATCGGGGGCAGGCGAAAACCGTTTTCGCCTGCTAAAAACCGTTAATTTAACCTGCTAGTTTTAGTAAAAATGATTTGTTATGTTATAAACCGTTAGGAAGAGGTGTTTATGGCCAATAACAGTCGAAAAGAAAGTTCAACTGGAATTTATCATGTTATGCTTCGAGGCATCAATAAAGAAGCTATATTTCCAACTGACCGTGAAAAGAAAAGGGCGTTGGAATTGTTGAAAGAATCTGTAGACGAACATCATGCAGAGGTCTATTCCTACTGTATAATGAGTAATCATGTACATTTGGTCGTCAAAGCGCAGATTACTGAACTTTCAGAATTTATCCATTTCTGGGCATCTGCCTACGCGAAATATTATAATTATATTCATGACCGTTTCGGTCACGTATTCCAAAATCGATTTAAAAGTGAGTGTATAGAAGATGAGCGCTATTTCTGGACATGTATTAGGTATATACATCTAAACCCAGAACATGCAGGGATTGTAAAAAACTATAAAACTTACCGGTATTCAAGTATACAAGAGTATAGTAAATGTGAATCTCATATAATTTGCGATAAAGCACTAAAATTGATAGATAAAACATTTGCCAGGTTGCATGATTTTGAAAAATTTCATAATCAATATACTCCGGAGATCTATATGGATACCATAGAGGAGCTTCAGGAACAGGAAGAGCGAATTGCCGGAGAACTTCTAAGGGAGTTTATGAAAAAGTACAATTGTTCAAATTCAGAAGAATTATTCGAAAGGATAAAGTATAGATGTGAGTACAAAAAAGCTTTAGAAAAAATCAAAGGAATATCAAGAGAAAAAGCTAAGAAACTAGCAAGAAAATACGGAATATGACAGGTTAAATCAACCAAAAGTAGCAGGCGAAAACGGTTTTTAGCAGGCGAAAACGGTTTTTGCCTGCCCCCGATGGTTAAAAGTACTTGTACATTATGTATATATTTGATATAATATTACCTAAAGATTTGTAAAATATGTGGAGGTAGTGCAAAAATGAAAAGAAATGTTATAGTAGGACAGTCAGGTGGACCAACAGCGGCAATTAATTCAAGCTTAGCAGGTGTGTATCGTACAGCAAAAGATCGTGGCTACAATAAAGTATATGGTATGCTTCATGGTGTACAGGGACTTTTGGAAGAAAGATATATAGATCTCTCTGAACATATTACCAATGAGCTGGATGCAGAACTTTTAAAGAGAACACCAGCGGCGTATTTAGGTTCATGCCGATACAAATTACCGGAAATTTGTGATAATCATGAAGTCTATGATAAAATCTTCGAGATTTTGAATAAGTTAGAAATAGATGTGTTCATCTATATTGGTGGAAATGATTCCATGGATACGATTAAGAAATTATCTGATTATGCGATTGTATATGGTCATCAGACACGTTTTGTAGGCTGTCCAAAGACTATTGATAATGATTTGGCACTTACCGATCATACTCCTGGATATGGAAGCGCTGCTAAATATATCGGAACTTCAGTAAAGGAAATCATCCGTGACAGCTTCTGTTTGGAATATGAACATGGACTGGTAACAATTGTAGAAATCATGGGAAGAAATGCAGGATGGCTTACCGGTGCTGCAGCGCTGGCAAAAGGAGAAGACTGCTCTGGACCGGATATGATTTATCTGCCGGAACTTTCTTTTGATATCGAAAAATTTGTGGAAAAATGCAGAAAACTTCTCGAGGAAAAATGTTCTGTAGTAGTAGCTGTATCAGAAGGAATCAGAACAAAAGATGGAAAATATGTCTGCGAACTGGGAACCAGTGTAGACTTTGTAGATGCATTCGGACATAAACAGCTTACAGGAACTGCCAGCTATCTGGCTAATCTGATTTCAAAAGAAATTGGATGTAAGACAAGAGCTATTGAACTTAGTACATTACAAAGAGCAGCTTCGCATTCAGCTTCTCGTGTGGATATTCTTGAAGGCTATCAGGTAGGCGGTGCCGCCATGAAAGCAGCTGATGAAGGCGATACCGGTAAGATGGTAGTTATCGAACGTCTCTCAGATGACCCATACCAGAGTGGCACAGAAGTAAAAGACGTACACAAGATTGCCAATGATGAACGCCTTGTTCCAAGAGAGTGGGTTAATAAAGAGGGCACATATGTTACAGATGAATTTATCACATATGTAAGACCATTGATTCAGGGTGATGTATCGCCAATCATGGTTGATGGAATTCCAAGACATTTGTTTAAAAAAGGTTTTCATAAATAAAGCAAAGAAGATACAATAATTTATATCAACAAACAAAAAGAGACATGGAATTATCCTATGTCTCTTTTTTCGAGCCCAAAGTGCGAAGAACTGGTGGAAAGATTATGTAATTTTTAGCTTGAGTCTATTGACTAAGTCTAGATTTGTGCTAAAATGGATTATGTGCGAGAAATCGCTTGCATGGTAGTTGAAAAATGATAAAAAGTGTCATTTAGACTACATAACTTACATTTTAGGAGGAAAAAATTCAATGGCAAAATGGGTTTACTTATTCAAAGAAGGAAACGCAACTATGAGAAACCTTCTTGGTGGTAAAGGTGCTAACTTAGCCGAAATGACTAACTTAGGTCTGCCTGTACCTCAGGGTTTCACAATTACAACAGAGGCTTGTACACAGTACTATGAAGATGGACAGAAGATCAATGATGAAATCATGGATCAGATTATGAACGCAATCACATCAATGGAAGAAATCACTGGTAAGAAATTCGGTGATCAGGAAAATCCTTTATTAGTATCTGTTCGTTCTGGTGCCAGAGCTTCTATGCCAGGTATGATGGACACAATCTTAAACCTTGGTTTAAATGAAGATGTAGTTAATGTAATTGCTGCAAAATCAGGAAATCCACGTTGGGCTTGGGATTGCTATAGAAGATTTATTCAGATGTATTCAGATGTAGTTATGGAAGTTGGTAAAAAATACTTCGAAGAACTCATCGACAAAATGAAAGCAGACAAAGGTGTTACTCAGGACGTTGATCTGACCGCTGATGACTTAAAAGAATTAGCTATGCAGTTCAAAGCAGAGTATAAATCTAAATTAGGCGAAGAATTCCCAACTGATCCGAAGGAACAGTTAATGGGTGCTATCAAAGCCGTATTCCGTTCATGGGATAACCCACGTGCTAACGTATATCGTCGTGACAATGATATCCCTTATTCTTGGGGAACAGCTGTTAACGTACAGATGATGGCATTTGGTAACATGGGTGAGACATCTGGAACAGGTGTTGCATTTACACGTAACCCAGCTACTGGAGAGAAAAAACTTATGGGTGAGTTCTTAATGAACGCTCAGGGTGAAGACGTTGTTGCCGGTGTTCGTACACCTCAGCACATCGACCAGTTAAAAGACGTTATGCCAGAAGTATATGATCAGTTCGTTAAGATCTGTGATACTTTGGAAGATCACTACAGAGATATGCAGGATATGGAGTTTACTATCGAAGACAAACATCTGTATATGTTACAGACACGTAACGGTAAGAGAACTGCAGCAGCTGCATTAAAAATCGCTTGTGATTTAGTAGATGAAGGAATGATCACAGAAGACAAAGCTGTTCTTATGATTGATCCTCGTAACTTAGATTCACTGCTTCATCCTCAGTTCGATGCTGACGCTATCAAGAAAGCTACTCCTATTGCAAGAGCATTAGCAGCAGCTCCAGGTGCAGCTTCAGGACAGATCGTGTTTACTGCAGAAGATGCAAAAGCATGGGCAGAAGCTGGTAAGAAAGTTGTTTTAGTTCGTCTTGAGACATCTCCAGAAGATATCGAAGGTATGAAAGCAGCTCAGGGTATCTTAACCGCTCGTGGTGGTATGACTTCTCATGCAGCAGTAGTTGCTCGTGGTATGGGTACTTGCTGTGTATCTGGTTGTTCAGAAATCGTTATGGATGAAGAAAACAAAGTCTTCAAACTTGGCGGAAAAGAGTATCATGAAGGAGATGTTATCTCATTTGATGGTACAACAGGTCAGATTTATGATGGAGCTATCCCAACTGTAGATGCTACTATCGCTGGTGAATTCGGAAGAATCATGGCATGGGCTGACAAATACAGAACATTAAAAGTTAGAACAAATGCTGATACACCTTCAGATGCTAAAAAAGCTGTTGAGCTTGGTGCAGAAGGTATCGGACTTTGCCGTACAGAGCATATGTTCTTCGAAGGTGACAGAATTGATGCATTCCGTGAGATGATCTGTTCTGATACCGTAGAAGAAAGAGAAGCAGCATTAGAGAAGATTCTTCCTGTACAGCAGGGTGACTTCGAAAAATTATATGAAGCTTTGGAAGGTAACCCGGTTACTATCCGTTTCTTAGATCCACCGCTTCATGAGTTTGTTCCTACAGAAGAAGAAGATATCAAGAAATTAGCTGATTCTCAGGGCAAAACAGTTGAAAGAATCAAAGAAATCATTGATGGATTACATGAATTCAATCCAATGATGGGACATCGTGGACTTCGTCTTGCAGTTACCTATCCGGAAATTGCTAAAATGCAGACCAAAGCAGTTATTCGTGCAGCTATCAAAGTAGCAGCAGCTCATCCAGATTGGAAAATGGTTCCAGAAATCATGATCCCATTAGCTGGAGACAAAAAAGAATTAGCATACGTTAAGAAATTCGTAGTTGAGACAGCAGATGCAGAAATCGCAGCAGCTGGTTCAGACTTAAAATACGAAGTTGGTACTATGATTGAGATTCCAAGAGCAGCGCTTACTGCTGATGAAATCGCTAAAGAAGCTGAATTCTTCTGCTTCGGTACTAATGACTTAACACAGATGACATACGGCTTCTCTCGTGATGATGCTGGTAAGTTCTTAGATGCATACTATGATGCTAAGATCTTCGAAAGCGATCCATTCGCAAGATTAGACCAGGATGGCGTTGGTAAATTAATGGAAATGGCAATCAAACTTGGAAAACAGACTCGTCCAGAACTTCACATCGGTATCTGTGGAGAGCACGGCGGAGATCCTACATCTGTAGAATTCTGCCACAAGATTGGTCTTGACTATGTATCTTGTAGCCCATTCCGTGTTCCGATCGCTCGTCTTGCAGCAGCTCAGGCAGCACTGAACAACAAATAAGAAATCCTTTCTTATGAGTAAATAAAATCAGGCCTCAAAATTCAGAAAAAATCTGAATTTTGAGGCCTTTTATGTTGCCATGCAATGAAAAATGCTGATTGGCGGATATATATCTAACAATCAGCATTATTTTTTTTCTTCTATAAATTCAACAACATCGTCTATATCACACTCCAGCATTTTACATATGTCTTGTAGTGTGTTCAATGTGATACTATTATTTTTCCGTAAGGTATCGAGAGTTCCAGTGCTGAAATTATACTCATGAATCAACTGATACTGCGTGATACCCTTTGAACTCAGCGTTTTCCAAAAAGGCGCATAACTTATCATGTTTATCCCTTCCATTTCATCTTATATATGTATTATATGAAAAATAAGAATTTTACACGTTGCCGAAAATTCGGCAATGATATATAATTAATGAAAACGGCATATGACAAATATCGTTATTGTAAAATGAAAATTATAGGCAAATCACAAAATTTTATACTATATATTGGAATTATTTAGTTGTATAATATATGTAATATGTGCTGTATACCCACATTTATACATAGTAAATGCGTATTATGAATCAAAGAACAGGATAGTACAAAAGCAAAGGTGTAATAAGTAAAAGACATAAGGAGGGGCCGGTTATGACAAGGTTAATAGATAATATGAAGGAACTTGGCTCAACTTTTTTTACCGGAGGAAACATCGATGTATTAGAAAAAATAGCGAGTGAAAATATCTACGTTTGCGGATTTGCAGATAATAGAATTATAGATGGAATCAATCAGGCGAGAACGTATTGGGAAGAAAGACCATTTGATAAATATGCAGGATGTACACTAAATTTTGGAAAAGAAAAAATGATATCTGACAATGTTGCTGTTCTTGAATTTGACCTGAAGTATCATGGCAAAGAGATAGGATACCGCGCTACCGGAGTGTCGGAAAAATCAAATTCCGATTTAAGAATTATAACCGTGCATATTTCAAAAAGAGAACCTGTAAAAATAAAAGAACTGATAGAGTTAGATGATGTAGTCAACCATGTGCCGGCAGGAGTATGTTTATATCGCTGGGATGGGAAGAGAATGGAACCTATCGTCATCAGTGATTACTATTCAAATTTAATGGGAATGGATGGGAAAAAACTAATGGAGGAAGCCAGTGGGATTGACTATGAATTCGTACATCCCGATGACCTGGCAGGCTTACAGAAATTCTTACTGGAGAATTTAAATGAGCCGAAGAAAAATCTCACTTACAAGTACCGTATTTGGAATGAAAGAAAAAAGGAGTATGTCTTTTTCCTGGTAAGTGCTGATACAGTGCGACAGGAAGATGGCTCTATGTTAATCTATATGGCTTCGGCTGATATCACTAATGAGATGAAACTCCAGGATGAGTTACGGATTTTTAATGACAAGTTTGAAAATTTGCTTAAAAATACAGACTGTGGTATTGCAATCTATCGATGGACGAAGACGGTTCCGTTTTCAGTTCAGTATTTGAATGATCGCTTCTGCGGTATGTGTGGAGCTTCCAGGGAGGAACTTTTTAAACAATGTTCCAATGGTTACGTTGCCTGTGTGGCTGAGGAGTCCAAAGACGAAGTTATGGAGGCTTATCGCCATGCTGTTAAGACCATGGAGCCGGTGGAAGTTACTTACCGCACCATCAATCATGAAGAAACAGAACTTTGGACCACACTGCGAATGAAAGCAATACAAGTGGACGCAGATACAATAGATATCTATGCGACATATTTTGATGTGACGGAATCTATCTATGCTCACAAAGCATTAGAACAGAGCCGCGAAATTATGGAAAATGCATGTGAATTTGCTGGAATGTGGACATTTACATATGATTACGATAATGGGGTTGCTTATACTAACAGCAATTTGCAGGAGGAATACGGTTTCCCGGCTGAAGTGAAAAACTTTCCGGAGGTTGTGTTTGATTATGGGTTTATTTTGCCGGAATATAAAGAGTTGTATTGTAATTCTTTTGAGAAATTAAAACGAAAAGAGAAAATTGCAGATTTTGAAATTCAGGCAAAATTGACCGATGGTGGTATTCATTGGCTTAGATTTCGATGTGCACGCCTTTCCGGCAAAGATAATATGGCAGTCTGTTCAGCACAAATCATTGACGCTGAAAAAGCAATGGAAGCCCGGATGGTATTAGAGAGGCAAAAACTTGCTGATGGAAGCAGTTTGCTGCTGGGGTATGCAGTTTCAAATGTAAGCAGGAATAAAATGGTCGAACATCATATGATGGAAAACTATTTTCGTATTAATGGTCAAAATGATGTTCCGGATAAAAAACAGATTGAAAGTTCCTTCCTGTATTCAGAGGACGAAAAGATTTTCACGAAAATGCACCAGCCAGAATATCTGTTGGACTGTTTCCAGAAAGGTGATACTTCTCTGGAATTTGAATATCGAATCAGGTTGTTGAATGGAGAGATCATCTGGGTTAAAAATACCATGAATCTTCTTGCAGATCCCAAAACTCATGATGTTTATTTATATGAGTATTGCTATGATATTCATGAAACAAAAGTTTTGGAAGAAGTTATGAATGCAGTAGTAAAATTTGGCTTCGAAAGATGTGATAGTTTAATGCTGGATACTGATCAGGTGACAATTTTAAATTCGGCTGATTCCGGAAATCTGCATGGCATCACGGTAAAGAAGTATTCTGAGGCATTTTTGCAGTATGCAAATACCATTTTGCCGGAAGACCGGGAAAACTATTTGCGGGAATGTTCCATTGAAGGTGTAAAAGAACATCTGAAAAATGATGATCATTATGAAGTTTTGCATCGGGTCATGGAAAACGGTTTGGTTCACTATAAGAAATTAGAGTGTTTTGCCTATACGCAGGATAAAAACATCTGTCTGCTTATCAGTACGGATGTGACAGAATTAATAAAACAGGAAGAGAGCAAACGGCAGAAACTTCAGGAATCTTTAGAAGCAGCTGAGCAGGCAACGATGGCAAAATCTGCATTTCTGTCTCGAATGAGCCATGAAATCCGTACTCCGATGAATGCAATTATGGGGATGATATCCATTGCGAGAGACAATAAAACCGATTTTCAACAAGTATTTGAATGCTTGGAAAAAATTGATACATCTTCTCATTTTCTGCTGAATCTAATCAATGATATTCTGGAGATGAGCCGTATCGAAAGCGGTAATATTGAAATCTCAAATTCAGTATTTGACTATAATATATTAATGGATAATATTCGTACAATTATCGAGCCATTAGTTCTTGACCGGGAGATAAATTACCAGTTTGTGAATGAATCAAGAGCAGATTCTGGTCAATATACTCACCAATGCTGTAAAATTTACTGGCACTGGGGGACGAATACGATTTACATCAAAAATCGTAAAAGAAGACAAAGAAAAAACTTTCTTTCATTTTATAATAGAAGATACCGGTATTGGCATGAGCCGGGAATTTATGGAGCGTATGTTTGAGCCTTTTGAACAGGAAGACAGTGGAACTACTTCCAAATATGGAGGAACAGGTCTTGGGCTGGCTATTGCTAAGAATCTTGTGGATTCTATGGGGGGAAAGATAACTGTTGACAGCTTCCTTGATCTTGGTTCTACTTTTACTGTTGAGCTGGCTTTAGAACGAGATGCACTTGCATCTAAAGAGGGTTCGAAAGAACAAAAGAAGAATTCCATCGAAAATGAAATTGATTTAGAGGGATATGAGATTTTGATGGCAGAAGACCATCCATTGAATGTAATGGTAGCAACAAAGTTGTTAAAGAGTAAGGGGGCGGTTGTTACTGTCGCAGAAAATGGGCAGGCGGCGGTTGATGATTTCTTAGATTCCCAGGAAGGTTTTTACGATGCAATATTGATGGATATAAGGATGCCAGTCATGGATGGACTGGATGCTGCCAGAACAATCCGGTCACTAAAACGGACGGATGCCAGAACAATTCCAATTATTGCAATGACAGCCAATGCACTGGATGAAGACCGCAAGATGACCAAAGAAGCGGGAATGAATGCTCATTTGGCAAAACCGTTTGAACCACAGCAGTTATACAAAACATTATATGGATTGATTAAGGGAGAATAATAGGATGGATGAAAAATATAAAGTACTAGTTGTAGATGACGTGGAAATGAATCGCTCCATGCTTGTTAAAATCTTTGCAGGAGAGTATATTGTCTTTTCAGCAGAAAATGGACAAGCGGCAATGGAAATCCTTTTAAGAGAAAAGATAGATATTGTTTTACTTGATTTAAGTATGCCGGTGATGGATGGATATGAAGTGATTGAAGCAATGCGTGCAGACCAGACTTTGGCAGCTATTCCAATTGTAATTACAACAGGCGCACCAGACCGTTCGGAACGTCGTGCATTCGATCTCGGAGCAGATGATTTTGTGACAAAACCATATGATCCATATATTGTAAAGAAACGTGTGGAGAATCTGTTGCAGAAATATGTACTTCAGATTGCAAATCTACAACAGGCACTTGGGCAGGCTGAACAGCTAAATCAGGCAAAATCCAAGTTTTTATCCCGCATGAGTCATGAACTGCGTAGTCCTATTAATTCGATTATCAGTTTAGCTGCATTACAGATTGACCACGTAAATGAACCAAATACAGTTATTGATTTCAGTCAGAAAATCGATGCTTCTTCCAGGTATCTTTTGAATGTGATTAATGATGTACTTGATATGTCTGCGATTGAAAATCAGAAAGTAGTACTTACGAGAAGTCCTTTTGATTTTAGAAAATTGATAGAGGAAACATCCTCTATGTTCTATGCACAGTGTAAAGAAAAAGATATTACATTTAATATGAATCTTGTAAACTTCACGGAAGAGTATCTGTTCGGGGATCCCCTGCGTTTGAAGGAAATTCTGATTAATCTGTTGTCAAATGCAGTTAAATTTACACCAAGAGGAGGAGAGATTGTAGGAAGAGTATGTCAGGTCTCACGTGTTTCCAATATGGTTAAACTGAAATTTGAAATAATTGATAATGGAGAAGGCATCGATGCAGAACGGCAGAAAGAAATATTCAAACCATTTGTTCAGGAGAATGCTAATACAAAACAGGAACACGGCGGAACAGGCCTTGGACTTCCAATTGTGAAGAATATTGTGGAACTTATGGGTGGAAGTATTGAAGTAAAGAGCGAAAAGGGGCGTGGAAGTGCTTTTACGGTTGTTCTGCCATTTACAGTAACCAGAGAACTGCCGGATTTAAATACTGAAAAGCTGAAAAAAGTACGTGCACTGCTTATCGATGACGATAAAGAGACTCAGGAATACGGTCAAAAAGTGATGCGTAAGATGGGAATTCAGTGTGACATTGCTACAAATGGAGAAGATGCACTGACTATTATGCGGAAAGCCTATGATGCAAGCCAGGGATACGATATCTGCTTTATTGACTGGCGTATGCCGGGGATGAGCGGTGTGGAGATGGCAAGGGCGATTCGAGCTTCTTTTGATGATGATACGATTATTGTAGTTGCGTCTGCATATGATCTGGCTGAGATTACAAAAGAAGCAAAGATGGCTGGAGCAAATGTGGTTGTACCGAAACCGATGTTTCAATCGACGGTATTTGATTTGCTTATGAATATTACAGGCGGAAAATATCATGAGCAGGAAAGCATTGCTGAAAAATATCATTTTGGCGGCAAGAAAATGTTAGTGGTGGAAGATAATACACTGAATGCGGAAGTGGTTATGGAACTTCTTGGCATGGTTGGATTTAAGGCAGACAGAGCGGTAGATGGTAAGCAGGCCTGTGAGATGTTTGAAAAGTCACCGGCCAATACTTATGCAGGTATCCTGATGGATATTCAGATGCCAGTTATGGATGGCCACGAAGCATCCAGACATATACGAAAATCTGGTCACCCACAGGCAAAGAGTATTCCAATCATGGCCGTTACTGCCAATGCATTTACAGCGGATATACGAGCTTCTATTGACGCAGGTATGAATGATCATATCGCTAAGCCAATTGATGCTGAACGTATGTACAAAGTGTTGGATCAATTGGTAGGTCAGACACCCAGAATATATCATGAGTAGATTTTTTGGTTGTAAGGATGTATAATAAAAAATAGAATAAATATTAAAATAGTCTGAGGTAAATAATATGGACAGGGGTAAAGAGTTCCAGAGAGTCAAAGAAAATGAAATTTTGATTGTTGATGATTCTGAGCTGGAGCGGGAATTATTAAAAAAGTATCTGGATAAGGAATTTTCAGTTCACTGCTGTGAAAGTGCAGAAGAGGCTATGGAATATTTGAAAGATAATCCGGGACAGGTCCGTCTTATTCTGTTGGATTATATGATGCCGGGAATGAGCGGTATGGAATTTCTAAATATTTGTCATGAGGATGAAAAGTTAAAAAGCATTCCTAAAATCATGATTACCTCCAATGACCGGCCTAAAGATCAGATTCAGGCATTTCGTGCAGGCGCATTTGATTATATTACCAAGCCGCCAATACCGGAAATTGTCAATGCCAGAATACATCACGCCATGGACTTGAACCGCCAAATACAAACAGCAGTGAGCAAAGGGGAGATGTATCAGCATGAGGCAGCTGTAGACAAGGCCACAGGACTGCTCAATAAGATTTCTTTTCAGCAGGAATGTGAGCAATATATCAGTAAGAATGTAAAAGAACAGATAGCACTTCTGGTTATAGATATTGATGATTTTAAAAAGATTAATGATAATTATGGTCATCTTTATGGGGATGAAGTGATTAAAGTAATCGCAGATGAATTAAAACTGAATTTCAGAGAATCTGATTATGTTGGAAGATTCGGTGGGGATGAATTCGTTGTCCTCATGAATTCCATTACAAGAAGAGGGATGACCAAGCGTAAAGCAGAGGATGTTATAAAGGCAGTAATATTTAAGTGCACACAGCAGCTGCATATTAATGTAACACTTAGTATTGGCATTGCATTTCAGGAAGTGGAAGATGATTTTCAGTCTTTATTCCAGCGTGCAGATCAGGCACTGTATGAGGCAAAGAATACGGGTAAAGGGAAATCTGTTGTTTTCGGAGAACGTGTTCCCGAAGTAGAAGATGATAATAAACCGCTTATTCTTGTCAGTGGTACAAATGAACAGCTATATGCCACCATTGCATTGGCATATGGGGATACCGTAGGATTTGTCCATGTCATGGATTTAGAAGGACTAAAAAAAGTTTTTAAAAAGTACAAAGACAGGATTAAGGTCATATGTATGGACATCAGTAAGAGTGATAAGGAAGATGCAGACAGCTTTCTTGCATGTATTGAAGAAAATGGAGGAAGAACTTTACGTCCGTTAATTGGTATATGTGAAGAAGGCAATATGAGTCAGCTCAGAGAGGCTTTGGACATTGGAGTATCCGATATTCTTACACTTCCACTGCAGATGGATGTGATTCAGAGAAAATTGTCAAGAGCTATATTGAATGGTGTTATATAATGGAATATGGCATATATGTATAAACAGATTTCGTATGTTATAAGGAACAGAAGATAACCGCCGGCAGGGGGATTGCAGTGATTAAGCTGCACCTGCCGGTTTGTTTTGTCTATATATATGAATTTCTATATTGAAAAACCACCATCAGGGGTGGTTCGAAAAAAGAACATTATATGATACAATGGTTTTATGAAAATATATTCCATGAAAGGAGGAAATCATTCATGGATACTTACGTGAAAGTCTCTGGCATTTACAAAAAATTAAAAGAGGCTGAAGATAATCAGAAGGTTCTGTATATATCAGGAGCCGCAGGGTATGGAAAATCTTCCGCTGTGGAATACTTTTACCGAAAGAAGGCACATTTGAATTTGAATGGTCTGGAAGGATATCTTAAAGAGCGTCCAAAGCTAGAGGAGATAAATCAGAAAATTATTATTGTAGATGATATATCATGGATTGTGGATGTTGATTCGCGTGAATATATAGAACAATTGATACGAAACAGAAAACAGTATGGGAAGCATATTATTTTACTGGGACGAAGCCGGCTGCCATCCTGGCTTCGCCTTTCGGCATTGGATGAATCATTTTTATTTGCCGGAGAACCGGATCTGGAATGTACAAGGGATGAAGCAAAGAAGTTGTTGGATAATTATCGGATAAAGATGGAAGAAAAAGATCTTGATGAGCTTATGGCAGAAAGTAAAGGACATCCTCTCTGTATCAGATATACCGCATATCATATGTCTAATATGGGAAAAAATCATTATGATGAATCTGTTCGTCAGGAAGTGCGGATTGATATGTTTCACTATTTTGACAGAGTTGTTTATGATAGATGGAACAATGAGATGCGGACAGTATTGCTCGCTCTGTGCCAGTATCCAAGTTTTACTGTTGAGATGGCAGAATTGGTGACAGGGAATACGCGAATTCCAATTTTGTTTGAAGCAGCATCTTCCGTAGGAACATTTTTTATAAAAGCTGACGATAATACCTACTCCTACCGCCCGATGTTGAGATTCTTTTTCCAATGGAAACAGTCTATACTATGGAAGAAAAGTCAGATTAGTGAAAATTTTGAGCGGGCTGCACTATATTATGAACTGCATGACAGTATAGAGATGGCATTATTTTATTATCAAAAAGCCGGAAAAAAGGATAAAATATCGGAACTTCTTATTCGAAATGCGGAAAAACATCCTGGAACTGCTCATTTTTTTGAAACCAGAGAGTATTATCTGGCATTGCCAGAAGAGACAATTAAAGAATCCTGCGCGCTCATGAGTGGAATGAGTATGCTCTATTCTATCATGATGCAGCCGGAAAGTGCAGAATACTGGTATCAGAAGCTGAAAAAATATGAACACCATGCGAAAAAAGGATCTGCTGAACAAAAGGAAGCGACGATTCGTATTGCCTATCTGGATATTGCTCTTCCAGGCAGAGGCATACATGGAATAGTAAAAACTATTCGCGATATGGCAGTGCTTTCACAGAATAAGACTGTAAAACTTCCCGAATTCTCTGTTACCGGTAATTTACCATCGCTTATGAACGGGGGATTGGATTTCTGTGAATGGAGCAGGAATGATAAACAGCTTGCACTTTTGTTAAAGAAACCAATTGAGCTGGCATTGGGAAAATCAGGGGTTGGTCTGATTAATGTGGCGCTTGCTGAGAGCGGATTTGAGAAAGCTACGATGGATGATTATGAGGTGATGACCAGATTAAATTCAGGCTATCTTATGGCAGGTACCAGTGGCAGTATTGAGATTTGTTTTGCTGCAGCAGGATTAATGGTTAAAGATCATTTAAAAAATGGACAGGCAGCAATTGCAGAAGAAGTATTTCAAAGTTTTCAGAAGAAAGCGTCTGAAGGTAAAGCGAAACATTTATTTAAAAACATGAAAGCATTTCATATATGGATGGAACTTTTGCAGGGAATGACAAAAAATGTGCAGGAATATCTAAAAGATACTCCTGATGAACGTGTTGCATTCTGTATATTAGACCGCTATCAGTATATGATAAAGATAAGATGTCTCATTGTGCAGAATCGGCTGGGAGAAGCGCTGAACCTAATTGAATGGATGCATGTATATTTCACTTCATATGAGCGTAATTACATGTGGGTTGAAAATCAAATTTTAAAATCAATTATTTTATACAGGCTGGAAGAAAAAGGCTGGGAAGACGTTTTGCGCGGTGCACTGAAAAAGGCGGAGCGATATCATCTGATACGTGTGTTTGCCCAGGAGGGAATTGCGTTGAAACCGCTTTTGGATAAGGTTAAAAAATCTGGAATAGATAACACATACTATAAGCAGATTAAAGAGTCAGTTGGTCAGATGGCAGTATTCTATTCTAGTTATCTAAAGATGGAGAATGTATTAAAAGAACCTTTGACTGAAACAGAGAAAAGAATATTAAAGTTATTGTGTGGGGAATTAACAGCCCACGAAATCAGTGATTTATGCTCCATAAGTTATAACAGTCTGAAGTTTCATAATAAAAATATATACAAAAAACTGGGTGTAAACAGCAGAGGGCAGGCGGTGGCAGAGGCACACCGGTTGGGACTTGACAAGGTATAGCAAAGGAAAGAAGAAGGGCAGATTTTGTATGGAATGGAAATCAAATGTATCAGTAACAAAAGGAGACAGCTATGTAATCGCAGATGGCACGCATGAAAAAAAAGCATCAAAAGAGGATGAATATATCATCGCTGCGATGGAGAAAGGAATATGCGATGATGAGAAGCTGCTTCAGGTTATAATGGAACAAGAGCAGTATACAGAGATGATTGCCAGGCTTCGTCTGGCGGAGTTTGTTGTGGAATATGGCGATTACATTGCACCGATACAGAGACATATGAAAATCGAAATGTAAATAATATTAAATTGAGTAAATATTAAGTAAAAATTCCGGAAAATCATTGATAATTAAACAATTCACAGAGAAATTATGGAAAATAGCAGCATATAATGCTATAATATTCCATAAGACGAGGGTTCTCCTTTTCAGATGAAGACCATCCGATGGAGTCCCCTTTTTTGTTGCCCTGCATTTGCAAAATGGTTCTGTGGACCATTTCTAAGTGCCTGGTTATGGAATACGGGAGGGATAAAAAGTGAACTATACAATGAGAAAAAAGGCATGGATAGCAGTAACTATGCTGATATTATGTTTAATTAGTCTGATAAGTTTTTCTGTAATAACTTTTGGCGCACCTGAGGATTCGGATACAATCAAAGTTGGTGTGTATGAGATGAAGGGATTTCATTCCTTTGATGAGGATGGAAACTGTGTAGGATATGATGTGGATTATCTAAACAAGATTGCAGAAGATACAGGATGGACCTATGAGTATGTAAAAGCAGATAATTGGTCGGATGCTATGGATATGCTGGATAATGGTCAGATAGATATTCTTGCACCTGCGCAGATGAGTGCAGAGAGAGTGGCGGATTATGGATTCAGTACACAGATAGGTAAGGACTATGGGGCAATTCTTGCTTTAGACAGCCGGGATGATTTAATCTATGAAGATTTTAAACATTTTTCTGATATAAAGTTTGGAGTAGAGAAGAATACTTCTTATGTAGAACTGTTGAAAACTTATGCACAGAATAATGGGTTTGCAGCGAACGTGACTCTTTACAACAGCAGTGAGGAAGTATTTGAAGCTTTAGAAAATGGAGAGATAGACGCTGCAATACATAATATTATGCGTGCAGGAGAGCACATGAAGCTTATCGGTAAAGCCGGCAATGCCCCATATTATTATATTTACCGCAAAGCAGATGCTAAATTCGGTGAGATACTTAATGATGCACTGAATAAAATCGAAGTGGATTATCCGGATTTTCAGACGGATCTGGTAGATAAATATTTTCCGATTTATAATGAGGATCCATTTACAAAAGAGGAACTGGATTATATTGATACATTGCCCGTTTTTAAAGTCGCAATTACAGATGATGCCAGACCATTGTCTTATCTGGACGAAAATACCGGACAGCTTACCGGAATTGCCATTGATTTAATGAATAAAATTAGTGAAAGAAGTGGCGTGAAGTTCGAGTATGTTCCGCTTTCTAAAGAAAACACAAATGCGAAATATTACAAAGAGGCACATATTGATTTGATAGCAGGTGTAAGAAATAATGAATATAATCAGGATTCTTTTGGCGGAGCCCTGACTAATAGTTATGTAGAGACTCAGGCAGTATTGGTTGCCGGCAAGGGAACAGTATTAAATGAAAACAGTGAAGGGTCAATGGCAGTCTTTACCGGGTCAAACAATCTAAAAGAAATTATCACGGAGAGTTATCCTAATTATAAGTTGATTGACTATGATAGTGTGGAAGCTTGTTTTGATGCAGTGGTAAAAGGTGAAACGGATTGCACACTTCAGAATCAATATATTGCGGATTATCAGTTTAATAAACCTAAATATGAAAATCTGGAAGCAATTCCTAATTCAGGATATTATGAAAGATTTTCACTGCTTAGTGTGCCAGACAGCGGAGTCACGAATCAAAGTATGCTGACTTCAATTATAGATAAATCAATTAAGAAAATCAGTGAAGAAGATACCCAGCAGTCAATTATTAAGTATACAACCGCTATGCCATATCAGCTAAGTCTTGGGGAAGTATGTTATAAGTACAGGGGTCCTTTTATTATCATATTACTGTTGCTTATGTCTCTTTTTGCTGTAGTTATTATATATATACGAAGCCGTAACCAGAAATTAAGGCTCATTCGGGATACCAATCAGAAATTAGAAGAAAAGAACAGTCAGTTGTCGATTGCTATCGTACAGGCCGATCAGGCAAATCGGGCCAAGAGTGATTTCCTGGCCAGGATGAGTCACGAGATTCGAACACCAATGAATGCAATTATCGGCGAGGCAACTCTTGCAGAAAAAAATATTGATAAAAAGAGCAGGGTAGAAGAATGTCTGACGAAAGTTATGGTTTCATCCCGGCATTTATTGAATCTGATTAATGATATTCTTGATATGTCGGCTATTGAAAGTAACAAGATCAAGATTGCTAAAGTACAGTTTGACATCAAAGATGTGGTTTCTACGATCACAACACTGTACTATTCTCAGTGCAGAGCTAAAGGGGTGAATTTCGAGGCAAAGCTTGATAATATGACGGTGGAAATATTAGTGGGAGATCAGCTGAGAATACAGCAGATTATATTAAATCTCTTATCTAATGCATTGAAGTTTACGGAACCGGATGGAAGTATTACGTTCTCTATGAGAGAAGAGCAGACGGAAACAGATGAAATCCGTTTGTATATTGGTGTAGAGGATACCGGATGTGGAATGAGTGAAGAGTATATGAAGCGCATCTTCAAACCTTTTGAGCAGGAGAGTGCATTGACTGCCAAAGAGCATGGAGGTTCCGGATTAGGACTTTCCATAACAAAGAATCTGATTGAACTTATGGGTGGAACGATTACTGTTGAGAGTAAAACAGGCATAGGTACTAAGTTTCATTTAGTTCTTCCGCTTAAAGAAGCTCAGGAACAAAATCATATAGATGGTAATGTGATATCAGATATGAGAGCTATCATAATTGATGATGACGAAGATGCACTGGAATATGCATCAAGTATTATGAATCATATCGGTATCAGTCATGATGTGGCAATGAGTGGTGAGGAAGCTATAAAAATCATTACAAAAGCGCGTAACGATAAACGTATGTATGATATCTGTCTGGTAGATTGGAAGATGAAAGGGATGACCGGACTGGATCTTACGAAACGGATACGGCAGGCATGCGGAGAGGAGCCTATTGTAGTAGTTGCATCAGCGTATGATTTAAATGAAATTGATGAAGATGCAGATGCAGCAGGAGTAGACAGCTGTATTGAAAAACCGCTGTTCCAGTCTTCTGTATTTAATATTCTGATGTCTTTGAGTCAGGGAAAATTGATTAATCACACAGCAAGAACGGAAGATTATGACTTTAGCGGCAAACGTGTCTTACTGGTTGATGATACGGAGATTAATCGGGAAATTGCGGAAGAATTATTAAGTATGGTAGGATTTACTGTGGATACTGCGGAAAATGGAAGAGAAGGATTGGAGAAATTTGAAAAATCAGAGCCAGGTACTTATGATGCCATATTAATGGATGTTCAGATGCCGGTAATGAATGGGTATGAGGCAACGAAGGCAATTAGAGCATGCAAACATCCGGAAGCGAAAAGCATTACGGTAATTGCCATGACAGCCAATGCTTTTGCTGAAGATATAGCTGCATCCCTAAAAGCAGGTATGAACGACCATATCTCGAAGCCAATTGATACAGAATTGATGTATGAATTACTGAATCGTTATGTGAATGAAAATCGCAGGCAGATATAATCTAGTCTAATAGATTATTAATAGTAAGAAACAAAAGAAGGCCCGTATAGGACCTTCTTTTGTTTCTTCATCATAATTATCAACCCTGTCCGTTTGCAATAACAGGCGTAGGTCTTCTTGAATCAAATACATTAGCAGCGTCAAACATATCATCACATACAGTAGATTCTCCGATATTTTCTTTATAGAGCATATATCCATCTAAATCGATACGTCCCTGTCTGACATAAGTGTCAGTGATTTGTACCCAGTAAGGAACGGAACCATCTACATTGCAGAAGAAGTTATAGCCTGCACTCTTGTAATAGTTATATTTTTCATTATCTGCTGCATAACCTTTCCAATCACCGATATCATTGCCATGAGCAAAGATTATGGTATCAACAGGACCAACTATATTCTGAACATTTGCAACCCATTTCTCATTATCGACTTTTAGGGCATCCGCTGTTTTATTAGTAACGCTTAAGTGACCCCAGGTATGACTTGCAAATTCCCAGCCTTCAGCTTTGATGGCGTCTGCAATAACAGTTGCATCTGCAATTTCCTGTTCGTAATTAAAATCAGGATGAGCATCTAACCAGGCTTTCTGATCAGACTGAAGATTTAATTTATCACGGTAATCACTGTCTGTACGATATCCAAAGACACCGTTGTATCCGGTCATGGCAATTAATCCACGGGCACCATGATAAGCTCCATCCGGATGTTCTCTTAAGAATGTGTTCATACGTGGAACTACATCATAATCACCCAGCGTTGTATTGCCGGAAGCATCTGTATACTGACATTTTACCAGTCCATTTTCATCAAGAACCAGTTTGTCCGGATATCCTTCTGCTGCATAGGAATGATAATAACTTAAATCATCTACAGAAAGAACGAATGCTTTTTTGCCAGGTGGCAGCATCAGATTCGTATTTTTTGTAAAATGTACGGTTCCATCTGCATCGGTAGTCTCAACTACTAAATCCCTAAGCTTTACAAGCACATAACCATTGTCATACATCTGCTGTGTAATCTTATCGAATTCTTCTATCGTAGTCATCCATGCATTAAATCCATCTACTGTACTCTGACCCAGTGCAGAGATGTTAAATGCTCTATCGGTATCATTAATCAGAGAGTGGTAGAAGATATGTGGAACTTTGTCTACATCTACAGGAACACAACTTGCTTTGGTAGTGTTGTATTCGTTGATTTTTGTAGTCATATCGGTATCCTGGTCATATCCGGGATATGTCTGTATCAGCGCAATAGCAGCATCATAATCATATCCGGCTGCCAGAACTCCTGCTTGTGCCAAGATACTTTCCTTGTCAGCAGATTGGGCACCTGCATCTGCATCCGTAGTATCTTCCGGTTCTTCAGGAGTGTCTGTGTCCTGGGTAGTCTGCGTTGTTTCCTCCTCACCGGAAGTTTGTTCTGTAGTGTTTGCACTATCCTTACTTTTATCTCCTATTTTGATAACACCTGAAACAAATAAGATGCATACAACTAAGATAATAAGCAGTACAATTAATGTTATAATGCGCATAATAAGACGCTGTTGTCTTTTTTTGCGAAGGCGTTCTCTTTGCGCTCTGCTCATACGCCGTTTAGGCATATCAGTTCTGTTTTCTTCTGACATTGTATTTCCTTCCCTTTCTTTAATCGTTCATCTTTATATTGTAACATACTTGATAAATGTATTCAAGAATATGAAATTTCTATTGACTTAAACCCGTGTTTATGTACTAATATAGAAGGGTATGATAGATGCGTCAAAGCGTATTTGAAATGATCTGGAAAGGAAGACTTATGAAAGAAAGAAAAATATTAAAGAACAAGATTTATCTATACTTGACGGAGTTTTTTGCAGGTATGTCTGTGATGGCAGTGGAGCTGGGGGCCAGCAGATTATTAGCACCTTACTTTAGCTCCTCACAAATTGTATGGACAATCATTATAGGAACTATTATGATTGCCATGGCATTAGGCAACATTTTCGGTGGAAGATCGGCTGATAAAAATCCGAATCCGGATAAACTGTATGGCAGAATTATTCTTGCTGCAATCTGGATTGCACTTATTCCGGTAGTTGGAAAGTATATTATCCTGGGAATATCTGCACTGCTGATTTTTTCAGTAAGCAATAATTTCCTTATATGGGCAGCATTTTGTGCCTGTATGGTAATCTTTGTATTTCCGCTGTTTTTACTGGGAACGGTCACTCCGTCACTGGTAAAATACACAGTTGACAGTCTTGATGACAGTGGTAAGGTAGTAGGTACCCTGGGTGCGGCAAATACAATCGGAAGTATTCTGGGAACTTTTTTACCTACATTCGTGACCATACCGGCAGTGGGAACATCGATTACTTTCTTAATCTTTTCGGGGATTTTACTAGTGCTGGCTTTGATTTACTTCATCAGTGAGAAGACGCATAGTGCCAAGGCTATCGTAGGGGTAGTAGTATTGATATTCAGCTGCTTTTTCGGCGCTTCTGACAGTTTTGCATTTTGGGAGTCAAATCTGGCATATGAGGGAGAGTCTGTATATAATTATCTTCAGGTCAAAGAAGATGATGAAAATGTAATATTATCAACTAATGTACTTTTCGGTGTACAGTCTATCTTAAAGAAAAATCAGGAATTGACTGGTATGTACTATGATTATGCAATGGCAGCACCTTATATGGCAGGAGTTAAGGATAAGGAGAATTTGGATGTCCTGATTTTGGGAATGGGTTCCGGCACCTATGCGACACAGTGTGAACGGTATTTTGATAATATGTCCATCGAGGGCGTGGAAATCGATGAGAAAATTACAGAATTAGCAGAAGAATATTTCGAACTTCCTGAGGATGTAAAGGTTACAACTTATGATGGACGCGCTTACCTGAATGCGGTAGATAAAAAATATGACCTTATCATGGTAGATGCATATCAGGATATCACCATTCCGTTTCAGATGTCGTCCATTGAATTCTTCACACTGGTTAGGGATCATTTGACAGAGGACGGAGTTATGGTTGTAAATATGAATATGCGGGGACAGGAAGAAGGAAATATTAATCAATATCTGGCAGATACTATCTCAAGGGTATTTTCAGAAGTGTATACCGCAGATGTAGCTCATTCTTCTAACCGGGAATTATATGCGTCTAATTCGGCAGAGGTACTTCAGACTATGAATAGTAATATGAGTTTAGAGCAGGATACAGAGCTCTCAGCTATGATGCAGACTATAGCTGATGATATGGTGCCCTACGAAGCAGGGGATTATCTTATGACGGATGATAAAGCACCGGTAGAACTTCTTGGTATGCAGGTAATCGATGATATGATTCAGGGAGAGACCGAATATTATAAAAACATATATGAAGAAGAAGGCATACAGGGCCTTTTGAATCAATTATAGGAGAATGATATTATATGAATAATAAAGAAACTTTTATGCAAAAAACTGTCGTAGTATGGTTTGGCGCTTTGATTTGCTGCGCTCTTTGGGGGAGCGCATTTCCATGTATAAAGATAGGGTATGAACTATTTTCCATACCTTCGGATTCGGTGGCTTCTCAGATCTTATTTGCAGGATATCGCTTTACTCTGGCGGGAATGCTGGCGATTTTGTTTGGAAGTGTTTTGAGTCGTAAACTGCTGTTTCCAAAGAAAAATTCATGGATAAAGATTGGAAAATTAAGTATGCTTCAGACCGTTGCACAGTATCTGTTCTTTTATGTGGGACTGGCACATACCAGCGGAGTAAAGGCTTCGATTATTGAAGGTGTTAATGTGTTTATTGCCATTTTAGTAGCAAGCTTAATCTTTAAACAGGAGCGGTTAAATGCTCAGAAACTGGTGGGCTGCATCATCGGTTTTGCCGGAGTGGTTATTATTAATCTGACAGGAAATGGACTGGATATGAATATGAGTTTTCTGGGAGAGGGATTTATCTTCTTTTCAACAGTTGCTTATGCTTTTTCTTCGGTTTATTTAAAAAGATATTCTCAGGAAGAAAATCCGGTTGTGTTAAGCGGGTATCAGTTTGTCTTTGGCGGAGTTGTTATGATTGTATGTGGTTTGGCTGCAGGAGGAGAAGTTCATGGATTCACAATGCAGTCAATGGGAATGTTGATTTACCTTGCATTTATTTCAGCTATGGCATATTCTCTCTGGGGGATTTTGCTGCAGTATAATCCGATTTCAAGGGTGGCGGTATTTGGATTTATGAATCCTGTATTTGGAGTGATTTTATCTGCCCTGCTTCTGGGGGAGGGCAGTCAGGCTGCCGGTATGAAGAGCGTTGTGGCGCTGATTCTTGTATGCGCTGGTATCTATATAGTAAATTATGTGAAAAACGAAAATACCAGAAGCTGATACTGGAAGTGTAGCCTGAATATTTGCATTATATTTATTTTATGATTTACAAAAAAGAGATAGCATATATATACGATAACATGTAAAATGAAATCATAAGCTATAAAATGCGAAGGTGAGGTGCAGCCATATGAGATTTCGATTAAACAAAAAAGAAAAGCAATGGGTATTATATGATGTGGGAAATTCAGCATTTACCATGTTGGTATCAACGATTATGCCAATCTACTTTAATTATCTGGCGGACCATGCAGGGTTGTCTGATGTCAACTATCTGGCATATTGGGGATATGCAGTATCTATTGCTACACTTTTAGTGGCAGTTTCAGGACCGATTCTTGGAACTATGGCAGACACCAGAGGATATAAGAAGCCCATATTTACAGTTACGATTGTTGTGGGGGCGCTTGCTTGTGTAACTCTTGGTCTGGCCAGGCAATGGCTCCTTTTCCTGATTATATTCGTGATTGCCAAAGTGTTTTATTCGGTAAGCCTCATTTTTTATGATTCCATGCTAGCGGATGTCACGACAGAAGAGCGTATGGATCAGGTATCCTCCCAGGGATTTGCATGGGGATACATTGGAAGCTGTATACCTTTTGTTGCTTGTTTAGGTATTGTATTGGGTGCAGACAGGATTGGAATCACCATGGAGATGTCAATGTTTATTGCATTTCTTATTATCGCAGTATGGTGGTTTCTTATGTCACTTCCAATCCTTAAGAATTACAAGCAGATATACTGTATAGAAGTGCAGAAACATCCTGTGAGGAACACTTTCCTGCGTCTTGGTAAAACTTTAAGAAACGTAAAAAAAGAGAAGAAAGTTTTCCTGTTTTTATTTGCATTCTTTTTCTATATTGATGGCGTTTATACTATCATCGATATGGCTACTGCATATGGTTCTGCGCTTGGATTAGACAGTACGGGGTTATTGCTTGCTCTTTTGTTAACCCAGGTGGTTGCTTTTCCATGTGCGATTCTTTTTGGCAGGCTGGCATTAAAATACAGGGGTGAACATTTGATTACAATTTGTATCGCTGCTTATATGGGAATTGCTGTATTTGCTTTCTTTTTGCATGCACAATGGCAGTTCTGGACACTGGCAGTTTTGGTTGGTATGTTTCAGGGTGGTATACAGGCATTGTCACGCTCTTACTTTACAAAGATTATTCCGTCCGAACAGTCGGGAGAGTATTTTGGATTATTGGATATATGTGGAAAAGGTGCTGCCTTTATGGGAACAACGATTGTGAGTATTGTCTCCCAGGTGACAGGTGACATCAATAAAGGTGTGGGAACTATAGCGATACTTTTTCTTGTGGGTATCATATTATTCCGGATGGCAGTACGTGCTCCGGAAGCTGTCAGATAAAAATGAAAAGAAGATCCTGTTTGCATCAATGTTTTGGTGCCTGCAGGATTTTTTTTATGTCTGAGATAGTTCTTAATATTGATTTTACAAAGCTGGTTCTAAATTTTAACAATGCCGTGTTATGCTAATTTGAATAATGAACTTAAGAGAGCGGAGAATAATTCTATGATTGTATTATCACTTGGAGAACAGCTGGCAATTCGAGAGCCATCCAGTATCGGGGCAGAAGAAACGGGTATTATCTATATAACCACATCAGCAGAAAGCAAAAGTATATTAGAGAAAACGGGCATGCGTTATGAAGAGGAGATTGACCTTGCCGCAGTTGGGTTTACAAAGATAGAGACGCAGCAATACTGTTTGTGTGGTTCTTTTTGTATTCCGAAGCTTTTAGATGTGGTTGAGAGCAGATATCGGATTCAGTTTTTTTTAAATAAAGACTATATAGTTATCGTTGATGACGATGACTTTTCACAGCGCCTGATTGCAAGAATTCGAAGAAGAAAAATATATCAGGGAGAGACAAAGGAAAAATTCATATACAATTTTATTGCGGAATTCATGAATCGTGATTTGGAATTATTAGTTCAGTATGAGAAAAGAATCATGCATATGGAGGAAGAGGTAGTACATGGAAAAATGAGGAACTTTCAGAGTCAGCTTATACCACTTAGAAAGGAGTTACTTACTCTCAGGAGTTATTATGATGAAATATCAGACATGGGAAAGGAACTGGAGGAAAATGAGAATGGCTTTTTTGCCAAAAAGCAGCTGAAGTATTTTGGTGTTATTACAGACCGTGCTGAGAGGCTTATGGGGAAGACACAGCATTTACTGGAATATGCCCAGCAGGTGAAGGATGCCTATCAGTCAGAGATAGATGCACGCCAGAATAGCAACATGCAGTTTTTAACAGTGATTTCTACCATATTCTTTCCACTGACACTTGTTACAGGCTGGTACGGTATGAACTTTGAAAATATGCCAGAGTTAAAAAACGGATATCCGGGTGTAATCATCTTAAGTCTGGTAGTCATAGCAGTCTGTATATTTATCTTTAAGAAAAAGAAAATCTTTTAATTGCTTTTTACATATTCTTCACTTCACTCTGATAGAGAAAAACAGCATTTACCATATATACTATATCTTGTAATACACAGAGGAATTTGGATCTATATTTTGATAGAAGTTACCATACAGGTTCTTAGATTCCTATAATAAAATAAGGAACGGTGATTGAATGAAAAAAACATATGTGGTAGATACCAATGTGCTGATTCAGGCGCCCTATGCCCTGAAATGTTTTGAAGACAATGATGTAGTGATTCCGCTGGTAGTAGTTGAAGAACTGGATGGATTAAAAAAGTCTGACGGAGAGAAGGGTGCCAATGCCCGTGCCGCCGTTCGTCTGTTAGAAGAATGTCGCCAGAGAGGTGACTTACTGCAAGGTGTAGAATTGGAATCTGGTGGAATGCTTCAGGTAGAGAAAAACTTCGTGGATGTTATCCTGCCTCAGGATTTACCGGAGGATAAACCGGATAATCGAATATTGAAAGTGTGTAAGGGATTAAAAGAAAAATTGCCCAAGGAACAGATTATTCTGGTAACCAAAGACCTTGTACTTCGTCTGAAAGCACAGATTATTGGAATTAAGGCAGAGGACTTTACCAGAGAGCAGATTTCAGAAGATGATGCTCAGTACACAGGTCGATGTGAAGCGTATATACCTGAGGATATGGTAAAGGATTTTAAGAAAAAAGGTGTGGCAGTCAGTGCAGTCTATCATACAGATGAGCAGGGAAATAAAATGCCCCTGGAGTTATCTGAAAATGAATTCCTTATATTAAAGGCAGATCAATCTACCAAAAAGACGCTCTTAGGAAGGGTATGTGGTAATAAAATACTGCCTCTTCAATATAAGAAAAGTAAACCTTACGGAGTATCACCGAGGAATGTAGGTCAGTATTTTATTCAGGAAGCACTTATGACAAGTGCCCAGGAAGCCCCGCTTGTTATCATTAAAGGTATGGCAGGAACTGCTAAAACTTTCTATTCACTGGCTGTGGGTATGGAGAAGGTATACAACAATCCAAATGGGGAATACCGACGTATCATCGTTTGCCGTCCCAATGCCCAATTTGACGATGACATTGGATTCCTTCCGGGCAGTGAGCAGGAAAAAATAGCTCCGCTTATGCGTCCAATCATAGATAACTTAGAACAGATATTAGATTCTGATGAAAAAAGCCGCTATGATGATGAGAGCCTGTTAAATGACAAGATATTGGAAGTATTCGAGCGTGGTATTATTCAGACAGAAGCTTTGAATTATATCCGTGGACGTTCTATAGAAAAGACTTATTTAATTATTGATGAAGCTCAGAATATGATGCCTAATCAGGCAAAGGGAATTATCACAAGAGCGGGTAAGAACACTAAAATCATATTGCTGGGTGATCCTAATCAGATAGATAAACCATTTTTAGATGAGCGTACCAATGGACTTAGCTATGCAGCGAAGTTTATGAAGGGAAGCCCGTTTTGCTGGCAGATAACACTGGCCGCAGAAGAGTGTGAGCGTTCCTCACTGGCTATGGATGCAGTAAAACGTTTATGAGAATATAAAAGGCAAGGAGAATAGAAATTAAATTGAAATATAAAGATATACGTGAAAACAAAGAAGTAAAGGCTTTTTTAAAGAAGGGAAATGAAAACCTGGGAGTTCTTGGTTATACTGATCATTCAGAAAAGCATTGTGCCATAGTGGCAGAACATGCTGCTCTTATTCTGGAAAAATTCAAATTTTCCAATCATGATATTGAACTGGTTAAAATTGCTTCTTTTATGCATGATATAGGAAATGCGGTAAACCGCAATGCCCACGGAGAATATGGTGCTATGTTAGCCAATGATATATTAAGACGGACGGATATGCCATTAGAAGACCGGGTGACGGTAGTATCAGCGATAGGAAATCATGATGAAGCAACAGGGGGTGCCATTGATACCATATCTGCAGCTCTTATTATCGCGGATAAGACAGATGTACGAAGGAACAGAGTACGCAACAAGGAGATGGCAAGTTTTGACAAGCATGATCGTGTTAATTATGCAGTCACAGAGGCTAAATTAAAAATAAGTCCTGAGAAAGCAACGATTGCTTTAAATCTTCAGGTAGATGAGAATATCTGTACGATGTTTGAGTATTTTGAAATCTTCCTGGGAAGAATGATGATGTGCCGGCGGGCGGCGGAAGTATTAGGTGCAAAGTTCAAATTAACTGCAAACGGAAGTAAAATATTATAATTTTCTATATTTTTTAATCATCCATTCAAACTGATGTCTGGCAATATTCATCTGTGAAGCAGCTTCAGCCATGGAGATTTCTTTATTTACCCAGCGTTCATACAGCGGATAGAATTCCTTTGGCAGAGGCTTAGGAAAACGTCCGAGATGGGCGCCTCTTTTTTTTGCAGCGGCGATTCCCTCAGCCTGTCGCTGACGAATATTTTCTCGTTCTGTCTGTGCAACGTAGGATAGCAGCTGTAATACAATGTCAGAAATCAAGGTGCCTATAAGGTCCTTATTGGTACGAGTATCTAAAATCGGCATATCTAAAATGACAATATCAGCTTGTATTTCTTTAACAATCTCTCTCCATTCCTCCTGAATATCCAGGTAATTACGGCCCAGGCGATCAATACTTTTTATAACCAGAACATCACCTTTTCTCAATTGCTTTTTTAGCTTTTGATATTGCGGCCGATTGAAGTCTTTGCCTGATAATTTGTCCATATACAGATTTTTACTTAAGATTCCCCATTTTTTCAACTCGATAATCTGTCTGACTTCGTTTTGATCTATAGTGGATACGCGAATGTACCCATAGAAATTTTTATCCATAATAAAACACCTCCTGATTATGCTATAGCTTGAATATAAATGTAACAAGATATAGTATAGTCGAAAAGGTGTAAAATAATACAGAGAAAGGTGTACCTTCCTCTGCGTTGAAATGTCACTGCCAAAAAAGACAGACTATAAAATTCCCCACGCATGTAAAGCGTTTATACGAGCATATATATGCGTTATATTTCATGAAATATAACAATATGCGGAGAAATCCATTGAATAACCCACAAAAAAATGTTAATATAATTAGTATATCAAGTTCTACGATACAGCAGAGGAAGGTACACCTTTCTCGTTTGATAGATACTGCAGGAGGGGCATATGGAAGGATATATTAATTTATTTGAACAGGAATGTCTTTTTATGGGAAATGGTGCATATCTGCTAAAGCCCGGATATCAGGTGACAATTGCCCAGGGAGAATGGGAAGGCAGAACAGCAGAGATAAAAGTCATGGAAGGAAAGTGGATATTAAAAGGCGATAATTTTGACATTCACAGACTGCAGGGATTAGAAGTGAAAGTGGATATTTCAAAATTAGAAAAATTATCTGTGGAAAAATAAAATAAAAATAAAATATTTCATAAAGAATTCGAAAAGAGTGGTATTCCACTCTTTTTTTGTGCAAAAAAGAACAATTTGCCGGGTGTATGTGGTAAGATAAAGTTAATTAGTATATATAATTCAGATATTTATACAAAGAGACAAGAAGAGTATAGAGGTGATAAGATGACTCAGGATTTTGTAAAATTAGAGCATATTACAAAGACATATAAGATGGGTGAAGTAGAGATTCATGCAGTAGACGGCATTGATTTTTCTATTCAAAAAGGAGAACTGGTTGTTATTGTTGGCCCAAGTGGTGCGGGAAAAACTACGGTCTTAAATATTCTGGGAGGAATGGATACCGCTACGGATGGCCGGATCATAGTGGATGGAGCCGACATTACCGGATACAATGCAAAACAGCTGACCGGGTATCGACGTGATGATATTGGCTTTGTATTTCAGTTTTATAATCTGGTACCAAATCTTACAGCACTTGAGAATGTGGAACTGGCATTACAGATATGTAAGGATCCGTTGGATGCAGAAACAGTATTGGAAGAAGTGGGCCTGGCGGAACGTAAAGATAATTTCCCTGCACAGTTGTCGGGTGGGGAACAGCAGAGAGTATCTATTGCAAGAGCATTAGCAAAAAATCCCAAGCTGCTTTTATGTGATGAACCTACAGGGGCGCTGGATTATAATACTGGAAAATCTATTCTGAAATTGTTGCAGAGTATGTGCAGAGAAAAAGGTATGACTGTAATTATCATAACACATAATCAGGCATTGGCGCCGATGGCAGACCGATTGATTAAAATTAAAAATGGCAAGGTTTCCAGCATGATGGTAAATGATCATCCGGTATCCATTGAACTGATAGAATGGTAGGTGTGTAATGAAAAAACGCGCATTAAGAAAAGATTTTTATATGGAAATTATAAAGAGTCTGGGGCGTTTTCTGTCCATTTTTTTTATCGTGGCTATAGGTGTGGCATTCTTTTCTGGCATCCGTTCGGCTCAGCCGGATATGCTCCTTTCCGGTGATCGATATATGGATGAGCATAAATCTATGGACATTAAAGTAATCAGTACTTTGGGGCTGACACAAGATGATGTAAATGCTATATCAAAAATAGATGGCATGCAATATGCAGAGGGTGGGTATTCGGTAGATGCGATTACCACAGTGGACGAAACGCAGAAGGTTCTGCACGTTGCGTCTATACAGTCAGATATGAATACCCTGAGAGTTGATGAAGGAAGTCTGCCTAAGTCAGATGACGAAATCTTCCTGGACTATGATTTCTTTCAGAATCAGAATTATAAGCTTGGAGATAAGATTGCTCTGGAATCAGGAAATGAAGATCCTATAACAGATACTCTGAAGCAGGAGGAGTTTACCATTGTAGGTGCCGGAAGCAGTCCTGCTTACATATCTATCTATCGTGGAAATACGAATATTGGGACTGGTTCAGTAAATGGTTTTGCCTATGTTACTGCGGATGCGTTTGATATGGAAGTCTTTACGGAAATTTACGGTATAGTACAGGGGGCGGGTGAACTTACCTCTGATACAGCAGAATATGATAATCTGGTGGAAGAGACACTGGACAGAGTCGATGCCATCAAAGAAGAACGGCAGCAGATTCGCTATGATGATATCTATGAGGAAGCAGATAAAAAACTGTCTGATGCCAGAATAGAATTAGAGGACGCTAAAAAAGAGGCAGAAGAAGAATTAGCAGATGCAAAGGCAAAGATAGATGATGGAAGAACACAGATTGAAGATGGTAAAGTAAAGTTAGCAGATGCAAAGGTTCAGCTTGCAGATGGGAAAAAGGAACTGGAAGAGAAATTGGTTGAACTGGAAGATGCCCAGACACAGTTAAATCAAAAGGCAAAGGAGCTGGAAGACAGCCAGGCTGCTCTAAATGTAAAACAACAGGAATTAAATGCTAATCAGGCGACATTATCAGCCAAACAGCAGCAGTTAAATGAAAACCAGGCAGCCCTAAATGTCCAGCAAAGTGAACTGGACAAAAAGCAGGCTGAATTGACTGCTCAGAGTCAGGTGATTACGCAAAATCAGGCAGATTTAGATATGCAGTGGAGTCAGTTAAACCAATATAAAAGCCAATATGATGCATTAATGAACAGTCCGGATAATCAGAATCCGGAGATTGCTGCTCAGATTGCTGCATTACAATCGGTTATTGATACCATGCAGCCGCAGCTTGATACAGCCCAGGCTCAGATTAATGATGCCAAAGCACAGTTAGATGCAGGTCAGGCTCAGATTAACGCAGGTCAGGTTCAAATAAATGCAGGTCAGGCTCAAATTAATGATGGACAGAACCAGATAAATTCAGCCAAGGCCCAGATTAGTGCAGGGCAGAGTCAGATAAATGCAGGTCAGGCGCAGATTAATGATGGACATAATCAGATTGTAAGTGCCCAGGCAGAAATTAATGATGGCAGAAAGCAGATAGAAGATGGGAAAACTACACTTGCTGATTCTGAGAAAGAAATTGCAGATAATGAAGCAGAACTTCTGGATAAAGAACAGGAGTTAGCAGATGCCCAAAAGGAATATGAGGATGGAAAAAAGGAAGCAGAGGATAAAATTGCCGATGGCGAGCGTGAAATAGAAGATGCTCAGGATGAGATAGATGATATCGAACATCCTAAATGGTATACCTATGATAGAAGTGCCTTTGTGGAATATGATAGTTTTAGTGACAATGCAGATAGAATCGGTGCTATAGGTAAAGTGTTCCCGGTGATGTTTTTCCTGGTAGCTGCTTTAATCAGTCTGACCAGCATGACACGTATGATTGAAGAACATAGAATACTGATAGGTACTTATAAAGCTCTGGGATACAAAAAACGTGATATAGCTATGAAGTACTTAGGGTATGCTCTTTTAGCTACTTTGGGCGGAAGTGTGCTGGGTATCTTAGCAGGGGAGAAGATTATGCCTTATGTAATAATTTTCTCTTATGAGAAGATTATGTATCCGCACATGGACACAATCTATCTGCCTTACAATATGAAATACGCAGTTATGGCAACAGGTGCAGCACTGATATGTACGCTGGGTGCGACTATATTCTCCTGTATGAAGGAACTTCATGCACAGCCGGCCGAGCTTATGCGCCCGCCGGCTCCTAAGAAGGGAAAACGTGTATTTCTGGAGAGAATTCCATTTATCTGGAAGAGATTAAGCTTTATATGGAAAGCTACGGTTCGTAATCTCATGAGATACAAAAAGAGATTCTTTATGACGGTGTTTGGTATCGGTGGCTGTATGGCATTACTTTTAGTCGGATACGGTCTTAAAGATTCTATCTTCGATATTGCAGTTTATCAATATGGTGATATCCAGCTATATGATGGCAACATTATATTAGAAGAGGATGTAAAGGATAACCAAAGGGAGAAAGTATCAAACTTTTTGAAGGAAAATTCACTGGTGTCTTATTCTACGTCATCACTGCTTACTTCGGTGACGGTTAAATCCGGAAAGAACGAAGAGGATATTTATTTAAATGTTCCTGAGAATGTGAAGGATTTTGAAGAGGTGGTATCTTTCCATAACAGAATTACGAAGGAGCCATATCAGTTGTCTGATAAGGGGGTTATTCTTACAGAGAAGATTGCCAAGATGCTGAATGTATCTGAGAATGATAAAATCATGATCCTAGATGAGGATAAGAATCAATTGGAAGTAACAGTGGAGCATATATGTGAAAATTATATGGGGCATTATCTGTATATGAGTCCTGAATTATATAGTCAGGTATATGGTGAAAATCCTAATTATAATAGTTTGATGTTTGATTTAAAGGAGTATTCGGTTGAGAATGAGCTTGCAGTTGGCGAGGAGGCCTTGAAAATAAAAGGTACTTTAAGTGTAAGTTATACCAGTGATGTGTCTGCACAGTTAGATGACATGCTCGGAAGTCTTGATGTAGTGCTTCTTGTACTTATCATATCGGCAGGAATGCTTGCTTTTGTAGTACTATATAACCTTAATAATATAAATATAACGGAGAGAAAAAGGGAACTTGCTACGCTGAAAGTTCTTGGCTTTTATGATAAGGAAGTCAGTTCTTATGTATATCGTGAGAACATTATACTTACAATAATTGGTGCGATGGCTGGTGTAGTCATGGGTATGTTTTTACATCGGTTTGTCATTGTCACAGTTGAGATTGAAAGTGTTATGTTTGGACGTAATATAGAATTCAGCAGTTATATCTATAGTGTTCTTATTACCATTGGATTCTCTTTCTTTGTAAACTGGGTTATGTATTATAAATTAAAGAAGATAGATATGGTAGAGTCATTAAAGAGTATTGAGTAACAGGAAGCGAATAGGTATAAGAATGATAAAGATAAGAGAAGCATGTTAAGTAGAGAAAATAGAAATTGACAGAAGAGGAAACAAACAGAGTATGAAGATTATTGCTTATATAGAAACCGATTTTCCTACAAAATTCGGTATCCCAAGACAAAGTGGGCTGATAGAAGAACTTTGTGGACGTATTGTTATGGAGCCGGAATACAGAAATCCACAGTGTGTGAAAGGGTTAGAAGAATTTTCTCATATCTGGCTGTTATGGGAGTTCTCAGAGGCAAAGCGTGATAAATGGTCCGCGACAGTAAAGCCGCCAAGACTTGGCGGTAAAGTGCGAAAGGGAGTGTTTGCAACAAGAGCGCCTTACCGGCCCAATAATATCGGACTCTCCTGTGTAAAGTTAGAGAAGATAGAACAGACAAAGTCAGGGCCGGTTTTGTGGGTACGGGGAGCAGATTTGATGAATCATACACCGATTTATGATATTAAACCATATATTCCTTATGCAGATTGTCATCCTGAGGCCAGTGAAGGATTTACAGCGGGAACAAAGGCACTGCAGCTTGAAGTTATATTTCCGGAAGATTTACTGCATAAGCTTCCGATTGAAAAACAGGAGGCAGCAGTTAAGATTTTAGAACAGGATCCCAGACCTGCTTATGACAAATCTTTGAGAAATGATTATGGGGTGGAATTTGCCGGCTGGGATATACGATTTCATGTGGACGAAAATGTACTTATTGTGCATGAGGTGATTAACACTTTTTGATAATTTTTCTCATGCCAAATATGACAAAAGTAAAATCCTATATTGACGGTAGGAAAAGAGATATGTTATACTACATTTCGAGGACAAGGGTGTCAAATGATACCCTTGTCCTCTTTTTTTGTTGCTATGCATTTTTACAAGAGCCTACAAAGGAGGATGATTATGAGACTTAACCCGAAAGAGCAGGAAAAATTAATGCTTCACATGGCAGGTCAGCTTGCCAGGGAACGAAAAGAAAGAGGATTGAAATTAAATTACGTGGAGTCCGTAGCTTATATCAGTTCCGAACTAATGGAATTAGCCAGAGATGGTAAAGAAGTAGTAGAATTAATGTCGCTTGGAAAAAGCATTTTGACCAAAGAAGAGGTTATGGATGGTGTGGCTGATATGGTACATGAAGTCCAGGTAGAAGCTACATTTCCGGATGGAACGAAACTTGTAACAGTACATGATCCTATTCAGTAATACAGGAAAGATTATCAGGAGGAACAATTTATGAAGATTGGTGAAGTTATGCCCTTAGACAGGGATATTGTGTTAAATGATAATAAAAAAACCACAACAGTAACTGTTGCAAATGTGGGAGATCGTCCGGTTCAGGTTGGATCGCATTTCCATTTCTTTGAAGTAAACCGTTGCCTTAATTTTGACAGAGAGGCTGCCTATGGATATCGGTTAGACATTCCATCTGGTACGTCGGTACGTTTTGAACCTGGAGAAGAAAAAACAGTTCAGTTAGTAGAACTTGGTGGTGTAAAACGCGTGTTTGGATGTAATGACCTTACCTGTGCACAGATTACCGAGATTTCTAAAAATGCAGCTATGGAACAGGCAAAACTCAAAGGCTTTGTAAAATAAGGAGGTTTATCAATATGAGTAATGTGATATCAGGAGAAAAATATGCCATGATGTATGGACCTACAGTGGGTGATAAAGTACGTCTGGCAGATACAGAATTGGTAATTGAAGTTGAAAAAGATTATACAACCTATGGAGAAGAAGCTAAATTCGGTGGAGGAAAAACTCTGCGGGACGGTATGGGACAGTCTGTAAAAACAACAAGTGCAGATGGAGATTTAGACCTGGTAATTACCAATGCTTTAATCTTAGATTATACAGGTATCGTAAAAGCTGATATCGGTATTAAAAATGGCAAAATTGCAGGTATCGGAAAAGCCGGCAATCCATGCATTATGGATGGGGTAACTCCGGGCATGACGGTAGGCGCATCGACAGAAGCGTTGGCAGGTGAAGGACTTATCATCACAGCCGGAGGTATCGACAGTCATATTCACTTTATCTGCCCACAGCAGATTGATTGTGCGCTGTATGCAGGTATTACCACTATGATCGGTGGAGGAACCGGACCGGCAGATGGAACGAATGCAACGACCTGTACCCCTGGTCCATGGAATCTGAAGATGATGTTAAAAGCAGCAGAAGAATATCCTATGAATCTCGGATTTTTAGGAAAGGGAAACTGTTCGGATGAAGCTCCGCTAATTGAACAGGTAAAAGCCGGTGCTATGGGACTTAAGATTCATGAGGACTGGGGTTCTACACCGGCAGTTATCAATCATTGTCTCAATGTAGCAGACGAGTATGACGTTCAGGTTGCTATTCATACCGATACCTTAAATGAAGGCGGCTGTGTAGAAGATACCATCGATGCCATCGCAGGAAGAACCATACATACCTATCATACAGAAGGCGCAGGCGGTGGACATGCACCGGACATCATTCGTGCAGCAGCAACACCGAATGTACTTCCTTCTTCCACCAACCCAACTATGCCATTTACAGTAAATACGCTGGATGAACATTTAGATATGCTTATGGTATGTCATCATCTGGATAAAAAGATACCGGAAGATGTCGCTTTTGCAGATTCCCGTATTCGTCCTGAGACCATTGCAGCAGAAGATGTTCTACACGATATGGGTGTATTTAGTATGATGAGTTCTGACTCTCAGGCTATGGGTCGTATCGGAGAAGTTATCACAAGAACCTGGCAGACTGCAAGCAAGATGAAAGAAGAGCGTGGATTCCTTCCGGAAGATGAAGAGAATGGCAATGATAACTTCCGTGCGAAGAGATATATCGCAAAATATACTATCAATCCAGCAATTACTCATGGTATTTCGAAATACGTAGGTTCTGTTGAAGTTGGTAAATTTGCTGACCTGGTATTGTGGAATCCTGCTTTCTTTGGGGCAAAACCGGATATGATTATTAAAGGTGGAATGATTATTGCCTCTAAGATGGGTGATGCCAATGCATCAATTCCTACAACTCAGCCAGTGATGTATCAACCAATGTTTGCAGCTCATGGTAAAGCAAAGTATGAGAGCAGTCTGACCTTTGTATCCAAAGCTGCATATGCAGGTGGTATCAAAGAAGCTTATGGTCTGGAAAAGACGGTAGTACCTGTAGAAAACTGCAGAAATATCGGCAAGAAAGATATGGTCTATAATGATAAGACACCGGAGATTACCGTTGATCCGGAGACTTATGAAGTAAGAGCAGATGGAGAAAAACTCACATCAAAACCGGCTAAGAAACTTCCGCTGACTCAGATGTACAGTTTATTCTAAGAGAGAAGTAAGATAAGATACAGCAGGAGTATGTGATATGTCTGTGATGTGTCATATATTCCTGCAAGAAAGAAGAGGAGGCATGCTATGTTAGGTGTATGTTTATTGTTCGTGGGAATTGTGTTGATTAATAATGGTATCTGCAATCTCACGCATGTTGATGCAAAATCAGCTGCAGTTATGAATATATTTACGGGTGGACTCTCGTTGTTTATTAACTTTGTAAACCTGGCTCAGGGTAATTATTATGCGGCCGGAACCGGGTTGTTATTCTGCTTTACTTATTTATTTGTGGCAGTAAATAATATTTTTAATTTGAATTCAAAACCATTTTCCTGGTTTTCTACTTTTGTAGCAGTCAATGCTTTTATATTTGGAACTTTTGAAGGATTTATCGGAATTGAAAGTTTGGGAATTACTCCGGATATTCGTTGGGCTGTTATCTGGTATTTGTGGGGAATTCTGTGGGGAACTTCTCTTGTGGAAGATATTCTCGGCAAGAAACTTGGTAAATTTACTCCATGTCTGCAGGTATTTGAAGGTATTGTAACTGCATGGATTCCGGGCGTATTGATGCTTCTGGGACAGTGGTAGAAAGGATGTACAATAAAGATGCTGATTGAAAAAGTAATAGGAACACTAGATTCCGGTGAAAAACGAACCATTGATTATGTAGATATCGAATGGCATGAAGCTTTCAAAAAGATACATAAAAAGACTACCCAGGCAGGTGAAGAAATCGGTATTCGTTTGGACAATCAGATACTTACAAGAGGGTTAAGACAGGGTGATGTCTTATATGAGGATTCGAATCGCGTGATAGCGGTTCGGATTCCAGCTTGCGAAGCTATGGTTATCAGAATAAAACCGGATCATGAAAAAGCAATAGCACAGGTATGCTATGAAGTTGGAAATACCCACGGGACTTTGTTCTGGGGAAATGAAGGAAATGAATTCTTTACACCAATTAATGATCCACTGATGGAAAAATTGCAGAAAATGCATGGTGTGGAAGTAGAGAAAAAACAGGTGATATTTGATTTTGATAAAGCAATTTCATCATCAATCAATAATCATCATCACTAGAGCAGCAGGAGGAGATTATGCCGGGAAAAAACAGACAGAAAGATTTTTTGCTCCTGCAGGTCAATGATGCACTTTTTCCTATCGGAGGATATTCCCATTCCTATGGACTTGAAACCTATATTCAAAAGGATATTGTGAAAGATGAAAAAACTGCTTCTTCCTATATGAAAAACTATCTTAATCAGTCGATGCTTTATAATTCTCTGTTGACAGTGCGCTTAGCTTATGAATACAGCAGGGCAAATGATTTAGAAAGTCTAAAAAAGTTGGAAGAGCAGATTTTAGCATCTATTGCTCCAAGGGAGATTCGGGAGGCCGGAAAAAAACTTGGTTCCCGGTTTGTAAAAACTTTAGCGTCATTGGATATTGAGTTTGAATCAGATATATTTTTGAACTATGTAAAACAGCAAAAAGCTTACAGTATCAGTCATACCTGCGCGTACGGTGTGTTTTGCGCAGCCATAGGGGTGGAAAAATTAAAGATGCTGGAACATTATTTATATGCACAGACATCTGTTATGGTGACAAACTGTGTAAAATCGGTTCCTTTATCCCAGACTTCAGGACAGAAGATACTGAATAAATGCTATGAGATATTTGAGGAATTGTTAGATAAAGTAGAGATGCTCGATGAGAGCTGGCTCTTTGCATCGGCACCTGGTTTCGATGTCAGATGTATGCAGCATGAGGATTTATATTCCAGAATATACATGTCATAAATTGACAGGAGGAGAAAATATTATGTCATATGTAAAAATCGGGGTTGCCGGACCAGTAGGCTCAGGCAAGACAGCTTTGATTGAAAGTCTGACCAGACAAATGGCACAGGATTATAGTATTGGGGTTATTACCAATGATATATATACAAAAGAGGACGCAGAGTTTTTAAGTAAGAACAGCGTCTTACCAAGAGAGAGAATTATTGGAGTTGAGACGGGAGGATGCCCGCATACAGCTATCCGCGAAGATGCTTCTATGAATTTGGAAGCTGTGGATGAGATGATGGAGAAATATCCGGATATTCAGCTCCTGTTTATAGAAAGCGGAGGCGATAACCTGTCTGCAACTTTTAGCCCGGAATTAGTAGATGCGACAATCTTTGTAATCGATGTGGCTGAAGGAGATAAGATACCAAGAAAAGGCGGACCGGGTATTACACGTTCCGATTTGCTGGTAATTAATAAGATAGATCTCGCTCCATATGTAGGTGCAAGTTTAGAAGTAATGGACAGAGATTCCAGGAAGATGCGCGGTGAACGTCCTTTTGTATTTACCAATATCAGAGATAATGATGGCGTAGAGAAGGTAATTAGCTGGATTAAATCAGATGTGCTTTTAGAGGATGTGTAATGGAAAATCAATTTGGAAAAGTATCAGAATTACGTATAACGGCTTCAAGTAAGGATGACAGAACTATATTAAGTGATGTGTATTTTACTGCTCCTTACAAGGTTATGAGTCCATTTGAACATAAAGACGGATCTGTCAGTGTCATGCTCCTCAGCGCTTCGGCAGGTATTATGGCTGGGGATTCTTCGGAATTTCATTTTGATATTCAGTCAGGGAGTAATTTGGAGTTCGTGTCCCAGTCTTTTGAAAAGATTCATAAGATGGAGGAAGGAATTGCTAAGCGAGCCACACAGATTCATGTGGCAGCGGGCAGTCGGTTTTTCTATCATCCACTTCCGGTTATTCCTTTTGCGCAAAGTTCTTTTGAAAATCATACACAGGTGTGTTTGGAGGATGATACGGCTGAGTTTGAGTATTATGAAATTATATCCTGTGGTAGAAGTGCCAGAGGGGAACGGTTTGCATATAAGGAGTATCTGTCGGAACTTAGTGTAATGAATGGAGAAAAGTTGATTTTCCAGGATAATACGAAGTTTATTCCGGAGTTGTTTCCTATGGAAGGGGCTGGATTTTATGAAGGTTTTACTCATTTGGGAAATTTCCTTTTTATTAACCGGAAGAAGGATGGCGTATGGGTGGATGCGGTGAGAGATGTTTTGAAAAATGATGGGGAGATTCAGGGGGGGATTTCACAGTTGGATAGTGGGGATTATATTGTTAAGATTTTGGGGCGGCAGGCTCAGAAACTTATGGAGATTGGGGAGAGGATTTCTAAAATAAGTTTGGGGGCGAATGCGGTAAAATAAGAAGGCGGACGCATATAGTCAAAGGCGAACGCGGTAAAACAAGATGGATACACACAGGAACGTGGGCAACGCTTCGGTAAACTATCTGTCAACTACGACTAAGACGCTCGGGTGAGACCTCGCGCCTAAGTCTTCGTAGACAGAGGATTTTACCGAAGCTAAGGGCGCCCACCGAATTGTTCCTGTGTGTTTCCATCTTGTTTTACCGCGTTCGCCTTTGACTATATGCTGTGTGTTGGCGGAGGTTGGAATTAGATATATTACTTTTTTACTTTGGCGATGTTATATAAATAAATTAGTTTGTTTAGATTTTTTAATTAGGAGACTTTATTACTCTATGGTATGCGCGGTTACTTGACTTGTGAAGGGATTTACTGTATTTTTATTGGTGTGAGTTGAGTGATGCTTATGATGTTGTGTTTGGGGGTTAGGCTGTTGTTGCCTTTGGGTAAACTGTGGTGAGTGATAAATTGTATGAAAGATGAGAGAGTGTGTTTATGGTGAAGAAGAAATATTATGCGGTTCGTGTGGGGAAGACTCCTGGAATTTATGAGTCTTGGGATGTGTGTAAGGATATGATTCATGGATTTCCGGGGGCTGTTTATAAGAGTTTTCCCAGTCGTGATGAGGCCGAGAAATTTATGAACCCGCAGGGGGAGTTGAAGACAGATGAATCGAAGGCGGCTTTTGCTTTTGTGGATGGTTCTTTTAATCTTCCGGTGAAGACTTATGGGTTTGGAGGATTTTTGGAGTGTGATGGGAAACGGTATGTTCTTCAAGGTTCGGGGACGGACCTTGAGATGGCTAAGATGCGTAATGTGGCTGGAGAAATTTTAGGGTCTATGGCTGCTGTTAAGAAGGCTTTGGAGCTGGGGCTTCCTCAGGTTGTTATATATTATGATTATATGGGGATTGAAATGTGGGCTACGGGGGCATGGAAACGAAATAAGACAGGGACGATAGAGTATTATGAATTTATGCAGGAGGCTAAAAAGAAGATTCAAATTTCTTTTCAGAAGGTAAAGGGACATTCAGGAGTGGAAGGGAATGAATTGGCTGATAAGCTTGCTAAAGAAGCAGTTGGAATTAGCTGAAGTTTTGGGATTGATATTATAAATGATTATTCAAGATAGCGGTATGAAATTTCGTGGTTTTTTTAAAATCAAGTCTTTTCGAAAAGATTGTTTAGGAATCCGAAAAGTATTATGGGATATGTGAAAGAAGTTTTAATATAATAAAAAACCATCTGAAGCAATTAAAGTTTCAGATGGTTTTTTATTATATGTTTTATTTATTTGGCTAAGTATACGTCTGCGTACTGTACTCCGAAATCGCTTGCCTCCTGATGGTCATTGAAGAAGATATCTACATGTCCATAAGGTGTTCCACGGTCTTCGACAGTATATACGACTCCGTTAATAATCAGCTTGGTTCCGAATGGAACACCGGCCATAGCAACGGTGCGTCCCTGAGGTTCCGCTTGCTGTTGCACCATCAGCCCACTGTCCACAACAGATAGAACAGTTACAATATGCAGTAAGCTTAAATGTTCCAAGCTTTTCGCCATACTGATCAGAGGTTGCTGCTGCATATGCTGTTGTTGAGGTTGATTTCGCATTTACAGTATCAATTACCTGAGAATCTGCATCATTGATGATACGTGTTGCCCATACAACCTTGGATGTATCTACATCTGAAATGATAATACCGGTTTTGCTGGAAGCCGCATTAATAGCTTTTCCATCTCCGATATACATCAATACATGATATACTGTACCACCGCGAGCATAGAAGATTAAATCTCCAGGTGCAGCGTCTGCGTATGCAATCTTAGTTCCATACTGAGACTGTTCTGCAGATGTTCTTGGAAGACTGTAACCATACTGTGCGTAAATAGCCTGTACATAACCTGAGCAGTCACATCCATTAGTTAAGCTTGTACCACCCCAAACGTAAGGATTTCCTAAGAACAGAGATGCATAATTTATCATGGATTCTCTGATTGCACTTGAGATGGAACCTTCTTTAATAGAAGTAATGGTATAATAACATGCTTTATTATCTGCTGGTTTGATGAGTTCAGCAGCAAGAGTCATATTTTCTTCACCGGTTTCTGTTACCAGCTTATCTGCTTCTTCACCAACGGTTAATAATTCTTTCTTTACAAATCCACGTACGTCATCTGACTCTACGAAGTACCAGTCTTTGTCCACATCTGAAATGATGTAGCACAGAGCATCTTTTGGAAGTGTTCCGATTACACGGGCTTCTGTATTGGTCTCTTCACGTACATTTAAGTCTTCAATTGTTGATATAGCATATACTTTATCAATAACAGTCTGACGAACAGTTGTCTTAGTAAATGTTAAAGCTGTATTTTCAGTAGGATCTACGCTTGCTGTTGCTAAAGTGAAATTCTCTTCTTTTGTTTCTTCTACTTTTGCATCTGCGTCGGTATCCATGATTAAATCAGCTTTTTTTACAAAACCACGAACGACTCCGGATTCTGCATACACCCAGGTATCATCGATATCTTTTAATATAAATAAAAGTCCGTCTTTATCAAGGGTACCAACAATTCGAGCATTGTCTTCCTGACTTTCCATGAAGTTTAATGTATCTACATTAGAAATAGCATAATCCTTCTCAACTGTAGCAAAACGGAAAGAGGTTTCAATAGAAGGAACCGGGTAGATTGTGTTGTTGGAAATCAGAGACTCATTGGAAGAGTAGGTATTATTAGGTGTAGTAGTACTTTCTTCAGAAGAATCTGTTGTTGCTGCTGGTGGCTGAACTGCTGGCGGCGTCGGTGTTACAGGAACAGATGGGTCCGTAGTACCAGGATCCGTGGTGCCGGGATCGGTAGTGCCAGGGTCCGTGGTGCCAGGATCCGTAGTGCCAGGATCCGTGGTGCCGGGATCCGTAGTACCAGGATCCGTAGTACCAGGATCCGTGGTACCAGGATCAGTAGTACCAGGATCCGTGGTGCCAGGATCAGTAGTACCAGGATCCGTGGTGCCGGGATCAGTAGTACCAGGATCGGTAGTGCCAGGATCAGTAGTGCCAGGATCAGTAGTACCAGGATCCGTAGTACCAGGATCCGTGGTGCCAGGATCCGTAGTGCCGGGATCAGTAGTACCAGGATTCGTAGTGCCAGTTGAACTACCTGAATCAGTTGGCGTTGTCGGAACTGTTGGTGGTGTTGGAACTGCTGGTGGTGTTGGAGTGACATTGGTGTCACCTTCTACAACAGCAGGTATCCCGGTATTGTCTGATGCATATGCTGAATAAGGAACAATCAGCGCCAAAGACAATGTCAGGACGAGCAATTTATATACTTTTTTGAAATGCAAAAAAATCTCCTCCTTTATATTGCAACAAAATGTTGTATTATTTTCGCAAATGTACTAATCTATAATCTTTATTATTATACTACCTTTTTCCAGATTTTGTAAACATTATTCACAATAATTTCATAATTAAATTTAACATATTATATAATAAGTAAAAACTGAACGAAATCAATTAGGAACTTTATGATATTAGTTGTATCCAAAGAAAAAATCTGCTATGATTAAATTCATAGTAAGCTGAAAAAGGATGATACAATGAAAAAAGAAATGAAAATAGTTTTAATTGGACTAAGTTGTCTGACTTTTTTGAGCGGATGTGGTTTGGACAGTATTATTATGAACCACAAGGACACCAGCGTGAAACAGGATGAAGAAGTAACTTCAGACAATGGAGAGAGTAATGTCTATGTCTCCAATGATGAAAGTATTCAGATTGACCTGCCAAATGAAAACTGGCTAAATACCGCAGACACAGATAGAAAGCGTAACTTTGTTGGTACGAATGAGGGTATGATTACCGTGGAACATTTGACGGATTCTTTTGCTGAAGCGAAAGAAGTGCCGGAAGATGAGTACGATTTAGATAACTATATAGAAGACATCAATGCCAGTGTAACAGACAATGAAAGTGGGATTGAATTAGAATATGAAGTGTTGGATTCTGATTTTAAAGATACAGAATATGCGCAGACTTATTACTTTGAAATAGCCATTACTTCTGCAAATCAAGTTCGCTATGAAGTGGTTTATGGAATGAAATCTGATGTGGAAGTATATGAGATTGTGGGAAAATCTTATGTGGATGATACGGTTATTCAAAGTGAGATAAAGGCATCTGTAGATAGCGTAAAAGTTACAGAGACGGGCTATCGGGGGATTATTCCGACTACAGAGACGGTAAGTGCAGATGGTGGGAATGTTGATATTTATATCTGCATACAGTCTGCTAATATTAGAGATGCAGGCAGCAGCAACTCCAATGTAATTGGCTCTGTGGAAGAGGGAGATAAGGTAACGGTTCTTTCGGAGGAAGGTAATTGGTTGAAAATACGATACAATGGCGAAACTGGCTATGTGTATAAAAAGTATTTTGAAGCGAAATAATAAGGAGGAACGATTATGAAAAAAGACACAGAAAATAAGAATGAAGAAATGGAAATGAAGAAGAACCAGAATTTAGAAAATGATGAGAACTGGGATAAAAAGGCAACTGATGAACTGGAGGAATGGATAGAGGAGCAGGGCATACAGCTTCGCTATTAGGAAGGAGCAAATATGGCAGTAGTACACGTAACAAAAGATACCTTTAAACAGGAGGTTTTAGAGTCACAGGTACCAGTGCTTGTGGATTTTTGGGCAGTATGGTGTGGACCATGTCAGATGGTTGGACCGATTCTGGATGAGATAGCGCAGGAGCGTACAGATATTAAAGTCTGCAAAGTTAATGTGGATGAAGAACCGGATCTTGCAGCAGAATATCGTATTATGAGCATTCCGGCTATGTATGTTTTTAAAAATGGTGAGATTACTGATAAATCATTAGGTGCCTTGCCAAAAGAACAAATTTTGGAGCTGTTATAGTCCTGGAAACAGGTAATCCATTTAAGAAAATGCCGGGATTTCAGAAATTGTTTAGAAATATTTGAATTATTACAGTTTTGAACTTGACAACAGCATTAGAGCATGTGTATAATGCAGAATATGCAGACGAGGAAGTCGATTTTCCCCGTCTGCTTTTTTGCGTTTATAAAGAAAATTATAATTTATGAGAGGAGTTTTATTATGGACGTTATTTCAGAAGTATTAGGAAAAGTAGACAGTTTTGTGTGGGGTCCGGTAATGCTGATTCTGTTAGTTGGAACAGGGATTTTCCTTACTGTTCGTACACGTTTTGCAGCCTGGCGTAATCTGGGATATGCATTAAAAAGTGTTTTAAGCAAAGAGGCAAGAACAAAGTCAAGGGGAACAGGCGATATTTCTCCATTTTCTGCTTTGACAACAGCGCTTGCTGCAACAATCGGTACTGGTAATATCGTTGGTGTTGCAACAGCTATGGTTCTTGGAGGACCTGGTGCATTGGTGTGGATGTGGATTTCCGCATTGTTTGGACTTACTTCAAAATTTGCAGAGTGCATGCTTGCTGTAAAGTATAGAGAGATTAATGAAAACGGAGAGATGTCCGGTGGTCCTATGTATACTTTAAAACATGCATTTAAGAATAAGACAGTGGGCACTGTTTTAGGATTCTTATTTGCCGTATTTACAGTACTTGCATCTTTTGGAATTGGAAATATGACTCAGGCTAATTCTATTTCTTCTGCATTACAGGAAACATTCAGTGTTCCAATGTGGATTACAGGTGCAATTATCACGGTACTTGCTTTATTTATCATTGTAGGTGGTATTAAGACTATTTCTAAAGTTTCTCAGGTTGTTGTACCATTTATGGCAGTATTTTATGTAATCGCAGGTGTGGTTGTAATTCTAATGAATATCGGTAATCTTCCAAGTGGAATTGCTCAAATATTTAAAATGGCATTTAGCGTAAAATCAGTAGCAGGTGGTGTCGGTGGAACTATAACAGCGACTCTTATGCAGTCTCTTCGCTGGGGTGTTGCCCGCGGTGTATTCTCCAATGAAGCTGGTCTTGGTTCTGCGGCTATTACTGCAGCGGCAGCAACAACTGATAATCCGGTTAGACAGGGATATATCAACATGACCGGTACTTTCTTTGATACGATTGTCGTATGTTCTATCACTGGTCTTGCTATTGCAGCATCTGGTGTACTTGGTACTGTAGATGCTGCAGGTGAGATTGTAACTGGTTCGGCACTTACTATTGCTGCTTTCTCAAGTGTTCTTGGAAAATGGGGCGGATGGATAGTCTGCGTTGGAATTGCCTTATTTGCATTCTCTACTATTATCGGATGGGAATATCATGGTGAAAAGGCTTTTGAATATTTGGTTAAGAAACCGAAATATTGTGTAATCTATCGTATTATATTTTCGTTGGTTTGTTACATAGGTGCGACTACTACTTTGCAGATTGTATGGGATTTCTCGGATATCATGAATGGATTGATGGCAATTCCTAACTTGATTTGTATGTTGGCTTTGAGTGGGGTTGTGGCTAAGGAAGTTAGAGAATTTCAGAAGATTATTGATGAGGAGAAGAAACGATAGAGTGGAGGATGTCTTAGTTCTTGCTTCCTCCGGTGAAAATTACCCTCGCCAGGATGATTGTTAAATCATTTTTTCAGTGAAAATTTAAAAGTATGAAAGACCGGTTCCGCAGGATGCCTTCAACATGTATTTTAATATAACACATGTTGCCCTGTGGAACCGGTCTTTTATAACTTGAGATTTTCATCTTCTTATTCAATAACAATCATCCTGACGAGTGTAAGCACCACCAAAGAAAGCAAGGTCTAAGGCTGGGTGTTGAGGTGGCAGAAGAAAAAATATAGAATTCATTGTTTGAATAGATTTTTTGTGTTAGAATAAATGGGTGTCCGAAGGTGGGCGGTATGAGTAACTAATATTGAGGATATGGATTCGTGTAAATGAAGCCTGGCCGGGTGGAGTTTGTCTTTAGTTTGTTTGGATTTTTGATGCTGTTTGGGATGCTTTTGATAATTTTGGAGATTGATATAGATGAGAGAGTTTGTAATTACGACGGAGTCGAATTCAGATTTACCGGTGGAATATCTGGAAGAGAATGGGATTGAGGTGATTCCACATTATTATAATGTGGAGAATCAGGTGTATGGTGGTGAGCGGCATCTTAGTAATCATGAGTTTTATAATGAGATGCGAAGAGAAAAGACGGTTGGGACTACAGCTAGTAATCCAGCGGTGATTGAGGAAGTTTTTGAGCGGTATGCTCGTAAGAACATGGATGTTTTGCATATTAGTTTTTCTTCTGCTTTAAGCAGCGGATATAATAATGTGATGGTGGAAGCGAAGCTTCTGCGAGAGGATTTTCCTATGATGCGTATTGAAGTGTTTGACACTTTGAATGTGTCTTTAGGGGAAGGTTTATTTATTATGAAGGCTGTAAACCTGAAAAAAGAGGGAAAGAGCATTGATGAGATTGTAAAGCTTTTGACTAAGCTTCGAAGTCATGTGCATACTCTTTTTACTGTAGAGGATTTAAAATATCTTTATCGTGGGGGCAGAATCACCCGGTCTTCACAAATTTTGGGAAATGTAATGCAGTTGAAACCTATTATTCACGTGGATAGTGATGGTAAGCTGACTGCGCTTACTAAAATCAGGGGACGTAAGAAGTCTATGGTTACCCTGGTTGATTATATGGAAGAGTCTATGGGCAGATTTCAGAATCTGCAGGAGATGATTGGAGTTGTTCACGGTGATTGTGAACAGGAAGCCAACAATCTTGCTACTATGATTAAGGCGAGATTTGGTTATGAGTATGTGTTAGTATGTCCGATTGGACCTAGTATTGGAGCACATTCCGGTCCGGGTGCAGTTGGCATCATATATTTAGGAGAAGAAAAGTAAACTAGGAGGAAGAATCATGAGTGAAAATTGTAGCCATAACTGCTCAGATTGCAGCAGTAATTGCAGTGATAGGGAAGGAAGAAACAACAGTTTTTTAGTGGATGCTAATCCAAAGAGTACCATACGTAAAGTTGTGGGTGTAGTAAGTGGCAAAGGTGGTGTGGGAAAATCATTAGTGACTTCTATGCTTGCGGTAGCGATGCAGCGTCAGGGATATCAAAGTGCAATATTAGATGCAGACATTACAGGTCCTTCTATTCCGAAGATGTTTGGAATTGATGAAAAGGCAGTGGGAAATGATGAGGGATTGTTGCCGGCAGTAAGTAAGACTGGTTTGGAAATTATGTCTGTAAATCTGCTGCTGGATAATCCAGAGGATCCGGTTATCTGGAGAGGTCCTGTTATTGCCGGTGTTGTTAAACAGTTCTGGTCAGACGTTATCTGGCAGGATGTAGATTGTATGTTTGTGGATATGCCTCCGGGAACAGGAGATGTTCCGCTTACCGTATTTCAGTCGATACCATTAGATGGTATTATTATTGTGGCTTCTCCGCAAGATTTGGTTTCTATGGTTGTTGAGAAAGCAGCGAAGATGGCGGATAAGATGGGTATTCCGATTTTAGGAATGGTAGAGAATATGAGCTATTTTAAATGTCCTGACTGCGGAAAGAAACATGCTATCTTTGGTGACAGCCATATAGATGCGGCAGCAGCAGAACATGGAGTAGATACTGTTGTGAAGCTTCCGATTAATCCGGATTTTGCAGCTTTATCTGATGCAGGAAGAATTGAAGATTACGTTGCAGAAGAGATGAATGAAATGGTAGCAAGACTGGAACGTATCTAAGAAGAAAAAGATGGGAACATATGAAGAAAAAGAGAAAGAAAAAAGGGAATATTTTTAAAATATTCATTACTGTTTTAATCTCGGCAATAATTGTGTCGGCCTTTATATTGTGCTGGTATCTGTTCTCTCAGCCATATCGAAGTGACACGCAGTGGGCTATTAAAGAACAGACCGGTACAAAAGATGCTGCACTATTTCTAATAGGAGAGACAACGACTCTTTTAGATACTGGTAATATGTCTAAAAAGGATGAGGCAGACCGGGTTTTGTATGATAATGCAATTGAGGAACATGCCAATATGTTTGAAGAATTCTGTGATGTGTGGGCACCTGCCTACAGACAGGCTGCGGCATCTTCTTTGGCTGGAAATAATGAGAAAGCTCTGAATAAGGCTTATAAGGATGTGAAACTTGCATTTAAATACTATCTGGATGAATCAGATCCATCAGAACCGATTATTCTGGCAGGATACGAACAGGGCGGTGAGATGATTCTGCGTTTATTAGAAGACTTATTTCAGGATGACCGTTATCGAAGCCGTCTTGTATGTGCGTATGTTATCAATTGGGATATTCCTGAGGAATACAGCAGTGAGAGCAAGAATATTCCACTTTCTTCGGGTAAATCACAGATAAGAGTTGTGGTTACAGAAGAGGAGAGCGTTCAGACTCGTCTGGAAACTTATTATCGCAACAGTATTACATCCCAGGCGGAATTTGTGGAGGCACTTGGCGGTTTGGAATATGCCAGCGCAAGAGACAATATAATAACACTGAAACAGGATGTAACCCTTTCTCGCAGCATAATAATTGCAGAAGGAACCTATAGACTGGTGGGGAATGGTCATCGTATTATACGGGGATTTGAAGGCGATTTGTTTGCGTTGACAGGCAGTGATGCTAATCATGCGCCTCAGCTAAATCTTGGAAAACGTGATGGTACAGATATTTTAACATTGGATGGAAATCGCGATTTGATGGGCGAGGTCGCAGGCGCACTTGTAGCTGTGTATGGTAATGGCACATTAAATATTTATAATGGAACAACACTTCAGAATAATCAAAGAACTGCCTATGATGGTGGTGCTGTGTATGGGGAATGTAGCTTTGTAAGTCAGTCGGATGGTACGAACATATGTTATGAGCCACGAATAACTGTTTTTGGCGGGATATTCCAGAATAACTCGACTACTCAATATGGAGGCGCAATCGCTTTGGACGGTGTTTACAGTACAGTTGAAAATAGAACTTTTGGTCAGGTAGTGATTTTTGCAGCTGCATTTATCGATAATACTGCCACAAATGGAACAAAGGTTTACACTCGTTCTGCATCATGTTCTTATTCGCCAGAATTGGGATTTGCAAACAATGATTTGCTTCAAGAATAGAAAATGGTTTCGCAATAATAACAGCTGTTATTATTGTGAAACCATTTTTGGTTCATTTATAATTTTTTCTTTAGCATTGCAGGATTATCTGCAAAGGTAAGCGCAGTGTGTTCTGAGATACGCTGTTGCTTGTATAGTTTTAAAAGACTAGAATCGATGGAGAACATATCATCGGACACGGAAGAATAGAGCAGCCCGTCAATCTGATGTATTTTATTCTCTCGAATCATATTCCGAATAGCCGGATTAACAGTCATAAGTTCAAAGGCAGCTGTTAAAGTATTATCTGTGGTTGGAACCAGACTTTGAGAGATAACTGCCTGCAGTGTCATGGATAGCTGTGTGGCAATCTGTCTTTGCTGGTTGGCAGGGAATACATCTATGATTCGATCAATGGTATTGGCAGCACCGATGGTATGAAGTGTAGAGATAACAAGATGACCGGTTTCAGCAGCGGTCATTGCAACCTGTATTGTCTCATAATCACGCATTTCTCCCAGTAGGATGACATCCGGACTCTGGCGCAGGGCAGCACGAAGAGCTACTACATAGCTCTCTGTATCCAGACATATTTCTCGCTGGGTTACAATACTCTTTTTATGGGAATGAAGATATTCTACGGGTTCCTCCAAGGTGATGATATGTTTGTCCATTGTGGAATTAATCTGGTCAATCATGCAGGCCAGAGTAGTAGATTTTCCACTGCCGGCAGGACCGGTTACTAATACAAGTCCCTTATTTTGCTCGGACACATTCATGATTGAATCTGGAATACCGAGATCTTTGGGATCGGGAAGGGCAAATTGTATCACTCGTACTACAGCGGCTAAAGAACCACGCTGCTTAAATGTGCTGGCTCTATATCTGGAAATCCCAGGAATAGCAAATGCAAAATCATCATCACCAGTTTCACGTACTGTATGCATGTCACGGTTAGCTAATTTATAAATCTGAGAAATCATACCTTCTGTATCTACCGGCATTAAGCGTTCTGTGTTAATGGTCTCTAAACGTCCATTTATTTTACAGGACAAAGGTCTGCCGGCTACGATAAAGATATCGGATGCTCCTTTTTGAGAAATCTCGCTAAGTGTTTCTATTATGTCCATCATGATTCGCCTCCTAAAACTGTAATGTGGTTATCACCTTCCCACTCTTTGGCAGGTACTGCCTGCCATTTGGTTACTTGAAGTAATTCCAAATCGGAATCTTTGGGATACACAACACGCATGGAAAATTGAAGTATCTGGCTGTCGCTTATGGCCGTTTCTCCTTCAAGCAGCAGAACGTTTCCATCATTCTTTACAGTTATAAAATCCATTTTTGTGAGTGCTTCGTAAGACTGAGATATATAGTCATCTTGAGAAACAGAAGCTTCCAAAGCACTATTGAGTTCTTGTGTAATAGTATGTTTCCATTCTTCTACCTGATTACAGGCGGTATAATATTCGCTGACATGGTCTGCGTATTTTTTGCTTAGAGAGTAATCTGCATTGGCAGATACCAGAGACAGAGAAGCAAAAATAATAATACAGATAAAGATAAAAACAGTCACGATGGAAGAAATTCCAATATTGATGGCTTGTTTTGTCTGTTTCATAGCATTGCTCCTTCCTGTTAGTATAAAGTAAGTGGCAGTTCGTAAATAAGTTTATCTTCTGAAGACACACGAATATCACAGGAAGTTCGCGTTCCCGGTACATAAGGAGTGACTTCTATAGTATAAACTGCCTGTGTGTCAACTGGAATCCAGGTATCATCATATGTAATCACAAAACTCTCCCCGGTCTGCTGACCTTCCGGATAGACCAAATCGAGTGCCGTGTCACTTCGAAGCAATTCGGCAATGCTTTCTGCTTCTTCCACCGCATGATTTAAATTTACTGAATCACGGCTTCGGGTGTGTGCTTTTACAAATACCTGAATACAGATGGCACTTGCAATTGAGAATATTAAAATACACAAAATCAGTTCAATTAAGAATAGACTGGATTTCGACCTTTGATAATGTTTCATAGATGATTACTCCTTATGATTGACTTTGAGTGCTGACCAATACCTGATGTGTCTGATTATCTTTATCAGTCACTGTAAATTGAAAGAGATGCTCATCAAGAGCAGCCATTTGACAGTTTGTATCGGAAAGAATGACATTTCCCTGGGAAAGAGAAAAATCCTGACCGTCCTGAATAAGTAATTCCATTAAGTCTTGATTATAGATATAGAGATAAGTATTATAAGCTTTCTCATTATATGTCTGCGGAATCACAAGCACGGACTGATCATCTATGGTTTCTATATGAATGGCTTCCCCATTATCATTCTGATGAATTTTCTCGGAAAAATAGGAGAGTGTCGTACGTACCTTGCTGTTAGTGTCCATCTCTGATACGATATTGCGGTATACACTTGTTCCGATCAATACAGTAGAAAGTGCTGCAAATAAGTAAAAGATAAAGAGCAGTATAATAAATGCTGTGGATACGGAAGAGCCTCTTTTCTGTGTAGTCTGCAAGATTTATGCCTCCTTTCGCTTGATGATTGTAACATCAGGCATAAGATTACTTCCTATCGGCTGATAATCGATATAATAAGTATCTTTATCATAAGTAAGACCATAATGTTCTTCCAGATAGGCAAGACTTTCCGGATAGAATCCTTCCAGAGTATAGCAGGTGACAATACTCCGAGACACAGCCTCTTGAAGATGTTCCTGCTGTTGAATATCATTTTGCGCCTCTATGCGGGAGATAGAAAAGATAAACAATCCTATGCAGCCAACACAGACAAGCAAAGATAACCAATGCAGGAGTTTCTTTTGCTTATTTTTTTTTGTATGTAAAAGTTGGGTACTCATGGTAATTCCTCCTAGCCAATATTAGACATAATTCCCAGAAGCGGAAGCATAACAGATATTAAAATCACACCTACTAATAAAGAAAGACTAACTATTAGAAGTCAAGACTTAAAATGATATTTTTTGAATGAATTGCAGAAATGCATTTCAGATAGATTTGAACCTTGAAAACTGCATGACAAATAGAGCATCTTCGCAGGTGCTCAAA
>JAQVHQ010000013.1 GCA_028696165.1 Lachnospiraceae bacterium | reverse complement strand
AAATATGGGCTTGATATGAGTACACAAAAGATGTATATTAATTCCACAAGTCATTGCCTGATATTTTATCAGTGCATCGTGGGTGAACTCTACACTATTATTTCCGAAGGTAAATTTACGCAATCCCTTAAGACTTATCACACCTGCAATGTCTGACGGTGCAAATATAACCTCTGCATGGTCATCTGCCTGCTGATAAATGATATCATTATCCACTATATCACTTTCGGAATTCAAAATTTCCGTATCTTCCGGCACCTGTAAATCATCAGCATTATAAGAAAGAACTACCTTTAATTCCGGACACTGTGACATATCTGCCTGTACAGAAACCGGTTCCGGTGAAGATAATACAAGCATTTCCAGCTTATCACAGCCATCAAAAGCTTCTGACTCCACTGTAGTTACTTCCGGAAGCACTAATTTTACAGCCTGACTGTCTGCAAACGCATACTGCGCAACCGTAGTCAGATTATATGGTGCAGTGTATTCTGTATGGTCTGATGGTACATAATAAAGGGTCAGTTCCCGGGTACTGTTATCCCGGAAATAAATACAATCATCTATAACTTCCATCGTTCCATCATTTTCGATTAATATCTGTAATGCTTTTTTCCTTCCATAACTATCTTCTAACGAAGAGAGCCAGCTGCTGGCTTTTTCCTGCTCAGAAGACACAAAAATATGGAAGCTGTTATTCTTCAGGTTTTCACTATCGATGGTACCTGCAACATCAGCACCTATACTGGCTTTTTGTGTGCCGGAAATCTGTACTCCTGCAAGCGCATGTTCTCCCGTAAAAGCGAAACAATAATCCTCGAATTCGGTTACAGAATCAGGTACACGTATCATGTTAACATTAGAAGCTTTATCAAAAGCATAACCAGCGATAGTTTTTACCGTAGAATCCACTGTATATTCGCTGCCGGCATCCGTCGCTGCAAATTCTAATGTACGATGCAAACCAGCCGTACTGTATACGTTATTACCTTTATTTTCATACTTTATCTGGGCATTAGACGGTGTGCATAATACCTGGTCTAGCGCATAACCTTCTTCATCAAATGCCTCATCCAGCATAGTTCCCCAGGATGCTGCATAATATTTCAAATAGTAATCTGCTGTTACGTAATCAGAAGACGTATCCGGAATCTGAATTACCAGTCCGCCTTTATCCGCTTTGTATAAAGAATCGGTCATCTCCAAAATCGGCGGTATGCTGTTTTCATCAGCTTCCATCACCAGTGTAAGTTCCTTTTTCTGACTTAAAAGATTGGCAACAGCATCATCCAAAGCACCTTCTGCTATTTTAGAAATCGATTTGGATACCGTAAAACGTTCTGCTCCCTGAACAGGAAGTCTTAATAACGTTGACTGTGCATCTGTATATAATACGCCGTTTTCTGTCTGATATACACTGCTGTTATCAGCCACATAATCCGTAAGATTTGGGAACTTATCCTCTACCGCACTAAAATCGATATGATGTACAGTACTTGGAATTGTAATCTTATTCATGTGTTCTGATGCACTGTCTGAAATGTAAAAGTCCTTATCAATACGTATGGAAGTAACACCATATGGTACTTCAAGATTGTCTGCATCTCCTGTAAATCCCACAAGTACCTGTTCGTTATCTTCGTATCTTATCTGATATTCTCCCTGTTCAACACTTACTAACGGGAGTGGATATAATACACCACTATGATCTGTGGCACTCATTTGATAGCTTGTAATTGCATTCTTATAATCCGTATCACCATTGAACAATGACCAGCCATAGAAAATTTCTTTTGAATTACCAGCTTGATCCACATGGTACATATCATCTGCAATCATTCTTTCAACCATTTGGTTATAAACCGACTGCGCTCCATTGGATGAAGTTACCAGATTAAAGTTCCTGTCGTTTTGATAAATTGTTTTTAGCACACTATCATTATAATACATAACAGTAAGCTTATAATCATATACATTGTATTTCACTACATCTGTTAAAGTGGTTGTTTTTAACAATTCATCCTTTAAAATAATATTTGCTGCTGTAACTGATTTGTCCGCAGTAATAGTTCCTCCGGTATTTCCATTCTTATCATGGAATGCGATTTCCATATTCAAACCGTTGTTATAGTTTTGAAAATCATTAATTGTAATTCTTAATCTTCCACCATTTGTATAACCATACGCGGTAACGTGCACATGCTTAAGCAGGTTTTCTACTGTTTCACTTCCAAGGACATCCCCCACCGCAAAGTCAAACATTGTATCCGAAGTAACACTTACCCTCTCAAATCTCATATAATCCCTGTTGATGGTACAATTGACAGGTCTTGAAATCCCCTGATAAGTCACTGTCATGTCAAATTTACGTCCAGTATCCTGCAGTGATAATTCACGATTCAAAACGTCCTGAGGTATACCCGAAAGTGAATAATTTTCAACAACTTCTGATTTTGTCTTGGAAGCATCATTCTTATCCTGGTAAGAAGCGGTTACGATTATTTTATTTCTTAGTACATCTTCCGTTAAAGTCATATACTGATATACCGTAATATAGGAAGTCGTTCCTGATAAAGAAGTCGCAGTAAGTCCGGTCAACTGCCAATTTGTCTGATTTGGATTATCTGTAGGATCATCATTTTTATCATCATCCGGCTTCTTATTTCCATTATCACTGCCATTATTGTTATTGCCGTTTCCAGAACCGCCATTACTGTTTCCGCCTGGAGTTCCTCCATTTCCCGGATTCTGTACGATAACTGTCGGTGCATTCCCATCATCCACTCCACTGGCTGACACACCGCCGGTTGAACCATTATTATCATCTGTTGCATTTCCTGAATTGTCCTGAATCTGCAGAAGATCTTCTGACTGCTCTTCATTGAGAGGATCGTTGCCGTCTTCCAGATTATAGTCATCTTTTGAAGAATCATCCATCTCTTTTGCATTCTGATTATTCTGGTCTGCGCCAAATACAGTGGAATCATAAGCTACATCGTTAGAATTATTTTTATTTTGTAAATAAGCATCAGGATTAAAGCCGCCATTTAAATAGCCGGCTCCCACAATTACTGTAGTCGCAACAAAAAGTGCTGCAATTACTACAACCGCAGTTCCTAATTTTTTAGGATTTTTTAAGATACCATTCAGCATCTTCCTGATTTTTTGATTCTCACGATGTTCTTTCTGTTTCACTTGTATCCCTCGTTTCTCTACCTGTAATTATTCAGACAGACAGGAACTAAGTACCTGCTGAAGTTCCTTATAATCAATTGGTTTTGCCACATGACCATTCATACCTATCTCCATAGAATAACGTTTATCCTCTACAAAAGCATCTGCTGAAAGAGCAATAATTGGAATACGCTTTGCATCCGGATGTTCCAGTTTACGAATCTGTTTTGTAGCTTCCCAGCCATCCATAACCGGCATATGTATATCCATTAAAATGGCATCATAGTAACCTGGTGTGCATCCTGCGAATGTATCCAGTGCTTCTTTGCCATTTACCGCTCTTTCTACTATAAGTCCCTGATGTTTCAACAGTTTTCCTGCTACCAGTGCATTGATATCATTATCCTCTGCCATCAATACACGTCTGCCCTCAAGACTTACTACCTCTGTCTTCTCCATAGTCTCGGCAGTCACTTCCGTACTTTCACCAACCGGGAGCTCTAAGAATACAGTAAATTCTGTTCCTTTTCCAACTTCACTGTCCACAAGAATCTGTCCGCCCATCTGTTTAATCAGATTATCAGAAATCGCCATTCCCAGACCACTTCCGCCAAATCTTCTTGCAGTACCGGAATCCTCCTGCTCAAAAGGGATAAAGATACGGCTCAAGAATTCCGGAGCCATACCTATTCCATCATCTTTCACACGAAACATAATGGTGACTTTTCCATCTATCATTTCCATCTGTCGAAATACTACAGAGATATGTCCACCTTTAGATGTGAACTTAGATGCATTAGAGAGAAAATTCGTCAGCACCTGACTGATACGAAGTTCATCACCAATTACATTTTTGATTTTAAAATCTCTTAGTTCTACGCTGAATGCAATCCCTTTTTCAGTGATTGTTGTCTCAAACATAGATTTGAGTTTATCTGCCAGTCCGGCTATACTAAATTCGGCTTTCTCTAAGACAAGCTTTCCGCTTTCAATTCGTGACATATCCAAGATATCGTTAATAATAGACAAAAGGAACTGCGTCAACCCTTCCGCTTTATCAAGATACTCATTGGCCTCAGTATACTGCTGATTTTGCTGACTTATCTTTGCCAGTGAAATCATACCTAGCATTCCGTTCATAGGAGTTCGAATCTCATGTGACATCTTGGATAAGAACTGCGTCTTTGATTCATCAATTGCCTGCACTTTTGCAATTTCTTCTTTCAATTCTTCGCGAACCCGCTGTTCTTCTGAGATATCTTCAAATGAGAGTATCGCATATTTCCCATCGCTGGTTGGAATCATCGTCATCTTCATACTCAGCTGAATATCCTGATTCAATGGACTGATACTTACCTCTTCCTGAATCAGGTTATCCAAGGTACTCTGTTCCTTAAAGACTCCTTCCAATCTCCATTGTTCTTTTTTATCCAGAAGGGTATTCAGCACATATAAATCTGCATATACATTCTCCTGTCTTAATCCCAAAAGCTGTTCTATATTATGAGACACAAATAAGACCGTATGTTCCTTACGATCAAATAAAATATATACAATATTACCATCCTCTGACAGTTTTTCCAATGCCAGACCCTGTTCCTGCGGCTGCCTTTTCCGCACGTATCTCCCTTTCGACAGCAACGCGATTGTAATTTCTACAACAATAAGAAGCAGCAGAATCATAATAACCCAGGCTGCATTTTGATCCAAGAATTTAATCAATTAATCCGAACCTCCCCGCACGTAATATTATTCACGTATCTGTGGTTTTATCCTATTACTTTTTCTCCTATATAGTACATATTATACCATTTTTATCCAAAACACAAATATATATTACAGTATTAACCTTTATATTGTAATTTTTGGATCATTTTCAATATTTTTGCATTTACACGTCCGTTACCTGACTATTCTAAGGTTCACACTCTCAAGCTTATTTACATCACCTTTTTCTATAATGTGTGACCACAATCTGCAGGGAGCGGTTCCCATTATACTCATTGATATCAGGATAATAAGTAATAGATATTGTCTGTCCATTGTGGATTTCTTCTATGAATTTTTCAACATCACCAAAATAAATTCCATCCATGGAAGTCTGATAATCGGTCAGCCGCATCTTTGCTACATTACGGTTTTTTCCAAGAACTCTTATTCCATCTACCAGCAAATCATTCTGTGCAAATACAGGTTTTGTATTTCCTTTTCCATAAGGTTCTAAAATCCCGAATTCCCGAATCAGGTCTTCGCGTACATAACTAATCGGCATAGGAACGTCGATACTTACTCTAGGTATCAAATCATCTTTTGTCAGGCTGCATTTTTTATTCAATGTTTTTCGCAGCGGTTCAATGTTATCTTTTATTACCGATAGACCAGCCGCCATAGGATGTCCGCCAAATTTCAGGAAAAGTTCCTTGCATTTGGACATTTCCTGAAACATGGAGTAGTTCTCTGTAGAACGTCCGGAACCCTTTACATTGCCATCCTCTCCATTAGTCAGAACAAATGCCGGCTTATGATAACGTTCCCTTACACGTCCTGCAATAATTCCCGCCAGACTCTCGTGACAATTGGGCAAGTATACCACCAGCACATTATCTTCGGAAAGTTCTGAGTGTTCAATCAGTTCAAAAGCTTCTTCCATACCCTCCTGCGTCAACGCTTTTCTGCTGTCATTCAAATCCTTCAAATCGCCAGCCAGACGTGCTGCCTGCTCCCTTGACTGACTCAAAAGCAGTTCCAGACTTCTCTTAGCAGTATCCAGACGTCCGCTGGCATTCATGCATGGTCCAAGTACAAAACCGATATGATAGGGAGTTAATTTATCCGGTGCGATACCGTTAATCTTCATGAGCTCCTCTAATCCCAGGTTTTTGGTATGACGCAGTTGTTCTAATCCTTCTTTTACAATGATACGGTTCTCTCCCACCAGATCCATCACATCACCAATTGTAGCAAACGCTGCATATTCCAGCAATTCATCGGCTTCCTGTATGCGTCCCGACTTTTCATACAGGGCAGTCATCAATTTATAAGCCACCGCTGCGCCACACAATTCCCGAAATGGATAAGTATCCTGTGGCTGTTTTGGATTAACAATCACATCTGCAGGTGGAAGAAGATACTCCTTCGTTCCATCTTCCTGTTCATCATAAGGTACCTCATGGTGGTCTGTAACAATTACAGTCATACCCATCTCTTTTGCATACGCAATCTGTTCTCTTGCTGCAATTCCATTATCACAGGTTAATATGGTATCTACACCAGCCTCTTTTGCCTGTCTAACCAGTTCTATATTAATTCCATATCCATCGGTAATCCGGTTAGGAATCATCATATCCACCTTAGCTCCCAGTTTTCTAAGGGATGATAAAAGAATATATGTTGACATAACTCCATCGATATCATAATCTCCGATAATTCTGATGTAGCTGCCCAAAGACACCTTTTTTTGCAGAACGTCCACAGCTTCCGGAATGCCTTTCATAAGTTCCGGGACATATAAATCTTCTTTGTTTCCATACAGATATTTCTGTATTTCATCATCTGTAATGATATCTCTGTTTCGAATCAATCGAGCTGTTACCGGATCAATATGGTACTTTGCTGCAATTTTATTAAAATCAGCCCGTTTGGCTGCCATCATCCACTTTTCTTCCATCGCCAATGCCTCCATTATCTTCTTATTAAAGGATATCAATATTTTCAGGATACGTCAAATATAGCCTGTGAGAAATCCCACAGGCTATTTTTATTAGTGTTTTATTTTATTTTTTTGCTTTAATTTTTGTCTTCATCACATACCACAGAGCACCTGTAATACATACAGAAGAATAAGCACCACACACGATACCGACCATGATAGGCAATGCGAATTCTCTAATGGATGCAACACCCATGATAAAGAGTACCGCAACCATAATGAATGTGGTCAATGAAGTATAGATACTTCTGGTCAATGTCTGACTGATACTTCTGTTAACCACTTCCGCAATATCGGTCTTTCTGTTGGCTCCTGCCATATTCTCACGGATACGGTCGAAGATAACGATTGTTGCATTGATAGAATAACCTACAATTGTCAGCATACATGCAATAAAAGTGTTACCAACGGATACTCTTGCCAATGCATAGAATGCAAGTACAACAAATACATCATGAAGCAGCGCAAGTACTGCACTGGATGCGAAACGTAAATCCTTGAAACGAAGCCAGATATATAACAGCATACATACAGTTGCTACGATGATAGCAACAACTGCATCACGTCTCATCTCCCCACTGATTGTAGAAGAAATACTCTCAGCTGCAATTTTATCTTCTTCAACATCGAAGTTTTCCATCAGCTTCTGATTTAATTCTTCTCTCTCATCTAATTCCAGTCCTCTGGTCTTAATAACAACATCATTGCTTCCAACAACCTTCTGTGTCTGGATATTAGCATCTCCTGTCACTTCCTGAACTACAGGTTTTACCTTTGCATCAATATCTGCAATAGACATATCCTCATTGAATGTTACCGTAGTAGATGTACCCCCCTGGAACTCAAGGCTGTAATTTAAAGCTTTACCACTTGTCGCATGAAAAGCAATCATGCTGACTGGAGCTGCAATTACCAACACGAGAGAAATGATAAAGAAAATCTTTCTCTTTCCAAGGAAATCTCTGACTTTTTCTTTCTTCTGTCTTGCATATAAAGATTCCTTACGAATACCAACTGCATATAATGCACGAATAATCATTCTTGATACTACTAAAGCAGTAAACATAGATAATACAATACCTAATGCCAATGTCATGGCAAATCCGCGAACGCTTCCGCTTCCAAGCCATCCTAATACTGCTGCGGCAATTAAGGTTGTAATATTACCATCTAAGATTGCTGACAATGCTTTCTCATATCCTGCTTTAATAGCAACCTTTGTGTTCCTGCCTGCTGTAATCTCTTCTCGGATACGTGCATAGATGATAACATTCGCATCCACAGCCATACCGATAGAAAGAACAATACCTGCAATACCAGGTAATGTCAGAGTTAAATCAAATGCATTTAACATTAGCAGTTCAAGTCCCACATAAATCAGAAGTGAAAGACCTGCAACAACACCAGGCACTAAATATACCCAGATCATGAAGAGAATAACCAGCACAAGTCCAATAGCACCTGCGATTAAACTGGTACGAATAGCATCTTCACCTAACTGTGCACCTACAACATTAGAACGTAACTCTTCTAATTCCAGTTTCAAGCCACCAATACGGATGGTTGCTGCCAGATTTTCTGCTTCTGCATAATCTGCCATACCGGTAATCTGTGCATTACCATCAGTAATAGCGCTGTTTACACCAGGTACACTGACAAAAGCGCCATCATAATAAATTCCGATACTTTCATTTGCTCCAAAGGCCTTGGTAGTAGCATCTGCAAACTTGGTAGTACCTTCAGAAGTCAGTGTAAGTGATACTGCATTTTCCTTATTCTGCATACTATTTTCAATCTGTCCGGCTCTTGCAGATGCCACATCAGTACCGGTAAGTACGATAGAGTCTGAAGCCTCAAGTTCTTCGATTGTATAGTTAAGCTGATAATCCTGTGCTGCATCACCTGTAGATGCAATTTGCGAGTAATTCTGATTTCCATCTGCATCAGTCTGTGCGATGAAATACAGAGAACCCGGTTTACCAAGATCTTCTAAGATAGTATTGGCATCAGATACACCAGGTATTTCGATATTGATACGGTTATCGCCTTCCTGATAAACCTGCGCCTCTTCGCTGTACTGCTGTACACGCTGCTGTAACTTGTAAATTGTATCGGACATATCCTCCGATGATGGATTCTCGTCTGTTGTCTGATAGGTAATACTTACACCACCAGATAAATCCAAACCAGTTTTAATGTTTCTGGCAGCTCCTGTACCCGTAGGGCCAAAGCCGACTGCTGATGTAAACGCAAGCAGACCTAGAATAACGGCTGTCAGAACTAAGACAATGATACCTCTGCTCTTCTTCATTTTGTTTTCCTCTCTTATTTAATTCTCATCCGCCAAAGCGGCTTTGATCATAATTGCGCATTCAATACGTTTCTGCTGAAGTGCACATCCAATCTCATATACATCATTAATAGAGCCATGGAAATTATAGGAATTTGCTGCACAGCCTCCGCTGCAGTAGAATCTTGCAAAGCATTTCCGGCACTCTTCCTTTGCATACACATTGCAGCACTTGAATTCTTTAACCAAATCCGGTGTCTTAATTCCTTCATCCACATTTCCCATAAGGAATTGCTCTTCTCCCACAAACTGATGGCATGGATAGAAATCCCCCCATGGAGTCACAGCCAGATACTCTGTACCTGAACCGCATCCTGACAATCGCTTATATACACAAGGTCCGCCAGTCAGATCTATCATAAAATGGAAGAAATTAAAACCTCTTCCTTCCTTATGACGCTTAATCATCTCTTTGGCCAGGATGTCATACTGCTCACAAATCACCGGGATGTCCTCAACCCGAAGAGCATAATCTTCTGTAGGAGGTGCTACTACCGGTTCCACAGAAATCTGTTTGAATCCCAAATCAGCCAAATGCAGTACATCTGCTGCGAAATCCAGATTATTTCTGGTAAATGTTCCGCGTACATAATACTTATCCTGATTACGACTCTCTGCAAACTGCTGGAATTTTGGTACAATCAAATCATAACTTCCTGCACCCTTACGAAATGGACGCATCATGTCATGTACTTCTTTTCTTCCATCAATACTTAAAACCACATTACCCATCTCTTTGTTGGCAAATTCCATGATTTCATCGTTTAACAACACACCATTCGTTGTCAATGTAAAACGGAAGTTTTTATTATGAATCTTTTCCTGCTCCCTTCCGTAAGCCACCAGGTCTTTTACCACCTGCCAGTTCATCAATGGTTCTCCGCCAAAGAAATCTACTTCCAGATTTCTTCTGCTTCCGGAATTGGCAATCAGAAAATCCAATGCTTTTTTACCCACTTCAAAGGACATCAATGCTCGTCTTCCATGATATTCGCCCTCTTCTGCAAAGCAATATTTACATGCCAGATTACAGTCATGTGCAATATGAAGACACAGCGCTTTTACAACAGTTGGTCTTTCTGCAAAATTAGTAATTGCATCCTTATATACATCCTCAGTAAAGAGCATGCCCTCGTCTTTTAACTCCTGACATTCCTCCAGCGCAGAACTGATATCTTCCTTCGCATAAGTATTACTTAATGCATCCATAATCTGTGCGGAATCCTTCTGTTCTTCCAACAGGCCGCATACATCATAAACTAAATCGTCAACCACATGAACCGAACCACTGTTTACATCCAGTATGATGTTGTAGCCATTATTCTTATATCTATGTATCTGCATAATTTCTCCCTATATTACCTTATGTACTTCTAAATGAATCGAACCAGAAGCTTTCTCAATTAAATCTGCTTCTGAATGCCTGGCATACCAAAACTGCCAGATTGCGTGCAGACACTCTACACAAGAGACGGTTCCGCCAACGTTTCAGCGGAACCGTCTCCTTTTAAGCATACAAGCGAACTGTCAGATTATCCCAGAAGGACAATCTGACACTTCGCCTGTTCCATGTTCATGATTATTTTGTATGTTCGCAACTCTGATTTCCTACTGTACAAGAAGTCTTGCATGCTGACTGACAGGAAGTCTGGCATTCACCACAACCACCTTTTTTTACTGTATTCTGTAAGTTCTTTGTATTTAATGTTTTAATATGTTTCATCGTTGTATCCTCCTTTAATTTTTAGCTTTCCATATTATATCATAGAAATCTTACTTTTTAAAGGGGTTTTCTTAGAATTTCACTTCTTTTCCTTCTTTAATTCTCTGTCTGAATTCTGCAGTTGCTGCAAAAAGTACATCTCCTGAAGAATTAATAGCCGTCTCAAAGGAATCCTGAACCACTCCGATGATAAATCCTACACCTACTACCTGCATGGCGATATCATTAGAGATACCAAACAGTGAACAAGCCAGTGGAATTAAAAGCAATGAACCACCAGCCACGCCGGAAGCTCCACATGCTGCAACAGTTGCAAGTACACTTAGGATAATTGCAGATGGAATATCTACTGCAATTCCCATCGTATGTGCGGCAGCTAAGGTCAAAATTGTAATAGTGATAGCTGCTCCATCCATATTGATAGTTGCTCCCAGCGGAATAGATACTGAGTAAATATCCTTGTCCAGTCCCAGTTTTTCACAAAGCTGCATGTTGACTGGGATATTTGCTGCGGAACTTCTGGTAAAGAATGCGGTAACTCCACTTTCACGAAGACATTTAAATACCAGCGGGTATGGATTTCTGTGTAAGCAGATAAATGCAATTAACGGATCCACAATCAATGCAACTGCAAGCATAGAACCAACTAAAACCAAAAGTAGTTTTCCATAAGTAGTAAAGATATCCAATCCATTAGTAGATACGGTATTATATACCAGACCTAAGATTCCAAATGGAGCAAGATTGATAATCCAGCGAACACCCTGTGATACTGCATCGGAAAAGTCTCCCAGAATTTTCTTAGTCTGTTCAGAAGAACGACGAAGTGCAATACCCAGAAGAATAGCCCATGCCAGTACACCTACATAATTCGCATTCATCAAGGCAGAAACCGGATTCGATACAATGTTGTTCAGTAAAGTCCCAAGGACTTCACCGATTCCGCTTGGTGCACTCTCACTGACTGCATCGGTAAGCTGAAGTGTAATTGGGAATGCAAAGCTTACAAATACTGCCAAAACGGCTGCAAGCAGTGTACTTAACATATACAGAACAATAACAGTAGTGAACTGTTTACCAACTTTACCATTAGCCTGAGCCAGAGAGCTCATTACTAATATAAATACTAAAATCGGAGCAATTGCTTTTAACGCTCCTACAAACAATGTTCCCAGAAGCGAGATTCCGCTTGCCTGTGGCAGTGCCACACCAAGAATCGCTCCAATAATCAATCCAACCAAAATTCTCAAGATCAGACTGGTGTCGTTCCATTTTTGAATTACTTTTTTCATTTGTCTTCCTCTTTTCTATCGTCCTCATAATCGTCTCGGTCAGTGCGTACAAATGTCCACGCCTCACAGACTTTATTATTATGCTACAATCTTGCACAAATGTCAAGAAAGCATTCCGCCAATCATACCACCACCCATACATAGCGCCAGAGATGTCAGACAATCTTTGGAAAACAGGCTTAATTCCTGCCCCTGTATAAATCCCACTGCCAATACAATCAGGAAATATCCTATTCCCTGTATAAATCCCCATAGAAATCTTTGTCGCTCCATTTTTTTACCCAGATAGACACTCCCACAAAAACAGGATATTACATAGATAGCCATCGTTCCTATATTTACCAGATTTTCTGATATTCCTGCTTTATATAAGATTCCTGCAAGTATAAGAAGTAAAATTACTGTCACCGCATAAGCCACTAGCCACGCTTTCATCAAACGAATTACATATACCATCTTCCCTTTTATTTCCATACAAAAAGCCCTCCTCCATATTCCATTATATGGGAAGGGCTTTTTATTTATCACTTTTTAAATTATATAGTTTTACATCTTCTTTTTCTGCGAATTGTAAGTGACACTTTACCTGCTATAAGGAGAGCTGCCAAAGCAAGTCCTGCATAAAGTGCAATATTCGTATAATCTCCGGTAGAAACTGCGTTTTTTGCAGATGAACTGCTTGATGAAGAATTGCTGTTTCCACTTCTTCTTACACTGCTGTTTCCTGATGAATTGTTAGAATCTACGCTTGCTGCTGCACTTGCGATTGCTGATGTATTGGATCCTGAAGAACTGTTGCTTCCTCCTGAAGACGAATTGCCATAACCTCCAGATACTACTGTTCCACCTGCGATAACTTTACTTCCAGCGATATTAAATGGACTGAAAGAACTGGTCATAAAGGAAATCGTATCATTCACAACTGTTGGTGTGATATATTCCAAACTTCCATCAGACAGATAATGTACGATAACAAGTCTGGTGTAATCTTTGCTGCTTGGTGCAGGCATGGTAATCTGTACTTTCTGGCCATTCAACTCGTATTTGCTGTCCGTCATAAGATTCCACAATGTCATCTCATATGGTGCGATAATGGTATCTACATTTGGCTGTTCATAAGTTGTCGTATCATTATCCATTGTAACCTGAAACTGAATATACCATGGAAGATCACCTACTACTGAAACGCCATTGCTTGTTCTGTTATACAGTCCTGTTAATGCCTGTACATTGGCAAGATAATCTTTTGTTTCCTGAGTAACTGCATTTTTCTGTACATCAGTAAGTGATTCAAATGCTTTTGTAGCATTGATAACCTGCATCACTTTTTCATTAGAATCAATGGTATTTGGTAAAGCAGCAATCACTGCTGTTACATGATTGACGATTGCATCTGCCATAAATACCGGCTGAATCGGTTCTGGCGTTGCCACTGGTTCTTCCGTAAGAAGAGCATCGCTGTTATCTTCTATGAGGCCTTCATCTTCTGTGGTCTCATCTTCTGTGGTTTCATCCGCTGTAGTCTCATCTTTTGTAGTCTCATCTTTTGTAATCTCATCTTTTTTAGACTCGTCTTCTAATGACCCGTCTTCTATAGTTTTATCTGCTGTCCCGTCATTGGAGCTGTCAACAACTGTCTGCTGAGAATTATCGGCTGACGAAGTACCATCTACTGGAGTACCTTCTGCAGGAGTCTGCACACTGTCATCTGCTGCCGGTGTATTATCACCTTCTGCAGGATTAACAGCATCTGTCTGTGTATTATCATTGGAAGGAGTTTCTCCATCATGAGTTTCATCCACTGCTGGCTGTTCAGCAGGTCTTAAAGATGTAACCTGTACTTTGATTGTTCTGATTACAGTATTACTTCCTGCATCCCATCCTGGAATAGCTGAATAATCGTAGTTTGTTATATCGTTTGGTGTAAATATCACCTGACAGTCTGTCTCGTATGTACTTGGTACAAATGCACCATCTGCCCATGAGAATACACCATCTCCACTACATAATTCCTGTGCAATCGGAAGATTAACCAAAGTCTGCGGCTGTGCCATAACCAGTATATCCGGTACGCTTACTTGAGCGGCTGGCTGTTTTACTGGTACCTCTGGCTGTGCTGGCGTCTCTGGCTGTACCGGTGTTTCCGGCTGAGTTTCTGGTGTCTGTTCCGCAGCTGCTGGCTGTGTCTCCTGCTTAGGAGCCTCTTCTTTCTTTGGCTCCTCTGCTTTTGGTTCATCCTTTTTATTAACCACATTACCGGAATAATCCGAAGCACTCAAGGTAAATCCAGATAATGTAAGTGTCGAACCATCAGCAACAGCTACTAATTTACCAGAGAATCCATCGGCTCTGGAAACTGGATTGTACCATGTTGCATTCCCGGATACGTGAATGGTTCCGCTTACTTTAATAGAAGCGCCTGACTGCTGTGCTAAATCCACCGCTTTATTATAGGAAGAAACTGCACTCTGGGCAGTTGTTCCATCGGCAGCATCTGAACCGCCCTCCCCATTTACATATATGACTGCTGCTTTTGAATTATCAGCCGCCAATACCGGATGAATGGCAATGGAACTGACTATCATCAACATTACCATAAATATACTGGCTGCTTTTTGAATTCTCATCTTTCCTTTTTTCATAAAAAATCCCCTTTATTTTCTTTTATCTTGTTATTTATTATTTTCTTATAAGCCTATCTATTATAACACATATTTTTCTCTTTCGACACCCCCTAATCTTATTTTTTACTCATAGGGAAAATTTGGATTACTATTTACACAACTTACAATCGTCCCGCGAGGCATATAGCATTTTAAAATCAACCTCTGCCTCATAAGTACTTGAAAATGGATCTTCTGATTAACTTGCGAGGCATATAGTGTCTTAAAATTAACCTCTGCCTCGCAAAACTGCTTTCTACGAGGCATAAACAGAAAAAAGCTTCTTTATATGTCTCATTTCTATTTATAATTTACGGTAAAAAAACTGAAACGAGTCAAAAAACATATATAGCTTCTTATATGCCCCGCATAGCTACTTAATTCAAAAAACGATAATTAACCGGAACAAAAAAGCATTAAATCACCAGCGACCAGAACAGAAAACAAGCATAAATTGTAAGCTTCCAGGGTAGAAAACAATATCATTTAATTAAGTATCTATGACATTAGGCGTGAGCATTAACAAACATGCAGTTCAAATGCTGAAACTAATTGTATATCTCCTATGTTCTTGTATTGAGACAGAGGATATGTTAATTAGGCTTGCATTTCTAAGGGAAATAATGTATATTCTAGCTAATAATGTTAAAAAAGGAGTGATATATTTGGATTCCAGTGACGTCACGCAACTGGTCGTATTAATTATTTTGTTATGTTTATCAGCATTTTTTTCATCTGCGGAAACCGCAATGACTGCCGTTAATAAAATCCGTATTCAATCAATGGCTGAACAGGGTGAGAAACGGGCTTCTACTCTCTTAAAAGTTCTAGAGGACTACAGTAAGATGCTTAGCGCCGTATTAATTGGTAATAATATTGTAAATATCTCTGCATCCGCCCTGGCAACTACTCTTGCTCTTCACATATGGGGCAATGTAGCAGTAAGTCTGGCTACCGGAGTGTTAACCTTATTGGTCTTGATTTTTGGTGAGATAACCCCTAAGACTTTAGCAAGCCTTCATGCCGAACAGATTTCATTATCTTATGCAAATGTAATATATGCGCTTATGACTATCCTGACCCCGGTTATCTTTATCGTTAATAAATTAGCTGGTTTTGTACTTTTCCTGCTTCATGTAGACCCTAATGAAAAGAGCACTACCATTACAGAACACGAACTTCGTACTTATGTAGATACCAGCCATGAAGAAGGTGTCATCGAAAGCGAAGAACGTCAGATGATTAACAATGTGTTTGATTTTGGAGATTCCATGGCAAAAGATGTCATGATTCCCCGTATAGATATGACTTTCATTCAGGTGGATGCTACTTATGAAGAATTGATGGAAGTCTTTCGTGAAGACCGCTTTACCCGTCTTCCTGTATATGAAGATACCACGGATACCATCATTGGTATTATTAATATGAAGGATTTGCTTTTATATGACCGTACTAATGGATTCTCTCTTCGCCACATCTTACGAGATGCGTATTTTACCTATGAACATAAACGTACTTCTTCCCTTATGCTGGAGATGCGTAAGCAGTCCATCAATCTTGCCATCGTGCTGGATGAATATGGCGCTACTGCCGGTCTGATTACACTGGAAGATTTGCTGGAAGAAATCGTAGGAGAAATCCGTGATGAGTATGATGAGCAGGAAGAAGATGATATCACAGAAATCGTTCCCGGTGAGGAATACCGTGTACTGGCTTCCACCAAGTTGGACGATTTAAATGATGCTCTGGACCTGCACTTAGAATCGGAAGAATATGATTCTGTGGGCGGTTATATCATCGAACAGTTAGACTGTCTTCCACTGCCTGGACAGTATGTCCGTATTGAAGGGCAGGCTGAACTGAAAGTAGAAAAGACAGATAAAAAACGAATTGAGATTGTACATCTGACACTGTTAAAGCCAGCGGCTGCTGACGATTCAGAAGTTGAAGAATAGTTTGACTAGTTATATTTCTATTCGGAAAGAACATCTATTATTTAAAAATATTTGGAAACCTGTTCCATCAGAATTCATAAAAACTCTCTGCTATAATAGTATAGTAAGCACTATATAGCAGAGAGTTTTTATGAGTTCAGGTTCAATCCTTATCAGCCCTTATCAACCTTCACATATCCATCTGCGAATCGAGGGTCTTTATTTTCGATAATATTTTCAAACTGCTGCGCACAGCGTTCCATCTCTCCCAGCACCAGCTTTACAGAGTGCTCTTGCTTGTACCAATTTTTCGGTGTCACTTCATCCGCCTGGCTGGGGATCACGTAAAATGCTGTATCTGGAAATAGGAGTTGATAATACATAAGACTTCTTCTCGCATGATAATTCTTGCAGCATATCATAGCAGTCTTGATATTCAGCCCCAATTCATCTGTGATTTTTCTGGAATAGATTGCATTTTCCAGTGTATAAGTCGCCTGTCTGTCCACCAATACCGCATCCTCGGATACCCCATTTTTTATAAGAACATCTCTTAGGAAATCTCCCTCTGTCTCATATTTATCCACATACAAATTTTTCTTTGACATCACACCGGAAAATGCGCCTCTTGTAATACTGTATTTCCCGGATACCAATATATAAGGAGCCATCTTATTTTTCCATAAAGCGGCAGCCTGTTCTGCCATCTGCGGATAGCCATTCCCAGGTACGAAGATGATATCCGATTTCTTTGGTTCCTGATTCACAAAGATAAACTCTGTGATTCCTTCTAAGTATTTACTATTCATAATCTCTCCTGTGCTACAACTATATTTTATCTATACAACATCTATGTTTATCTGTATTTCATCTGTAGTTCATCTATAGTTTATCTGTATTTCATCTGTAGTTCATCTATTTTCCCAATTTACGAATTTATCAAAAGCGGAAAAGGCATAAAAGAAAAACGTGCCATACTTCCAATCGATTTCTTCGATTTATAGTATAACACGTTCCACTTATTCATGAAATATAGAATCTTCTTACGTTGTGATAAATGTAGAGTACCCTGCTCTTCTTAGATTTCTCTCCATCCGTATCGCATTACCCAGTTGAGCGTATGCTCCCACCTGTACCCGGTATAATCCATCTTGAGCCAGGATAAATGCCGGATAGCCCTTTTCCTGCAATTCATACAATAGATTATCCGCATTTTCACGATATCGATAGGCTCCCACCTGTACCCGGTATAAGGGATTTGGCTCCTGTCCGTTTTCTAAGATATCCAGAGATTCTTCCGGTACAATTCCATCTTCACGCAGGGTATCTGTCACTGCATTGGCAATCGCTTCTGCAATCTGGTCAAACTTCTCATCATATAACTCGTTATCTCTGTCATTATTTAAAAACCCTGTTTCAATCAGCACTGCCGGCATGCGGGTACGTCGAAGCACTACCAGACCAGGCCGCTCTTTCACTCCCAGATTCCGGTACCCTACTTTAGCAACTTCCGCATCAATGTTTTCTGCAAGCTGATATTTCAGACCTGATTTATCGTATACCAGTGTCTCGATTCCACTGTATTCATTATTATTCGGACTGGAATTACGGTGGAAGGAAATAAATAAATCTCCGTTATTCTCATTGGCAAAGGATGCTTTTTCAAAAGGCGTCTGATACACATCACTATCTCTTGTATACAGCACATCGAATCCTCTGTTTTTTAGAATTTCTCCCACAGCAAGACCAAGATTTAAATTATCATCCTTTTCCTGTCTGCCATTGTAAACTGCTCCGGGGTCGCCCCCGCCGTGTCCGGGATCAATTATTATTTTATATGCCATGCTTTTATTTCCACTTTGGGTTTCTATTTACTTTATGCTGATGATTCCCTGTATGCCACTGTTACACCTCACAACAGAGAAAGCCCTCTTCACAGCGGAAGTATCGCTGCAAAGCTGGGCCAGTTATTTATTATCGATGTTCTGTTTAATGAATATTGTCGATGCAATGCGGAATTTGCTTATGCAAACCGTGATGTCACCTCTAATGCCCTGGGGAATAAATTAATATAAAAAATCCAGATTATCATCGACTCTCTATGATAATCTGGATTTTTTATTACTAAAGATTCCTGGATGGAGTCTTTAATTTTGCCATTTTATGTTTTGAACTGTCTTCGATTACTTCTACTCCACGAATGCTTTGAATAAATTTATAAAATTGAGAATATCCAAAGTCCTTCAGTTTAAAATCGGGGAATTCACGGTGTACCAGATTGCTCAGTTCACCTAAATCAAAGCCCTTGTTGTATCCTTTGAGACATTTCTTGATATATTTTACCACAGCATCTTTTGAGAAGGCATTGTCACGGATTCCTACCATGATGGTGCTTTCATTTTTATCCAGTTCGAATCCCGGAAGTTCTTCCAGAAATTTGGACAGATAGCTGTATCCATAATTTCTCACATCAAAATCCGGATATTTATTGCTTAACCGGCTTCCGATTTCACCAAGTCCGGTGGATTTACCCTTATTGGCATTCTCAGTTATGATATCGGCAATGGTACTTTCCAGCATTGCCTGGCTAAGAGTTGTACCGGCAGATTCTTCCTCTACATTCAGCAGATTTTCCAGATTTACGAATTTGGTACAGGCGTTGCGAAATGCCAATGGGGTCTTCTCTTCTCCCATTCCAATTACCGTCATACCAGACTCTCTTAACCGGCTGGCCAGACGCGTAAAGTCACTGTCGCTGGACACGATACAGAATCCATCCACGCTGCCTCCATATAGTATGTCCATGGCATCTATGATGAGAGCAGAATCTGTAGCATTCTTTCCCACTGTGTTGCTAAACTGCTGTATGGGTACGATGGAATTAATCAGAAGTTCCTCTTTCCACTTAGTCGCTTGGGTACTGGTCCAGTCACCGTAAATTCTCTTATAAGTGGCTACCCCGTATTTTGTAATTTCATCTAAAATTCCTGCTATATATTTTGATGATACATTGTCTGAATCAATTAGTAGTGCAAATCGTTTATCGTCCATTTCTTCCTCTTTTTCTTTTTTAATCTGATACGTATGGATAGGCTGTCCCCGGGAGCTTATCCAGAAGTTACGTTAAGTATAGCATAAAAAAGTGTTGTGCTCAATTATTCCTTCATTTGTACTGCTTTCTACTGTTTTTTTACTGCTTTTCTACTGCTTTTTTACTGCTTTTCTTCCGCTCCTTACCTCTCTTTTTCACTGCCACATTTACCGGCCTTTACTTGCTCTCTTTACCTTCCATTTTGTAGCCTCATTTACTGCCCTTTACCGCATCTTATTTTCTTGAAAATTTTTATATTACTATATTATAATCCTAAATAGAGGATTGACATACATTTCTGTTATCAATCCCCTACTCATCTTTTCGATATTAAGCTATAACTTCCTGTGTTACACTCTGGTTTACGTGTCATTTGGAGCAAATTTATTTTTTGATACGTACTTTCTACTCTGGTTTACGTATCATTTGGAACAAACTTGCTTTTTGATACGTACTTTCCTCTCTGGTTTACGTGTCATTTGGAACAAACTTGCTTTTTGATACGTACTTTTCGCTCTGATTTACGTGTCATTTGGAACAAACTTGCTTTTTGATACGTACTTTTCGCTCTGGTTTACGTATCATTTGGAACAAACTTGCTTTTTGATACGTACTTTTCGCTCTGATTTACGTGTCATTTGGAACAAACTTGCTTTTTGATACGTACTTTCCTCTCTGATTTACGTGTCATTTGGAACAAACTTGCTTTTTGATACGTACTTTTCGCTCTGATTTACGTGTCATTTGGAACAAACTTGCTTTTTGATACGTACTTTCTACTCTGGTTTAAGTGTTATCTGAATTCAAGTACACCTTGGCGTACTTGCTGCGTTACTAAGTACCAGTGGCACTTGTTAAACAGTTTCTTTCAAGATAAAGCATTTTCTGGATATGTACTCCATACGCATATATACGCTATCGTTAGTTTCTTTAAGAAGCTATTTAATACCATATACTACGGTAGCACCTCGTTTGCTAATTTCTATTAAAATTCTTCTTTCGCAATCAACTGACCACTGGTTTTTCTTTTAATTTTGCAGTTTCCCAGAGCGGTCTCTCTCCGGTCATCCGCTTTAGTACCGCAAGGATTGGTTTGTATAAAACAAACATCACCACTGCATTACCTGCGCAATGTGCAATATCAAATGGTATTCCGGTCACCCAGTAACCAAATCCTGCTGCCCAGCCTCCGCTGATAAAATATGGGATAGAACAAAGTGCCCCAAAGCACAGGCCAAACACACCTGAGAGTATACACCAGACAATCAGTGATTGATTCTTCCTCATAATCAACACTGCTATGGCCAGGATGCTCCAAACATACAGATACATAAACCACCAGATGCCAAAACCATAGATAAGTCCTTCCAGCAGTGCAAATACATAGATGATATAAAATACTCTTTTTTTGTAGAATAGCGTATACATTATGATTAGAAATGATACGATTTCTATATTCGGTAGAAATCCCATTACCACCTGACCGCCTAATAATATCGCCGTCAGAAATGCCATCGCAACTAAATCCTTTGTTTTTATCTTCATCTTAATCCCTGCCTGTCTGTGTCTTAATCTATTACTTATTTTCTTCTGCTTGTCTGTGTCCTAATCTATTGCTTATTTTCTTCTGCTTGTCTGTGTCCTAATCTATTACTTATTCTCTTCCGCCTGTTTGTATCTTAATCTAATTACTCAGTCACTGCCACTTTTCTTTCTGCATCTCTCATCATCAAATAAGATCATATCGAATTTTATATTAAGATTTTTTAATATCCCTCTGTAAGAGTCAGTTCAAAAGTATCTCCATCACTGATAGGGGTCTGGTCCGCCGAAGTATTAACCTGCTCACCGCCTTTAGTAATACACCACCACTGCTGCTTGCTGTCATCCGCTTTTTCACCATCGACTTCTGTGATAAAAAGTCCATAATCGCTATCCTCGCCAACTACCAGTCCGTCACCTGTGATGACTTCGCCAAGGAACTCAGCGTCTGTCTGATACTCAAAATCCTTAGAACTCTTATCAGCATGTACCACAGTTACTGTAATTTTCTTGTTTCCTGCTTCTGCCTTTGGTTTGAAATTTTCATATACCAGAAACATGGCTGCAATTACAACAATCAGTATAACTACTCCTATAATGATTTTCTTCGTGTTCTTCTTTTCCATATCATTCTCTCTCTTTCTTTTGTTTTTGCCATAGAAAAAATGCCCGCTGCTTCCAACGGACATTTTTCATACTCTATGATTATCTGCGCTTTGAATGGAAGCTTTTCACATATAGCCGGTATCCTGACTCTGAGAAAAGCTTCTCTTTACAGTGACCTCATCGTTTGGGACTTACACCCAATTCCCCGTGTCTATATGTCTTAATTCCTTACATTGTACCACTATTGATACTATAATGTAAACTTACATTTTTTTGCAGCAGTCTGATTTTATTCTTTCCGTATCTTAGATGTATACTTTACTTTTACTTGCTCTATTATTCCTTTATCTTTACTACTAATTTACCTGTCTTTGGAAATAATTTGCTTTTTGATATGTATTTTTTCAATTTACGGGGCATTCGAGCAAAAAACTCCTTTTGGATACGTACTTTCCGCTTCAATTTACGTGTCATTCGAAAAAAACTACTTTTGGATACGTACTTGCACTTCTATTTACGTGTCATTTGAACAAAAAACACTTTTGAATACGTACTTTCCGCTTCAATTTACGTGTCATTCGAAAAAAAACTACTTTTGGATACGTACTTGTCACTTCTATTTACGTGTCATTCGGACAAAAACTACTTTTGGATACGTACTTGTCACTTCTATTTACGTGTCATTTGAACAAAAAACACTTTTGAATACGTACTTTCCGCTTCTATTTACGTGTCATTCGGACAAAAACTACTTTTGGATACGTACTTGTCGCTTCAATTTACGTGTCATTCAGACAAAAACTACTTTTGGATACGTACTTGTCACTTCTATTTACGTGTCATTTGAACAAAAAACACTTTTGAATACGTACTTTCCGCTTCTATTTACGTGTCATTCGGACAAAAACTACTTTTGGATACGTACTTGTCACTTCTATTTACGTGTCATTCGGACAAAAACTGCTTTTGGATACGTACTTTCCGCTTCAATTTACATGTCATTTGAACGAAACTTGCTTTTTGATACGTACTTTCAATTTGCAGTAGATATCAGATGGAGTAAACATGTAAAATAACAACAGAATATCTATAATACCAACAAATTTCTCATAAATTAGCAGCAAAAGTTCATATAAAGTTTTAGTACTAAAAGAGAGCCTGATATACTATGTTCATGGACATTCGTCCATTTCCCACTCAGTTCAAAGCAATGTCTTCTCAAAGTAAAATAGTTTAAAGAGGCAGGTAATGAAATCTATGATTGTGCTTATCTCACACTAAGTATGCCGAAGTGTACTTGAAGTGTACTTGAAGTGTACTTATGCTATACAAACGTCGCAGATAACTGCGGATTTTTCAGTTCTCATACAGCAAAGGAAGGATATATGGAAGAAAAAACACAACATATTTTTGACAAAGTACAAAAAAATCAATGACACTATCCAGCATTGCCGTCATGCGCTTTAGCAATAGACGCTTTAGCACGAATTATCCCCTGGACAGCGAACTTGTGTAAATTGTGAAAAGCTGTACTGTTCTCCTATATACATTCATACACTTTTACTTCATAAGGCTTCATATTGATAACCCCGGTAATCTTATCTCCAGTTTCCATATCTTTCATTTCCTTTTTTAACTGAATTGTCTGAGACACAGCCTGATAATTGAGAAGGAACAGCCATCTTTTATCTTCCTTGTTTCTAACTACAACCTCAACTTCAGCAGGAGCCTGCACCATATTAGCGTATGGTTCCAGCATACCCAGATAGTTGAGAATCTGAGCGGTATTGTCTCTGGTAAATGTGGTTCCCAGATGAAGTACTTTACCTTTTCCATAAGTATTCTCTGTTAATGCAGGAGTTCCTGCATAGAATGTGTTTTCATAGGAAGCCAACACTTTTGTTCCTTCTTTTACAGTCATAATATCGTTGAATATCGGTGCCTGAAGCTTGTCAGGTTCGCACTTGCCACCATTCACTTTAAGTTTGTCAAGTTCGCACTCCCCATCAACCACTTTAAGTTTCTGAAGTTCACACTCCCCACTCACCATTTTAAGCTTGTTATCCAACACTTTTGCAGACACAGCGTCTTCTGCCGGACTTGTAAAGGTCCATTCAGCCACATCTGTACCGGTTAATTCTGCCAATAAGCCTGGCTGCGGAGTCATGACGCACTGCCCATTCATATCTTTATACCCGCTGCGGCATCCTATAACCAGTATTCCTCCCTGTGCCACATACTCTTTTAACAGATTCACGCGAGATGCTTCCTGTAATACCGGATGCGGATAGATAAGCACTTCATATTTTTTCAGATCTTCTAAAGTGCTTCCCTCTTTAAGATACTGGATATCATAAGGAGTATGGTAAAGCTCTGAAGCAGCAAATATCTCAAATTCGCTTGGATAGGATACCCGTCCATGCCACTTATCCACCTTGGCATCCCACTCATTATCGTAATCTTTTACCAATGCAATCTTAGCATCATAATCTGCCCCACATACCGGATTTAATTTCTGCTGAAGTTCATAGAATGATTTTACCTCTGCTAATTTGCGGTTATCACGATTATCATAATCTAAGATTCCATGCCAGTAAATCTCTGTTCCCATAGTACAGGTACGCCAGCGAAAGAAAGAAATGTAATCTGCTCCATGCGCCACACTCTGCATCGCCCATAGTTTTAACTGCCCCGGACGTGGTGCCGGGCCTTCCATACGGGTATTCCATCCATTCGCTCCTGACTGCTGCTCCATAATTCCAAAATGTGGACAGATGGAACGAACTTCATTTAAGTTTCTCGACCATTTGCGATCGTTTAAATCGGTAGAATGTAAGGGATCTCTGTCCAGTCCAAAAGCAAAACTCGGGTACGAATCATAAGTATATACATCCAGACATTCTTCTTCCATCCTGTGATTATCCAGATTCTGGAACATTCCATTGGTTGTAATGTAAACATCTTCACTGACATATTTTCTCAGAATATCAGCCTGAATTTTACAAAATGATATGGCACTTTCCGATACGAACCGGTAATAGTCCAATTGAAGATGTGGATTCACGTTACCGCTCGGTGTATGACGAGGCACATAAACCTGTTCCCACTCTGTATAGGTCTGATTCCAGAAAGTAGTTCCCCATGCACAGTTTAATTTATCTAAAGTTGTGTATTTATCCTTTAAGAAACTACGAAATGCCACTGTATCCGCTTCGGAATAGAACACATCAACTTCACAGTTAATCTCATTATCAATCTGCCATCCCACAATTGCCGGATGTTTCCCATAATGTTCTCCCATCTTCTCCACAATGCGGCTGCATAAGCTGCGGTAAACAGGCGCGTTATAATTATAGTGTCGCCTTCCTCCATGATACATAACCGTCTCATCAATGCGGCGGTTTAATACTTCCGGATATTTTTCTGTCAGCCATGCCGGAGGAGTTGCGGTAGGTGTTCCCATTATTACCTGCATTCCTTTTTTTACACATATTTCCAGAAATTCGTCAAAGAAATCAAAAGTAAATATACCTTCTTCAGGCTCAAACTTGCTCCATGCAAACTCTGCGATTCGAATCGTACTAATTCCAGCGTCCTGCATCCTGTCTAAATCACTGCTCCACAATTTCTTATCCCAATGTTCCGGATAATAGCAGGTTCCCATAGTCATCTTATTCCATTGAAATTTTTGTCTGTGACTCATAATTTTTAATTTCCTCTCTCTTTGTAGGTATGTGAAACGAAATGGTTGTCCCACAATTTTTCTTGCTTTCCATCTTAAATTGACTCTCATCCTCATACATAAGCTGCAGTCTTCGATATACATTCTTAAGTCCAATAGAAGAATGGCTGCTCATATCCCTGCACTCTTCCATAAGCCGTCCTAGTTCATCTTCATCCATGCCCTTCCCATCATCTGCGATTTCAAAATACAGACCGTCTTCATCTACATCAATGGTAATCCGCAGTTCTCCCGGTTCTATTCTCTGACTATCTTCAAAACCGTGAATTACTGCATTTTCAATCAACGGCTGCAGCAGGAAGTTTGGCATCTTATATTCTTCTGCCTCTGGATTTACTTCATAAACCACATGTATTTTATCGCCAAACCGATAACTTTGGATTCTTAAATAGTCTCTTATAGTCTCCAATTCTTCTTTCACACATATCATACGGTCATTTTTAATATTTGCGCGCAGAAGATTTGCCAGTGATACAGATATGTCCGACACATCATCATTTCCCTGCATGATGCCAAGCCAGCTGATAGTATCCAGTGTATTATATAAAAAATGTGGATTTATCTGCATCTTCAATACTTCTATCTCAGCCTCTTTCTGGGCAATTTCCATCTTCAGAACTTTCTCAAGAAGATTTTGTATATTATCCGCCATCTGATTGTAGGCTGTCCCTATCTGTCCAAATTCGTCTTTGCTATCAAGCTGTACACGCACATCCAGATTCCCCTGTCCAAACTGTTCCATACCAGATAAAATCTGTTGGGTTGGACCAAACAGACTCTTTACTGCAAATCTGGTGAAAAGAAGCGCTGCTGCCACCGCGGCAAATACCAACAAGAGGAGAATACCAAAGATCATACCAATCGCTGACATAAACTGTCTGGTACTGACTAATGTCACTAAACCCCATCCACTGCTCATTTCACGTCCACTGTAGTAGAAACTCTGTTCGCCGGTTTCCGGATCTACAATGGTTCTAAACTTTCGTTCGCCAATCTCCTTCGCTGAATATGGAAGTGTTGTACCGATAGCTTCTTTACTGTTTGAAGTTACAATAGTCTGATTTTCATCAAGTATATATACTTTGCTGGAATAAGTCTTCGAAAGCTCATACAGTGAATCGGAAAATGCTTCGTTATTGCATACAACTGTCATATATCCTATAGGCTTCATAGTTGTAACGCTTAGAATAGCTCTGGAAAGACACAGGTAATCCTCATCTCCAGACATCTCCCACACTGCACCACCGCTTAACTCATATAAATCTTCTTTTGTATATATCGACTCTATACGTTCCTGATTTGCTGTACTGATACGCACTTCATTACCATAATCTGAATAAATACGCACAGTAGAAACTGCCGGTTCATTAAAAACAGCTGCTCTCAGCTGGTTAGATATCTGTGCTCCCAGAGACTGGATTTTTTCATTTGCCGAAATGTCACCTTCATATGAATTCATCTCTTCTAAAGCATACTGCACCGTCGCATTGCTAAGCACCGCTATGGATAATTGATTAACATTTTCCACCAAATCATCCACATTTTCCGTCGCCTGTTTGGTGACATCACTAAGATAATCATTCGTCTGGTTCAAATATGCACTGCCAAAAATGGTTATAAAGCATACAAATAAAATCAGTACCGTAGTACTAATCAAAACAGTAAACACTAAAAATCCTTTTGTCTGTATACTATTGCGCATTCTCGTCATTCTCATGATTTTTCTCCAGGATACTCTTTAATTTCAAGCTATTTTTATCTACTTCTTTATTCTTAAATTCAGATGGACTGCATTGAAAACACTTTTTAAACACCTGTGAAAAGTATCGCTGATCGTTAAATCCTGTCTTTTCGCATGCATCCACTATTTTTTCCCCATCCTGCAAAAGCAGTGCTGCATTCATCAGTCGGATAGAATTAAGTAAGTCCATAAAAGAATATGCTGTTTCTTTTTTAAACATCTTGGATATATAACCTTTTGAAAAATGATATTTTTCTGCATAATTGCTCAAGGATATTGACTGATTATAGTCCTTTGCCATATCCGCGAGTATTTCTGTCATAATACTGCTGGTTTTAGGAAAACATTTCTTAATCTGACTAAAAGTATCACTGGCCCCTATGGTCTCCTCGTACTTTCGAATCACTTTTGCCTGATAGCGTCTTTGTTCTAATTCAGTCTTGACTTTCAAGACTGCTGCTAAAATTTCTTTTGGACGCAATGGTTTTGTCAGATAGTCACTCACACCATAACGCATGGCTTCCCTGGCATACTCGAATTCTGCAAAGCCTGTAAGCAGGATAACAGCCGTGTCCATGGAGTATTCCTGAATCATCCTGGCTAATTCAAGTCCTGTCATTCCCGGCATACGAATATCAAAAATCACAAGGTCGATAGGACATGACAATAATAATTCCTTTGCCTCCGCACCGTTTTGTGCTGTATAGATTTCCTCTAATCCAATGGACTTCCAGTCCAGACTCTGCATTCCTTTTCTTATTACCAGTTCATCATCAGCAATAAGCAGATTCATATCTTCCCCTCCTGTTTTGCTACCTCTTCACACCGGCAACATATGTGCCAAAGAACTGCTGTCTCATATTTGGTATTATGATACAACAGTTCTAATGGTCAGGCATACATATATGCTATGCGTATTTAAATTTATTTTCTTTAGTTTATCATCCTTTTACAGCGCCGGCAACCATACCTTCCATAATATATCTGTGTAATAAAATATATACTACAATACTTGGAATAATCGTAATAATTACTGCTGCAATCTCACAGACATAGTTCGTAGAGTACATCGCCTGGAAATTCGTAAGTCCTACCGGAAGTGTCATCTTCTCTGCATCAGTTAAAAAGATTCTTGGCAGTAACAGATCGTTCCAGACGTTGATAAACTGCACTACTGCTACCGTTACGATGGATGATTTGGAGATTGGTAATATAATTTTTCCAAAACACTGATAGATATTACATCCGTCAATGATGGAAGCTTCTTCCAATTCTCTCGGGACAGATCCCATAAATCCGCATATGATAAAAATTGCCATTGGAAATCCTATTGCTATATGCGGTATGATTACAGACAAATGATTATTTAATAATCCCATGGATTTGAAAATAGAAAACAGCGGAATCACCATTGCATATACCGGAATCATCATTCCCATAAGGAAGATGTTATAAGTTAACTTCGATAATTTCCATTCCATTCTTGCTATGGCGTAGGATGCCATAGTAGAAAAGATAACGGTAACCAAAACTGCACATACAGCTATGATTACAGAATTCCCAAAATACTGGAAAATCTTTCCGTCTACAACCGCTGTCACATAGTTAGAGAAATTCCAGGTTTCCGGAAGTCCCCATGCATTTACATATAATTCTTTATTTGTCTTAAAAGATGCAAGCAGCAACCACAAAATAGGATATAGACACATAATCGTGAATATTATAAGGGTTACATACTTAATCCCAAGCCATACTTTTTCAGCCGGACTCTTTTTCATGATATTCCCCTCCCCTACATCTGTGTATCATCTGTCTTAAAGACTTTGTTCGACAATACTACGGAACCTGCACACAATAGTAACAAGACAACACCAATAGCTGATGAGTATCCATATTTCAGAATATTAAATCCCTGATAGTACATATATGTAGACATTACTTCCGTCGCATGGTTGGGACCTCCGCCAGTCATAACTGCTATCAAATCGAAATATTTCAAAGAACCAGTAATAATCAAAACTGCATCAATCTTTAGAATAGGTTTAATCATTGGTAATGTAATATTGACGAACTGCTGCCATCCGGTTGCTCCGTCAATACTTGCTGCCTCATAATAAGAACTGTCAATATTTCTCATGGCTGCCAGCTGGATAATCATATGATATCCCACAAACTGCCACATAACAACGATGATGATACAAAACAGTGCAAGATTCTTATTCGACAACCATACCTGCTGCAGATTTTCCAATCCTATTGCGCCTAAAAATGCATTAAGCAAACCGTAATTACCATTGTAGATAAATGTCCAGGTAAGACCTACTGCCACACCACAGATAACACTTGGCAGGAAGAAAACTGTCTGAAAAAATGCTGCTCCCTTGATTTTCTTAAAGATAGCATTAGCAAAAAACATAGCCAACGGCATATGTGCAATTAAAGAACCAATTACCATCAAAATATTGTTTTTCAGTGATTTTATAAAAGTTGCATCCTTCGCCAGCTGTATATAATTATTTAATCCTACAAATGTTGATTTTTCCATTAGATTTGTATCAAAAAATGACATATATATATTATATCCAATTGGGAAAAGACAAAAAATTGCATATACAATAAACGCTGGCAGTACAAATACCGCGATACTTTTTTTATTACCAAACACAGACTTCATAAACATACCTCCCTCGTATAAGTCTTTCAAACTCAACTTTCACATACGTATTTTTACAAAAACTGCTGGTAAAGACTGTACTGATTGCTCTTTACCAGCAGTTCAACACGAAGTTTCAGTATGTATTTATGACTGTGACTGTGCGTACTCCTGCAGTCCATCATAGATTCCCTGAGGATCTTCACCATTGGAAATAGACACACCACAATTGTTGAATTCATTACCAATATTGGTATCAACACGGTCAAACCATGGAGTTAAAGATTTCTGTTCCTCGAATCTGGCAATAACATCAATGCAAAGACTTGATAATTTGCTTTGATCTAATTCCACTTTTGTAGATGGCATACGTCCATAATCATATAGCAGCATGGAAGCATTTTCTGCATTTGTCCAATATTTTAACAACCCAACTGCTGCATCCACATTTTTACAATTTGTTGATACTGCATATGAAGAATCAACAGAGCCCATAGAAATATATGCATTCTCTGCATCTACTGCCGGCATAGTAAAGCAGCTTACATCCTCACTCACTTCACAGTATTCAGAATTATCTAAATTAGATGTTTCCCATGAACCGTTATAGTACATAGCTGTTTGTCCTGACTGGAATAAAGCTTCTGCTTCTGTTCCGCTAACACCAGTAAATCCATCTTCATAATATCCGGCCTCAACTTCTTCCTGGAATAATTTTGCAGCCTGAACCATCGTATCATCATTCCATTTTCCAGTTCCATCTTTCAAACTTTCAAAATACTCATATCCACCAATACCATTTGCTAACTGCTGAATATACTGAGATACCAGCCAAGCATCATCTGGCGTAGAAGCAAGTGCAACTGGAGTAACGCCATTAGCAACTAATGTATCACACACCTGACGATATTCCTCATATGTTGTAGGCACTGCAACACCATTTTCTTCAAAAATAGCTTTATTGTAATACATAGTACCAACACACTCCTGAGTTGGAATTCCATATACTTTTCCATCGTAAGTCAATTGATCCAGCATACCATCATTGAAGCTATCTTTCCATGCAGTATCCTCTTCAAGATACGGTGTCAAATCCACAATTTTTCCGCCGTCTACAAAAGTCTGAAGGTATCCTAACTCCCATGTAAATATAATATCCGGTTCAGAATCAGAAGCCATTAATGTAGTCAGCTTTGTTTTGTAATCAGAATTACTTACAAATTCTGCATCAACAGTTACACCAAACTCATTATTTTCATTAAAGCTGTCAATAATTGACTGGTATCCTTCCATATATGCATCTGCTGTTGTTCCGATACACATCATACTGAGCGTTTTTCCCTCTTCAGCATCTTTGCTGTCTGCACTTTCCGATGAACTTCCAGAACCTCCGCAGCCTGTTAGTAATCCCAGACCCATAACTGTTGTCAGCAATAATGCCAATGCTCTTTTTTTCTTCATTACTTTCTTCCTCCTTTTTTGAACAACTTGCTGTTCTGTTTGTAGTATTACTATAGCAAAAGCGGTAAATTGTTTTAAGGCGTTATCATCTCCTGTTTTGTTTAATATTTTTCCTTTTTTTGTATAATCATTTTACTTGTTAGTTATTTTGCACAATATTATATACTATTTCTCATTTTTCTCAATCACTTTCACGCCCCATGCAGGAACCATAACAATTTCTCCTTGTGACACTTTTTCCTGTGAGATTAATTCTGTGCCCTCTATTTCCCCATAAACAACTTCCCGGTCTTGTGAGGAATAGTTCAAATAGAAGGATACCTCTCTTCCCAAATCATTAACTCCTTTTCGCAGTACCAGTGGATAAGTGATCGTCTCTTCTGGCATAGTCACATTTGCCTGAGCAAAAGCTCTGCCAAGAATTTTTTCTAAATAGGCATGGGATGTCATGCAGCCTACATAGGTAGTCATACCCTCCTCATACTCATGTTCTGTAACTGCAGCATATGCTTTCCACTGCGGATGCTCATATGTGGCAAGTACTTTCGCTGAATCTGTCATAAGAAGTTCCATAAATACTTTTGCCTCTCGTTCTTCTTCGGATACTTCATATATCTCAGAAGAAAGCTTTACATTCTTAGGGAATGTAAACTGCTGATAAGATAGCCCCAGGCATTCCTGCAGAATATGGGGCTGTGTCTGACTGCTTACCTTTACATTTTCATTGGCAAAGGCTGATTTAAATGTCATTACCAGATGTCCGCCCTGTTTTACATAGGCTTTTAATTTTTCCAGACATGCATCGGAAGCTGCATAGAGGGCTGGTACTATAATCACTTTGTAATCAGACAGATTATCAGATTCTGTCCAGATCATGTCACATTCCACATTCATTTTATATATGGTATCGTACATCCAACGCACTACATCGTTGTAAGCGGTATCTCCGTTTCCGGCTGCACTGGCTTCGATTCCAAACCAATTTAAGGCAGTAAGAGCTTCATTGCTCACCATCATGGCTACTTCATTTTTCTTCTTTAGATTCACCAGATGACTTCCTATCTGGTTCCACTCATTTCCCACTATGGATGCCTCACGATAGACTTCATTCTCCTGCATATCGTGGCTTAAGATTCCTCTCCAATATGTCTCAAAGGAATTGTGTATAGAGTGCCAATGCCAGTACATGACACTGTTAGCCCCTGATGCGATATGACTGTAGGCCTGAAGGCGAAGCTGTCCCGGATATGGTGTCCATCCCGGGAATCCCTGTGCCTCCGTCTCGATTACCAGATAGTTATCCTGCTTTAAGGACCGGGTCATATCGCCACCAAAAGCGATTTCTGCTCCGGTCAGATCATCCTGGGTTGGATGATAGATGTCGCATCCTGCTATGGTAAGGCACTTTGCCGTCTGCTTATGATCCACATCCGGCTGTACTCCGTAAGAATATCCTCTCCACTCAAAATCAAAATTGTGGGTGATGAACTGGTCTTCCCTTTTATATTCGCTCACAATATCTGCCTGCCAGCTTAAAAAATCTGTTACCAATGTACGCTGAAACTTTTCAAATTCTGCGCCCAGACTTCCATTAATAGTTCCCCTTACATCCGGAAAATCTTCCCAGGCATTGATGCGATTACTCCAGTAATCCAGTCCAAATTCTGCATTTAATTTATCCAGATTATCATCAAATTTTTTCCGGAGATATTTTACAAACTGTTCCTGAACATTTTTTCCGGCAGTTTTGTATGCTTTTGTCTCGTTATCTACTTGAAAGCCGATAACACAGGCACGGTGTGCACTGCATTCCATCAATTTTCGAATCACTCGTTCTGCATAGAATCGATATACCGGATGTGTGATATCCATAATCTGACGAGCTCCATAGATGCCTCTGCCATTTACCGTCGTAGCTAATACATCCGGATGAGATTTTACCATCCAGGTAGGGATTGCATAGGTAGGTGTTCCTATAATTACAGAAATTCCTGCTGCTTCCATAGCGTCCATAACCCGTTCTACATGAGAGAAATCAAATACACCTTCCTGGGGTTCGCAGGTGCTCCAAGTGGATTCTGCGATACGTACGGTGTTGATTCCTGCTTTTTTCATCATTTCCACATCTTTTTCCAAACGGTCATATGGCATGTACTCGTCATAGTATGCGGTTCCGTAGATTAGTGTGTTCATTTTTTTCATGGTTTTTATTCTCCTTTTTCATGCTTTCTTATTGTTTTTCCTTAGTTTAATTACTTTAGCTTAATTTGCGTTATCACGCATTTTTTATATTCTGTCATCCTCGCTTTCTTGCTTATTCCGCTTTACTCTCAACTCTATTTATCTTTACTGTACCAAAAGAGTCGCACAAAATATATCATTAATTTTGTGCGACTCTCGTTAATTTTAGATGTTTTGAATTCTATTTTTATTTTCTTATTTTATACTTCTGTAATTGTCTTTTCTGTATTACTTAAGTTCCTTTTACCGGCTACCGGACACCAAACTTTTTCCGATACTGGCTGGGTGTCATGCCAACTTCTTTTTTGAATGCCTGTCCAAAATGACTCTGGGAACAAAACAATAAATAAGAAGCAATTTCCTGAATACTGTAATCTGAATATCTGAGCATATTCTCGGCCAGATGGACCTTCTCCTTTTGAATATACTGCTGAATCGTGCACCCTTCCACCTTATGAAACAGAGTCGATAAATAATCCGAATTCACTCCCATATGTTTTCCAATCTCGCCTATTATAATCGATTTATGCAGGTTTTGAAAAATATAGTTCTTCGTTCGCTCTACCAGCTCATTTCGCTCGGACTTCTGCTGCGCCCGGATTACACCTTCTAAAAATTCCAACTGTGCTTCTCTTTGAAATTCCTCGATCCGGCTGCTGTCACTCATTTTCTCCACCTGCATCACACAGGCATCTACCATGGAAAATGCCTCTTCCGGCAGCATACCTCCCTCAATTGCAGCACGGGATGACAGCGTAATCACACAAATTGCCACATTCTTCGCCTGGCGCAGAGGATTATCAGCCAGTGTTCCCACCTGCCCCGGATAAGTTTCTTTCCAACTTTGCAAAAGCAGATTTCTATCTCCTTTACGAATGCTGTCTAGTTCCCTGACTTCCTGCTCGTATGGATTATGTGGAATCTCGAATTCCTGCCGGTCAAAGATAATTCCACTTATATTTTTTTTCATAGAATGAATTTCGTTTGTACTCAAGATTTTCGCTCCACTCATATATTATAGGTATTGGTATTCTTACTCTTCTGAATACTTCTTAACCAATATAACATATTACACATTGAATGCAATATTTTTTAACGGAAAGCAGCAGGCGAAAACCGTTTTCGCCTGCTGCTTTCCGTTAATTTTTATTCTAATCCATCACATTTCTCTATTTTACATTCGTATGGTTCTAATAACTGATTGGCCGCCTGTACAGCAAATCCATTATGATTGATTAAGATTCTCACACGATCTAATCCTTCGCCGCGATAAACAATCTCAACACCCTCTTCACTTGTCGTAGGCTCTATCTGGTTATCGGACATAATCCGTCCCATAAGCTGTCGCAGAGTGTCTTCATCCAAAGAACAGCCCAGATAATATACAGTTCCCATCTTGTACTGATTCTTTGTCACTGCTGCGTATTCCTTATAAAAAGTATCTCCATAGCGATAGAGTACCTGTGCACCATTTGGCACCAGCATATCGCGGAACACTCCGCCATAGCCTTCCTGTCCTTCGCAGATGCCGCATCCGTGAACAGGGAATGCATTGATATCCTGCAAACTTTCTGTCTCTTCTACTGCTACGCCGGCTAAAGTATCATAGCCAACAGGGATTACACTGCCTAAGGTTAAGTTGTTATTCTCATCTTTTACAGCATTTCTATAAGTAAATATGACTGTTCCGCCATTTTCCACATATGCCTTCACACGATTTTTAAATTCTTCTTTTCCAATAATCAGTAATGGAAGTATCAATATCTTATATTCGGAGAAATCTGCATCTTCCGGTATCACATCTACCATCACATTGGCATCATAGAAAGGCTTGTACAGCTTCTTCATCTCCCCCTGACAATCCAGAAGAATACTCTGTCTCTGAATTCGAAATGCCGCCAGTGAATCATAATCATAAACCATAGCAACCTGGCTCTTTACCGGAGCATCCAGTGCCGGCTTGTAATTTTTCACATCCTGAAAGAAACTCTGTAACTCAAAGAATTTGCGTCTTTTTACATTATCTGCATCTAAGATTCCATAGCAAAACTGTTCTGCGCCCTTAGTACCGCCACGATAGCGGAAATACATAAGTGACGAGCAGCCTCTGGCCATTCCCTGATAAGACCACATCTTAGCCTGATTCGGTCGTGGCAGAAAGCCTGTTACATCATGTCCCTGAGCTCCCATAATCGCTTCGGTAATCCAGAAATTCTGTTTCTTTAACCCTCTGATATAGTCCAGACCAAAAGCAATCTCGTGAGGCAGAATCGGTTCTTTTTGTCCACCCCATACAGGATAATTATTATAAGCCACTGTATCAAGGCATTTTGCTATTTTCGAATAGTCGCAATGTTTATCCATTCCGCCCCCCGGGAAATCATGAATCACCTGGGCATCCGGAATTATATTGCGGATAATTTTTACCTGAAACTGTGCAAAATTAACTACACTCTGACTGCGGAAACGTTCCCAATCCAGACGCAGTGCCGGATTATGAGTAGTAATCGTCTCCATCGGTGTTGGTATTTCTTCAAATTCATTATATTCCTGTGACCAGAATGTAGTTCCATAGGTATCATTTAACTGATTGATATCACCCTTGAACTTAATTCGAAGATATTCCTGAAATTCTAACTGACACTGTTTACAGTAACATACATCACTGCCCTCATGACCAAATTCATTATCAATCTGCCATGCCACTATGGACTCTTCGTCTTTATAGTGATTTACCAATGCTGTAATAATTCGATCTGAATAGGTATAAAGGATAGGGCTGTTGAAACAATATACATGTCTGCCCCCGAATGATCTCTTTGTACCATTTTCAAACTCAGATAAAACTTCCGGATATTTCTTAGCCAGCCATGCCGGAATCGTCGCTGTAGGCGTTCCCATGATTACATGCAGACCTTTTTCCTTTGCTTTTTCAATAACCCTGTCAAAATAGGAGAAATCATACTGTCCTTCCACTGGCTCCATCATATGCCAGGAAAATTCTCCGATTCGAATCACATTACATCCCAATTCCAATATATTATCTAAATCTGCCTCTAACATGGCAGCATCCCACTGTTCCGGATAATAATCTACACCCAACCACATACGCTTACTGTTCCTTTCTTGTTCTGAGTTCCTGCATCATCTTTCTGCAGAACTCTGCTGTCAGACGGTAACCTTTCTTGTAAATCACAAAACATAAGAAGGATAACAGTGCCGGAAGAGCAATCATGATAATTCTCATTCCGATAATCGTATGAGGAGCCTGAGCCTCATTTGGCACATATCCGATTAAAGTCAGACCAATACCACTTACAAATCCACTGAATGCACCTGCAAATTTAACGATGAAAGTCTGCATCGAGAACAGAATACTTTCATTTCTTGTGCCCAATTTATACTCTCCATAGTCAACTACATCAGCGAGCATAACCGTAATGAGTACAAGCATAAAACCAATTCCGATATTAACAACTGCGCTGCAGACACCAACCATGATGATGCTTCCCGGCAGTATAAATCCACAAAGTAAAAGTAAGATAAATCCAACTACAGGAAGGAAACTTGCCAGTAAGAATGCTTTTCCTCTTCCGATTTTTTCAGAAATCTTCGGGAATGCTGCTAATGCTACCATCTGAGCCACACCTGCAACACCTGTATAAGTTGCAAACAATGCTTTATTTCCAATTACATAACTAAAGTAGTACAAAGCAAAACTGTTGGATAACTGATAAGCTACATTGAAGAATAATGCAATTCCTAATATAACTTTTACCTGATCATTCTCAAAAAGTACACGAATCATCTGTTTTACAGTTGTTTTCTCTGCGTTCTGAGTGACTACTTTCTCTCTCACATTGATAACTGTAAGGATTGAGGCAATGACAAAGATTACACTGATTGCGATTGCAAATCTTGAGAATCCCTGCATGTCATTTCCATTACCTAATTTAGCAACAAAGAACAATCCAAAAGAACCTACTACTAACCATGCAAAACTTGCAAATAATCTTGGAATAGCTGAAATCTGACTTCTTTCATTTTCGTCATCTGTCATAGCCGGAACCATAGACCAGTATGGAATATCCATTACGGTATACGTCATACCCCATAAGATGTAGAAAATTGAACAATAAATCTTATAAGACGAACCTGCCATATCGATATTTAAAAACAGGAAAATAAGTACTACTGCATTTAAAATTGTTCCGACTAAAATCCAGGGACGGAACTTACCCCAGCGGCTTTTGGTGTTGTCTACCACCATGCCCATGAAAGGATCATTAAATGCATCCCATATTCTTGCTACTAAAAACAGGGTTCCTACAAAAGCAGGGGCTACCATACGCACATCCGTCAGATAAAACATCAGGAAAGTAGATACAATCGCATACACCGCATCTTTACCAAACGCTCCGATACCAAAACTTAATTTTGACTTCCAGCTTAACTTATTCATGATTTTCTCCTTTTAGTAATAATTTTACTTTTCGTTTCCCCGGGGTTTTCCTCAACATTTCATGCTCAAATGTCTGAAATTCTTTGTATTTCACGTCCTCGTTGTTGATTCTAAAAGAATAATACCATTTATTTTACTAAAAGTCAATAATTTATTTACTAAACTTTTATTATTTTACTAAAACTTTTACGCTTTCTCTTTTTACCAGATCACAAGGCACTACTATCTTTTTCGCACACTGCTTATCTTCCCATAATAGTTCCATACAGGTAATCGAAGATTTTACGCTCTCCCGCATAAAGACTTCTATAGATGTAAGCGGCGGATTGGAAAACTCTGATAGATTCGTATTATTAAATGTAATCACACTGATATCTTCCGGAATCACCAGATTCCTTTCTTTTAACGCATTGATAATGCCTGGTGCGATTGTATCACTGGCAATAAAAAGCGCTGTAGGGTGTTCTTTCCCTGAATCCAGAAACTTTTTCATCTGCTCATAGCCACTCTGCGCTTTCATCTCACAATCAATAATCAGATTTTCATCATAGTTCCCCTGACTGTTCATAGCTGCTTTATAGTAATAAAATCTTGGATCCATGGTAATATCTTTCGTACTGCCGAAGGTATAGCAGCTGCCAACATAAGCAATCTTCTCATGTCTGTTATCCCTAAAATACTTCATAGCTGCACGTACTGCCATATGATAGTTTGGAACAATACTAAAATACTTTAACTCATCCGGAGATGAATCCAAAAACACAATATTGTCTGTATACTCATGGAAACTGGCAATCTCACCTAAAGTAAAACGTCCGATGGCAATAATCCCGTCTAATTTCTGCTCATCGTTTATTACGAATCTGCGATCTTCATTGCGAAACATACTGACAGTAATAAATTGCTTGGAAAAGCACTCTTCTTCCACTATATTTTTCATAAGAAGATAATACACATCTTCTAACTGTTCTTTTAGTTCAAACATCTGCGCAATACCGATTCGTTTAATAGTCTCCGGCTGCACGTCCTCACTGTAGCGCTGCCCCACTTTCCTATATCCCAATTCTTCAGCCGCCCGCAGAATCTTTTCTCTGGTTTCCGCTGTGACACTAAGGCTGGAATCCCGGTTCAAAACCCTGGAAACCGTAGCCTGTGACACATTTACCAGACTGGCAATATCCTTTAAAGTAGCCATATAATCACTCCCTTACTAAATATTTTAGTTTCTTTTTACCAAATTATACTCTTTTTTTACCTCTCCCGCAATAAAAACCAGAGTTGATTATCCCTGATTACAATTTTCTAAAAAAAGTATTATATTTCTAAATATCTATTTCCTATTTCATGTAATTGATGTAAAATCAGACTATCTGACAGGATAAATGATTCTAATATAAATGGATCTGAAATATAAGCTCCCATAAAACAAAAGAAAATACACAAAAGAAAGGACTAACATCCATTGAAAGATAAATACAAGCTATTAAAGCAATACTTTGGATACAGTGAATTCCGTGAAGGGCAAGAAACCTTAATCGACAGTATCCTATCCGGACACGATACTTTAGGTATCATGCCTACCGGCGCCGGAAAATCCATCTGTTACCAACTTCCGGCACTTATGATGGAAGGCATTACCCTTGTTATATCTCCTCTCATCTCTCTTATGAAAGACCAGGTCGAAGCGCTGAATCAGGCGGGCATCCATGCAGCTTATTTGAATAGTTCTCTTAGCTATAATCAGTATCTTACTGCCCTGCGTTATGCAAAAGAAGGACGATATCAGATTATCTATGTAGCGCCGGAACGCTTAGATACTGCGGAATTTCTTGCATTTGCCATGCAGGTTAACATATCCATGGTCAGTGTGGACGAAGCGCACTGTGTATCCCAGTGGGGCCAGGATTTTCGACCAAGTTACTTAAAAATCACTAATTTTATCCATGCACTCCCCCACCGTCCGGTGGTCAGTGCTTTTACTGCCACTGCAACCAAAACAGTAAAAGAGGATATGGTCTGTATACTGCAGCTTAATAATCCAACTGTTATTACTACTGGATTTGACCGGAAGAATTTATTTTTTGCAGTAGAAAAGCCAAAAGATAAATACCAGGCGCTATTAAAACACGTACACGAATTTGATGGACAAAGTGGTATCATCTACTGTATTTCCAGAAAAGCCGTGGAAGAAGTATGTGAGAATCTGGTAAAAGAAGGACTGCCGGTCACCCGATATCACGCAGGGCTTTCGGATTATGAAAGGAAGCACAATCAGGAAGATTTTATCTATGATGTAAAGCCTATCATGGTGGCTACTAATGCTTTTGGAATGGGTATTGATAAGTCCAATGTCCGCTACGTCATCCATTATAATATGCCCAAGAATATCGAAAGCTATTATCAGGAAGCCGGAAGAGCCGGTCGTGATGGTGAACCTGCCAAATGTATCCTGCTCTATGGCGGTCAGGATGTAGTTACCAATCAGTTTTTTATTGATAATAATATGGATAATAACGAATTATCTGATGAAGAACTTGAAGTGGTAAAGGAGCGGGATCGGGAGCGGCTCAAGAAAATGACCTTCTATTGTATGACTAATGAATGTCTTCGTTCTTATATTCTTATGTATTTTGGCGAATATGGTGATAATTATTGTGGAAACTGTTCTAACTGCCTGACGCAGTTTGACACCATTGATATCACAGAACCAGCCTTAGAGATTCTTGGCTGCATCCGTGAAAGCCATGAACGATATGGAATGACGCTCATTGTGGACACTTTACGAGGAAGTAATAACGCTAAAGTAAAACGATGCAGAATGGATGAAAATGTTCATTATGGAAAACTGGCTCATCTGACCATTCCTCGTCTGCGGCAGATGATAAACCATCTTATTTTAAATGATTACCTGATTCTTACCACCGGTGAATATGCTGTTGTAAAACTCGGTGTAAATGCAAAAGAGCTTCTGGACGGGGACAGTGATGTGACTGTTACCATGAAAATGGCTAAGGAATATGAACCTGTCAGTAAGGATAGCAAGAAAGCGGCTGGTAAGGCGAGAGTCAGTAAGGCTGTGGCATCTCTGGATGATGTGGATCGGGATTTGTTCGAGAAGCTTCGTGAGCTTCGTATGGAACTGGCTAAGAAGGCAGGGGTTCCTCCTTATTTGATTTTCTCTGATAAGACACTTACGCAGATGTGTGTGCTGCATCCTTCCAGTAAGGAAGAGATGTTGGAGGTATCTGGGGTTGGAGAAGTGAAATATGAAAGATATGGAGAGGATTTTTTGAGGGTTTTGACTCGGTAGTGGAGAAAGGGGACTCTGCCGGGCTGCTGGTTTTTGGCGACGATGGGAGTGAAAAGCCTCAAGGCATTGGGACGGAGTGGCAGCGCGGGTGCGTTGATTGATTTACAGTGTAATTGTGATTTTAAAATGGAGGATTAGAATATGACGGAGATTATTTTAGCTTCGGGGTCGCCGAGGCGACGGGAGTTGTTGGAGCAGATTGGTTTGTCTTTTCGGGTAGTGCCGGCTTTGGGGGATGAGTGTATTAGTAAGAGTGTTCCCTCGGAGGTTGTGGCGGAATTGGCTTTGCAGAAGGCTAGCGAGGTGGCTTTGGGGGCACCGGTGGATTCTGTTGTTATTGGAGCAGATACGATTGTTACTTTTGATGGGGTGATTTTGGGGAAGCCTAAGGATTCCCGGGATGCGGTTCGGATGCTGCAGATGCTGCAGGGGCGGACGCATACTGTGTATACTGGTGTTTCTGTTATATGGAAGGGCTGTGATGGGGAACGGGTGGATGGATTTGTGGAAGCTACGGATGTATCCTGTTTTCCTATGAGTGTGAATGAGATTGAAGATTATGTACGTACTGGTGACCCGCTGGATAAGGCGGGTGCTTATGGTATTCAAGGATATTTTGCCAGATATATAAAACGGATTGATGGAGATTATTATAATGTTGTAGGCCTTCCGGTGGGTCACTTGTATCAAATTCTTCGCACTTCTGTTTTTCCGGGTTAAATAGTGAAAGAGATTTAGGGAAGAAATATCTTCGCACGATCATAGAATCCCAGTAAAACTACGGTTATATATGGAATCGCTACGCATAATACTGGTAATATATAATTTGCCAGATTATGCTTTAGCAACTGGAATTTTTGACTGAAACGCGGCATGATTCGGACAAAGAGCCGGTAACATCCATATCCCAGCAAGGTTCCTAATGTATTTAGTATCAAATCATCTACGTCGGTTCCTCTTGCCAGGAATAGCTGGCTGCACTCTATCATTAGTGAGATTAAAAATCCTGTACATACCGTCTTTTTCATGCTTCGAAAACGTTCCCATAAGAGTGGGAACAGAAAACCTACCGGGAAAAACATTAATAGATTTCCTCCCAGATTAATAATCGCATACATGCTTATTCCACCTTGAAGCATCTCAATCATTCCTTGAAATGGTATCCAGGCTATTTCTCTCAGATGAATCTCTGTGTGAAATCCGCTTAATGGGGTTACTCCTGTTAAAGAAAAGATAATGCCCATCATAAGCGTAAGCACCAGTATTCCTACATATTTCCAAACCAGATTTTTTTCCGGTTTTCTATAACAAATCCCTATACATAATATCATTATTCCAAGGCTAATCAGTAAATCTCTTCCTAATATCTGCATATTCCCCTACCTCTCCTTGATTCTTTTTGTTTCTTTTATTCTACCCCACTGTTCTTATACTTCTTTTTGTATTTTCTTATGGATTTCTTAATCTTATCTTCTAAACTCATATTTTGCCCCTATACATTCCCTCACTATATCTGTCATTAGCATTCGGCTTTTATTTTTAATACATAATTTATTACATATTCATTGACGTTTATTTCTCACCATATTATAATTAAAGGAGATGAAATATTGAAAAGTTACTCATCTAGACAAGTCATAAAACTTCTAAAAGCTCATGGATGGCACGAAGTTTGCTGTGACGGTGACCACCACCAATTCAAGCATCCAGAACACAAGGGTCGCGTAACTATTACACATCCCAAGAAGGATATTCCCATTGGGACATTAAAAAGTATATCGAAACAATCTGGTATCTTATTTGATTAATTAAAGGAGGCTCCCCATTATGAAAGACTATTATTCATACATTGCTGTATTTACCTATGAATCGAATGGTATCAGCATAGATTTTCCGGATTTGCCTGGATGCAACCCATGTGCAAATAAGGATGATACAGACATGGCTTTAAGAAATGCAAAGGAAGCTCTTGGACTTCACTTATTCGGAATGGAACAAGATCAAGAGACAATTCCTGCCCCCATTTCAATCAAAGATGTGTCTTTATCCTCACAGCAAGTACCTGTTTTAGTAAGTGTATTCATGCCACCCATACGGGAGCGTATTAGAAACCGGTTCGTAAAGAAAACCTTATCCCTTCCATCCTGGCTGGCAGCACAGGCAGATGAAAGTGGTGTGAATTGTTCAAAATTATTTCAAAATGCTCTCATGGATTATCTTGGGGTAAATAGTTCCAAATAAATGCCCCCTATTTGAAAATTATTTTTAAAATTAATCTTCCTAGTGATTTTTATCCTCACATACGTTATACTATGTCTATATCACTTATGCGATTATAAAAACAGCGAAACGAATTTCAAATATTCGTTTTGACAAAAAGAAACTGGGGGTTTAATCTTGGGAAATATGAATGAAGAAGAATTAAGACAACGAAGACGGAAACGCCAGGAGCTTCAGAGAAAGAAGCGTCTCAAACAAGTTATGATGATAAGAACCGGGCTTGGAATCATCCTGGCACTGCTGCTTATCCTGGTTATTACTCTTGTGGTTAGGGGGATCAAATCGGGCAAGTCTTCCGGCAATGACGCAGAGGCGCAACAGACTGCATCGCAAAATGAAGAAGGTTCCAACTCTGGCGAAGGTTCCAGTCAGAGTGCCAATCAGGATATCTTAGACCAGGCCGCTGTTCTGGCTGCAGGCTATGATTATGACGGTGCTATCTCACTTATCCAATCTACTGCTGGGTATGAATCAGATATTGCTATGACTGATGCTATCTCCGAGTATGAAACTACCAAGGCATCCTGCGTACCTGTAGATGTTACCACTGTACCTCACATCTTCTATCACTCCTTAATTACCAACAATGACAAGGTATTTGACGGAGATTATAAACAGGAAGACTACAACTGCTGGTACACAACCGTCTCTGAGTTTGATAAAATCACACAACAGATGTACGATAATGGCTATGTCATCGTCCGCCTGCGTGATTTAGTAAAAGAGACTAAAAATGAGGACGGCTCTTCTACTTTTGAAGTAAATGATCAGTTAATGCTGCCGCCTAATAAAAAGGCTGTAGTTCTTTCTGTGGATGACTTAAGCTACTATCATTTTGGCGAAGCTGATGGCTTCCCGGATAAAATTGTAGTGGATGAAAATGGTCTGCCAAAATGTCAGATGACTCAAGATGACGGAACCGTGGAAATCGGTGATTTTGATGTGGTTCCACGACTCAACACATTCCTGACAGAACACCCTGACGGATGTTATAAGGGAGCACGCGGACTTATCGCACTTACCGGTTACAATGGCATTCTTGGATACCGTACTGATATTGCATACAAAACCAAAGAAAAGCTGGATTTGGATCAGCAGGAATGGCTGGATGCACATCCAGACTTTAACTGGGATACGGATGTAGCCGAAGCCACAAAAGCTGCAGAAGCTATCAAAAACAGCGGATGGGAATTTGCCAGCCACACCTGGGGACATGCAAGAGCCGGCTCCCGCTCCTTAGAATCACTTATGGAAGACAACGATAAATGGATGACCTACGTATCTCCATTAATTGGGCCTACTGATACGATTATCTTCGCACATGGAGAAGATATCGCCGGTTCTGAAGATTACAGTATGGACAATGGCAAATATGCTTATTTCCACGGACAGGGATTTAACTTCTATTGTAATGTGGATTCGACACAGTACTGGAATCAATACCGAAGCGATTACGTTCGTCAGGGACGCCGCGACCTGGATGGTTATCAGTTGTATAAGAGTATGACTGTAGATGGCAATCTGGAAGATTTATTCCATGTGGAAGATGTATTTGACCCGGTTCGTCCTACGCCTGTAACTTTATCCGAGTAATATATTCAAATACATCCTGGTGTACTTGCTAAGAACAGATTATCATACTACTGGAATTGTAAGAACATCTAATGATATCTAATAACAAAAATTCTAAGATTAAGATGTACAAAGAGTGGGGAAGTACAAATAAAGATTACTTTATTTGTACTTCCCCACTCTTTGTATGTTTCTTTTTACAGCTTTCTTTACAGTTTTTTCTGGCCTTTCTTTAATTGTAGGTTACAATATCATCAACGCCCTGCATCAGCATTATCCATCCAATATATTCTTATCTGCTGCTCATCCCTTGATTCGATAAACCTTCTCTTAAACACCAGAAAATCTTCCAAATCCATAAGTATATGATACAATATCGCCCTGCTTTCAAATTCTTCCCTGGTTACCGGCAGCGGCTGCTCTCTCATGCTCTGAAATATCTTCTCCAACTCATCCAGCTGATTTTGTGGCTTATTCATCTCTTTTACAAATTCTGCCATATAGAGTATATACTCTGCAACTACATGAGCTTGTGAAGGAATCTCACGGATTTTCTTTACCTCATAATGCAGATTATGCAGTACCTGACATTGACTTAGACGCATCTCAAAGTAATCTATATAATAAACCGGATGTGATTGGAATGTATTATTCTGATACTGATAAGCATCGTCCAGAAATCTATGCAGATTCTTCTCCAGCGAAATAATATCATCCCATACATTGCGCTCCATAGGATGATTGGACAGATAAGCTGCCAATTCCCCCAGCGCCAGCTGCATACGATTTTCTGTATACCGCATATTTTCAATAATATCTCTTCTTCTGCTGCCATTATTATGAAACAAATTAATGACTATGGCCACTGCAATTCCAATAAGTACCAGCAGAAATTCATTAGAGACAAATGCTGCACTAAAATCTCTGGTATTTAGAAAATGGATACCTATAACTGCATTTACAGAGATGGTTGTCCGCCATCCAATCCATTCGCAAAATATAGCAATACCCAAAATGTACAATCCATAATCAACCCACGCAAAAGGAATACTGGTAAATAAAATCGCTGCCAGCAACACTGAGGTAAAAAAAGTCAAAATGCGAAACAAAGATAACTTTAATGTTTCCCATTTCGTCGTAACCAATGTAAGCAATGTAATACTACCTGCCGATGCCGCATTTTCTAAATGAAATAATTCCGCAATATAAATAGCAATACAGCTTCCCAAAGCGATTTTAAAGGAATAGATTAGAATTCGTACCATTTTTCGTTTATCATTCATACATACGCCTTTCCTACTTTCAAACTCACCGTGTACTCTATTTTTTGACTTTTTCATCTTTTTAGTTTCTCAATTATACTCTAATATTATCATAGGACTACCTCTTAATAATAGTTTTTTTTCAAAAACAATGCTTTTTCTGAGCATAAACCTTACATTATAGTACAATATTACTCCATTTTTAATGATTTTGTTAAACTTTCTTGTTTTTTCAGTAAAATATGTACTTAATTTGCATAAAAAAGTAGATATTTTTCAGATTTAATTGTATAATATTACTTAACATAGGAAGAAAGAGAGGACTTATTTATGAAACAAAATAATATGCTAGCTATGATCTTAGCCGGCGGACGCGGATCTCGTTTACATGACCTGACTAATAAAGTCGCAAAGCCCGCAGTTTCGTATGGAGGTAAATATCGTATCATCGATTTTCCACTGAGTAATTGTGCAAACAGTGGTATTGATGTAGTTGGAGTTTTAACACAGTACGAATCTATTCTTTTGAATAGTTATGTAGCTGCCGGAAGACGCTGGGGTCTGGATGCAAAGGACAGTGGAGTGTACGTACTCCCGCCTCGCGAAAAAGCAGACGAAAATCTAAATGTGTATCGTGGAACAGCAGATGCTATTTCACAGAATATTGATTTTATAGATAGTTATGCACCGGAACATGTGCTGATTTTATCCGGTGATCACATTTATAAGATGAATTATGCCAAGATGCTGGCTGAACATAACGCTAATAATGCAGATGCTACAATTGCTGTTATCGAAGTTCCGAAAAAGGAAGCAAGCCGTTTTGGAATTATGAACACCGATGAAGAAGGACATATCATCGAATTTGAAGAAAAACCAGAACATCCAAAGAGTAATTTAGCCTCTATGGGTATCTATATCTTTAACTGGAAATCTCTTCGCAAGCTTTTAGTTGCTGATATCAAGAATCCAGATTCTCATCATGATTTTGGTAAGGACATCATCCCGGCTATGTTAGCTGAACAGAAAGTATTATATGCATACAAATTCAAAGGCTATTGGAAAGATGTAGGAACCATTGATTCCTTATGGGAAGCTAATATGGACTTATTAGATGCCAACAATGCCTTAGATTTAAATGACTCTACCTGGAAGATCTATACAGAAGATGCTACTACACTTCCTCAGTATATCGGAGAAAACGCCGATATCAAACGTGCCTTTATTACACAGGGCTGTGTTGTGGATGGCGATGTTGAAAATTCTGTACTCTTTACCGGTTCAAAAGTTCGTTCCGGAGCAGTGGTTATGGATAGTGTATTGATGCCTGGAGCTGTTGTAGAAGAAGGCGCTATTATTCATCGTGCTCTTATTGCAGAGGGTGTTCACATTGGTAAAAATGCCGTTGTTGGACGGGCAGACAGCGAGAATATTGAACTGGTTGCAAAACGTGTAAAGGGGGAAGAATAATATGTACAGTGCATTTGGAATTGTAAATCCTTCCGGAAGACAGTTTTGGGTCGAAGGATTAGAGGACTATCGTCCAATCGGAGCTATTTCATTCATGGGAAGATATCGTGTCATTGATTTTCCTATTTCAAACTTAAGCAACAGCGGCATCGACCGTATTCAGGTTTATATTAAGAGAAAACCAATGTCTTTGACTGATCATTTAGGAACTGGTCGTCATTATAATATCAACTCAAAACGCGGCAGATTACAAATTCTGTTTTCAGAAAATACTGCTGAGCATGATATCTATAATACAGACATCGCATCTTACATAGACAATATGGAAAGTATCAAGAGAATGCATCATCCATATGTAGTTATCGCACCAAGCTATATGGTTTACAAAGCAGATTACTCCGCTTTGATTGCCAACCATGTGGAATCCGGAGCAGATATCACTATGATGTACCATTCTGTAGACAATGCGAAAGAGAATCATCTGAATTGTAATGTGTTAAACTTAAACCGTCAGAAAGGTGTTCTTTCCATTGAGCCTAATCATGGAACCGCAAAGAGCAGAAACATCTTCATGGATACCTATGTTATGAAAACTGAATTATTTATAGATTTAGTTCAAAAAGCCAAGGCAGTTTCTTCTATGTATACTATGGCAGATATCATCAATGATTCCTGCAGTGAATTAGATATCCGTGGAGTTGCTCATCGAGGATTCTTTGCAACAATTACAGATTTCGAAAGCTATTACAATGCTAATATGTCTTTGATCAACATCAAGACTGCAATGGAATTATTCAATGAAGACTGGCCAATCTATACCAGAACCAATGATTCCTGCCCTACACAGTATTTTGAAAATGCTGATGTAAAGAAATCCGTCGTATCTAACGGCTGTCTGATTGAAGGAAGTGTAGAAAACTCCATCATCGGACGTGGTTGTGTCATTAAAAAAGACGCAGTTGTTAAAAACAGTATCGTCCTTGCAGGCGCAGTTGTCGGCGAAGGTGTTCATGTGGAAAACCAGGTAGTTGATAAACGTGCACAGCTGATTCATGTAAAAGAAGTTGTTGCAGCACCTGACAAACCCGGTTATATCAGACGTGAAGATACTCTGTAATCATTCTTATAAAAAGATACTGCCGCACTTATTTGTGGCAGTATCTTTTTTACGTTGCTATTCAATTTCCAAGTATTTATCTTTTCAGCATATACGCTGATTAGCTATCCGTAACTGATTAACCTATTTTTTATATATTTCAGTTAGTAACCATTTTTCTCTAAACAATCTTATAAGGAATAACACACCTCTTACACACAGTTCCGCACACATGGCAATCCATACTCCCACCAGACCAAATCGTGGGGCTAATATGCAGGAAAGTGAAATACGAACTCCCCACATACTAACCAGATTCAAAATACTCGGAACCAACGTATCTCCTGCGCCTCTTAAAGCTCCTGCTACTACAATGGATGCACCATATAAAGGTTCTGCAAAAGCCTCAATTCGAAGCACCGTAGTTCCCAGACTTCGAACTGTTGGATCTGGGGTAAGCATTGCGAAAATCTCAGGTGCAAACAGATACATCAAAATGCTGGCACCGCTCATTAATGCAATACCGAGACCAACAGATACTCTTGCATAACACCTTGCTCTCTCCTTATCTCCTGCACCGATTCCCTGTCCAACTAAAGTAGTTGCCGCCGAGGCAATTCCATATCCCGGCATATAACAGAAGCTCTCCGCTGTTACTGCCAGAGAATTAGCCGCAACCGATGCCGTTCCAAGAGGTGCGATAATATAGGTAGATGCCACCTGCGCTCCACACATTACTGTATGCTCAAAAGTAATGGGCAAAGCAATTCCAACTGCTGCTTTCATACATCGCTTGCGAGGGCGCCAACTCCCTTTCCCGTTAATTCCTTTTCCAATAATTCTCATTTTGTCTGAATGCATACATACTGCCCACATCATAATAACCGCCACTGTAACTTCCGATAATGCGCTGCCCAGTGCAGCACCTGTTACACCCAAATTGGCACCTGGAAGCAGAATATGAATGCTGTGAAATACCGTCAGTTCCCTTGATGGAAATATCAATAAAAGATTCAAAATCACATCCAGCCCACACATAGAAGCATTTAAAATACCGGGAACTCTCATATTTCCACTGCACTGCAGCATACTCCCGGCCAAATATCGAAACTGCATAGCAGGTAAAAAGCAACAGTAAACAAAAAAATACCTGGAAGCCTGCTTTTGAATCTCACTGGCACCTCCCAGCCATTTTGGAAGAAATCCGCTTATATAGCAGCCTGCCGTAGCCAGTATCACACTTACCATAAGGCAGACCAACAGCGATTGGCGCAGGACTCCCTGCGCCTCTTTTTCTTTCCCTGCTCCAATTAGTTGTGCTACCTGCACAGAGAATCCAGTTGCAGCACCCATACACAAACCACTGATTAACCAGGTAGATGTGGATACCAGTCCAATAGATGCAGTCCCCTTTGCCCCCAGACTTCCCACCATGGCAGAGTCAATATACTGCATGGCAACCGAACTGATTTCTGCTAATATGGCTGGAATACTTAATCGGATTACAGTTTCTATATGTGCCTTATCCCACCTTTTTGTCTTACTTTTTATTGTCATACTATTATTTACATTTTCTTTCATTTATTTTCCAGTGCTGCCAGACTAGCACTTTCCGCCATTTCTTCCAGCATTTTTCCAGCACTTCTTCTAGCTTTTCTATCTCTTACATCAATTATTCCAGCAAGTCCCCGCTGTTTTTTGACTTTTCTTTTATCAAAGAATCTCTTCCCGGTAGGATTTTACACCTTCTGATAAGAGTTTTAGCCCACGAAGTACCTGGCTCTTGGGACATGCTACATTCATGCGAATGAAACTTTTTCCATTTCCCCGATACTGACTTCCCGGTAATAGATAAAGTCCTGTCTTTTCCCGTATAAATTGACATAGTTCTGTTGCATCCTCAGTAAACGCACTGCAGTCTAACCAAAGCAAATAGGTGGCATGAGAAGCAACCATTACGACCTCCGGCAGCTGCTCTTTCAAAAAGGTGTCCACAATCCTGCGATTTTCTCCAATATATGCACGCAATTCCTCCAGCCATTTCTCACCTTTTGTAAATGCAGCAATTACTGTATCGATGGCAAAAGTATTCGGTTCTGCGACTTCATCTGAATTTAATCCTCGCTCCATGATTTCAAAGATTCTCTTATCAGGAATGACAACTGCTGCCGTCTGAAGTCCAGCCATATTGAAGGTCTTAGTGGCAGATATACAGGTAATACTATTTTCCCTACACTCTTTGGATACGCTTGCAAAAGGCAGATACTCCATCCCCGGTTCTGTGATATCACAGTGAATCTCATCAGAAACCACCGCTACATGATGTTTCGCACATAAAGCACCTATCTTCGCCAGTTCCTCCCTGTTCCATATTTTCCCGACCGGATTGTGTGGATTGCATAGAATCATCAGGGTAGTCTGTGGATGAGACAGTTTTTCTTCTAAATCTTCAAAGTCAATACTGTAGCTTCCCTTATCATACTTCAAAGGATTCTCCAGTACATGTCTGCCCTGATTCTCAATAGAATGAAAGAAAATATCATAAACTGGTGTCTGTACCAGCACATTATCTCCCACATTCGTCATTCGCTTGACTGCACAGGTAATTGCAGGAACTACACCAGTACAAAAAATCAGCCAGTCTTTTTCTATCGTAAAATCATGACGCCTGTCCCACCAACTGGTAATTGCATCATGCCAGGCATCAGGGATTATATTATATCCATAAATTCCAGACCGAGCACGTTTCATAATAGCTTCCGTGATATCCGGTGCCGTCTGAAAGTCCATGTCAGCCACCCACATGGGTATCTCTCTTTCATCAACATCCCATTTGAGCGAATTCGTACCTCTCCTGTCATTAATTTTATCAAAATCATATGTGTAATGCATTGCCATATTCAGCCCCCTACCATCCGTAAGCAAATATAATTTATATTCATCTCATTGTCATATCATGTTAAAAAAGGATAACACAAACTTTATTATTCTGTCTCGTTCACACAATTATACAACCATCTTTATATTCTTGTCATCTACAATAATTTCTGTATCTGCGGCTTTCATCTCAGGATTATCAAAGATGATTTCCCCAATCTCACGCGCCTGGATTCTGCCACTGTATGGATTCTTTACACTGTCAATCTTTCCGGTAATCTCAACATCTACAGTCGAATACTCAAAAGCAAGATCCGTATTCAATAATTTACAGTTTTTCATAACAATATTATCCATATAACACATTCCCTGGTCACTCTCTACTGTACAGTTAATCAAAGTAACATTCTTCGCATTCCAGCCAAAATACTGTCCCGAAATAAAAGAATCATAAACCGTAACATTTTCACAATTCCAGAAAGCATCCTTAGACAACAACTTAGAATTGCGGATAGTAATATTTTTACCACCATCAAAAGAATAATTACCAACAAGAGTCAAACCATCAATCTCTACATCTGAACAACCCATGCCAAAATAATTACCCTTAGCAGTAATCTGTTTCATAGAAACGTGCTGGCAATTCCACAAAGTCTCTTCTGCATTAGGCATATCAACATTTTCCAACGTAACCTGATTGCATCTCCGGAATGTCTTAGGTGCCTCAATCGTAATATTCTTCATAGACAAATGATTCGTATACCAGATTCCTGCTCGTCCCATCTCAAACAAAGTACTGTCCTCAACCACAACATTATCACAATACCATAGCGGATATTTCCACTGAAATAAACTATTCGTAATTTTTAAATTGCTGCTCTCCTTAAGTGGAGACTCCCCATCAGCAAAAGTACAAAAATCAAGTTCCAAATCCCTGCTCTGAAATAAAGCTCTCTCCCCGGTAAATCTCTCTTCTACATATTTTTTCATCTTAATCTCCAATCCTGCTTACGCATCTCTCTTAATCCATGTTTGCTTCTCTTTATAGCTCATTTCTGTTGTATAATTTAGCTTATTTTAAGTAAACTTATACTTTTAAATATGTTTTTGCTTTGTATTTGCTCTTGCTTTGTATTTGCTCTTGTTTTGCATTTGCTCTTGCTTTGTATTTGCTCTTGCTTTGTATTTGCTCTTGCTTTGTATTTGCTCTTGCTTTGTATTTGCTCTTATTTTCCGCATTTTTCTGCTTTGATTTGTCCCGCCAGGTAATCCAGACAATCCAGCTTCTTCTGTTCCCTGTGAACACTCTCCAAAAGTGAATTTCTATGTTTACTAAGCAGACAAAGCATCGCGCAAAACTGCCCATTCTGCTCATACTGCACACATTTATTAATCAGATTTTCTTCACACCCTGCATCACGAAGATTCTGAATCAAAGCCTTCGTCTTCCCACTCTCATCACACATCCAGCACCCTCCCATACTCATTCAACAGCCAAGTATTCTTGTTTCTGTATATAACTATTATATTTCCATGTATTTTAAATAGCAAATAGTTATATAGAATACATTATCATAGGCAAAAGTAATAGTTACCCAGTATCCTGACCTTCTGACCCCTGACCTTCTGACCCCTGACCTTCTGACCCTGACCTTCTGACCCTTACCTCTTACCCTTACCATTGACCCTTACCACCCTCTTACCCTCCCTTACCATCCTTACCCTTACCCTTTCCATACTCGCTCACTAACCATCTGCAGCCATCTAGGAATACTATTTTCTAATTCTGCTATAATTTTATTTATACATACACCTCCAGCAAAATCACGTGTCATTTTTATACTTTTGACTTTTAAATACTACTTTCCTAACTCAATTACGTATCATTTTTACACTTTCGGCTTTTGGATACGTACTTTCCTAACTCAATTACGTATCATTTTTACACTTTTGGCTTTTGGATACGTACTTTCCTAACTCAATTACGTATCATTTTTACACTTTCGGCTTTTGGATACGTACTTTCCTAACTCAATTACGTATCATTTTTACACTTTCGGCTTCTGGATACGTACTTTTCTAACTCAATTACGTATCATTTTTACACTTTTGCCTTTTGGATACGTACTTTTCTAACTCAATTACGTATCATTTTTACACTTTTGGCTTTTGGATACGTACCTTCCTAACTCAATTACGTATCATTTTTACACTTTCGGCTTCTGGATACGTACTTTTCTAACTCAATTACGTATCATTTTTACACTTTTGGCTTTTGGATACGTACTTTCCTAACTCAATTACGTATCATTTTTACATTTTCGGCTTTTAAATACGTACTTTCCTAACTTAATTACGTATCATTTTTACACTTTTAGCTTCTGGATACGTACTCCTCCGGCAAAATCACGTGTCATTTTTCTATTGGGAACTTTTGGGTACGTATTTCTCATAGGAGGTTTTCTCAGCATATTTTATTATTTAACAGATTAGATAAAACGGTAATAAACCGGCAGATACAAAGCCAGCCAGAGACTATGCTGCCAATGGCACAGTCTCTGGCTGGCTTTGTATTTTACATTGAATAGGACGAAATATGAATATCATTCAAAGGAAACTCTCCTGCAGCTTCTCCAAAAACTTCTCTGCCGCCTTAGAAAACACCTGATACTTCTTCCACACAATATTCAATCCCGATTCCATCCGGGGCTCTAAAGGAACAAAAGTAAGGTCCCCACTCTCCTGATACATGTTCACCAGCTTATCCAGTGTCAGAGCGCATCCCACTCCTTCCTCCACCATTAAAGCTGCATTGTAAATCAAGTTGTAATGAGCAATGATATTTAGCTGGTCAAAATCCTTTCCCATCCATCCGGAGAATCCATTTTCCACCATGGACTGGCTGGATACAATCAAATCCAACTGTTCCATATCCTCTGGACGAATCCCTGACTTTCCAGCAAAAGGATGATCCTTTCGCATCAAAACTCCCCAGGTATCCACAGACGGAAGCTTGATGTAATCATATTTCTTAATATTCGCCGGCTCAATCAAAACGCCAAAATCCAGCAAACCCTTATCCATACGTTCCATAAGTGCATCTGCATTCCCACTATACAGATGATAACGAATATCCGGATAATCATCCCTGAGACTTTTTACAGCTTTTGCGATCAACCGCATAGCCTGGGTCTCTCCACCGCCAATATAAATATCTCCGCTGATTACATTTCCGCGTTCATTGAACTCTCCCTCAGTCTTATCCACCAGTTCAATAATCTCCTGAGCACGTTTACGAAGATAAACTCCATCTTCTGTCAATGTAATCTTACGTTTTCCACGAATAAACAACTTCGTACCCAGCTCGTCTTCCAGGTCCATCAGCTGTTTCGACAATGTAGGCTGAGTGACATGCAGACTTTCCGAAGCCTTGGTAATATTTTCTTCTCTGGCTACGGCAAGAAAGTATCTCAGTACACGATTTTCCATAGACATCTCCTTTTTTCTGGAAGTATTCCATTTCAAGTACGCCTTGGCGTACTTGCTGCGTTGCTAAGTGCAATCCACCGGAGGCTTTATCTTGGAAGGAAATTGGACTCCCATCAAGATAAATTTGTTATTTCTCTGTTTCCACAATCCAGTTATCGGAAAATGGATTAATCACATAACCGACCAGGTTGTCATTACTATGCAACATTTGCTTGACCTCATCAGCACTCATAAGGATTGTATTTCTTTTCTCCTCTTTTCCGGTATTCCATTTATCCAGTTCCGCATGGTCTGTAAAAACAGGCTGATAACTGGGCCCGTCCTGTGCTGTCAGGTATGGAAATAGCATGTGTGTGTCCTTTGTCAGCTTAGCTGTACCATCTTCATTGCTTACGGGCGGCAGGTCAAATTCAACCAACACAAGAAAATTTGCCAAAGAAATCTCTCTTTGTATCCGTTCCTCCAAATCAGTAAGAAATGTCTCACTTCTGCCAGTCAGCAATCCTTTTAACCTAGGATTTTCAATGGGCTGATCTACATCCCTGGTATTCGGAGTTACGCTTGTCAGTACATCGCCTAAAGATACGCTGTTGGCAAGCATTCCTTTTATAAGAAGCCCTACCCGATTACCTGAATCGCCCATAACACGAGTGGCTTTCATAATCTTCTCGCCCTGAAATACTTCCGCCTGGTAAATCTGTTCATATCTTTTTTTCCCGTTTTCCGATAATATCCACACATTATCCTGTAACATCAAGGCTTCCCCCTTTAATACACCTGTCACCACACATCCCAGATTGTCAATATCAAACACATCATCGATAATCATCGTGTATCGATTGGATACTCCTGTATTTAAAGTGAATTTTTTTTCTGTCAATGGTCTCTCATTTTCATGATTTAAAATCACTGGTTCCTTTATCGGAATCGACGTTCTTCCATTTTTAAATAACCGCACTCCACCATAGGCGACAGCGCCTCCCGCTATAGCACACAGTAAGGAAAGAAAGATTTCGCCGATCTGATTCCCCATATAAGCCCAATCAAGACAAAAAGAGATTGCCACTATCACAAAAAGAACTGCATCTGTCAAACCTGCTACTATCAGGAGCACACCTGTTATCTTCTTAACTATTCTCATAATTAGTCTCCAAACATTTCGTTATAATTCTCTGTATTTCCTGCTCATCAATCTCCTGGTCTTTTTCCACTTTTATGGTATAGCGTGGTTCAAAAAAGAGCAATTGGACATTAATCTCCATCTCATGTCCCCCTTGTACATAATCACTTTTTTGAATATCCTTGAGGAAATTCAAAAAGGTCGGTGCAAAAATCTCCAAAGTGGTGTCTGGTTCCAGATGAATTTCATTATTATATGCGACCAGATATCCTATATTGAGATTATACTGCTTTGCATATTTTTCAAAGAGACAATCCTCATAATCATCCAGGATTTCATCATAGTCCATACTATCCTTCTTCCATGCCGCATGGAAGGTCACATCATCCTCTTCTGCTTGAATCACATAATCTTCCCAGGTTCCATCCTGGCCATGTACAATCTTTCTCATGGAGAAGTCTTTTACATCTGAAGGGGCTACCGTACAGGTTGTCTGATATTTTTCATCCAGATAGTCCTCTATTTTATCCACTTCATGATAGGTCTCCAGTGGACTTTTCTCCTGCGTTAAGGAGATGACACTTCTTCCTAAACTGACAAGTGCTAAACAACCCAGCGTAATCAGAACATACCGGAATATAACCATGTTCTGTGTTTTGACATTGGTTTTTATAGTTTTCCTCATGAAAAAAGCATCTAGTTCTTCATTTTTTTGTTCTTCATCCAGAATATGATTTACATAGACTTCCTTCATCATCTCTCTTGTAGATTTTGAAAATCTAAGATTTTCAACCAGCCTGAGAAATTCTTTTTGAAATGCCGCATACGAAAATGCCCAAAGCACTTGCTTATCCTGAAAATAGTTCGTCCAGCTTCGATTGTCCTGAATCTTCTTCTCCCGGATAATATTTCGAAGTTTGTCCAGCGCAGAATCTATGATAAACTGTTTCTGCAAGGAATTTCGGATTTTTCTTTTTTCCTCTTCACGGGCATACTTCTCTGTCAATCGGCCAATTTTCTCTGATTCGAGCCAGTCCGGATCATCTAAATCCTGTGGACTATCTGCCTCTTTTCCCCTCTTCTTGGGCTGCCCATCTTCCTGATAATCCGGGCCGACATTCTTTAATTTTTCTGAATCTTTTTCTCTCTTTTTAAACTGCTCATCTTCCTGATAATCCGGGCTGACATTCTTTAATTCTTCGTAATCATCCGGCAAAACATCCTTTAACTCCGGCTGATCTTCCGATTTTGGAGACTCAGCTTCCGATTTTGAATTAGGATCTTCTCTTTGGGATTTTGCATTTGCCCATTCAGCTTCATGACTATCCTTAACTGACTTCTTTTTTTGCTCTTCAAACAGCGGTACTCGTTCAAAGCCACTCTGTGTCCGTCCTGTCTTAGCCCACTCCAAGGCCAGCTCATAGGCAGCGTGTATCTCCTGGAATTTTTCCGGATACTCTTCCGGATGATAAAGGGTGATTTGCTTCGCATAAGCTCTTTTAATTGCTCTCACGTTATTAGTAGGTTCCAGATTAAGTGTTTTCCAAATTCCTGTTAGTCTACTCATATTAGCTTGTCATATGTCCTTCCTTAAACCAATCCTTCAGCTCTTCTTCATCCCACTCATCTTCCATATCCAGATCAAGTTCTTCCTTTTTTGCTTCTTTATACCAACCTGCTGAAAAGCTCTCGAACTCGTCCTCCATGTTAAATACCTTCATCTTATCTTCTACCAGATCCAATACTGTTTTGAACCGGTTTCTGGCCTTTTTTATCTTCATTTCATCCTGTCTGTCCAGCCAATACTGAAAGATTTCCAGTTCATGAAGAAGGAATTCTCTAAGTTGTATTCCTGCCAGTGCATATAGTGATTCGCAACGCGAAATCAGATATGCATTTTCTTCCTTATCTCTCGGATGCTGTTTTAAAGCCTGCATGCTGGAAAGTGCTTCATTTACCTGCTGTTCACTCATATGGTTTTTCTCATCCACAATTACCAGATGTGCGGTCTCATCTGTACTTAAGACTTTTGCATCCACCTCCAGAATTCCATTGATATCATAGGTAAATCGTATATCTGCCTTCTCTACTCCTTTTGGTGCTTTCGGTACCGGAAGTTTTATCTCCCCTAAAAGAACATTATGACTTGCCACCGGTGCTTCACCCTGATAAATATGAAAATGTAATTCTTCCTGTCCATCAGAGACTGTTTGATAAATACCAGAACGGCTGACCGGAAGCGCATTATTTCTCTCAATAATTGGAGACAGACTGCCGCCAACGATATCCACCCCCAAGGTAAATGGACATACATCCGTTAAAAGCATGTCCTTAATCTCCGCTTTCCGCTCCTTGATTCCAGCATAAGTTCCAGCCCCTAAAGCCACAATCGTATCCGGCGAACCTAAGAACACAACTTCTTTTTTTAAGAAATGCTGAAGATATAATCGAACAGAAGGCATCTTACAGGAGCCTCCCACCAGGATAATCCGGCGTATGTCATCCATAGTTACATCTCCGCCAATAAGTGCCTGCTTGATGGGTTTTAACATACGCTGGAAGATGCCTGCTGAAGCTTCTATCATTTTCTCTGTATCAAAAGTAAGTTCCTTCTTCTCTCCATTATAATTGACTACCATATCACTATGTTCTGCAGTAGACAATTCCTGTTTGCACAGTTCTGCGCTTTTAATAATTGCAGCCCGCTCATTTCTGGAAAGTTCTCTGTAATCAATCTTTTGTTTCTCACAGAAATACTTTGCCATAGCCATATCAAAATCGTAACCGCCCAGATGATTATCTCCGCTGACTGATACCACATTAATCACATTATCAAAACAGTCTACCACGGATACATCCAGTGTCCCGCCTCCAAAGTCAAAAACCATCTCCATCACGTCTTCCTCTGGATATAGCTGCTGACAGGCTAACGCAGCCGCTGAGGGTTCATTTATGATACGATCCACCTTAAATCCAGCCAGCACACCAGCCTGTTTGGTTGCATCGCGCTGAGCATTATTAAAATAAGCCGGCACACTGATAACTGCTTCTGTTACCGTCTCCTGAAGATATTTTTCTGCGTCTTCCTTTAATTTTTTCAGTACATAAGCGGATAATTCCTGCGGAGTGTAGTCTCTCTCTGCCAGATGGTATACCTTATCAGTTCCCATAAATCGCTTAAATACAGATGCCGTATTCTCGGGATGGGAAATCAGACGTTCCCTGGCAATCTTGCCTACATATACACCGCCGTTTTCATCTATACTTACCACGCTGGGTGTTAATACTTCTCCAAATGCATTGGGAATCAGTTCGCTTGCTCCATCCTTCCAAACAGTGACTAAACTATTAGTTGTACCTAAATCAATTCCTATGATTGCCATCCTATCGCTCCTCATAATGTAGTGTTATACTTCATAATCTGTAATATATGATTTTTCTCAAATAATTCGTAATATTTATCTACAATCATACAACAATACCGGTATTTTTACAAATGAAAGAATCGATTTAAATCCTGTAAAAGTTCCATTATTTTATTAAAAAAGGAAGCGGGCTCTTCACAAGTCCTCTTCCTCTTTTAAAGATTTTTATTTAGTGAACTACATCGGCAATTGAATAACCGAGGATTCCCGCTTTCTTATCCTAAAGCAAGCTTTAGTCAAATAAAATGTATTGTTCTAATGTATGGAACAAAAGCTCTGGATTGATAGGTTTTGCTAAATGTGCATTCATGCCTGCTTCTCTTGTCTTAGACTGCTCCTCGACAAATGCATCTGCTGTCATGGCAATAATAGGAACTGTCGCAGCATCTTCTCTATTCAATGTACGTATCTGTTTAGCCGCTTCAAGCCCATTAAGTACAGGCATTCTAATATCCATAAGAATTGCATCATAATATGCAGCCGGCGAATTATTAAATTTATCAATCGCCTCCTGTCCGTTGGAAGCCACTTCCACATAACCTCCTTTTCTTTCCAGTAATCGCTTAGCTACCAGCACATTCATGCTGTTATCTTCTGCCAGTAAAATATGCGTATTTTTCAGAAACTCTTCACTGATTCTCTCTGTTTTTCTTTCTTTTTCCACATTTTCAGCTAAAGGAGAATATAAATCCAATATAAATTCTGTGCCCTCACCCAGGCTGCTCTTTACCTGGACACTTCCGCCCATAGTCTCCACCAGATTCTTAACTATAGCAAGACCCAGTCCTGTTCCGCTAATCTCACCATTTCCCTTTAAGCGTTCCTGAGAAAACGGTTCAAAGAGGTGCTTCTTAAATTCTTCACTCATTCCGATTCCATTGTCTCTTACATAATAGCGGGCGCCGTATTCTCCATTCTTTGGCGGTAAATGTTCAGCTGTAAATTCCACTTTACCGCCTTCTGGAGTGAATTTCGCCGCATTTGATAACAGATTAAAGAAAATCTGGCTGAATCTCAATCTATCTACAAGCAGACACTGCGCACCACATCCCATATGAAAGATAAACTCAATCTTCTTCTCCTCCATAAGCGGACGAATAACTGTATTAATTTCATTTTCAAATTCCTCTACTGAAAATGGTTCCAGATTCAACTGTACTTCTCCACTCTCAATCTTACTCAAATCCAGGATATCGTTAATAAGACCCAGCAGAAAATGGCTGGAAGTATCAATATATTCCAGATATTCTTTCGTACTCTCCGGGTTCGCTTCTTTCTTTGCAAGGTCTGTCATCCCGATGATTGCATTCATCGGAGTACGAATATCATGACTCATCCGGGATAAGAATTCAGTCTTTGCAAGATTTGCCTGTTCAGCCAGGTTGAGTGCTTCCTGCATCTCCTGATTTTTCTTTCGCTCTTCCTCATTAATCTGTGTAACATCTACCCGGGTTTCAACCAGATATCCATTTTCTCTGTCTATATAGAAGAAATTCACTTTATGTCTGCATACCTTTCCATTAGGCATACCGACTGAATACAAAACTGTATAGTCCTCTTGTAGTTCTAATACTTCCAGAATCGTCTGCAATTTTAATTTTTCAACGATCTCATCCAAATTTTCATCCACACAGCGCTCATGAATATAATTTCCCATAATAGAATCATATCCATCTATAGTTTTGAAATAAACATCATCGTATCCGTCACAGGTGCTTAAAGTCTCCGCATAATCACGTTTTCCATCAATAAGCAGGATGAATTCATAATCCTTGCGAACAAGACTTTTCATAACCAGTTCATTCATCTTCTGTTTGTGTATATCATACAATGTCATTTAGATAAGCATTTCGTCTGTTAGGAAAGGTATCTCACAGGTTACAAGCCTCTGAAAAATCTGTTTAGTTAAGAAAAGGCATGTGAAAACGGTTGAGATTTGAATCAGGAAAACAA
>JAQVHQ010000110.1 GCA_028696165.1 Lachnospiraceae bacterium | reverse complement strand
TGACGGTTTCAGTCAGGTTGTTTCCGTTTTCGCCTGCCCCCTTTCGTCATTTTAGCCTGCTCGTTTCCGTTTTCGCCTGCCCCCGATGGTCATTTTAGCCTGCTCATTTCCGTCATTTTCTAATCTTTCAAGAACTTATATATATCCGACACAATCATCTTAAATCCGGCAAATAAGTCATCAAACATCCCCGATTCATACAGATTGGCCAGTATCATACCTATTGGAATTGCAATAATCATGCCCAGCACTCCGCCAAACCGAAATCCGATAAACATCAATACCAGTGCATAGAAAGGATTAATCCCCACACTATCACCCACTAGCTTCGGCTGTATCAACTGATGAATCACCTGGCTGACCGCATAGATGACCAAAAGTGCAATAGCCATCTTGGTATCCCCCGCCAGGAATCGAAACACCGCCCACGGAATCAGAGCCGTTCCTGTCCCAAAGAATGGAAGCATATCTAAAAATGCGATCAAAAATGCTACCATTGCTGCAAAATGCACTTTTAAAATCAAAAGGCCAACCAGCAAAATCACATACACTACCGCCATAATCTTAAACTGAGCAATAAAATATCCGCCAAAAGCTTTCTTAAAACTCGCCGTAACCATACGCCATCTTTCCTGAACTACACCGGGTGTCCGCTTGCGCATTGCAGCAAGCATCTTTTCTCTGTCTGCCACAAAAAAGTAAGCGGACAAAAGGGTAAAGATAATCATAACAAACAGTGTTGGCAAGTACTTCACAAATCTTCCTGCTGCCGATACCGTAGGCTGACTGATAGTATTCATCCATCTTGTTATAGTACTACCCAGAGAATCCTTCAGCGTATCTAATACATCCTTCACTTCCATTGGAAGTCTGGCGTATACACCTTCTAATTTCGTTCCTGCTGTTTGTGAATCTGCAATAAAATTCTCATACAATTCGGGTGCCTGTTGAATAAGATTTGCAACCTCATCAATGGCAAAATCCACCAACAGATATCCAATCCCTATAACAGCTGCCAAAACCAGTACAATAATGGCGAAAGAACTATGCTTTCTCAAAATTTTTAGTTTGTTTTCCAGAAATCGCACTAGCGGATTGGCTATCATTGATATAATCCATCCAATTACAAAGGGCATAAAAAAGATAATCAGTTTAGACCCCAGGTAGAAGAACAAGAGTAATCCTACAACTGTAATTATCAAATTCATAAAAAATTTCAGATATTTTCTTTTACTTTCCTGCATATAGAACCCCCCTTTCCCAAAGTTCTAGGGTATCAAACTTCCAAAAATGAAAATGGATTCTCATCATGCACAAAATGCATCAGCATATAAGCTGCCATAATCGCCGTCTTTTCCTCTTTTAATATCCGCTTAACTTCCTTCCGGTCAGCTAATACAATCTCCAACTCTTCATTATCCTCCAGCATATCACGACTGACAGTTCCGCTGGCATAGCCAAATACCGTAGCACAGGCTTCATCTGACATTCCGATACTGGTAAACGCAGGTTTCTGATAACCAGCCGGAGCTTCAACCGGTGTAAATGTAAGTCCAGTCTCTTCTCTTAATTCGCGAATCGCTGCCTGTTCATAGTTCTCTCCAGGATCTACCAGTCCAGCAGGAAATTCATATATATAATCATTGATAGTATAACGATACTGGCGAACCAAAACCACCTTATCACGCTTCTCTCCATAGAGGCTGTAGATAACAACACCGTCTGAATTCACTGTCTGTGTAGTTAACTTCATCTCATCTATAGTCTTTGCCCGGGATGCCACAAAATAATCAACCGGACCACCTACTTTATTATTTCCTTTCAGTTCATACATATTTAAATGTTTATTATGTGTTAATTGTGTAATTTCCTTTATCTCTGCCATCTTAATACTTCCTTCTATATAATATTAGTTTCGTCTTATTTGCTTTCTATCATATCAGAGTCTTTGGAAAAACTACAGTGGTTTCATTGTTTTTTTTGTTTTTATTAATGAAATAATAAGGATTTTGGCTGACTATTTAGTAAAGCAGCTGTAACAAAAAAAGTTTTGCGTTCATATCTCTGTTATAATATGAACGCAAAACTTTTCATTATTCTTTCTACTTTATTATTTTCCCTACAAATTCTGTCCCTTTAAGATTTTACTAATGTGTTTATACAATAGTATGGTTAAAAGAGAAACAACCACGCCCTTTACGATATTAAATGGTGCAACTGCAATAACTACAAAAGTCCAGATACTGTTAATAGCCGGATTAATAGCAGTTCCCATCTCAATAAAGGATTCAATTGGTGCTCCAAATGCTACTGCATAAGCTGGAAGTAATACCAGGGCATTCATAAACACACCTGCAACAGCCATCATAATGGTACCTGTTCCCAATCCGATAATTGCATTTTTCTTAGTCTTTTTTCTTTTATAAATCAAACCTGCAGGAATCAGGAATGCACAGCCGATTACATAATTGGCAATTTCACCTACGAAAGCTGTCTGGGTTCCTCTGATTATTAAATGCAGAAGAATCTTAACTAACTCAATTAACATACCCGCAACCGGACCCATCGCAAATGTCCCAATCAAAACCGGAAGTTCACTGATATCCATCTTATAAAAACTTGGTGCTATAAACGGAATCGGAATATCAATTAACATCAATACCGTCGCCAATGCGGATAGCATACCTATCTGGGTCATCATTCGAATCTTGCTGATACTGGCTGGATTAGCCTTTCTTGCTACACCTGGTTTGTTTACTACATTTGCCTCACTACTCATCTTTCTTTCTCCTTCTCTTCACATAATATGTGGTTACTGTTCGGAAATTCTGTAAAGAAGAAAATAAAAAACCCCAGAGACTAATCCCTGGGGCAAAATTCTAATACTATCGTATCTCTTCTCTCATCCAGACTATAACTGTCGGTCATGGAATCACACCATGTCAGCCACATAAAGTGGGTCGCGGACTGTACCGCCGGTAGGGAATTATCACCCTGCCCCGAAGAATTTCCTTATTTAATTACTAGGTCAGTATAACCCTTTAAAGCCCATAATTCAAGGCTTTTTTGCGATTTTGTCAAAAAAGTTTTTTTGACTGAAACTGCCTTATTTTGCCTTATTTTACCGTAAATTACCGGTCAAATGGTGTAAAACTGATGTCCGTTTTCCGCTGTGTTTATCACGCTTTCAAGACTTTTGACATCTTCAAAAGTGCAAATTTCTTCATTTATATGACCATTACCTGGCTCGCCAACTGTATTTGATTCTGCATTCTCTCAAACTTCCAACATTTACGTATCAAAATGGTCTTTTTTGCTTCTGGATACGTACTTCCTTCCAACATTTACGTATCAAAATGGCCTTTTTTGCTTCTGGATACGTACTTCCCTCCAACATTTACGTATCATAATGGCCTTTTTTGCTTCTGGATACGTACTTCCCTCCAATTTTACGTATCAAAATGGCCTTTTTCACTTCTGGATACGTACTTTCTTCCAACATTTACGTATCATAATGGCCTTTTTCGCTTCTGGATACGTACTTCCTTCCAACTTTTACGTATCAAAATGGCCTTTTTCGCTCCTGAATACGTACTTTCCCACATAATTTACGTATCAAAATGAGCGTTCTCGTTTCTGAATACGTACTCCTTCTCATTCACCGTCTGCCCGCTAACACTCCAACTCACGAAATCCTACCTCACATCTCCCCACTACCATGCCACTCTTTCCAACACGCACACCCCCACCACTCACACTCTAAGCTTCTAACCTCCCGCCTTCCACAATCCCCGTGCCACTCTTTCCGGCACGCCCACTCCCACCACCCACACTCTAAGCTTCTAACCTCCCGACCTCCACAATCCCCGTGCCACTCTTTCCGGCACGCTCACTCCCACCACCCACACTCTAAGCTTCTAACCTCCCGCCCTCCACAATCCCCATGCCACTCTTTCCGGCACGCACACCCACCACCACCCACACTCT
>JAQVHQ010000065.1 GCA_028696165.1 Lachnospiraceae bacterium | reverse complement strand
TGTTATACATAGAGAACACCTTTCTTTGTCACCGTATTGGTTTAGTCGCTTAATACTTTATCACAAAGTTGGTGTTCTCTTTTTATTTATTTTCCATTATCCGAATAAAATTTTACGCTAGCAAGATTGATACGTAAAAGAGGGGGAAGTACGTATCAAGAAATCAAAATAGCGAATTTGATACGTAAAAGAGGAAGGAAAGTACGTGCTAAAAAGTCAAAATAGCGAATTTGATACGTAAAAGAGTAGGGGAAGTACGTGTCAAAAAGTTAAAATAGTGAATTTGATACGTAAAAGAGTAGGGGAAGTACGTGTCAAAAAGTTAAAATAGTGAATTTGATACGTAAAAGAGTAGGGAAAGTACGTGTCAAAAAATCAAAATAACGAATTTGATACGTAAAAGAGTAGGGAAAGTACGTGTTAAAAAGTCAAAACAGCGAATCTGATACGTAAAAGAGGAAGGAAAGTACGTGTCAAAAAGTCAAAATAGTGAATTTGATACGTAAAAGAGGAAAGAAAGTACGTGTCAAAAAGTCAAAATAGCGAATCTGATACGTAAAAGAGGAGGAAAAGTACGTGTCAAAAAGCTATAATAGTGAATTTGATACGTAAAGGTGTAGAGAAAGTACGTACCAAAAAGTCAATATAGAGATATGCAGATAAACTAATATTCTAAATGAAATAAAGATGACCTCAAACGCAGACACACTTGAAACGGGAAGATACTATTATTATAATTAAAGTTAGTGATATTTATCTTGCAGGAAGATAAGACTGTCACCTGGTAGGTGAGGAGTAAATAGCTACAGCTTTAGAATTCCATTTAAGAGAGGGCGGAGAGTATGAAAAAGAAAAAAATTGCAATATGTTTGTTTTTAGTCACTATATTTTCAGTAAATACTGTTTTTGCAGCTAGTGATACAGGTATGGCACAATATCGGGATAACCAAGAAGATTCGTTAGAGCAGGATAACATAATACAAGAAGGTTCGTTAGATCAGGATAACATAATAAATGCAGAAAGTTCTCCAGAGGAGAGTGCAAATCTCGAATCAGTTGAATCAGAAGAATCAGAAGAATCAGTTGAACCAGAAGAATCAGTTGAACCAGAAGAATCAGTTGAACCGGAAGAATCAGTTGAACCGGAAGAATCAGTTGAACCGGAAGAATCAGTTGAACCGGAAGAAGGGGAACAGCCAGTAGAAAATAAGGCTGATGTATCTGATACGTCGGAAGAACTTGAAGAAAAAGCGACAGTTGCAATAGACTATTATGTAACCCGTGCCAATTGGAGCGGATTAGTAAATGCAGTTGGCATGACACTAAGTTACAGCAATTCGGGTTTAAAACAATATACAAAGAATAAGACAAAACTATCTGTGTATTCTTCGCAAGCTATAATAAACTGCAGCGATACATCTGTTAGTTTATATGGAGTAACTTGCGGAATGACGATGGATGAAGTAAATGCATGTATGAAAAAAGCCGGATGGCCGCCAATGAACAGCTATACTAATTATTATGTACTGCAAAATTCATATGTCACGAATCTTGTGGATCCTTATGCCGGTTTAATATTAAGCTGTTCCTATTCATCAGACGGACGCTTAAGCAGCTGGGTATGGGACAATAAACCGCTGGGATTTATAAATTCTCTGCCGTTTTCAGATGTACCACAGGGATGCTGGTATTATAACTCAGTAATTTCTGTCTATCAGAACTGGCTGATGACAGGTATGAACAATTCTTATTTTGGTGCTTCAGATTTCTTGAGCAGAGGACAATTTGTATGTGTTCTTCACAGAATGGCCGGAGAACCATATGCCAGTTATAATGGGAGATTCCCGGATGTATCATCTGGTCAGTTCTATACATTACCAGTAACCTGGGCAAGCAATAAAGGAATTGTTGCAGGATATTCCAACGGAAGATTTGGTCCGGCTGATAATGTTACAAGAGAGCAGGCAGCTATTTTCCTATATAGATTTGCTCAGTATAATTATCTAAATACTTCTTACAGCAATAATCTTTCTTCATTTCCAGACAGGAATAAAGTAAGCCCGTATGCGCTAACTGCTATGAAATGGGCAGTAGGTGCCGGTTTGATAAGCGGCGATAATGGGAAATTGAATCCGCAGGGACTGGCAAGCCGTGCGCAGTGCGCTTCCATGATAGAAAGATTCAGAAAAACTTTTTCTGGTGAGTAAATACTACTTGATAATATCCAAATAGACATTTCAGGAATGAGGGTGGGATTATGATTAAAAAAGTAATAGCCTTATGTGTGTCGGTATCCTTGCTGATAAGCATGCAGGGGATGACTATATTGGCAGAGCAGTTAACAAGCCGAAATATGCAGGAAACAGATGCACAGGAAATAGATACACAAGAAATAGACAAGCAGACGGCACTTGATGATCCAGGCATGGAAGAAGCGTCAGAAGAGGAAAATTCAGTGACTGACGAAACAACGGGTGATCAATTCACGGCAGATGGCGAAGCTTCATTGGATGAAAATACAGAAGCTGAAGATGGCGAAGATAAAAATCAGGATAATAAAGATGCAGAAGCAGAGATAGATATTGAAAATACAGATCCAGAAGAAAATGCTGTAGAAGAGACTGGGGAAATAGAGACAGCAAGTTCGGATTTTAATATTCAGAATGGAGTGCTGATAGAATATACAGGGACAGCATCATCTGTTACGGTACCTAATACTGTTAAAAGTATTGGTGCTCTTGCTTTTCTGCAAAAAAATACAGTTAAAGAGATTACCTTGCCAGATTCGGTTACGCGCCTTGAAGATCACGCATTTCATGTTTGTGGGAATTTGGAAAAAATTAATATGTCCAAAAATATTGTATATATTGGGTACGGGGCATTTTATCAGTGTATGAATTTAAAAACAATTACAATACCTCAGAAAACAAGTGTAATTGGAGAAGCTGCTTTTCACAAATGTCAATCTTTAACGAAAATAGAAGTTGTTGAGGAGAATCAATTTTTTGCATCAGAAAATGGGGTTCTATTTAATAAGAATAAGACAACGCTGCTTTGCTATCCTGGTGGAAAAACCAATGAGAACTATTCTTTACCAGATAGTGTGGAGCGAATTGAATCATTTGCTTTTTCTTTTGCATATTATGTCAAGAATATTCAAGGCGGGGAAAACCTTGCTGGAATAGAGAGCAGTGCCTTTTTTAAATCGGCAGTAGAGAGTATTGTGCTCTTAGAGCGCGTGGTCTATATCGGAGAGGACGCTTTCTACATGAGCACAAATTTTAAGACAATATATGGATATGAAGGAACTTACGCGGAACAATATGCAAAGGAACATCCAGAGTATGAGTTTGTTATGTTGAGCAAATCTGAGAGAGCTTACGTAAAGGCGCATTTATCGTTTATGCAATCTTCAAAGTACAGGGCACTAATAAGTCAGGAAAGCGGTGGTATGGCCGGAAGAAGAAAACGGGCATATGAAGAGGCTGGAAATGCGGTTGCTAATGGAGTCTTTGATTTTATTAATGGAATTGGATATTGTTTCAGTGGGGATTTCAAACAGTTAAATCTTAACGAATATGATATTTTGCTGGAACAAATGCTGTTAAATCAGACACTTGGCAATGAATTTGAGGCGACAGTGGGTGAAAAATCATTAGATGTACTTGATACGATAATAACAGATATTTCCAAGTATTATACTGCTAAAAACTTGGTGAAACCCCAAAATTTTTCCAGGATAGAGCAGGCGGTAAAAAGTACAGATATATTCGATCCTGATTTCCTTTTAAATTGGGATAATTATATATCAGTAGTAGAAACAGATATAAACGCAAGTAATATGAAGTCGATATTAGGAGCAGCAGGTTTCATCATTGATGTAACGGATAAATCATTATCAAGTGTACGTGATGTGTTGGAATATGTAGTTTTAGGTGAAGCTTATTCTATGGCACAGGAAGAGTTTACCTCGGTTCTTCTTGCCTGCAGAAATTGGGCATATTCAGACAATGATGCAAATGCTTCCAGACTGGTAAAGGCGATTGATAAATTTTTATCATCTTATAATGCTTATAAGACAGATCAGCTTACAGCTATCAGGACGAAAGTTGTTAATACAGCAACCGTATTTGAAAATGAGTTGGCTTCCAAAGTTATCATGGAAGTGGTAACCGAGGTTGCCCAAAAAAATGCTGTTGTATTAGGAATAACGATAGGTTTGGATATGGGAATTTATCTAAGTGATAAACTGCTTTGTATAGATGATGTCGCATACAATGGCAGGATGTTAATGAGAACTGGATATTTTGCAGAGATTTTAAACACAGTAATGGGAAATTATGGATCAAAATTAACGAAGAATAAGGAGTATTCATCTGCAAAATTATTTGATATGTCATACAAGATGTATATGAAGATACAAAGTATGTCATGTGATTTCGAAAAAGAATATAAAGTTGCAGTATATAACAATCCCAGTGCACAATCTCAGATTAGCTATATCTGGAATGCTCCCGAGTTGGATGCATATATTCTAGAATTAGCAAGAGACAAATCAGTGTATCTTAATAGTAAATGTCATGATGAAGCTGTTGAACAAATAGCAGATTCAAAGATAGATTATAATAACAGTACATTTTATGCTGTGGCCTGCCCGGTGACTGTTCAGGTATGGAATGAGAATAACACTTTAGTTGCTACTTTAGATGGCAGCAGCAATACAGTAAAAGAAGAATATAAGCACTATTTCTTCGGTGGAGTGGGAACGGATGCACGGAAAGTAGTTATACTGCCAAATGATAAGTATAGGATAAAAATTACTGGAAATAGTGCTGGAAGTATGTCTGCATATATTAATAAAACGGTAAATGGCAATACACAGACAGAAAACTATTTTATGAATGTTCCAGTTGCAAAAAATACAGTATATACCTTTGGGGAAAATGGAACAGATGCTACTTTGACAGGAACTGCTTCTAATGGGAAAAAGACTACCTATGAGAGCAGACCTGCGATTCCGTTCGTGGATGTCCGTGTGGGTGACTGGTATTACAATCCGGTTAACTATTCATTTTTAAATAAGATAATTTTAGGAATGGACGCCACACATTTTTCTCCAGCGAGTACGCTGTCCAGGGCACAGTTTGCAACCATATTATACAGGATGTCTGGTTCGCCTTCCGTGTCTTATGAACCAATGTTCAAAGATGTGACTCAGGGCAATTTCTACACAGAGTCAGCTGTCTGGGCAGGGAAAAATGGCGTTGTCAAAGGCTATGACAATGGAAATTTTGGACCGGCAGATAATATTACAAGAGAACAGATGGCTATTATTTTATATCGTTATGCTAAGCAATGCGGATATTCGGTAAGTAATCAGGCTAATATCAGCGGGTTTAATGATGTTTCTGCAATCAGCAGTTATGCAGTGTCCGCTCTTCGCTGGGCAAACTATATAGGCGTGATAACCGGAAAGGATAATGGTACAAGAATCGATCCCCGCGGAAATGCTTCCAGGGCGGACTGTTCCAGCATTATCATGCGCTATTGCGGGTGGACCGACAGTCAGATTGTAAAAGATACACATGCCACCGGAGTAACACTGAATAAATCAAGTGCCAGCCTTTATGTGGGACAGACACAGGCGTTGAGCGCTTCTATAACTCCATCTGATGCAATAGATGGCATTACCTGGAGCAGTTCAAATACGACGGTTGCCACTGTAAATCAAAGTGGTACTGTGAGTGCGCTGAAAGCAGGAACTTGTACTGTTAAGGCCAGAACGGATAATGGAATAGAGGCTTCCTGCACAATAACTGTTACGCAGCCATCAATTTCATTTACGAATGTTTCGAGCAGTATTTCCTGCACCATAGATGATACAAAAATATTGTATGTATCAACGAATCCGTATACATCTTCTGTACAGTGGACATCTTCGAATTCCAGTGTGGCGACAGTATCGCAAGGAAAAATCACTGCGGTGGGAGCTGGTTCCTGTACCATAACGGCGAAGGTTACACTTTATAATAAGTCATATAGTACCAGTGTAACTGTGAATGTGAAAAAGTATGCTATTTCCTATAAAACCTATTTCCAGGAGACGATGACGGAATCTTTACCGGATGCTTGTAATGTGGTATATCGTTTTCCGGCGGCAGATAATTATCAGTTGGTATGGGGCAGCAATTATGACACGTCATCAGTAAAACTGTATAATACCTATCGTATGGACACCACTTTTTGGAATTCTGCGCAGGCTGACTATGACAGCGGAATTATTATAAGAGCTATTGCGAAGATGGAGGCTTTTGATTATGATGGTGAGTATGGACCTTGTATTCAAAATGACTATGAAAAATATATCGCAAAAGCATCTATAGCAATAAAAAATGCAAGAGCTGGTGAGTTTAAATCCGATTTTCCAGCAATAAACGATTCTTTTTTGGAGGCAGAAGATTATTTGAGAAGCGCAATTAATACGTTATGTACCTATGAGGAGCAGAATAACTCCTCGTTAAAATATAATACACACTGGATTGAGTTCAAAAATGCTATTTCCAGTACGCAACTAAAAGGTGCAGCAGCGTCAAAAAATTGCTATAGTATCCTGGATAAATATTTTGAATAGTGTGAGGAATGAAATAGTCCTCGTAATAATATTGGAAAAGCATCTGTAATATGATAAGATAAAACCCATAGGAGGTGTTGTTATGAAAAAGAACATCGTCCAATGGGTTTTTCTAATAATTATCGCATGTTTGTCGCTGGGAATTTATCAATATCCCATATATGCGCAGGAACATACACAATTGCAGGAAGAACAGCAGGACAACACAGCACAGAAAGAAATTCAACCATTAAAAGAGTCTCAGAATATTCTGAAAGAAGAAAATCAGCAGATAAATCAGCAGACAAATCGGCAGACAAATCAGCAGCAGGATACAACGGAAGTTCAGGAAGGGTCTGCGCAGACAGAGAACAATCCGGACGTATCGAACATAGAAAATTCAATTGAACCAGAGGCGGAATTAGTAAGTATAAGTGGAATTTACTACGCATCGGAGCCGCATACAGAAGAATCTGTTGTTACAGCAGGAGCTGTTCATCAGAAGAGTCAGAATGCCGGAGCAATAGAATTTCGTTGGCAGTACTACAATGTCGGTGATGGAACATGGCATGTGATTCAGGACTGGGGAACTACAGAGTGGGTAAAATGGACACTGCCGCAGGCCGGAGATTACTGGCTGTATGTGGAAGGCCGCCTGGCAGGCGAGAATTATATAAGATCTAAGTATGTTACACCATATGAGGTAAAGGGGGCACAGATATCTATCAGTGGTATCTATTATGCCGGAAAACCTCAGACAATGGGTGATACTGTCACAGCAGGGGCAGTACATGAGATAAGCGGGGGCAAGGCGTCTTTTCGCTGGCAGTATTATGATTTGTCCAATGGAAGCTGGCATGTGATAAAAGATTGGAATGATTCAGAGTGGGTACAATGGACACTTCCGAAGACGGGTGCCTACTGGCTGTATGTGGAGGCTAAGATAAATGGCGGTTTGCCATCTGCAAAATATGCAGAAGGCTTCGCTGTAAAAGATAAGACGATATCTATCAGCGGGATATATATACCGGATAATCAACCTGTGGCAGGAAAAACCATCACCGCAGGGGCTGTCCATGTTAAGAATAACAGCGATACTCTTTTTCGCTGGCAGTATTACCGGATTAAAGACAGAAGCTGGCATGTAATTAGTGATTGGAGTACTTCTGAGTGGGTAAGATGGGAATTGCCCGAGTGCGGAAGTTACTGGCTTTATGTAGAAGCAAAAACGACAACAGGGAATACCAGTTCCAAGGTGATGGGATATAAAATAGCCTTGTCCAAAGACAGCATGCGTTTTATCGCTCACAGAGGATACAGCGCCATGGCTCCGGAGAATACAATACCGGCATTTACCCTGGCAGGTGAAGCAGGATTCTGGGGTGTGGAAACGGATGTATATGAGACTGTTGACGGAGTTTTCGTACTTAGTCATGATGACAGCCTTAAGCGGATGACGGGAATGGATGTTAAAATTACAGAGATAACCTATGAAGAACTTCAGAAGTTCACCATCAATGCGGGCTCCAATGCGAATCAATACAGCAATTTGAAAATTCCAACCATGGAAGAATACCTGCAAATCTGTACAGACTATGGAATGGTTCCTGTAATTGAGATGAAACAACTCTTTTCACCGGAAAGCTGTAAGCGACTTTTGCAGATAATCGAACAGAGTGGATGGGGCGAGGCCTGTGAAGTGATTTCTTTTTACCGGGATGATTTAACTCAGATGCGAGATGCAGGGGCTTCTATGCAGATGCTTTTGCTGACCTATGCAAAGTTCGATGAATTTGAATGGCTGAGTCAGTATCGGTTGGGACTGGATACTTATTATACTAATGTTACAGAGGAATTGATAGAGAATCTGGATGCCCTGGGTTTGCCGTTTGGAGCGTGGACGCTGGATGATAAGCAGAAGTGTGAATCACTGTACAGTATTGGATTAAGAGAAATAACAAGCAATCGAGTTTTGTTTTCTTAGAACTTGAAGGGATATGACAAATGAAAAACAAAAAAGACAAAATGACAGTAATAATAATCAGTACATTGCTGCTGGTGGTAATTGGATTTATAGTTACGATTGTGCTATGTGCACAGTCAAATAAAAAAATATCGGAATTAACATCCGACTACAATGTCTTGAAGACAGAAGTTGAGGAATTAAAGGTATATAAAGAAAAATTGGAAACTGGGAATTCCGCTCAGGCAAAAACAGCAGAGATTCAAAACAGTGAGACACCGGATGAATCGGAAACAGTAACAGCAAGTGCACTGGATATGGTAAATATACCGGCAGGTACTATTATAGAAGGAGAAAAAATCGATTCGGAAAATTTGTCTCAATACTTTTGCAGTTATGAAATCCCGGAGGATGTAATTACCCGTATCAGTGGAAAATCCTATAGAGAAAATGATGATATTGGTCTGGATGAACTTCGATATTTAAAGTTGCTGCATTATAATTTTTCAGGACAAATTCAGATGGGAGAGTTGATTGTTAATGCAGCTGTTGTTGATGATATTCTCGAAATCTTCCAACAGCTTTATCAGAATCAATATCAAATTGAGTCTATGTATCTTGTGGACAACTACTGGATAGAAAATGGAGAAAAAACAGATACGAATTCTATAGAGCATAATAATACATCTGCATTTTGCTATAGGGAGCAGACCGGAGGCGGAGTATTGTCAAATCATGCCTTGGGAAGAGCAATCGATATTAATCCACAGCAGAATCCCTATGTTTCATTTTCCTCCGGTTCACCATACTGGTATCATGACAATGCAGATGCATATATCGACCGTGAAAGTGGTGCACTGCACATGATAACCCATGATGATTTATGCTATCAGCTATTTATACAGCATGGATTTAAATGGGGTGGAGACTGGACAAGCCCAAAGGATTATCAGCATTTTGAAAAAGAGTAAATTGGAGAATAGATGAAAGTAATCCAAATAAATATACTGGGTATAAGCATCGGGAGGAAATGATATGTACTGTGATAATTGCGGAGCAAAATTAAGAACTGGAGCTACATTTTGTACTGCCTGCGGAAAGAAAGCTGATGCAGGTGAAGTCATTGAGTTTCGTGATTTTTCTGAAAAGAAAGATAAAAAACCTGTGGGATTGATTATAACACTTGTGTTTTTGGTATTGTTTTTAATCGCAATAATTGGATTTATAGTGTACTATTTTTTGATAAAGGACCAGGATACCGTTAATACGGACAAGAAAACGACAGAAGTGATAAGCAGTCAAAATGAGGAAGAAGACAGCAGCATAGCTGAAGATACCAGTGAAGACGAGGATGGCAAAGTAAGCTTTGCAGGTCATACCTACAAGCGCTTTGATGATGGCCGCTATTCATGGAAGGCGGCAGAGCAAATCTGTGAATCAGAGGGAGGATATTTGGCCACGATTACATCAGCAGAAGAGATGGAATTTATCATTTCTTTGACACATGATGGTCCGGAAGAAAAAGTATTCTATTGGTTAGGCGGATACGATACCATAGAGGAACCGAATATTTTTGTGTGGGGAACAGGAGAATCTTTTGATTATACTAATTGGGCGTCAAAACAGCCGGATAATGCTGACTGGGGAGTCGGTGGGAATGAACAGTATATAGGGATGTCTCATAATGGTATGTATGGGCCGGAAGGAACCTGGAATGATTTTAGAGAAGATCCAAACAGTGAAAGAGGATTTGTCTGCGAATGGGACTCATAATAGAAGCATGGTTATCTGCATTAAGAGCAGATAACCATTTTTAATGCAAGAAACCGCACAAACCATTTTGCAATGTTTTGTGGCGAAGACGTATATTTAATGCTATAATATATAATATTTTGAAAGAAGAGAGAAAATAATGAAAAAGAGAGAACACATTTTACAATATGGATTTTTAATAGTGCTGTTCATTTTTCTGCTTATGTGGGCATTCATTCAGCCATATAATGCTTCACCGGATGAAGATATGCGCTATCAGGTAGTCAAATATATTATTAATCACAATGCACTTCCCGATGGCAGAGACCCGGAGATAAGGAATCTGATATGGGGAATATCTTATGGATTCAATCCGTATCTTTCCTTAATTATATCTGCATTGTTTGCTAAAGTCGTGAGCTTTTTTACTATGGAACAGATGGCGCTGGTTATGGCAGGGCGAATTGCGAATGTTGTAATTGCCACAGGAAATGCTTATCTGGTGATGAAGATAGGGCATGAATTATTTGAAAAAGAAGAAAAATGGTTATTTGTAAGTCTTGTTAGTTTCTTGCCGGGAGCGTTATTTTTGGGAACATATCTAAATAATGATATGCTTGCAATATTTTCAGTGTCTGGAATTATATATAACTGGGTCAGAGCAGCAAAATATGGCTGGAATGTAAAGAACAGTACAGGCCTTGCAGTATTTATTGCAATATGCACTCTTTCCTATTATAATGCGTATAGTTTTATCTTATGCAGTATTTTGTTTTTTGTGATTACAGCGCTCTTTTATGGAAGCAAAAAATGGGATTTTAAGAATATGTGGAAATGGGGAATACTCATTGCGGTTATTGTACTGTGCTGTGCCGGGTGGTGGTTCCTTCGCAATCTGATTATCTATGATGGGGATTTGCTGGGACGTGAGACAATGAATAAGTGTGCAGAACTATATGCGCAGCCAGAGTACCGGCCGGGGTTGATTTTTACCCCTAAGAGTGCAGGGATGTCTGTGTGGGATATGCTGTTCTATGTTCATGGAGATTTTCGTCATAATTGGATGATGACTGTGTATTACAGTTTTATCGGAACATTTGGATTTATGGATATATTTATGCCGGATATTATCGGAAAGATATATTTTGTATTCTTTTTCATCGGAATTGTGGGTGTGCTGACACACTTTTCTTATGTCTTTGGATGTCACAGAACTAATATAAGAAAAAAGAAGGAAATGATGGAAACAGGGGGATTCCGATGCAGGATTCAGTATGAGCGGAAATCCTTTAAAGACACAAATTCATTAATACATCTGATGATGGTTTTGGCAAGCGGGATTACGGTCGGACTTGCTGTATGGTATAGTTATGCCAGTGATTTTCAGGCTCAGGGACGCTACATTATGCCGATTCTTATACCGATGATGTATTTTGTAACTATGGGATATAAACTTTTGTTAGAGCGATTTGTTAAAAATGAAAAGATTAGAAGAGGATTCTATCTGATATCCTCAATAATTGTATTTGCTGCAGCTGTATATGCCTATGCGGCAGTGCTATATCCGGCATATCGATAATATATAAGGAGCATTTTATGAGTGATACAAAGAAAAACAATCGACTGGGTCATATGTTAAAAAAACTGACACCCTACAATATACAGAAAGGGTTTCGATATCTGAAACATTTTGGACCGAAAGAATTTCTGGTTCGTCTAAGTGAGCGTCTGGAACCGGAAGAGGTGCCTTATGATTCCTGGTATAGTCAATATAGGATTACTCAGCAGGAGTTAGAAAAGCAGAAGATGCGAAAATGGAGCCGCAATGTACAAATCAGTATCGTGGTGCCTGTGTATAAAACACCGATTCCATTTTTAAAACAGATGATTGATTCAGTGATAAATCAAAGTTATGGGAATTGGGAATTGTGTATCGCCAATGCCAGTCCAAAAGAGCAGGAACTGCATGAAGTACTTGATGCTTACAGCAAGAAAGATTCGAGAATACGTGTGTTGGATTTGGATTCTAATGAGGGAATTGCACAGAATACCAATGCAGCTCTTACTATGGCTGCGGGTGACTATATTGGACTGCTGGATCATGATGATTTACTTGCACCAAATGCATTGTATGAGGTGGCATCAGCCCTGGAACAGGATTCTGATATTGAGGTGATTTACACGGATGAAGATAAGGTGACTACAGATCTCAGTGAACATTTTCAGCCAAATCTAAAACCGGATTTTAACCTGGATTTGCTGCGGTCTAATAATTATATCTGTCATTTTTTTCTGGTGAAGACATCAATTGTACATAGTATAGGTGGTTTTCGTCAGGAATATAATGGCGCTCAGGATTATGACTTCATATTTAGAAGTATCCGTGGGGCGAAGAAAGTACATCACATTCCGGAAATACTCTACCACTGGAGAGTACATAAAGCCTCTACAGCAGATAACCCAGCCAGTAAGATGTATGCTTTTGAAGCAGGAAGAAAAGCAATAGAAGAGGATATCCGACAGTCCGGGGATTTCGGTGAGGTTACCTTAAAAAAGGATTTGGGATTTTATCAGGTTCGCTATCAGCTTCAGGGAGAACCGTTGATTTCCATAATTATTCCAAATAAAGACGAAAAAAAGTCTTTAGAGAAGTGTATGAAATCTATCCGCAAATCTTCTTATCATAATTATGAAATAATTATTGTGGAAAATAACAGTACTACAGAAGAAATAAAGGCATATTATGACGAATTGCAGAAAGATGAGAGAGTACAGGTAGTTGTATGGGAGAAGGAATTCAATTACTCTGCTATTAATAATTTTGGTGCATCTTTCGCAAAAGGTGAATACCTGTTGTTTTTAAATAATGATGTGGAAGTGATTACCGGAGACTGGCTTGAGCAGATGGCATCTAACTGTCAACGCAAAGAGGTGGGAATTGTTGGTGTGAAGCTGTACTATCCGGACAATACGATTCAGCATGCAGGAACTGTAATTGGTATCGGTGGTATCGCAGGCCATATGTTTGTGAATATGCCAAGGAGCCGCAGTGGATATATGCATAAGGCTTCGCTGCAGATGAATTATAGTGCTGTAACGGCAGCTTGTATGATGATGAAGAAGTCCGTGTTTGAAGAAGTTTCCGGATTTGAGGAGAAATTAAGTGTAGCATTTAATGATGTGGATTTGTGTCTGCGATGCAATCAGGCAGGTTATCTGGTAGTATATGACCCATATGTGGAATTGTATCATTATGAATCTAAAAGCCGGGGAACAGAAGACAATCCGGATAAAGTAAGAAGATTTCAGAGTGAAATCGAATTTATGAGGACCAGGTGGGAAGATTTACTCAAAAAGGGTGATCCGTATTACAACAAGAATCTGTCATTATCTAAGTGGAACTATAGTTTAAAATATAACCGATGAAGTGGTTGAAGCGAACATAGACAGCAATCGGAGGTATGCAAATGAAATGGAAATATTTGGTCGCAGCAGGGATGATTGTGGGGATAGGTATTTGCGGAGGCAGGCAGGTATCTGCCGCTGATTTGGAATATGTGCCGGGTGAAGTAGTGGTGGTATATGATGAGACCGTTTCTCAAAATCAGATACAGTCATTAGCTGAAGATCAGGACAGTGTTGTGACCCGCACGATTCAGGTGACTGAAGATACACAGGCTGCAGTTGTGGAGGTTCCGGAGGGGTCAGATGTGGAGTCTGCGGCTGCTGTCTATGAGGAGGCAGAAGATGTGCTATATGCGCAGCCGAACTACATCCTTGAATTGTATGAGGACGAACTGGTCCCGGAGGATGGATACAGCGGAGCCTGGTGGCTGTCTAATATAAAGGCTTATGAAGCCTGGGGATTGCTTAATAAATACGCACATGAACCAGTAACGGCAGCAGTACTTGATACAGGGGCTGATATAGCTCACGAAGATTTGAAAAATGTTGTGAATATCAGTCTGTCAGGAGAAGTACTTAAAGATGATGCCAATCAGTACAGCATTGGACCGCTTTACGGCGATGGATACGCGGAGGGGAGTAATCCGGGAACATTTGTAACCCATGGAACTCATGTGACAGGAATTCTAGGTGCTCAGGCGGATAATCAAACCGGAATTGCAGGAGTTGGAAGCGGCGGAGACAATTCAGCGCTGAATTTAATGGTGGTTGATGTATTCTCCGGTGCAAAGACTGACTTCGTGCATGTAATTGAGGGTATGAATTATGCCGCTGAGTGTGGTGCAAAAGTAATTAACATGAGTTTGGGAACGAATATGAAAAATGAAAGTCAATATAGACTTTTAAAACAGGCGTGTGACAGTTTATATAATCAGGGTATTACGATAGTATGTGCAGCAGGGAATGAAGGGATTAAAGATACAGGGACCATTACTACAGTTCCCTGTGATTTTGAATCAACCATAGGTGTAATTAATTCTACACAGAGTAATCAGAAAGCAGGCGGATCCAACTATGGAAGTCTCAAAACCCTGTCAGCACCGGGAACAGGCATTTATTCCTGTTATAATGGCAATACATATGGAATGTTAAGCGGTACCTCTATGGCAGCACCAATGGTAACCGGTGTGGTGGCTATGATGTATTCGCTGAATGACAGTCTTAGTCCAAATCAGGTGAAATCAATACTTACTTCTACAGCCGCGGATACTTACGGGATAGGATTTGATGAATATTCCGGTGCAGGAGTACTTGATGCTTCTGCCGCATTGGCCGCAGTGGAAGAATTGAAAAATCATGTAACACTCCCCTTTGAGGATGTGGTTGAAGATGCATGGTATTACAATGATGTGGCAGCTGCATATCAGCGGGGCTTCATGACGGGAATGGACAGTGAACATTTTGGACCGGGAATCACCTTGTCACGGGCGCAGTTTGTGACTATCCTGTACCGTCTGGAAGGAGAACCAGAAGAAAACTATCAGGATATATTTGCAGATGTTCCTCAGGGCTGGTTTTTCACGGACCCCGTAATGTGGGCCAGAAATAATGGAATTATCTCGGGATATGATAATGGGCTGTTTGGCACTTCGGATCCCATTACGAGAGAGCAGATGATTTTAATCCTGTATCATTATGCCGGGTATAAAGGATATGACGTTAGTTCACAGGCAGAACTGATAACTTATGAGGATGGAAGTAAAGTCAGTACATTTGCACAGGAAGCGATGGAGTGGGGTGTTTCCATGCAGATTATACGGGGGAAAAATGATGGGACAGTCATAGATCCTCAAGGCAACACAGTACGTTCAGAATGTGCAAGTATAATGGAAAGATTTTTGGAATTGTATATAGATTAAGATATGGAGTAATATGAATATGAATTTCCCAAATAAGGTAGTAATTTGTAAAAAAATAAAGCAGTATATGAACAACTCTTATACATCATATGTTTTGAAATTTATATTGATTGCTTCAATAATGATTTTTATAGCTTTTAATTATGCTTCATTTAACGAATATAATGATAAGGAATTTGTATTCACAGAGACTTTGATCGAAGGAAAGCAGGATACAATCAGTCAGTACACCGGAAGTGTACAGACTGACAGCCAGATGTTAGATGAAGTATCTTTTGTCTCGGAACACCCCCTTAGTTCTGATGAACTTAAAGTGAAAATCCGGAATACTCAAGGCGAACTTGCTGTGAAGGATTATACATTTCAGTGCAGAAAATTGGAGAATGGTTATCAAATCAGGTTAAAGTTTGCAAAAGATGTAAACACCACTGCTTTTATGCACATGGAACTTGAGATAACCGGAAAGGCTGCACCTGATCTGGAACAATGGAACGTTGTATGCAGAACATTTCCTACGGCAGAACTTTTCCTTATGCTTCTTATGATTGTTCTACTATTTGGAAAGTGGATATTAAAAACAGGAAAGAACGAAGATACGGTTAAGAAAATGAATGGACATATTTTTGTGTACGCTGTTCTGGGAGGTGCGATTTCATTTTTGACAATAGAATCTTTGTACAACCTGGAATTACTTAGTAGTATGCCAACTTATATCATCCTGGGAAATTGGTTTTGCTTTTTCCTTATTTACCTGATGATTACAGTACTGTTTAATTCCTTGCGCTGGGGAATGATTACGACGAATATATTGTTCCTTATATTAGGAATAGCGAATCATTATATACTGTTGTTTCGCGGACAGCCTATTCAGCCGGTGGACTGGAATAGTTTTGGAACAGCAGCAGAAGTGGTACATCAATATGACTATAGTATGACAAAAGAAATTCTTCAGAGCATTTTGCTTTCTATTATTTTTGTTGCATGGATGATTGTGATTGAAGAAAGAAAGTTTTCCGTGGGATGGAAAAAAAATCTGATTATTCATGCAGTTGGTGTAGTGAGTCTGATAGGCGGGATTTCTTTTCTTACAAGTGATTACTATATAAATACATTTCATATGACGATATATCAGTGGCGGCCGATGGAAACATATAAACAGTATGGATTTGCCCTGAGTTTTATAGCCTTTGAAAAGGAAATGAAAGTCGAGAAGCCGGAAGGATATTCTGTTGATAATATCGAAGAGCAGGAGAGAATTATTGAGTCCGGCAAGGAAGAAGAAAAGGTGTCTGAGGAAAAACCGGATATTATTGTCGTTATGAATGAGTCTTTTGCAGACCTGGGCTATATTCGTCCATTTGAGACCACAAGTCCATATATGGAATACTTTAATTCTATACAGGATAATGTGATAAAGGGGCATATGCTGGTTTCTGTAATAGGCGGCGGGACGGCGGATACAGAATATGAGTTTTTGACAGGTCATTCCATCGAACTCTTTCAGAATGCATCGATACCGTATGCAACTACTATTAATGAATCACATTATTCTTTAGCTACTACGCTTAAGGCACAGGGGTATCAGGCCATTGCCATGCATCCCAATAAAGCGGAAAACTGGAGACGCAATATTGTATATCCATATTTGGGATTTGACCGTTTTATAGATATAGATGAATTTACCGATCCAATTTATTTTCGCTACATCAGTGATCGAAGTGTGTATGATAAAATCCTGGAAGAACAGGATAATAACAGCGGAGAGACGCCTATGTTTCTGTTTGCAGTGACAATGCAGAATCATGGAGGATATGCTACGCAGGAGGATGTCACCTCGGCTGCAGTAGATGTAAATTATGATGACGTGAACCAGTATCTCACTGCTATAAGAGCCAGTGATCAAGCCTTAAAAAGATTTATAGAGGAACTTAAAACGAGAGAGAAGCCGACGATTGTAGTGTTTTTTGGGGATCATTATCCGAATCTCAATGCTGGATTTATGAACTGGCTGTATCAAAAGAATGACAGTGAGTTAACACTGGAAGAGTTAGAACGCAAATATTCGGTTCCTTATTTTATTTGGGCTAATTATGATTTGGGAATTGGAAGTCAGCAGGATCAGATAACCAGTGCTAATTAGTGTCTGCTGATTAATTCAAAAATCAGCTTCAAGCACTTGATTTTACTGACTTTCACGCCTTTGAGTGGTATACTATAAGTGCACGGATTTTGATGAATTCAAAACTTTTTTCGTGCAGTT
>JAQVHQ010000109.1 GCA_028696165.1 Lachnospiraceae bacterium | reverse complement strand
ATATTTTGGCTATCTTGTCAACTATTTTCGTAATATTTTTTAAGTTTTTGACGAAAAAAAACAGTGGCTCTCTCTGAAAGAAAACCACTGGATTTTAATTTGAAATTGGTTAACTAAATGACATTGTCAATAAAATCTTCTAAAAAATAAGAGCAGACTCATCATCTGCTCCTTCTTCTACATTAATATTAAAGTACCGCTCCCAACGCACCAAATAACCCTGCACTGGCTGCTCCCATGATAATTCCGGCAAGCAATACCCCAAGCATAACTGCTGCAATACTAGACTTAAAGTCCATATCCAACAAACTGGCTGCCAAAGTTCCCGTCCATGCACCTGTTCCGGGAAGTGGAATACCTACGAATAATAACAACGCCACGAATAACCCGCGTCCTGCTTTTTCCTGAAGCTTTTTACCACCCTTTTCTCCCTTTTCCAGACAGAAAGTAAAGAACTTTCCAATATACTTCTTATCAGAACCCCATTCCAATACTTTTCTTGCAAACAGATAAATAATCGGAACCGGCAGCATATTTCCAATAATTGCGATGATATAAGCATTTAATAATGGAAGATCCACATTAGGAAGCTGCGAATATGGAATCGCACCACGCAGTTCAATTAATGGTACCATTGATATAAAAAATACGATTATATAATTTTTCAACATAAATAACTCCTTTTTTATTAGTTAACACGTACTTTTCTATACTAACTTAAAAACCACTTCTTTGCAATAGAAAGCAAGGAAAATTAACCAAAAGCAGCAGGCGAAAACGGAAACAACCTGACGAAAACCGTCAAAAACAGACTTAAATTTATCATTGGTCCATTTTTGACGGTTTTCGTCAGGTTGTTTCCGTTTTCGCCTGCTGCTTTTGGTTAATTTTCGTTGAAACAAAACTGACTGAAGAATGCCACCTTATGTTCTCCGCATATATATTTCATTCCACAAGATTCAGCCATCTTAGCTGCATCTATACAGTAAGCTGACATGCAGGATGCATGCGCGGAAGGTCCAGCCGTAATCACAAGCCCTTCGTAACCACTGTCTTCTGCCAACTTAACCAATTCATAGGTCAATGTATTGTGCTGCTGTTTCATCTTCTTATAATCCGCATCCGTCTCACGATTGGTAGTATCCCATATAGTCTGCAGCACCAGAACATTCTCATATTTCATAACTCTTTGATGTAATTCCTCTACAGTTCCACACTCTGGCGGACACATAGGCAATTTATCATAGTTACCGCAGTAATTATCTTCGCAAAACAGGCGATACTCATCTACAAATATCAGTTCTTTTGTCTTTATAACTGCCTGACTGGCAAATCCAATCGACTCCGCTTTTTCTTCTAAAATATGCATAATATCCTCCCTCTATGCTTCTATTTCTTATTCAAATGACTACATTATAAATGACTTTCTTTCGGAAGTTCTCTGAAAAATCTAATAACAAAAGGTATCGTTATAATAAAGGTAAGCACATCCGCCAACGGCTGGGCAATCTGAACCCCCATCAACCCTATAATCCTCGGCAGAACTGCGACCAATGGTATAAATAATAATCCACTTCTTAAGACAGCAGTAAAAGTAGCTACCTTATTCTTCCCCACACTCTGGAATGTCATATTAGCACACACAGTAAATGGCTGAAACAAAAGTGCGCATAACTGACATCTGAGAGCAAATGTTCCGATTCGTACAACCTCAGGATCATTTCTGAAAACACTAACTAACATAGAAGAAGTACATAATCCAAGAACTGCAAATATTAACATGCATGTTTCCCCTAATCCAACAGTAAAGAAAAATCCTTTTTTCACACGGTCATATCGCTTCGCCCCATAATTAAATCCTGATACCGGCTGAAATCCCTGTCCAATTCCAAGACTGATTGATATTCCCACAAAACAGATTCTATTTACAATCGACATCGCTGAAACTGCTGCATCACCATACACTGCTGCCTGTCCATTTAGAATCATAGTAGAAATACTGTTTAATCCCTGACGTATAAGACTTGGGAAACCCGTTTCAAAAATATCCAGCATAATAATCTTATTACATGAGATATTCTTCACTGACATCTTCGTCTGTGTCTTCTTCCTCAGATATGGTACTAACAGCAACACAAAACTTATCACCTGGGAAACTGCTGTAGAAATACCCGCACCTTCAATTCCCATGTTTAGTTGAGTAATCAAAAACCAGTCTCCGAATATATTCAAAACCGACCCTGTTGCCAATCCTATCATACCAAAAGTCGCCATACCTTCATAACGCAGAATATTATTCAAAGTAAAACTGCTGGTCATAACAGGTGCTGTAATTAAGATAAAACTCCCATACACACGGGAATATGGCAAAATAGTATCCGTACTGCCAAGAAGCGACATAAATGGATTTAAAAACAATAACCCCAACACACCTAAAAGCAACCCAAATACAATAGAGCCAAAGAAACTTGTAGACGCATAAACCGATGCACTGTCCACATCCTTTTGCCCCAGCTTTCTGGAGATGATACTGCCTGAACCATGTCCAAATAAAAATCCAATTGCCTGAATAATCGCCATCAGACCAAATACAACACCAACTGCTGCACTGGCACTGGTTCCCAGTGTCCCTACAAAATAAGTGTCCGCCGTATTATAGATACTGCTGACCAGCATACTGATAGTTGTAGGAATTCCCAGCTTTACAATCAGTTTCGAAACGGGTGTCTCCGTCATTTTTTTATAATAAGCCGCCTGCCTGTCTTCCATGTGTACCTCAAACTTTCTCCATCAAAATACAATTCTACTAATTATTATACAATACATACCAAAGAAAAACATATTATTTTTTTAACTTTATACCTCCCTGCATATTTCACTTCCGTCACAGTGCGTCTACGTTTCACTTCGGTCGTTGCTTAACAAGTGCCACTGGCACTTAGCAACCTCTCGAAGCGTTTTTTGTTGTATAGGAAGTAATTTCCTGTAAAACAAAAAACAGATGTGAGCTAAGATACTGATAAAAATAATTTTCATCAAATATCCAATAGTTCACACCTGTATAAACGAATTTACTCTGGTAAAATAGCCTTTATTTCATGAGTTCCATATTATGATCACACTTTCGGCTGCTGCTGAGTAATGCAATGAATATTTCCGCCACCATACACAATCTCTCGTGTAAATACTCCCACAACCTTCCGTTCCGGAAACATCTCCTGAATCTGCTCAAGCGCCAGTGCATCATTCTCATCCCCATACTGAGGAACAATCACACCTCCATTAACAATCAAGAAGTTCATATAAGATGCGATACAGATATCGCCATCCTCTCTGGGAAGTGTGCCTTCCACTCTGTCAATTCGAAAATCACCGCTGATGGTAACCATTTCCTTTGGACAGCAGAGTTTATGAACTTTAAGCTTTCTGCCCTTCGCATCTACCATTTCACACATATCTCTGTATGCCTCCTGAGATGCCTGATAAAATGGACTCATCTCGTCTTCCGTATAGATACAGGCAGCTTCTCCCGGCCGTATAAAACAAGCCACATCATCAATATGTCCGTTTGTCTCATCCGGATCGATTCCATCTTTTACCCAAAGCACTTTCTGACAATTTAAATAAGCACATAATTTCTCTTCAATCTGTTCTTTCGTCATATGTGGATTACGGCCCTCACTAAGCAGGCACATCTCCGTAGTCAAAACAGTTCCCTCTCCATCCACATGGAAAGAACCCCCTTCCAATACAAAATTATCCGTGCGATAACTATCCACCTGCTCTAATTCACATATTTTTCTTGCCACCATATCATCCTGATCCCATGGGAAATAAAGACCGTCCACAAGCCCTCCCCATGCGTTAAAGGTCCAGTCACAAGCTCTTAAACCACCTTTGTCATTTACCAGAAAGCTGGGACCGCAGTCTCTTACCCACGCATCGTTATTACTTATCTCCAACACCTGAATATTCTCCGGAAGCTGTTCTCTGCAGTTCATATACTGTGCAGAAGATGCTAAAACTGTAATCGGCTCAAACTCCCTAATCGCCTTAGCTACTGCTGCAAACGCCTCCTGTGCGGGCTTTGCTCCATCTCTCCAGTTATCCGGACGCTCCGGCCATATCATCCATATTTTTTCCTGTTCCTCAAATTCTCCCGGCATACGGTATCCATCTAAGGCTGGTGTCGATCCTGCTATTCTCTTTGCCATAATTTACCTCTTTTCTTATCACTTACATTTATATATTTATCGTTTATTTCATTTCCTGTCTATTTTCTATCCATTGCGTCGTGCAATAATTTCACCTATACCAATAAATATCACAGAGCCTATCGTAATCGGTAATACACTCTCCAAAGTTTCCTTTTCAAAACTCAAAGGAACTGCCACGAAAATCAAAGCTATTATAATTAAAATCATCGGCAGATAAGCTAATATATGTATAACCACCTGATTTCCAGGAACCCTGAAAGGTCTCACTGCTTTCGCATCTATCTTTCTCAACTTCAGAAAAGCAGGAAAAATAGGTAAATAAGCCTGCAAATAAAAAGTCAAGGCTAAATTGAAAGAACATTGAAAATTTTATACAGGTTGAAAAGTAGGCATCAAAATAAGACCACCACATCGTGCTGGTCAAAAAATGAGAGTTTTGGAT
>JAQVHQ010000064.1 GCA_028696165.1 Lachnospiraceae bacterium | reverse complement strand
AATATGGGCTTGATATGAGTACACAAAAGATGTATATTAATTCCACAAGTCATTGCCTGATATTTTATCAGTGCATCGTGGGTGAACTCTACACTATTATTTCCGAAGGTAAATTTACGCAATCGTCGACTACAGTAGGGATTGAAAGATGCAGATATATGCGATAATATGAATAGTAATTTGTATGCAGCAGAGAATACAGAATGGGAGATAACTATGCATAAGATAAAACAAAGTATAAAGATAGGCAATCTAAAATTAGACGGTCGTATTTTGTTGCCATCAGTGGCAACTTATCAATGCGACGAGGCAGGATTAGTAACCGGGAAGGTATGTGAGTATTATGGTGAACGGGCAAAAAATTCGCATATAAGTCTTATTATAACGGAGCATAGCTTCATTGCGCAGCAAGGAAAAGCGAAGAAAAATCAAATGTCAATTGCAGATGACACTTGCATAGTTGGATTAAGAAGACTTGTGAATGCTATACATGGCAGCGGAGCCAAAGTGTTTGCTCAGATTAATCATGCGGGAAGTGCAGCACCACAAGAAGTGAGTCTGATGAAACCAGTTGCACCAAGTCCGGTTATACTGCCAGTAGAGCCTCCATTAGGAGATGGATGCATTCCAAATGAACTATCTGCAAATGAAATCCAGCAGATAGTAACAGCTTTTGCAAATGCAGCCAGACGTGCCAAAGATGCAGGTTATGACGGTGTGGAGATACATTCTGCGCATTCTTATTTGTTGAATCAATTCTATTCGCCATTGACCAACCATAGGACGGATGAGTATGGTGGAAGTTTGCAGAATAGATTGCGTATCCATACAGAGGTTATTAATGCAGTACGAAAGGAGGTAGGGCACGACTACCCTATCTCAGTACGTCTGGGCGGTTGTGATTATATGGAGGGGGGAAGCACCATAGAAGATAGCGTGATAGCAGCGAAACTGTTTGAACAAGAAAGTGTGAATGTATTGAATATTTCAGGAGGAATGTGCCGCTATACGAGAAAAGGGCATAATGAGCCTGGTTATTTTAAAGATATGTCATCGGCCATAAAAAAGGCGGTTCATATTCCCGTTATTGTGACTGGCGGTGTGAAGACTTTGATAGATGCAGAAAATCTTTTGAATGAACAAGCAGCAGATTTGATTGGTGTTGGACGTTCTCTTTTAAAAGATCCAAAGTGGGAAGAAAAATAGATAAGATAAACAAGATGATTGTCGAATATTCCGGCAATCATTTTTTTGTCTTGAAAGAAGATAAAGCCTCCGGTGGATTGCAGAGCAACGTAGCAAATACGCCAAGGGACACTTGAATATTGGGAAAAACCAACTATTTTTTTTTATCAAATTGTTAAAAAGTGACAAAATAGAGCATGAACTAGAACACGTTCTAGGCAATGTTCTAAAACTGTGCTATGCTTTGGATATAAATAAAGAAAAGGAGCACAGTTATGGAAAATTACGCAGAAGCAGGGGCAGCGTTTGCCCCGGGAAAAATTGGTACCTTGTCATTGAAAAATCGATTGATTGTACCAGCAATGGTAGCAAATAACAGCCAGGAAGATGGAAAACCATCGGAGCGATCTATTCGATATTACGAAGAAAAAGCCAAAGGTGGCTGGGGCATGCTGATTACAGAGGATTATGCAGTCACACCTACGGCTGGAGGTTTTCGTACTCTGTCAGGCTTGTGGGAAGATGGACAGATTGAGGCTCATACAAAGTTTGTGGATCGTATACATAAACTGGATACAAAGATTTGCTGTCAAATCTATCATGCAGGAAGACAGACAAACAGCAAAGTGAATGGAGCACAGTGTCTTGCACCTTCTCCATATAAAGATCCGCCATCTTTTGAAACTCCAAAGGAAATGACAAAAGAAGATATTGAGACAGTTATTCAGGCATATGCAGATGCAGCGGTTCGTGCGAAAAAATGCGGCTTTGATGCAGTGGAAATACATGGGGCGCATGGATATTTGATTAATCAGTTTAGTTCGCCATTTTCCAATAAGAGAAGTGATGAGTATGGTGGAACTACAGAAAATCGGGCAAGATTTGGCGTGGAAGTTATCAGAAGAGTACGCCAGGCAGTTGGAAAAGATTTCCCGGTATTGTTTAAACTGACGACCAATGAGTTTGTTGCCGGAGGGTTAGAGATTGCGGAGGGTCGTGAACTCGCAAGAATCTTTGCCAGAGAAGAGATTGATGCTATTACTATCAGCCAGGGTGTGAATGCGACAGAATGGGGAGTAATCCCACCTGCAGCTATTCCGCCAGCGGGATTTATTGCACATGTTAAGGCATGTCGTGATGTGGTTAAGAATATTCCAGTTATCGCTATTGGGCGAATTCTAAACATTGATCTTGCCAATCACATTATTGAAGATGGAACAGCAGACTTCGTCTGTATGGGAAGAGCATCTATTGCGGATCCCCTTGCTCCCAAGAAATATCTGGAGGGAGACAAGGAAGATATTCAACTGTGTATCGGCTGTGTACAGGGATGTCTAGGTAACTTAAGAAGAGGTGAGCCGATTCAATGTCTAGTAAATCCTAAGACAAACAAAGAGTATCTTGCAGAAGAGACAGAGGTGAAAACGGAACAGTCGAAAAACATCACTGTAGTAGGTGCTGGTATTTCCGGTTGTGAAGTTGCCATCACTGCAGCGAAAAAAGGGCATAAAGTGACTGTATACGAAAAGAGTAATCAGATTGGTGGACAGTGGCTTTTGGCAGCAGTGCCACCTTCCAAACAGGATTTTACTACACTTGTAACATGGCAGAAACGTCAGATGGAACTTCTGGGTATTGAAGTGAAATTGAATACAGAATATTCGCCAGCATTGGCAAAACAAGAAAAACCGGATCTTATTGTTGTCGCTACAGGAAGCAAAGAAAAAATGCTGCCATTGAAAGGACTTGATGGAGAGCATGTCTATAAAGCACAGGAAATCTTAAGTGGAAAGAAAACCTTAAGTGGAAAAAATGTAGTCGTTCTCGGTGGCGGAAGTGTTGGCGTGGAAACAGCAGCCCATGTTGCGCAGGACTTTAAGAAAGTTTCTATCCTGGAAGTAAGAGATGATATTGCCATTGATGGAGAGTTTTCTAACAATTATTTTCTGTTTAAGATCTTGGATGAATTCAAAGTACAGGTACATACCAAGGCATTTTATCAGAACTATGAGAATGGAACTGTAACCTATAAATACAAAGACAAAGAATATGAGATTGATGATGTATCTGACATCATTGTAGCAGTAGGTTCTGCTTCCAATCAGGAATTAGTAGAAGAGCTGAAAGCAACGGGTATTGAGACAATCATGCTGGGTGATGCAAAGGAAGTAAAACAGGGAATACGTAACCTGGAAGAAGCTTATTATCTGGGATGGTCACTATAGGTAATGTGATTATCCTATGAGGGAGGTAAAATTATGGCGATGGATTATGCAAAGACGGCTGCGCAGGTTTTAGAGGCAATCGGTGGAAAGAGCAATGTTGTCAGTGCTACGCATTGTATTACAAGACTACGATTTGTATTAAAAGACGAATCGGGCATTGATGATGAGAAGGTAAAAGGGATTAAAGGCGTCATGGGTGTCATGCGAAAAGGTGGACAGTATCAGGTCATTATAGGAAATGATGTGGCTGTTTGCTACACAGAACTTGCTAAATTAGGAGATTTCGATGATGGAAAATCTAAGGTGGAAGAAGTGAAGGTAAAACAAAAATTCACTTTTAAAGGCTGGGTTAATTCTGTTTTGGATACCATTGCCGGATCTATGACACCAATTCTTCCAGCTATCATTGGATGTGGTATGGTAAAACTGGTTATTGTATTGCTTGATTTATTTCATGTATCCAGTGAACTGCCCACCTATCAGATTTTAACTGTAGTAGGAGATACGGGATTTTATTTCTTGCCATTATTACTGGCATATTCTGCATCGAAAAAAATGAAGTGTAGTCCTATCCTTGCGTTGGTCATTGTGGGAGTGCTGATTCATCCAAGTATGATATCTATGCTTGATGCGGGTGGCGTAACGTTTTTAAAGCTTCCGGTTACGTCGGCAACCTATACGTCATCGGTTATTCCTGCATTGCTGAGTGTGTGGCTGTTGTCTAAATTGGAGCCTATTGCAGAGCGTGTTTTTAAAGGGTGGATGCACATTGTGTTAAAGCCATTAGTATTATTCCTGGTTTGTGCCCCTATCACATTGCTTATTCTTGCCCCTATGGGTATGTGGATTGGAACAGGCATGGCTTTAGTGTTGAATTGGGCACAGGACAAGGCAGGATGGCTGACACTTGGAGTATATTCTGCGCTTATGCCACTGGTTGTTATGTCCGGTATGCATTATGCGGTTGTACCATATGTACTAAGCAATCTGGCAACATTAGGATTCGATACACTGCAACTTCCGGCTATGCTTGCTTCTAATCTTGGGCAGGCAGCAGCGTCTGCAGCAGTTGCTATTCGCAGTAAGAACAAAGACTTAAAAGCGATAGCATCTGCATCGGCGGTGTCAGCGGCGACCTCAGGTGTGACGGAACCTGCGTTATATGGTGTCACGCTAAAATTAAAAAGACCCTTGATTGCTTCTATGATTGGATCAGGAATGGCAGGAGTTGTAGGTGGCTTTTTTGGCTTGAAGGGTTATGCATTTGTTACACCTTCGTTGATAGCCATGCCTATGTTTATATCCAGTGAGTATGCTATGAATATTGTATATGCATGTGTTGTTGCAGTGATTTCAGTAATCATTACCTTTGTTATGACGTTGATTTTAGGTTGGGAAGATCCAGTTGATGAGGATGAAGAAACAACAGTTTCAACAGAAGATGATATTGAAAAAACAGTTGTTGAACAGGTGAATGAAAATGGAGTGCAGATAATTTCCAGCCCGGTTAAAGGTAAAATCATTCCATTAGAGCAGGTAAATGATGAGACTTTTTCTTCGGGGATGATGGGACACGGAATCGCAGTCGAACCAACAGAAGGAAAAGTATATGCTCCGTTTGATGGAGAATGTGAAATGATGTTTGAGACACTCCATGCTATGGGCCTTACATCAAATAGTGGAGTAAGTATATTAATTCACGTCGGTCTTGAAACAGTTGGGTTGAATGGCAAACCATTCACTGCCCATGTGAACAGTGGAGATAAGATAAATAAAGGCCAGTTGCTGTTGGAATTTGACATGGAGGCAATCAAAGCAGCAGGATGTGAAACGGTAACGCCGATACTTGTAACAAATGAAGATGAAGTGGGTGAAGTAACTATTGAAAATGGTTCTATTATCATAGGAGGTAATTTATGATATTTTCAAAAGATTTTATGTGGGGCGGTGCAGTTGCAGCTAACCAGTTAGAGGGAGCATGGGATATAGACGGAAAAGGAGCTTCTGTACCAGATATGTGTACCAATGGGACACATACGAATCCAAAGAGAGTGACAACAAAGATAGAAGAGGACACCTTATATCCATCCCATGAAGCCATTGATTTCTATCATCATTATGAGGAAGACATTGCATTATTTGCGGAGATGGGATTTAAAGTATTTCGAACTTCCATTAACTGGACCAGGATTTTTCCTACTGGTATGGAAGAAAAGCCCAATGAGAAAGGCTTAAAGTTTTACGATGGTGTGTTTGAATGCTGTAAAAAGCATGGTATCGAACCGCTGGTTACGATTTCCCACTATGAGTTACCCTATGCATTGGTGGAGAAGTACAATGGATGGGAAAGCAGAGAATTGATTGACCTTTATATGAAGTATTGCAAAGTACTTTTTGAGCGGTATAAGGATACAGTGACATATTGGCTAACATTCAATGAGATCAATGTAGGGCAGATGCTGCTGGGTGCGGTTATGTCCGTGGGCACCATTAAAGATTACACAGGTTCTGTTCAGACATCGCCGGATAAGCCGCAGGAACGTTTTCAGGCACTTCATCATCAGTTGGTTGCAAGTGCGAGAGCAATCAAATATGCTCATGAGAAATATCCAAATTTCAAAATGGGAAATATGATTTGCTTTTGGACCTATTATCCATACACCTGCAATCCGGATGATATGTTGAAAACACAACAAAGTATGCAGATGAGCAATTGGTTTTGCTCGGATATTCAGGTACGTGGTGCGTACCCAAGTTATGCAGAACGGTATTTTGAGGAGAATAATATACAAATTAAAATGGAGCCCGGCGATGAGCAGGAACTGAAGGAAGGCATTATAGACTTCTATACATTTAGTTATTATATGTCTAACTGTGTATCGGTAGATCCGTCTTTGGAAAATACAAGTGGAAATATTGTGGGTGGAGTCAAGAATCCATACCTGGAGTCCTCAGATTGGGGATGGCAGATTGATCCTAAGGGACTCCGCTGGACTTTAAATGAGATCTATGATCGTTATCAGATTCCACTTATGGTCGTGGAAAATGGTCTTGGTGCGAAGGATGTCCTGGATGAGGATGGAAGTATTCACGACAGTTATCGTATTGACTATCTGCGAAAACATATTGAGCAGATGGCGGAAGCAGTAAAAGATGGCGTCGATTTAATGGGATATACTCCTTGGGGTTGTATTGATTTGGTAAGTGCTTCCACAGGAGAGATGGCCAAACGTTATGGGTTTATTTATGTAGAAAAGTACGATGATGGAACAGGGTCATTGGCACGGCGTAAAAAGGATTCTTTTAATTGGTATAAAAGGGTTATTACGTCAAATGGGGAAGAATTGTAAATTTATTTAGAAAGTAGAAACACAAAGGTGTTCTGGAAGGAGAAAGATATGAAAGAATTTAATTATAAAATCACGGATGAATTGGGAGTACATGCCAGACCAGCAGGCTTGTTTGCAAAAGAGGCAGCAGCCTTTCCATGCAAGATTACGATTGTGAAAGATGGGAAAGAAGCTGATGCAAAGAGAATTTTTGGAATAATGAGTCTTGGAATAAAAGCAGGACAGGAAATAACATTGCGTGTTGAAGGGGAAAAAGAGGAGGAAGCAATTGCGCAATTAAGCAGGTTCTTGCAGGAAAACTTATAAATTTCATGGCAGAGGGAAGAAAAGATGATATTAAAAGGAAAAAGTGTATTCAGCGGAATAGCTATTGGAAAACTCTCTATATATAAACAGGCGGATAATCAGGTAAAACGTCAAAAGATAAAGGATACAAAACAGGAAGTGCAACGCTTTCTCAATGCAAAGGAAAAGGCCAAAATACAATTGATGGAATTATACAAGAAAGCATTAAAAGAAGTAGGTGAGGTAAATGCTGCGATTTTTGAAGTCCATCAAATGATGCTTGACGATCTTGACTATATAGAATCTGTTACAAACATGATAGATTCGCAGGAGGTTAACGCAGAATTTGCGGTGGCCACAACAGGTGATAACTTTTCGGATATGTTTGAGGCGATGGATGATGACTACATGAAGGCACGTGCTGCAGATGTAAAAGATATTAGCAATCGTGTGATTACTATTCTTCATGGGAGCGATACCAGTGACATATTAGGTGATGAGCAGGTCATCTTGTTGGCGGATGATTTGGCACCGAGCGAAACAGTACAGCTAGATAAATCGAAAGTCCTTTCCTTTGTAACGAGACATGGTTCGACTAATTCGCATACGGCTATCCTCGCACGTACTATGAATATTCCGGCATTAATAGGTGTTGAATTCTTAGCTACAGCCAATGGAAAGATGGGAATTGTAGATGGATATAAAGGAGAATTAATCGTAGACCCTGATGCCGCGGTATTAGCAGAGTACCAAGAAAAAAAGAAAGAGGAAGAGGATAAAAAACGCCTGCTTTTGGAATTGAAAGGGAAAGAAAATGTTACCCTGGACGGCAGAAAGATTAATCTGTATGCCAATATTGGAGGTGTTGCGGATGTTGCTAATGCATTATCGAATGATGCTGGAGGAATAGGACTGTTTCGCAGTGAATTTCTCTATCTGGAAGCAGAGGATTATCCTACAGAAGAAACACAATTTACTGCATACAAAACAGTCGCTGAAAATATGGCTGGGAAGAAAGTAATTATTCGTACTTTGGATATTGGTGCAGATAAGCAGGTAGACTATTTTAATTTAGAAAAAGAAGAAAACCCAGCAATGGGTTATCGTGCGATACGTATTTGTCTGCAACAAAAGGAAATTTTTAAAACACAATTACGTGCAATTTATCGCGCAAGCTTTTACGGAACGATTTCTATTATGTTCCCCATGATTATTTCGATAGCTGAAGTCAAGCAGATTAAAGAGATTATTAAGGAAGTAAAAGAGGAACTTTCTAAATCGGGTATTCCATTTAAAGAGTGTGAAATAGGAGTTATGATTGAAACCCCAGCGGCGGTGATGATTTCTGACCTTCTTGCAAAAGAGGTTGATTTTTTCTCAATAGGAACCAATGATCTAACCCAATACACTTTAGCTATAGATCGCCAGAATCCAAAACTTGATAATATTTATGATTCGCATCATGAAGCAATTTTACGAATGATAAAAATGGTAGTAGACCAGGGACATAAGGAGAATTGTTGGGTAGGGATTTGCGGTGAACTTGGAGCTGATATTACTTTGACAGAAAGATTTCTTGAAATGGGAGTTGATGAATTATCTGTTTCGCCATCGATGATACTAAGGGTGAGAGATTGTATTCGTAAGATAGGACTTTCATAATTGAGAAGATAATTATGCATGGATTGAAAGGCTTGCATAAAATGTGGATTTATGGTAGCATTTTCAGATAGAAAGAGAGTGTACATACGATGGATAGAGATGAGATGACGCTGACTGAAAATGGAAAGAAAACCAAAGATATCATTTTTCAAACAGCAGTAAAGATATTAAAAGAAGAAGGCTATGATAAAGTAACGGTTCGGAGGATATGCAAAGAATCCAACACCAGTAATGGCAGCTTTTATCATTTCTTTAAGAATAAAGATGAACTTATGGCCTACTATTATACTATGTCAGCAGATGATTTCCTTGCAGGACAGGAAGAAAATATGAAAAACGCTGACTTGTATGGACAGATGCTGATTTGTTATAAATGGTATATTAAATACACTGCAGATTTTGGCCTTGATTTTTGTATTAATTTCTTTAATTCAAATAACCGTGCTATCGATCCGGCATACATGTATAATGCATTTTATGAAATTTCAAAAAAATGTTTATATGAACAAACGGAAAAAATCAAAGAAGGTTATGATGCTGATCATATTGCAAAAGAATTGTGTATTTTAGCCAAGGGAATAATATTTGATTGGAGTGCTGCAAGAGGTTCCTATGATATTGAATCAGTAGCTGAGAGAATGTTTACTATTTATTTAAATGAAGTTATTTGCCATTAGCACAGAATTTTTGTCATGTATGGCAACTAAGAGGCCCCGCGAGTATTTCGCGGGGCCTCTTAGGGAATAAATACTTTATGAAAAATTTATAATTAACGGACTTTCTTTAGCATACAACTTTCTATTCCTATGATATAATCAAAGTACTGGAAGAAAGGAATGTGTTATGAAGCTTAAAACTAGAATCTTTATTTCATTTTTGATTATTATTATATTTCCGCTGGGACTTACCTGCCTGGCACTTCTGGCCTTTGGGTGGTCGCAGGCACAGTCTGTGACAGCGCGATATGGAATTGACGCAGTAGCTTATATGCCACAGATTCGTGCTATGATTATGGATATGATTTTTACGATGGTGGTGATTTTATTATTTACCTGCGTTGGACTTAGTGTGTGGATTTATCATGGTGTCATTGCACCATTGAATAAATTAAAGAAGGCTACCAACAGTATCCGGGATGGAAATCTGGATTTTGTGCTGGATGTACATGGCGTGGATGAAATCAGTGATTTGTGTAATGACTTTGAAGAGATGAGGCAGAGACTGAAGGCATCTACGGAAGAGAAGGTACAGTTTGATAAAGAGAATAAAGAGTTAATCAGTAATATCTCTCATGATTTGAAGACTCCTATTACTGCTATTAAGGGGTACGTGGAAGGTATTATGGATGGAGTGGCGGATACTCCTGAGAAGATGGACCGTTATGTGCGGACTATTTACAATAAGGCAAATGACATGGATCGGTTGATTAATGAACTGACATTTTATTCTAAGATTGATACGAATCGAATTCCTTATACCTTCAGCAAGATTAATGTAACAGATTATTTTAATGACTGTGTAGAAGAGTTGGGACTGGATCTGGAAGAAAAAGGTGTGGAACTGACCTATCATAATCTGGTTAAGTCAGATACAATGGTAATTGCAGATGCGGAGCAGATTAAGCGAGTCATCGATAATATAGTGGGTAATTCCATGAAGTATCAAAATAAAGAAAAATGCAAAATCGATATCCGGGTAAAGGATGTGGGAGATTTTGTACAGGTGGAAATTGAAGATAATGGTAAGGGAATTGCAGCTAAAGATTTGCCAAATATATTCGATCGTTTTTACCGGACAGATGCTTCACGTAATTCGTCTAAAGGTGGAAGTGGAATCGGCCTTTCTATTGTAAAGAAGGTTTTAGAAGATCATGGCGGCAAAGTCTGGGCAACCAGCAAGGAAGATGTGGGAACAACTATGTACTTTGTACTTAGAAAATATCAGGAGGTACCGGCAAATGAGTAAGATTTTGATTGTGGAAGATGAGGAAGCGATTGCTGACTTAGAGAAAGATTATTTGGAATTAAGCGGATTCGAAGTGGAGATTGAACACAGAGGAGACGTGGGACTTAAAAAAGCACTGGAAGGGGAATTTGATTTATTTATCCTGGATTTGATGCTTCCGGAAATGGATGGATTTGAAATTTGTAAAAAGATTCGAGAGAAGAAAAACACACCGGTAATTATGGTATCTGCCAAGAAAGATGATATCGATAAGATCCGTGGATTAGGTCTGGGTGCAGATGATTATATGACAAAACCTTTCAGTCCAAGTGAACTGGTGGCAAGGGTAAAAGCGCATCTGGCAAGATATGAGCGTTTGATTGGAACCGGAGTCCAGAAGAATGATATGGTGGAGATTCGTGGAATCAAGATTGATAAGACTGCAAGAAGAGTCTGGATTAATGGAGAAGAGAAGAACTTTACTACGAAAGAATTTGATTTGCTTACTTTCCTGGCACAGAATCCGAACAGAGTATTTACCAAGGAAGAGCTGTTTAGAGAAATCTGGGATATGGAGTCTATCGGAGATATTGCTACCGTTACCGTTCATATCAAGAAAATTCGTGAAAAGATTGAATTCGATACTTCAAAACCACAGTATATTGAAACTATCTGGGGCGTAGGATACAGATTTAAGGTTTGATGCTATGAGACTAGATGAAAAATTAGAACAATATGCAAGAGAGGATTATTATCCATTCCATATGCCGGGTCACAAGCGCCGGCTTATGGGAATGAAGGAGGATAATCCTTTTTCTATTGATATTACGGAAATTGATGGATTTGATAATCTGCATCATGCAGAGGATATTATAGCACAGGCGCAGAAGAGGGCCTGTGCTTTGTATGGGGCGAAAAGGACTTTCTATTGTGTAAATGGAAGTACGGCGGCACTGCTTAGTGCGGTGAGTGCTGCGACTACGAGAAATGGAACGCTGCTTATGGCGAGAAATTGCCATAAGGCAGTGTATCACGGCGCTTATTTGCGAGGGTTAAAGACTGTCTATGTATATCCGCAGGCAGAGACTTCCTATGGATTAAACGGAGGGATTCTTCCGGAGGATGTGGAAGAACAGTTAAAGAAATATCCGGAGATTGAGGCTGTATTGATTACTTCACCTACGTATGATGGTGTGGTTTCAGATGTGGCGCAAATAGCACAGATTGTACATCAATATGGAAAACCATTGATTGTGGATGAGGCGCATGGAGCACACTTTTCGCTTGCATCCTGGGTGCCGGTATCTGCGCTGTCCTGCGGAGCGGATGTGGTGATTCATAGTTTACATAAAACTCTGCCATCTTTGACACAGACAGCTCTTCTGCATGTTAACAGTGACAGGGTTTCGGAGTCTTTGATTAGCCGGTTTATGGGGATTTACCAGACCAGCAGTCCTTCCTATGTATTTATGGCAAGTATGGATAGTTGTGTAGGATTATTGGAGAGAGATAGGAAAGCACTTTTTGAGGAATATAGGAAGAATCTTTTTTCATGCAGAGAGGAGCTTTCTAAGGCGGAACATATTCAGTTGGTTCCGGAAAGCATAAAGGGTCGGAGCGGTATATACGATTATGATCCGGGAAAGATTATTTTATCAGTAGGGAAATGTGACAGTATAAATGGCTCAAAACTGGCAGAGATTCTGTTGGAAAAATATCATCTGCAAATGGAGATGACAGCGGAGAATTATGTACTGGCACTTACCAGCATCGGGGATTCCAAAGAAGGACTTGAACGTCTGGCACGGGCGGTATTAGAGATTGATGAAAATTTAAGTGCCGGAGTTAACACTGATGCATTGAAAAATAGTGTGGATAGTTGTTTAGATACTGGAAATATTGTAGAAAATGCAACCAGGCAAGACACAAGAGCGTTAAGCTGCAGTAATAATTCTTACAAAGAGAACAGGCAGCAGGCTGTATACCGAATATCTGAGGCGATGGAACTGCCGGTAGAGCTCCGTAAACTGGAGAAGAGTGTTGGGGAAATAAGTACAGAATTTGTCTATCTGTACCCGCCTGGAATTCCACTTTTGGTGCCGGGAGAACGTATTACGGAAACTCTGATAAAAGATATTTTTCGATTTATGAAACAAGGATTAGACATACAGGGATTATCTGATTATAATAGTGAGTATATTGCTGTAGTTGCTGTTCACAGGTAAGACTGTTTCACAAATAAATTTTGATGAGAGAGTACAAGCTCATTTCAGGATAAAACCTCTGGCAAATTACAGAATGTTTCGTATTAAGTATAATAAATATAGAAATGCAGGGGAAGGATAGAGGAGAAGACATGGGAAGAATATTCTACATTATGGGGAAAAGCGCTTCCGGTAAGGATAAGATATACGGAAAGCTTTCAGAGGAACCAGAATTGAAACTTCAGAATCTGGTACTCTATACTACAAGACCCATTCGTCATAATGAAGAAGACGGGAAACAGTATTTCTTCGTGCAGGAAGAAAAGCTGAATGAGCTTCGCAAAAGAAATAAGATTATCGAAGAACGATCATATGATACGATTCATGGCATCTGGACATATTTTACGGCAGATGATGGACAGGTTCATCTTAAGGCTGAAAATTATCTGGGGATAGGTACTCTGGAGTCTTATCATAAGCTGCGTGAATATTATGGTGCAGAGTTTCTATGCCCGATTTATGTGGAAGTTGAAGATGGGATTCGTCTTGAACGCGCACTGAAGAGGGAACAGAAGCAGGCAGAACCTAAGTATGCAGAAATGTGCAGGCGTTTTTTGGCTGACTGTGAGGACTTTTCAGATGAGAAGATTGCTCAGGAGGGAATTGTCAAAAGATTTTTAAATAATGGAGAACTGGATGTCTGTTTAGAAGAAATTCGAACATATATTTCGGAAAACTTAAGATAGTAGCACTATGTATTCTTGACGATTTATGGTATACTTAATGTATATATTATCGTGGAAGAATCTTTTACGTAATAAAAATATCTGCTTTAATTTTATGAATGCAAATAATTATGGAGGTGATTACATGCAGGGATTTCAAGAAGTTGTAGGACATGAAGAGATTATAGCACATTTACAGAACGCAATTAAATTGAATAAGGTATCGCACTCCTATATATTCGATGGCGAGACGGGTTCAGGGAAAAAATTGCTGGCAACTTTATTTGCAATGACTTTACAATGTGATGCAAAGGGGATTGATCCGTGCCTGCAGTGTCCTTCCTGTAAAAAGGTCTTGACGAAGAATCATCCGGATGTTATCTTTGTACGGCATGAGAAACCGAATTCCATCGGTATCGATGAGATTCGTGATCAGGTGGTGAATGATATTGCCATTAAGCCATACACGGGACCATATAAGATCTATATCATCAGTGATGCACAGAAACTTACGGTACAGGCACAGAATGCACTGCTTAAGACGATTGAAGAGCCGCCGGAATATGCAGTGGTGATGCTGCTTACAGATAATGCGGACAGTATGCTTCCGACAATTCTATCCCGTTGTGTGCGTCTGCAGTTAAAAGCACTCAGTGATGATTTGGTGAAAAATTATCTGATGGAGAGACTTCACATACCGGACTATCAGGCGGATGTGAGTGCTTCATTTGCAAAAGGTAATATCGGAAAGGCAAGACAGATTGCAAGTTCCGAGGATTTCGAATACATGACACAGCAGTCCATGAAGCTTTTAAAGAATGCCGGCAATATGGAATTATACGAACTGGTAGAGATGGTCAAAGCGATGTCTAATGAGAAACAGAATATTAATGAATATCTGGATTTATTTATCATGTGGTACAGAGACGTGCTGATGTTTAAAGCGACCCGAGAGGTAGATAATCTGGTATTTAAAAAGGAAATTAATTATATTAAGGAAGACGCCAGAAAACGGTCCTATGAAGGGCTGGAGCTTATTATAGATGCGATTGAAAAGTCAAAAAATCGTTTGAAAGCAAATGTTAATTTGGAATTAACCATGGAATTGTTATTCCTTACAATCAGGGAGAACTAGAAGATGATAAAGATTATAGGAATTCGTTTCCGCAATGTAGGTAAAGTATATTATTTTAATCCTAAGAAATTCAAAATGAAGGCTGGGGATCATGTAATCGTGGAAACGGCCAGAGGTGTGGAGTACGGAACAGTAGTATTAGAGCCACGGGATGTGGAAGATAAGGAAGTAGTACAGCCCCTAAAAGAAGTTATCCGGATGGCAACACCGAAGGATGATGCGAAGGAAGAATCTAACCGCAAGAAGGAAAAAGAAGCTTTTGATGTATGCGAGAAAAAGATTCGTCAGCATAATCTGGATATGAAGCTGATTGATGTAGAGTATACATTCGATAATAATAAAGTACTGTTTTACTTTACTGCAGATGGACGTATTGATTTCCGTGAGTTGGTAAAAGATCTGGCAGCGGTATTCAAGACAAGAATCGAGTTAAGACAGATTGGTGTCCGTGATGAGACGAAGATTCTTGGTGGAATCGGAATCTGCGGCAGACCGTTATGCTGCCATACCTATTTATCAGAGTTTGCGCCAGTGTCTATTAAGATGGCTAAGGAGCAGAATCTGTCATTGAACCCAACGAAGATTTCCGGTGTCTGCGGAAGACTGATGTGCTGCCTGAAGAATGAGCAGGAGACGTATGAGTATCTGAATAAGAAACTTCCAAACCAGGGCGATATGGTTACCACTCCGGAGGGGTTAAGAGGTAATGTACAGAGTGTGAGTGTATTAAGACAGCTGGTGAAAGTTTTAGTAATTTTAGATGGTGATGAGAAGGAACTTCGTGAATATAAAGTCAGTGAGCTGAAGTTTAAACCGAAGCAAAAGAAAGTGAAGCTTTCTCCGGAAGAGATTGCTGCATTGGCTGAACTGGAAAAGCAATAAAGGAAACTTAGAGATATGATATTAGAAAAACAGGAACGATTGGATGACCTGCAAAATGGTTATAAACTAATTCAGAATCCCGATTATTTTTGCTATGGAATTGACGCTGTGCTTTTGTCCTGGTTTACCAAGGTAAAACCAGGAGAGGCAGCACTGGATCTTGGAACCGGACCAGGGGTTATCCCGCTTTTGCTGAAGGCAAAGACACAGGGAAAACATTTTACCGGGTTGGAGATACAGGAAGATGTGGCGGCTATGGCGAGAAGAAGTATACGCTATAATCAGGTGGAGGAAGATATCGACATCGTGACTGGAGATATTAAGGAAGCCGTGTCCATATTTGGTGCGGCTTCTTTTCATGTAGTGACAAGCAATCCACCGTATATGACGGAACATCACGGACTGGTAAATCCGGAAGCACCGAAAGCAATTGCAAGACATGAACTTCTGTGTACTCTGGAAGATGTGATTAGTCAGGCGGCGAAGCTCTTAACATCCAATGGAAGATTCTATATGGTACACCGGCCATTTCGACTGGCGGAGATTATGGGAACGTTGATGAAATATCAGCTGGAGCCGAAGCGGATGCAGCTGGTTTATCCTTATGTGGATAAAGAACCTAATATGGTGCTTATAGAAGCTGTACATGGTGGAAATCCAAGGATAACGGTGGAAAAACCGTTGATTGTATACAAGGAACCGGGTGTATATACGGATGATATAAAGATGATTTATGGAATCACAGAATAATATATATGAGGAGCAAAAAATGGGAAAATTGTATCTGTGTGCTACACCGATTGGGAATTTGGAAGATATAACTTATCGCGTACTTCGCACATTAAAAGAGGTGGATTTAATAGCGGCAGAGGATACCAGAAACAGTATCAAATTGTTGAATCATTTTGATATCAAGACACCTATGACCAGCTATCATGAATATAATAAAATTGATAAGGCGAAATACCTTATCGAACAGATGCAGGAAGGCAAGGATATTGCGCTGATTACAGATGCAGGGACACCGGGAATCTCGGATCCGGGAGAAGAACTGGTGGCTATGTGTTATGAAGCAGGAGTAGAAGTGACGTCGCTTCCTGGTCCGGCAGCTTGTATCACGGCATTGACATTATCTGGTTTGTCTACCAGAAGATTTGCGTTTGAGGCATTTCTTCCTATGGATAAGAAAGAGCGAAAACTCATATTGGAGGAGCTGGTGACGGAAACCCGAACCATGATTATATACGAGGCCCCTCACAGACTGATGCGGACTTTGGAAGAATTATTCAATACACTGGGGGACCGGAAGGCTACAATCTGCAGAGAATTAACTAAGCGCTATGAGACTGCATTTCAGACAAGTCTAAAAAGTGCGTTGGAGTATTATGGAGAAAATGACCCGAAAGGGGAATGTGTTATCGTCATAGAAGGCAGAGACCCAAAGGAAATGCAGAAAGAACAGCAGGAAGAGTGGGAGAAACTCACCATAGAAGAGCACATGGAGATTTATGAAAAACAGGGTGTAAACAGGAAAGAAGCCATGAAACTGGTTGCGAAAGACCGCGGTGTGACAAAAAGGGATATATATCAACATTTAATACAGTAGGTAATGAGCGTAAATATGTTGGGATATGCAGGAAGTGAGGCATATCCTGGCATATTTTTTTGTGGGAAGATATAGAATAGTAAAGATATAGATTTATAAAGGTCAGGAAGTTATTATGAATTATCTATGGGCAGGTATGATGCTGATGGGGATTGTGTATGGTGCATTTACCGGACGACTGGACGCAGTGACAGAAGCTGCGCTGGAGTCGGCCAGAGAAGCAGTGGATTTGTGTGTGTATATGGCAGGGATTATGGGATTCTGGGTTGGATTTATGGAAATAGCCAGGAATGCCGGGCTGATAGAACAGTTAACGAAAAAGTTTGCCAGGGTTATAAACTTCTTGTTTCCTGATATTCCAAAGGGACATAAAGCAAGAGAATTTATCGCTGCGAATATGATTGCCAATGTGCTGGGGCTTGGCTGGGCGGCTACACCGGCAGGGCTTTCTGCTATGGTGGAATTGGAGAAGTTGGAGGAGGAGAGAAGGGTTTCCAATCTTCATGTCGCAAGTGATGAGATGTGTACGTTTCTTGTACTGAACATATCTTCGCTTCAATTAATTCCTGTGAATATCATCGCGTACCGCAGTCAGTACGGAAGCGTGAGTCCTACTGCTGTTGTAGGACCGGGGATTGTGGCAACGGCAGTCAGTACTGTGGTGGCTGTAGTGTTTTGTAAGGTCATGAGCAGGAGAAAATCCAGTGTGAAAAAACACCATGTTAAATATTATTAAAGTATATTGACATAAGCAAAAAATGCTCCTATAATAGCAATTCTGAACGTAAAAATAAATAGTAAAATATTTTAGCTATTCAAAGAGATATAATAGGAGTTAGAAGATGAAAGAACAGGATATGACGGTTGGGAAACCGTCGAAAATTATACTGCAGTTTGCAGTGCCGGTATTTATTGGAAATATATTCCAGATGCTGTATAACATGATTGATACGATTATTGTAGGTAAATTTGTGGGGACTACTGCTCTGGCGGCAGTGGGATCTACGGGTACTATCAGTTTCCTGATTGTGTATTTTCTCATTGGATTGACCAGTGGATTTACGGTGTTGACTGCGCAGCGTTTTGGTGCTGGGGATATGAGAGGCATGAGGAAAACTGTGGGAACCGGTACGATTCTGGCGGTGATTTCCTGTGTTATTATTACGGTTATCAGTATGCTCTGTATGAAGGGACTGCTGAATCTAATGAACACACCGGCGGATATCTATCAGGATGCATATGATTATATAATGATTATCTGTGCAGGAATATTCGCACAGGTATTATATAATATGCTGGCGAGTATATTAAGAGCTTTGGGAAATAGTAAGATTCCGCTGTATTTCCTGATTTTATCTGCGCTGCTTAATATTGTACTGGATTTGCTTTTGATTATTACATTCCACATGGGTGTGTCAGGTGCCGCTTATGCGACAGTTATCTCCCAGGGTGTATCTGGTTTGCTGTGTCTGGTTTATATTATCAAAAAAGTGGATTCCTTAAAGATGGATAAATCTGATTGGCAGTATGACGGGCATGTGGCAAAACTGCAGATTTCAATTGGCCTTCCTATGGCGCTGCAGTTTTCGATTACCGCAGTGGGAACGATTATGGTGCAGGCTGCTTTAAATACTTTAGGCTCATTGGCTGTAGCGGCATTTACAGCGGCTAATAAGATTGAGATGTTGGCGACACAGGCTTTTGTAGCATTGGGAACAGCGATAGCTACCTTCTGTGCTCAGAATATTGGGGCAGGGAAGATTAGCCGAATCCGCCAGGGATTCCGTGCGACTACAATTATGGCGATTATCTATTCACTTATTGCCAGTGCACTGGTTATGACGGTAGGAAAGTATATGTCTATATTGTTTGTCTCAGAAAATATCAATGAGATTATGAGTCTGGTAGATGTTTATTTAAAATGTGCCGGAGGATTCTTTATTCCATTGCTGCTTATATTCATCTATAGAAATGGTATTCAGGGCATGGGATACGCACTGCTTCCTATGATGGCAGGTGTCTTCGAACTGGTAGGAAGGGTTGTTGTTGCATTCGTTGCGTCTGCACATAAGAGCTTTCTCGGGATTTGTCTTGCCAGTCCGGCAGCTTGGCTTTTGGCGGGTGTCATGCTGGTAGTCAGTTATTTCTTTGTGATGAAAAAATATAAAAATTACAAAGAGTAACAAAATAAAAAGGAATAAAATTCATATTATCATCCATACTAAAGAAAAAAGCAGAGGAGATGTGATGATATGAAAGTATTAGACTGCATAGCGTTGACTATATCTATAATAGGAGCGTTGAATTGGGGACTGATTGGAATATTTGATTTTAATCTGGTGTCGTTTTTATTTGGAAATATGTCCTGGCTTTCCAGGTTGGTTTATATTCTGGTGGGACTTTGTGGGATTTATTTGATTCGGTTTTATTGGGCGTCTGAGGACGTGTAGGAATAATGTTTTATTTCCTGCGTATAGTAGAATAAGGAATATAAGAAGTGGATTTTATGAAATTCTTACTGTATATATCCGAATGTTTTATCCCGTTAATATTATTCTATATTCTTCTTTATGGAATCTGGAACAAAAGCAACTTATATAAAGATTTTGTGGAAGGTGCAAAAGATGGACTGAAAACAGTTTTATCTATTGTTCCGACCCTCATAGGCCTGATGACCGCAGTGGGTATGCTGCGGGCATCGGGCTTTCTTGATTTTATGGCAAAGCAGGTGGGAAGAGTGACAGAACCTTTGGGTTTTCCGGCACCTTTGGTTCCGCTTTCTCTGGTGCGTATGTTTTCTTCAAGTGCGGCCACGGGGCTGGTGTTGGATATCTTTAAGGAATTTGGGACGGATTCCTTTGTTGGAATTACAGCATCTTTGATGATGTGTTGTACAGAGACTGTATTTTACACTATGAGTGTGTATTTTTTGGCAGCCAAGGTAACCAAAACCCGCTGGACTTTACCAGGGGCAATTTTAGCTACCGTAACGGGTATCATAACTAGTGTGGTTTTGGGGCGATATTTTTAGACGCGTTTTTTGTGAACTGGGATATGAAGATGGAATTTTATGATTTTTCAAATAGCCCTGCGGGGCATATAGGAAGTTGTCTTCGTTTTTTGCCTCATTCATACACTTTATTGCTTGCCCGAAACAAAAAATGTGGCATATACGAGGCTATTTTCTATTTATGCCTCATAATAATCCGCTGTGCGAGGCAACATTCAATCAATAACCACTTATATGCCTCGTAGAGTAAATTACTGATCTCTATAATGTACCCTATACAGTGGACATGAAGAATTCTTATTTTATACCCAATTTTATGCTAGAACCTTTTTCATGGACAAGACTTTTTTGTATTTATACCTAAAAAGAGTAGTTCATTCTGGACGACC
>JAQVHQ010000063.1 GCA_028696165.1 Lachnospiraceae bacterium | reverse complement strand
TTATTCAATCACAAACAATTGGTTATCCACCAATTACCGAAATAATATCGCAAAACAGGTTTTAAAAATTCTCTGTTTTGTACAAAAATTAATTAGTTCCCCAAGGGGGTTCTGAACAGTTACAAATGAGGAAAGAAAAATGAAGCATAGAGAAATAATAGAGAAAATGACATTAGAAGAAAAAGCTGCCATTTTAAGTGGAAAGAGTGAATGGCAGAGCCGGGATATTCCACGCCTGAATATACCTTCTATCTTTTGCTCAGACGGACCTCACGGGATCCGCAAACAGGCAGGCGCAGGAGATCATCTGGGATTAAATGAGTCACTTCCGGCTACTTGTTTCCCTACGGCAGCAACGGTGGCGAACAGCTGGAATGAAGAGTTAGCTGCAAAGATTGGAGAAGCTTTAGGGGAAGAGGCATCCGTGCAGGATGTAAATATTCTTTTAGGACCGGGACTGAATATGAAAAGAAGTCCTTTTTGTGGTCGTAATTTTGAGTATTTTGCAGAAGATCCTTATCTGGCAGGCAAGATGGCAGCTGCTTATGTAAAAGGCATACAAAGCCAGGGTGTTTTTGCCTGTCCGAAACATTTTGCGGTAAACAGTCAGGAACTTCGCCGTATGGCTATGGATTCGGTTCTGGATGAGAGAACTCTTCGTGAGATATATCTGACGGGATTTGAGATCGCTGTGAAAGAAGGCAAAGCGAAAACTATCATGTCAAGCTACAATGAGGTAAACGGAATCTACGCAAATGAAAATAAACATTTGCTGCAGGATATACTTAGAGATGAATGGGGATTTGATGGAATTGTAGTAACAGACTGGGGGGCATCTAATAATCATGCTAAGGGTGTGGCCGCAGGGTCAAACCTGGAGATGCCGGTTCCAGGGCTGGACTCAGCCCGAGAAGTAATAAGTGCAGTCAATCAGGGGACATTATCACAGAAAGAATTAGACACCTGTGTAGATGATTTGCTCGATGCAGTATTTACATTAACAGAAAATGCAAAAAATAAAAAGAATGGATTCAGTCAGGAGCAGCACCATGCACTTGCAAGGCGAGCGGCGGAAGAAAGTGCTGTACTTTTGAAAAATACAGAGAATATCCTGCCGTTGGCACCGAAGACAAAAGTAGCGCTGATTGGAGACTTTGCTGTAGAACCCAGATATCAGGGGGCAGGGTCATCCGTGGTAAATGCAACTCAGGTGGATACTATGGAAAAGAAGATTGCTGAGTATGATCTTCAGGTTGTAGGTATAAGCAGGGGATACAAGCGCACAGGCGAAGAGGATGCAGCACTTAAAAAAGCTGCGTTGGATCTGGCGCAGAACGCAGATGTAGTTTTGTACTGTTTTGGGTTAGATGAATTAAGTGAATCGGAGGGACTTGACCGTACTCACATGCGCATTCCACAAAATCAGATTGAACTTCTGGAGTCGCTTATGAAAGTTAATCCGCAGATTGTGGGTGTGATAAGTGCAGGTTCGGCGATAGAGATGCCGTGGCATAATAGCTGCAAAGCTATTCTTCATGGGTATCTCTATGGTCAGGCCGGGGCATCTGCCATGTTAAATCTTATTACCGGGAAGGTCAATCCGTCAGGCAGACTGAATGAAACGTATCCGATTCGGTATGAAGACACACCGGCTTACAGGAATTTTCCGAGCACTGAGAGAACTGCAGAGTATAGAGAAAGCATTTTTATAGGATATCGTTATTATGACACCAGCAAGGTTCGTGTGCAGTATCCTTTCGGTTTTGGTCTGTCTTATACTACTTTTGAGTACTCTGATTTGCAGGTGGAACAGGATCAGGTTACTGTTACGGTAAGCAATACAGGGGAATATGACGGGGCAGAAGTGGTACAGTTATATGTGGGTCTGCCCAATGCGATTGTATTTAGGCCGCAAAAAGAATTGAAAGGTTTTCAAAAGGTATTTATAAAGGCTGGTGACAGCGTAAAAGTGACCATTCCATTTGATGATAAAACATTCCGCTATTGGAATGTTAAGACAAACCATTGGGAGATTGAGATGGGTGTCTATGATATCATGGTGGGAGCAAGCGTCAGCGATATTCGCCTGAGAGGAAGCCTGGAGGTAGAAGGAACTACAAATAATTATCCATATAATCCAGCAGTAATGCAGTACTACTACACTGGCTTAGTACAGGATATCAGCGATGCAGAATTTGAAACTTTGCTGGGTTATCCGATACCTTCCGGTAAATGGTCGGGTGAGCTCGGGCTAAATGATGCCATCTGTCAGATGTATTATGCAAAAAGCGGACTTGCCAGATTTGTCTATGGCCGACTGACTGCTATGAAGGAAAAGAGCGAGGAGGCCGGCAAGCCAAATCTGAATATCCTGTTTATCTACAATATGCCATTTAGAGCACTTGCAAAAATGACTGGCGGCATGATAAGTATGGAGATGGCAGAGGGGATGCTGACAGTGGTAAACGGGCATTTCTTTAAAGGTATGGGTAAGATCATTGGAGGATTTTTCCGAAACAGGAAAGCAAATAAAGTATATGAAAAGAAACTTGCGGAAAAGTAAGCAGGAGAGGATTATATATGAATAACATAAAAGAAAAATGGTTGGATATCTGGGGCGATTTTGAAAAGAAACATCCGAAGTTGGCCAAGTGGTTATATCAGATTTTTTATTTCTTTGTATTCAGCATGATGGTAACGGTGTTTCAATATCTGGTTTTTACTTTCTTGCCGGGGATACTGGGAGCAGGTCTTGCTGCAACCGAGTTTATGTGGCCGCAAGTACCAATGAAATTATTTGGAGTAGAATTTACCTGGAGTATACTAGGATATAATGTACTTCGCGATGCGTCAGGTGCTGTTCTTATTGGCGGAGGATTGGGATATTTTATCAGTTATGAAGTGGGATCATTTCTGGCCCAATGTATCAATTTTCCATTGCAGAGAAATATTACATTTAAAAGTCACGGAAATGTGGCATATCAGGCGTTGTGGTATTTCCTTGCATGGATTGTTATTTCTCTGATTTGTAATGGATTTAATAACTTGTGGATGCCTATTGCCTCTGCTTATGTGGCTCCGGCAGTGTATAATCTGCTTGTAACATTTATCACAGGCGGAGTATCTATGATTATCTTCTTCTTTGTGTTTAAGATTATCTTTCCGGAAGGGGAGAAAAAGCAGAGCGCAGAATAAAAGCGGAAGATAGGTGTATCGAAAAACCAATTGTATATAGAATGTTTTTGTGCTATTCTCATTTAAGTTGTTTTGCACCCGGAAATGCGTATATTTCTTAAAAATGACAGGATTCCAGACAAATGTATTTTTGAACAGATAGAATCCTAAGGTGTGAAATTTTTGAGAATGGGAGATAGTACATAATATGTCAGCAAAATTAAAATCAAATTACAAATATACCATCTATACCTGCTATATAGGCTATATCGTACAGGCAATTATTAATAATCTAGGTCCCCTATTATTTTTGACTTATGAAAAATCTCTTGGGATTTCTATCGAAAGAATAGGGCTATTGATTACTATAAATTTCGGTGTACAGATTCTGGTGGATTTTTTGGCAGCGAAGTATGTGGACAGAATCGGATATCGAAATTGTATCGTTACAGCTCATGTGGCCGGGACGATTGGACTGATTGGAATGGGGATTTTTCCTTTTATATTCCCGACACCATTTTCAGGACTGGTTACGGCAATGGTAATCAATGCTATTGGAGGAGGATTAATCGAAGTACTGGTCAGCCCGATTGTTGAGGCAGCACCAGCCGGTAAAGATAAGGATAAAGCCATGAGTCTGCTTCATTCTTTTTACTGTTTTGGACATGTGGCAGTGGTGTTGCTTTCAACGGCAGGATTCTTGATTTTAGGTATGAGTAAGTGGTATTATCTGCCGATTATCTGGTCGGTTGTTCCTTTCTTTAACTGCTTTTTATTTGCAAGTGTTCCCATAAACCGGGTTACGGAAGAAGGGCAGGAACTGCCCGTAAGAAAGCTTTTTACTATGAAGCTTTTCTGGGTGTTTGTTCTTCTGATGATATGTTCCGGAGCGTCGGAACAGGCCATGTCTCAGTGGGCATCCTTCTTTGCAGAAGAAGGATTGAAAGTATCTAAAACCATGGGCGATTTGATGGGCCCATGTGCGTTTGCACTGCTTATGGGAGCTTCCCGAGCATTCTATGGAAAGTTTGGTGACCGCATGGATTTGCAGAAATTCATAGCAGGAAGCAGTTTGTTATGTATCGTTAGTTACCTGATTGCAATATTTTCACCGGTACCGGTGCTGGCATTAGCAGGATGTGCTTTGTGTGGATTATCAGTGGGAATCATGTGGCCAGGAACTTTTAGTATGGCTGCAAAAGAGTGTCCTCAAGGCGGCACTGCAATGTGGGCGTTTTTTGCATTGGCAGGAGATGTGGGATGTGCTTCCGGTCCGGGAGTTGTGAGCATAGGCTCGCTGTTAAAACCGGAGAATGGGATTAAAACCGGACTTTTGTGTGCAATAATCTTTCCGTTAGTACTCTTGCTGACCGTAGCTTTGCGGCGGTCAGTAAGAGTAAATACAGAATGTGATTGATATTAGTCTGGCTTTTTCGCTTCTTCTAATAATGCTACTACATTTACCGGAGGAACATCATCTAAGAGGACACCCTGGCTTGGCGAAATAATCAGACCCGTAGGAAAAATTTCACGAAGTTCTCTGACCTTTTCACGAACTTCTTCCGGTGTTCCATTTGGCAAAAGCTCCTGAATATCCACTCCACCGCAAAAAGATACCTGATTGCCATATGCTTCTTTGATTCTACGCGGATCCATACCCTGTGCATGTGCCTGCAGCGGATGGATAAAATCAACACCGGCAGCAATCATCTCAGGCATTGCATCAAAAACTGCTCCACAGGAATGATAAATCACTTTTACACCATACCTGTGTGCCTGTTCAATTAATCTTTTTGCTCCCGGCATTACAAAATCATGGATCATCTGTCTGGAAATCATCAGTCCGCGCTGAGAACCGAAATCATTAGCAAAAATAACTGCATCCAGATGACCTTTTGTTGCTTCATAAATGATTTCATTAGCTTTGAGATAAAAATCAAGAATTTTCTCATCCACTGCCCGGTAAATCTCCGGATTGATAATCATATTCATTAATGCCGTTTCCATTCCAAAAGCGGCACAGGAATCCTGAAAATGTGCACTCCAAACCTGTCCAAGCACAGCACGGTCAGAAGGAGCCGCCAGGCAGCGTCGTTTTAACTCATCTACATCAATGTATTTTTCTGGATCCGGCCATTCAAAGAAATCCAGATCTTTTAATTCTTCTGCGTCATGAAAACATCCGTCAGCAGTCAAAGTGCGATGCTCAGAATCTACATTGGAACCATTCTGATACCAGTCAAAAGCGGCAGAGATACTGGTGGCATAACCGGAATCATAAGGAATATCAAATGCATAAATATCGTCCCCTGCCTTTAGCTGCAGTTCATGCCAGGTGTTCACTCCGTAGTAATTGCACATGTTGGTCAGTTCCTGTCCAACAGGCGCACTCATCCACACTGGCGGGCGGTCTACGTTCTCCCTTGCGGCAGCTGCGTAAAATCTTTCTTTTCCTGTCATAATAACACCTCCTCCATACACTGTTGTTTTTATCTGCTTTCTCACAATCATTAAACACTCATTCTATCTGGAATTCTGCAATTTCAGTTTTTATATTTTTATTTTGAACAGATATTTTAAAAACGATAAGTTCGGCGATACTGGGCAGGGGTCATCTTCTCCTGTAATTTAAATCGTCGGATAAAGTGGCTGGTATTGCAGAAACCAAGGGCCTCTGCAATGCTGTCTATGGATTGTTCCGTTCGAACCAGGGCATATTTTGATTTCACTATGCGGCGGCGCATGATATATTCCTGTGGGGTAATGTGGTAATAGGCCTTAAATCGTTTGAGAAAATATGGCAGGCTGATTTTACAGAGATGAGCAAGTTCCTGATTGGAAATCTCCTGGCTTAGATGGCCGTCTATGTAAGTCTCTACTAATGGGAATTTGTCCCGAACATCCGTAATGACCTCTCTTATGTGCTCCTGTTCATAATTTAAAAGTGTTAATAAGATATCATACATATCCAGGGCAGGCTGATAGGCATCCTTCATCATGAAATTCTGCTGGATAGCGGTAATCTTTGCACAGACAGTACGAAATACAGTACCTTCCACAATCGGACCAAAATGATTGATCAGATGCTGCATAATACGGTGGCTGTCTGCACCATAGAATTCAATCCAGGTATTACCCATGGGATTCTCTGGTATGGTGTTGTAGGAATGTTCTTCTTTGTCTGAAAGAAGAACAATCTGATTCTCCTTCAGATGATATTGTTTGCCCCTGTAGTTTAACTTCCCTTCCCCGGACAAGATACAGAAGATTTCACAGCACCGTGCTGAGGCAGCGGAACGTTTTATGGAGAATACAGTAGGAAGCTGAGCTTCAATTCCCGTGCGGTTGACCTGATAGTAAAAGCTGTTTTCCTGAATGGGTCGGGGTGATATATAATAGTAGTCATGCATATCCAGCGGATTACTGGATAAGAAGACGTCTGCGTAAGGATCTTCAAAAGGATATTTCATTTTACTCTGTACTCCTTTGGAAAAGATTTATCATTAAGTGTTCATATTATACCATTTTGCTGAAAAAATTAATATGAAATATGGAATTAATACGAATGGAACCAATACAATTCTGCCGGAGGCTATATCTCAGTGGGAGATTGACACCCATTGAGATATATAGTACTTGCAACCGAAGGCGAAAAACACTATAATTTAGAAGACTTGTTGGTCTAAAAGAGGAGAATATGATGATTAAAGTTGAAAAGTTATCCTATGGATATCCGCAGAAGGATTTATATAAAAAGGTATCATTTACCATAGAAGACGATGTGCACTGTGCATTGATTGGAACGAATGGAACGGGAAAGAGTACATTGATTGATTTGCTTATGAATACAGAAAACTATCTGTATGATGGGAAAATCGAGATGAAGGGTATCAATCGAATCGGATATGTCAGCCAGTTTTCAGCGTTAAACCAGAAGGAAGATTTAACTGTGTTTGAGTATATCAGCCAGGAGTTTGTTAAGCTTGAGCAAATTATTGCAGATTACTGTAAACAGATGGAAACAGCTAAAGACCTGGAAAGTATCTTTGAGGAATATCAGGATGCACTGGATGAATTCAGTGCCATTGATGGGGACTTCTATGAGAGTAATATTAAAAAGCAGCTAAAGACGGCCAATCTGCAGAAGCTGGAAGATCAAAATATCAGCAGCTTAAGTGCGGGAGAATTTAAGCTGGTGCAGATTATTAAGGAAATGGTGGTAAATCCGGGACTATTGATTATGGACGAGCCGGATGTGTTTTTAGACTTTGAGCATCTGAATGCACTGAGAAATCTAATCAATGGACACAAAGGTACTATTCTTGTAATTACCCATAACCGTTATCTGCTGAATCATTGTTTTAATAAGATTTTACAGCTGGAAAATACAGATATTCAGGAGTTTGACGGGACTTATATAGAGTACAATTATGAACTTCTTGCTACAAAGATAGAGTTAAAGGAAGCAGAAGCAACTGAACAGGCAGAGATTGACAGGCAAACGGAGATACTGATAAAAGCCAGAAAGAAAGCCACCATGATGGATAATGCCTCTCTTGGAAGAGCAGTTCACGCAAGACAGACCATCGTAGACCGCTTAAAAGAGAGAAAGACGAAGGCACCTTTTGTAGATATCAAGCAGCCGGAGATACATTTTCAAATGGGTGATGCGGCAGAGGGGAAATCCATTCTTTCTTTGACAGATTACAGTGTTGCTTTTGATGAACAGCTTTTGGAACATGTGAATTTTGATATGAGTCCAACAGATCATGTAGCAATAGTAGGGGATAACGGAACCGGGAAGACTACTTTGCTTAAGGAAATTTTTGAAAATAATAATGATGCAGTCAGAATCAGCGAGGAAGCCACGACTCTGATGTTTTCACAGTTTACCGATGATATGTATGGTGAAAAGACGTTATTTGAATTTTTTGAAGAAAAAGGATTTGATAAAAAGACAGAGATTGTAGAATATCTGGAAAAATATGGACTTGAAGAAGACACACTTTCTCAAAAAGTTGGAGAATTATCCGGCGGTGAGAAAGATCTATTTCAGTTAGCAGTGCTTTCTCTAAAACCGGCGAATCTTTTGCTTTTAGATGAGCCGACAGGACATCTGGATGTGTATGCCCAGATAGCCCTGGAGCAGGCTATTGCAGAGTTTGAAGGCGCCGTTCTTATGGTGTCTCATGATTTTTATACGGTGGCAAACTGTGTGGATTATATTCTCTTTGTAGAGAATAATACGGTTCGAAGAATGAGCACCAGAAAATTCCGCCAGATGATATATGCCAATTATTTTGACAAGGATTATCTGATATTAGAGCAGGAGAAGAAGGATGTAGAACTTCGAATTGGAAAATTGATACAAAAGGATGAATTTGACCAGGCGAAAGTATTGATGGAAAGTTTGGATGTAATAATAAAAAAGATGAAATCCTAACCCGGCATATATTAGAGTGTATTGTAGAGGCTGTGGAACATGGCGATGTGGAAAGTATCCAACAGTTAAATCGCGCAATTGATACTTTTATGAAATAAAATTATTCCTTTATATGCAAAATTCTATCCCCCCAACAGGGTTGTTGGGGGGAGATTTTATGTGTTAAACTAAATTGTGAAATTAATATCAGACATGTAAGGAATACAATCAGATATTTGAAAATATCAGGAACGGGGAAAAATATGGGCACTCAGATAGTAAAAGAACAGATAATAGAAGAACAGTTAATGGAAGAGATTGATGAATATTGGACAAACCGTGCAGAAGGATATTCAAAAGTTAATAAAGAAGAACTGGCCACAAGGCAGAAGGAAAAATGGTTAAAAGTTATACAGGAAAAAATCCATGGACATTTTCCGGATAGAGTAGCTGAAGAATTGAAAGTTTTAGATATCGGTACAGGACCAGGATTTTTTGCTATTATCATGGCCAATGCAGGATATCAGGTGACAGCAGTTGATTATACTCAGGCTATGTTGGAAGAGGCAAAAGAAAATGCCGGGGATTTAGCCGATAAAATTACATTTTTACAAATGGACGGGCAGCAGCTGGAGTTTGAGGAGGAATCTTTTGATGTGATTATTTCAAGAAATCTGACCTGGGTTTTAAAAGCACCGGATCAGGCTTACTCTTCATGGAGAAAGGTATTAAAAACCGGAGGATTGATGCTAAACTTTGATGCCAATTGGTACAACTATCTCTATGATGATGAGAAAAAAGCCGCCTATGAGCAGGATCGTGCAAAGGTGGAAGAGATAGGCGTTGAGGATCACTATACCTGTACAGATATTGATGCTATGGAAGAAATTGCGAAGAAAGTGCCGTTGAGTAAGGCTCTGCGTCCAGCGTGGGACATGAAAGTGCTTAAAAAGCTGAATATGCAGAAAGTAGATGTAGATACAAATGTCTGGAACCGTGTATGGTCTCCGGTAGAGAAAGTAAATTATGCGTCAACACCAATGTTTATGGTAGCAGCACAAAAGTAAATGCTGTTGGCAACCAGTTTGGATAGCATACAATGTAGAGGCAAGTAGCGAAGCGGATTTTGAATATCCTCTTGACTATCGATAAAAATACAGACAGGGAGAATACAAGACATGGGAAAGATAGAGACGATACCATTTGAACAGGAACAACCGGAAGTGAAACAGTGTGTGGAATCTTACTGGAGTAAGCGTGCGGAAGGTTTCTTTGAACTTCGGGAAGCAGAGATAGAAAGTAATAAATATGGCAGATGGGAAGCGGAAATATTACAACATCTTCCAAAAGACAAAACATTAAAGATTCTGGATGTGGGCTGTGGATGCGGATTCTTTGGGATCATTCTGTCCCGACATGGTCATGATGTGACAGGGGTAGACCTGACTCCGGAGATGATTGAAAAGGGCAGAGAACTTGCTGTGGAATATGACTGTAAAGTGGATTTACAGGTTATGGATGCAGAAAATCTGGACTTTGCGGACGAGACCTTTGATGTGATTATATCCCGCAATCTTACATGGACATTGCCTCATCCACAGGAGGCTTATCAGGAGTGGGTACGTGTATTAAAACCGGGCGGTATGCTTCTTAACTATGATGCAGAATACGCAAAGAATCACCATCAGCATGATTTGCCGAAAGATCATGCTCACAATGATATTGATGACCAGTTAAAAGAAGAGTGTCATAAGATATATCATATGCTGAGTATCAGCAATTTATCCAGACCGGATTGGGATGTGGCAGTGCTTGAGCAGGCGGGGATGAAGGTGGAGCCTGTGGATACACAAATTAGCGATAGAATTTATAAAGAACGCGACCGTTTTTATGTGCCAAACAAAGTTTTTCGCATTATGGCATTTAAATAAAACAAAAACTCCTTGAAAAGCAAGTAAAGTGTCAGGTGAGAAAATAAGCGAAAATAATTAAAAAAACAACCCCCAGTCAGGGTTGTGCGTAAAAATTTAATCTGATATGCTTGCAGTGTTGAAAAAAGGAGGAGAATAATGAAAAATAAATGGATGAAAAAAACAGGTTTGTTATTGCTTGCATTAGTAATGACGTCCGGCTTACTAATGGGATGTGGTTCCTCTTCAGAAAAATCTACTGCAACTGACAGCAGTGCTGCCAATGGAGAAAAAGTATTTTACTATGGTGATACTACGTTCAATGCAGAAAATGAAGAGGCTGATGTAAATCCACACAATACCTATGCGGGATGGGCTTGTATTCGCTATGGTATCGGGGAGACTTTATTTAAATATTCAGATACGATGGAATTAGAGCCGTGGCTGGCTACAGAATATGAGAATGCAGATGCCAATACCTGGGTTGTAACACTGCGTGATGGAGTGACATTTACCAGTGGACGGGCTATGGATGCAGCAGCAGTAAAAGAATGTCTGGACGATCTTGTTGCGTCACATGAACGCGCAGCAGGGGATTTGAAGATAAAGGAAATTACTGCAGAGGGACAGAAGCTTACAATTACTACTACGGAACCAGTACCGGCACTGATGAATTATCTGTCAGACCCATATGGATGTATCATCGATATGGAAGCGGGAATTACGCCGGAAGGAAATGTAACTGGAACTGGTCCTTATATTGCAACTAAGATTGAAACGGATAAAGGTCTTACATTAGTTAAAAATGAGAATTACTGGGATGGAACTCCTAAACTGGATACTATCTATGTACAGACAATCTCAGATGGGGATACCATGACGATGGCGATGCAGTCAGGAGAACTGGATGCTGCTTATGGTCTTCCGTATGCCAGCCTTCCACTTTTTCAGGTGGAGCCGTACAGTATCTCTTCCTGCGAGACTTCCCGCTCATTCTTTGCTCAGATAAATTATGCGAATACAGCACTGCAGGATGGTAAAGTGCGCAAGGCCATTGCCAGTGCGATTGATAAAGAAAACTTTACGAAAGTTCTTCTGGATGGAAATGGTTCCGCAGCGGTTGGCCCATTCCCGGCAAGCTTTGCTTTCGGTGATGAAACAGTAACAGCAGAAAGCTATGATCCGGAAGCAGCAAAGACATTACTTGAAGAGGCTGGATGGACAGATACAGATAAGGATGGATATGTGGATAAAGATGGCGAAAAGCTTACCATTCGCTGGGCAACTTACCCAAGTCGTCAGGAACTTCCGCTGCTGGCCGAATCGGTGCAGGCTACCTTGAAAGACATTGGCATAGATGTTCAGGTAAATTGTACTGCAAGTGTTGGTGATGTAGTAGACAGCGGTGACTGGGATATCTATGCAGGAGCATTTGTAAGTGCGCCTACCGGAGATCCGGAATATTTCTTTACTACACATTGTCTGGATAATTCTTCTAAGAATCGTGGTGGATATCACAGTGATGCATTGGAAGCATTGGAAGCACAGATGGCAGCTACCTTTGATGCAGAGATAAGAGCATCCCTTGCAACACAGATGACACAGACAATTCTGGATGACAATTCCTTTATATTTGCATCACATCTGAAGATGTCGATTGTATCAGGTGAAGGGGTAACCGGTCTGGAGGCACATCCTTCTGATTATTATGAAATTACAGCAGAGCTTGATAAAAATTGAGAAATGTTGTTAGACACCGGCAGATACTGCCTATCCTATAGAGGACAATAATACATGAAAAAATATATAGGGAAAAGATTACTGCAGCTGATACCGATTTTAATCGGTATTACGCTGCTCACTTTTATTCTAATGAATACATCATCTACGGATGCGATTGATATAATGGAACAAAATACGGGAGGCTCATGGACGGAGGCGCAAAAAGAAGCGGCAAGAGCAGCGTTGGGATTGGATAAGCCATTGCCCATACAGTATATTAACTGGCTGGGTGATGTGCTGACAGGTGATATGGGTGAATCATATATTTCCGGACAGCCGGTTTTTTTAACGTTTATGGAAAAACTTCCTGCGACTGTCTATCTGACTATAACATCCATTCTTTTAACAATCCTGATTTCGATTCCTTTCGGGATTCTCTCTGCGGTGAGGCAGAATAAGTTTTTGGATTATCTGATTCGATTTTTTAGTTTTATAGGTAATTCACTGCCCAATTTTTTTGTGGCACTGCTGTTAATATTATTCTTTTCTCTAAAACTCGGATGGTTGCCGGTAATGGGAAGTAGTGAAGGTTTTAAAAGTGTTATTCTTCCCACCCTTACATTAGCGATTGCCATGTCATCAAAATACACCCGACAGGTTCGAGCTACTGTTTTGGAAGAAATGAATAAGGATTATGTGTTGGGAGCCAGAGCCCGAGGAATACGGGAAAACAGGATTCTATACTTTAATGTACTGAAAGCTTCTATGTTGTCTATTGTGACACTGCTTGCATTGTCTATTGGTTCTTTACTTGGTGGAACTGCAATTGTAGAATCTATTTTCATGTGGGACGGTGTAGGAAAACTTGCGGTAGATGCCATTTTGACCCGTGATTATCCAATCATTCAGGCATATGTAATATGGATGGCCCTTATCTATGTACTGGTGAATCTGGCAACAGATATTATCTATCATTACCTGGATCCGAGAATTCGTTTGGGGGAGGGGATGAAATGACAGAAAAAACGATTACCATACGAGAACAAAAAGTTCATAAAGATTATACGAAAGTAAAATTGATTATTCTTTTAATTTTACTGGGCCTTTTATTACTGGCTGCAGCTTTTGCTTCTAAAGTTTCACCCTTCGATCCATATGAACAGGATTTAGGTTCCGCTCTGCAGGAACCAGGTGATGCTCATATATTTGGAACAGACAGATATGGGCGGGATATGTTGTCCCGTGTGATAATGGGATCTCAGACAACTATATTTTCGGCATTATTGCTGGTATGTATCATAACGGTAGTAGGAACTGTCGTTGGTATATTCTGTGGATATTATGGAGGAAAGCTGGATGCTGTATTAATGCGCATTTCAGACATATTTCTTGCATTTCCGGGAATGGTTTTTGCTATTGCAGTTGCGGGAGTTTTAAGCGGAGGATTATCCAATGCAGTCGTGGCTCTGGCATGTATCTCCTGGCCGAAATTTGCAAGGCTGGCCCGCAGTCAGGTTATGACGGTAAAGGATGCACCCTATATTGCTGCCGCAAAGCTTGCAGGTTCCGGGACTGTTAAAATTATGATAAAGCATATCTTACCGAATATTGCAGGTGCAATTATTGTAACAGCAGTTTTGGATATAGGAACTATGATTATGGAGCTGGCAGGATTGTCTTTCCTGGGACTGGGCGCGACGCCACCTACAGCTGAATGGGGTTCCATGATGAGTAATGGACGCAGTATGCTTCAGACTTGTCCATGGGTAGTGCTGGCACCAGGGTTTGCTATATTTATTACCGTAGTACTGTTTAATCTTCTGGGAGATACTGTGCGTGATGTACTTGACCCAAGAAATTCAGCCAGTCACTAAATAGATACTAAAAATAAAGGAGTTTAGATGGATACTTTTACAGAGACAACGAGAAAAGAAGAAGCTCCTCTTCTGGATTTGCAGCACGTAGAGATTAGCTATAACCGGATTCCGGTAGTTCATGATATGTCACTTAAGATGAAACCGGGAGAAATCCTTGGAATTGTAGGGGAATCAGGCAGTGGGAAAAGCACGGTAATTAAAGCTGCTATGGGACTTCTTGGAAAAAACGGAGCGGTTACAAGAGGCGATATCTACTATAAAGGGTTTAATGTGCTGGATGCGAAAGGTGAAGAACTGCGCAGAATGCGTGGACCGCAGATGGGCATGATATTCCAGAATACAGGTGCATCTTTGTGTCCAATCAGGAATATTGAAGAACAGTTGTATGAGAGTGTGCTTCAGCATGAGGAGGTCAGCCGTCAGGAAATCAGGGACAGGGCACTTGATTTATTTGATAAGATGAAGTTAAAGGATGGAGCGCGTATTTTAAAAAGCTATCCATTTGAACTTTCCGGAGGTATGAATCAGCGTGTGGGTATTATGATGGCCATGGTGTTAAAACCTAAGCTTTTATTTGCCGATGAGCCCACCAGCGCGCTGGATGTGACTGTGCAGGCGCAGGTGGTGCGGGAGATGGTTCATATGAGGGAACTCTTTGGGACGGGGATTGCCATCGTGACTCATAATATAGGCGTGGTGGAGTATATGGCTGATAAAGTTGCAGTGATGTATCAGGGAAATCTGGTGGAGTATGGTACGGTAAAGGATGTGATTTATAATCCACAGGAAGCATACACAAAAAAACTTATAGGTTCCGTGCTGCGGATTAACAGAGGATAGAGGATATGCAGACAATACTGGAAGTAAGAGGGCTAAAAAGAACATTTTATAAAGATAAAGAATTGTTTACCGCAGTAAATGGCATTTCTTTTGAAGTGAAAAAGGGTGAGTGCCTGGGTCTGGTCGGGGAGAGTGGCTGTGGTAAGAGTACCACGGCTAAGATGATTACCCGCCTGTTGGAAGCAGAAGAAGGAACAATTTACTTAAATGGAAAAGAGATACAGAATCTGAAAGGCCGAAAACTAAGGGGCATTTATGATGATATTCAGATGGTATTTCAGACACCACAGGACTCTTTTGATCCCAGATGTAAACTTGGTGACGGTATCATGGAGAGTATGATAAATCATGGAATGACGAGAGTAAAAGCAAAGACCAGGATGCTTGAATTGATGCAAATGGTAGAACTTGACAGTGGATTTGCCGAGCGGTATCCTCATCAGGTGAGCGGCGGACAGTGCCAGAGGGCAGCTATTGCCAGAGCGCTGGCGGTAGAACCATCGTTAATCGTATTGGATGAAGCTACCAGTGCGTTGGATGTGACTGTTCAGGCGCAGATAGTGGAATTGCTGAAAAAGCTGCAGCGGGAGATGAACCTGTCTATGCTGCTGATATGTCATGATCTGGCACTTGTACAGAACTTATGTGACCGGGTTTTGGTTATGTATCAGGGGAATATTGTAGAGGAAGGAACACCGGATGAAGTGATTCAAAATCCGAAAGAAGAGTATACGAAGATATTGATAGATTCAGTACTTTAAAAAATGACGGAAATAAGCAGGCTAAAATGACCATCGGGGGCAGGCGAAAACGGAAACAACCTGACTGAAACCGTCAAAAACAGATGAAATCAATTCGTGCATCTGTTTTTGACGGTTTCAGTCAGGTTGTTTCCGTTTTCGCCTGCCCCCGATGGTCATTTTTTAAGTGGCTAGGGTGGAATACTCCAACAAAAGAGCAGAATTCCGGGTTGGGAATTCCGCTCTTTTTACATAGGGTAGGAGTGTTACTTATTTATGTAATCCAAGGGACTCGCAATAAGTACCCCTGATATTACTCCAGTTTTTATCTGCATAGTCCAGCAGATAGGTTGCCTGTTCGTGAGACATCTCCGGGAACAGGAGGAACATGCTGTGGGAACCGTATTTCATAACAAGACGTTCCACATTCTTAATCCAGTCTTCAAACTCACCTGAGTATACTTTAACCCAGATTGATTTTCCAGCTGCGATTGCTTTGTCATAGATGACATCCCAATCTTCTAAAGTTCCGTCAGGACCGTTATCTCCGCTGGTCCATTGAAGAGCATCAATCTCATCAATCTCCATAAGAGCATCCATATGACGGATGGCATCTGGTCCATCCAGATGGTATAAGACATTGTCAGCCTTTTTAGCCTGCTGACGAAGAGATTCCTGAATATAGTTACGGAAGTCATCTGGAGATAACATAGCGGAGAAATCACACTGCAATTTAACAGTTTTTCCTTCACCCCAGATCTGGAATACAGTGTAGGCATTACCACCTTCGTTATCTTTGATTACATCATAGAAACGATTGAAATATTCATAATAGACATCAGACACCTGATTGATACGGTCTGCAATGGTCTCTGGTTCGTCGATAAAATCATATAAGATATCAAGAGCACCTCTTAAAGAAGCAAGTACATCGATATTTTCCATTAAGTCAGGCATATCTACATAGAAATCATCCCCAGCTAATTCGCGGCAGTCTTTGGCAAGTTGAATGTGCTTTTTCCACCACTCATTATCAGGATTAAATTCGAATTTTGGAACGTCAGTCCAGTCAGTCAGACAAGACTTGAACCATACAGTATCTTCTTTAAAACCAATATCAGAACCAAGGTAAGAAGCTAAAGATCCAGGCCCAAAATCAATATTTAAGTTCGGGAAACTCTCTCCTAAGAACTCGTGGTTAGAACAGAATTGACGGTAACGGGCTACGATACGCTCAGCATTCTGGTATTTGTCTTCCATATCAGTCCATTTTAATTCATCTGGCAGACCATAATATTTACCCTGACAAATCTGGTCTAAGTATCCGCCATCTACAGGAGAACCATCAGATAAAGATTCGATTTCCGGTTTTCTTGCGATAACGCACATCAGTGGACGTCCTTCATTTTTATGTTTCCAGTAATTATTAAACTTCGTCTTAACGCTTGACCAGTCTTTCTTGTAAGGAGAATTCATCAGAACGTCTCCGGTATTTGCTACAGCCATAATATACCTCCCAATATTTAACAGCATTTATTTTCGTATTCGTATTTGTTTATGAATCTATCATAACGGTTTATCGGGCCGGAATCATCCACTATGTTACAACATTTCTGTATTATTTTACGAAAATGAGATGCTTTTTTGGACATATATAGGAAAATAGTACACATATATGATAAATTAGTCCATGCAATTTACGGAGATATTTTGTATGATTAACTTATAGAGGTATCTAAAGATATTGCAACCTAAAGATACGAAATAGGAATATATGCCAAGCCACTTAGGGAACGGTTGGCAAACTTGGATTAGTGGACATGGTATCATAATAGGGTGGAAGAGAGGTCTAAAAATGTATCAATTTAAATTAGAGGGTTTTGGTTTTTACAAGATTACAGCAGTTGCAGATAATATTTTCAAGGTGGTATTTTCAAAAAATGAGATTGAAAATACAAAATCATTGTTAGTGGAAGAAGCAAATCTGAGAGATGATGAACTGACGGTGGATGAGACATCAGATAAACTGGAGATTAAAAATGACCGTATTCAGTTAAATGTGGATAAAGAAACCGGAAAGTTTACCTGGTATCAGGTTTCAACCGGAGAAAAATATCTGACAGAGGGAGAGAAAACTCTGATAGAAAAAGATCTGGTGCGCTATCAGCTAAATGGAGATAAGCCTATTGTAAAACGAGTAAAGACCGTTGATGGAGAACGCAATTTCATTGAAAATCTGGAGCAGGTCATGGATGGAACTGCCTATAGAGGAAAAATTAATTTTGAGTGGGAACCGGAGGAGGGTATCTACGGATTAGGCCAGGCGGAAGAAGGAATTTACAATTACCGCGGTCATGTTCAGTATCTGTATCAACATAATATGAGAATTCCTATGCCAATGTTGATATCTTCAAAAAAATATGGCATCTTTGTGGATTGCTGTTCGCTGATGACCTTCAATGACAATGAAAATGGTTCCTATCTGTTCCTTGATACAGTAAAACAAATGGAATACTATTTTGTGGCAGGTGAAGATTTCAATGAGATTACCAGAGGTTTCCGTACACTGACAGGAAGTGCCCAGATGCTTCCTAAATGGGCATTTGGATATATTCAGTCCAGAGAAACTTACTGCACACAGCAGGAATTGGAAGATATCGTAGCAGAATACCGTAAGAGAAATGTCCCGCTTGACTGTGTGGTGCAGGATTGGAAGACCTGGGAGCCTGGGAACTGGGGAGAGAAAATCGTGGATAAGAAACGTTATCCTGATTTGTCGAAAGCAATGCAGCACATTCATGATATGCATGCACACGCTATGGTATCTATGTGGCCGAATATGAATCATGCTGGAGAAAACTATGCAGAATTAGATGAAAAGGGACATATGCTCATGGACCTGGCAACTTATGATGCATTCAATGAAGAAGCAAGAGAAATCTATTGGCAGCAGGTAAATCGTGAACTCTTCTCAGGTGGGTTTGATGCCTGGTGGTGTGATTCTACAGAACCATTTTCCGGACCGGACTGGGGCGGAGAAGAAAAACGTGAGCCATGGGAGCGCTATGAGATGGTAGGTCAGGAACATCAGAAATTCCTGGGGGCTGAGCGTGCCAATGCCTTTGCTATGATGCATGCCAGGGGAATCTACGAAAATCAGAGAAAGACATCAGAAGAAAAACGTGTGTTGAACCTCACCCGTTCCGGCTATCCATCTATTCAAAAATACGGAGCAGTTCTCTGGTCAGGGGATACCTGTGCAACATGGAAGACATTAAAAGACCAGATTACAGAAGGTCTGAATATGGCTATGAGCGGTTATCCATATTGGACACTGGATATAGGTGCATTCTTCACATTACATAAAAACTGGCAGAAGCGAGGCTGTGACTGTGAGAAGGATCCTACTATGAAATGGTTTTGGCAGGGTGATTATGAAGAGGGCGTCAACGATTTAGCTTACCGCGAACTTTATACCAGATGGCTCCAGTTTGGAACATTTTTACCAATGTTTCGCTCACATGGTACCGATACCCCTAGAGAAATCTGGAACTTTGGTGAGCAGGGAACTCCATTCTATGATGCTATAGAAAAATTCATTAATTTAAGATATACTTTGATGCCATACATCTATTCCATGGCGGCAAAAATTCATTTTGAAAATGCAACTATGATGCGCAGTCTGGCATTTGATTTTTTAGCGGATGAGAAAGTGAAAGATATACATGATGAATTTCTGTTTGGCGATGCCTTCTTAATCTGTCCGGTAATAGAACCGATGTACTATGAGGTGGGAAGTAAGCCAATCGAGAAGGAAAAAACCAGATCTTGTTATCTGCCGGCCGGCACTAAATGGTTTGATTTCTGGACCAATACCTGCTATGAAGGTGGACAGACTGTTGTGATGAATGCCGAACTGGATAAAATACCGGTATTTGTAAAAGCAGGATCGATTATCCCTGTATCAGAAGGTATTCAGTATGCTACAGAACAAAAAGAAGGAAAACGTCAAATTTGGGTATATCCTGGTGCAGATGCTAAGTTTAGCCTTTATGAAGATGAAGGGGACAATTACAATTTCGAAAAGGGAATGTATGCACTCACTGAGATGATATGGGATGATGCAGCACAGAAAATGACAATCGGAAAAACTCAGGGTGGTTTCCCGGGAATGGAAGAAAATCCGGAGTATGAGATTATTGTGAAATAGAGTGTTTGCCAGAATATTAGACACCAAAAGCAGAATATGTAACGAACAAAAAGAAACTGTCCCATAGTGTGACAGTTTCTTTTTGTTATCTTCTTTTTATTAGCTATAAGAAGCTTATTTATACATTCATATCTCTAAAATACTGATAGAATTCTACAGCTTTATCATGCTGTTCCTCACCCTGTGTCAGGTTCACCATATCAGTCAGAACATTCTGAACGATAGCGATAGGAACATATTTCATTTCTGAATTGCCCCATTTAGCAAGTCGGGATTCTTCCGGGAAGTAATTCCAGAATAATAATTTTTCATGCTCTTCATTCCAAAGTATGAAATGATCCTGATGAGCAGGAATCATACCATCTATACAGCGTTCACCAATAAAATCTTCCGGAACCATGAAAATTCCAACGATAGAACGTTCACTCTCGGATTCTTTACTTGATTTTGAAGTGATAAGACAGGCAGAGTTAATGTTCATGTTTTTAGGAACACGTGCCTGACCTTTTGTCTTGCCGGATAAATTATTACCAGTGAAAATGCTGTTATTATTGACAACATCTTCTAAAGTATTTTCTTTCATAGCGAAGACTGCCTGTGAATTTGTCTTTTTACGCATCTTTTTTGCATAGGTGTCTGCCTGAATCTTCTTTAACTGCTGTTCTTTCTGGGCGCGTTTGATTTCATTGAGCTGTCCAAGACGTCTGGTTACATATTCCTGAGTATCAGGATCTTCCATGACGATGAATTTTTCGAAAGAGTAAGGATAGAGAAATGTCTTTATACTGCATTTAAAATCCACTTCCATTTTATCTTCAACGATATTTACGATTTTACCAGTTCCAAATTTTTTGTGTGTTACATTCATGCCTTTTAAATTCATATTTTCCTCCTAAAATGAAAAAAAGAAGGACTTTCATATTACGCAAAAAAGCATAATACCAAAAGCCCTTCTCTACAAGACGGTTCTTTTACTTTTTAGTTAACATAATTATAACACGAATGAGGAGATAAGTCAAGGAAGGCAAAAATAGACGATTGCGTAAATTTACCTTCGGAAATAATAGTGTAGAGTTCACCCACGATGCACTGATAAAATATCAGGCAATGACTTGTGGAATTAATATACATCTTTTGTGTACTCATATCAAGCCCATATT
>JAQVHQ010000012.1 GCA_028696165.1 Lachnospiraceae bacterium | reverse complement strand
TTATTCAATCACAAACAATTGGTTATCCACCAATTACCGAAATAATATCGCAAAACAGGTTTTAAAAATTCTCTGTTTTGTACAAAAATTAATTAGTTCCCCAAGGGGGTTCTGAACAGTTACATTCCTATATAAATAAAGTGCAGCTGCAATCATAACCAAACCCATTAAAATCACGCCAAGGAAATTCTGGGTAAATACTTCCCAGAAAGGGTACATGATACAAAAGGTATTATTCCTGCTGTCCTTAGAGGTATAAAATATCTTGAGTTTTCCATCAATTACGTGCAAATTTAAGCCTTCTGACATCTCTGCATCAGAAAGTATTTCTTTTTGCATACTGCTGGTAATTACATCATCAGTTTGATTAATATTATGCGCATACTCCTGCTCATAGTTGGTACTTAATATATATCCTTCCGGATCATATAAAATCACATGAGTATCATCATAATCATAAACCCGCTGCATTAGAAGCCTCTTAATTTCAGAAATTTTAATGTCATAATCAAAAGAAATCTCTTCATCATACTTCTTTGTAATACTCATAAGTATATATTCATCATCTTCAAAATACGAAGCATCTAAATACGTCACATAGGGTGCAACTACTTCTGTCTTGCCATCACCGCTCTGCGCTCTCTGATACCACGGTCTTGTGCTTGGATCGTAGTCAGAATACTCTCCATAACTCCAGCTTCTTGCATAGCCACCCTTATATGTGAGCGCAAATCCATCATAAATTTCTGATCCCACAGCTTTTTGAAAGGTGGTCTCCATACTCTGAAGCCACTGATTCATCTCGTCAAATGTAGGATTTTCCTGGATTTTTTCTTCAACCATGATACTTAAGGTATTAAAAGTAGTGAGATATCCATTGATGAGTACGCCATAATCAGCATCTACTTCCGTCGCCGTCCCATTGGCGGAACTATACAGACTTGAAATTCCAATGGAGGAAATCAAACCACAAATTCCAAGTACCAGCAATATTTCAATAGCCAGAACAATTCTATTTATCTTTATTTTCTTCCGTGTATTTGAATGATTATAGTCCAATGTTTTCCTCATATTCTGGTTAAATCATATTTACACTGATTCTTGGTATCTCATCCACATGCAGGTATTTACTGACACATTTCACAAGGAAATCATGATCTGCCACATGGTCCATACCAGATACAGCGATAGCTCCAATTACTCCTACTTCCTCAATTCGAACAGGAAATGCTCCGCCACTATTGGCATATTCTTCCGGTTTCATACAACGGTCTTCTAAAGTGTCCCCGCTCTCTTCTAACAGCATATAATGACGAAGGCTGCTCATATCTGTGCGTTTCACTGTATTGCACTTTCTGGTAAGCCAGTACTGATTGTCCAGGTTAGTTCCGTCATTACCATATTGAAATACTGTATATCCATTATTCAACTGAATTGTAATGGCAATCGGCAGCCCACGGCGTTTGGATTCTAATACCATCATGCATCCCAATTCCCACGCATCTGAGTTCGTAAAATGAGAAAACTGTAAGATTTCCTCCTGCATCTCCAATATTTTCAAAGCCTCTTCCATTGTCATATAAATGCACCTCCAAATTCTTTGTTTTTCTGACAAGTTGAGTTTTTCTTAGTTAATTGTCATTAGAACAAACTAATTTTTATAAATTAATTATATAACTTTTATCTATCTTTGACAACCGTATAAAAATTTTCAAGATTCAATTGCAAGTTCATATTAGCGCTATTTCTAATGCTTTGCTTCTGCATTTTATCGTTTATTATAAAAGATTTTCTGATATAACCAAGTAAAAAAGGATGACTATCACTTAAGATAAGCCATCCTTTTTCCTACTAACATTTCTGCAGCACCTTAGATATTCACCTATGCAGACATCTCAAATCTGTTATACTGCATTCTTCTGAATATATAATTTCTAGCAGGTAGCTCCGCCAACAAGATGAAGCGGTGCATCCAGTATTTCCTGTTTTCTGCTTAAGATATCGTCAGAAAGCAGCTGTTTTTCTACTTCTTCAAATCCTATTCTAGCGATTGTATCAGCAAAACGCTCTCCTGTCTTTCCCTGTTCACGGAATAACAGAATGGATTTTTCGATAATGCTCAATACTTCTTCCTCAGAGAAGAAAATCTTATTCAGTTCTTTACCAATGGCAATTTTCTTGCCCCATCTTCCACCGATAACAATTTTGAATCCCTGTTTGCCTTCTTCAATGGCATCAAATGGGCAGGTTCCCACGCAGCGGCCGCAGTTATTACAGATTTCTTTATCAAGTTCGATAACTCCATCGACTACTTTAGCAGCTCCCATAGGACATCCTTTTTCTACCTGACATTTTTTACATCCATTACACATATCTTCATCCACAACCGGAACTAACTGTCCAAAGACTCCGATATCATTTAAAGAAGGTTTTACACAGTTATTTGGACATCCGCCTACTGCGATTTTAAATTTATGAGGAAGTTTTACACCACGATACCCCTTATAGAAGAGTTTATGTATAGTCTCTGACAATGCAAAGGTGTCATACAGTCCATATTGACAGGTTGTTCCTTTGCAGGATACCACAGGGCGAACCATAGAACCGGTTCCTCCAGTCTCTAATCCTTCTTTTGCAATAAATGCCTGGAATTCTTCGATTTTCTCAAACGGAATTCCTCTGATTTCTACAGTCAGACGTGTGGTAAATTCCACATCTCCATTACCGAATTTTTCTGCTGCTTCTGCGAGACAGGCAGCCTGTTTTGCATTGATTTTTCCATTTACTGTAATAACTCGGGCATTAAAAAGATTCGTCCCTCTGTTATTTAAAAATCCCATTCCCTTTACTCTCTTTATTTCTGTTGCTTGAATTGTACATGCCATAGTTTTCTTCTCCTCTGCTTTTACTAACTATTTTTATTTTATAACTTCTCACACAAATATCAACTGCTAATTTTGATATTTGTGTGATTTTATCAATACTAATGTAACCCATACATTCAGAATCCACTTCTTTCGTTCCAGGTCTGCTATATTTTCCTTAACAGGACACTTCCTTTCATTCAAAAATGTTCGTTCATTTTCCAAATGCATTATTATCTATCTAATGATTTTTAATACAGCTATACCACATATAACTATTATTCTACTTCCACATCATTAACTGCAATTCCGCCCTCGAGTACTTTCGTATTGGTGTATCCATAGGCTGCCATACGATTCTGAAGCAGATATGCCTTTCTTCCCCGGTTGCAGACCAACAACAGTTTTTCATCTGTACCGACACCCTCAATCAGGCCATTGACATCTACCAGATTGACATACTGTGCACCCTCTATAGTTGGAACTTTGCATGTATCAATCACACGATACTCTTTTGCCTCACCTTCCAGATATTCTGCCGGTGTGAATGAATCCATCGTGCCGTCCATCTTGTTCATAAGAACATTTAATGTATGTGCAAATGGATGAATAGCTGTTGAGAATGGCGGTGCATATGCCAAATCCATGTTAGACAGTAAATCAACGGTTCCCTTTAAGGAAATGCCGGTTACTGCAATATCAACCATCTTATCTACAGCACCCTGTCCGATTACCTGGATACCAAGAAGTCTTCTGTCTGCCTTGTCTGCAATCATCTTGGTGATAAATCCTGCGGCTCCTGGCATATAGTGTGCTTTATCATCTTCTGCGGTAACTACACTGATTGGATCAAAGCCTTCTGCTTTCGCCTGTTCTTCAGTCAATCCGCATCTGCCCACATTCATTCCAGGAAGTTTACATACAGCAGTACCTAATACGCCCTGATAAGATACATTTTCTCCAGACATATTCTTCGCTGCTGAGCGTCCTGCAATATTTGCAGTAGATCCCATCGGTGACCATGCCGGTTTTCCAGTGATGGCATTATGAACCATCGCACAGTCTCCTGCTGCATAGATATCAGCATCATTGGTCTGACCTTTTTCATCTGTTAGAATCGTACCTTTAAACATTTCGATTCCGGCATCCTGTAAAAAAGCAGTATTCGGACGGATACCTGCGCTCATCACCACAAGATCTGCTTTGTATGCGCGTTTATTTGTAACAACCTTTTCCACTTTTCCATCACCTTCAAGTGCTGTCACCTGAACTCCGGTTACTACAGGTATCTGATTCTCCATGAGTTTCCGTTCAATATAGTCAGCCATATCTGCATCAAATCCAGGCAGTACATGAGGAGCCATATCTAATACAAATGGACGGATTCCGTTAAGCTTCAAGTTCTCTGCAATTTCAAGTCCGATGTATCCGGCACCTACCACTACTGCTTTCTTGCAATTTCCTTCATCAATGAGTTTTCTAAGAGAAATAGCATCTTCCGGCGTTCTCATAAAAAATACATTTTCCAAATCAATTCCTTTGATATCCGGTTTGATTGGACTTGCGCCCGTCGCGATGACTAATTTATCATAGCTATACTCCTGTACTTCTCCGGTAAGTACATCCTTTGCCATTACTTTCTTATTTTCACGGTCGATGGACGTTGCTTCTGTGTTTACTTTGACTTTTACACCGGTAAGTTTCTCATACATCTGTGGTGTATTTACAATCAGAGAAGCCTTGTCCTCGATTACATGCCCCACATAGTAAGGAAGACCACAGCCTGCATAGGAGATGTCAGCTCCTTTATTCAGAATTAAGACTTCATTCATCTGGTTCTCTCTCATTAACTTTGCAGCTACTTTAGTTCCTGCTGCAACCCCGCCTAATACTACGACCTTCATTTGATTTCCTCCATATAGTAAAATTATATTTTACGGATAGAATCCGTTGTTACCCCAAACTGCTAAATAATTTCAAACACATGCCTTCTGTAATTTTGATGCTGTACTTTTTTGCATCACATATTTTATGATTTTATATTTCAATACTTAACATACTAGATACTGATATACATTCCAACAGCTGATCCCCATAATCAGGACCATGGCTCCCTCCAGACACCATGCAGCCTGCCGGTTATTCAATCTCTTGTTGCATCTTCTTCCAATCTCGCTTCCCGCTACACCGGTCAATACCATGCATATCAAAAGCAAAACCGGAACTTTATCCACACCGCCTGCAGCAGCCTTCGCTGTACTGGCGGCCTGACTAAATAAGATAATTAACAGGCTGTTCTGTGTCGCCACCTTCGTCTCCATAGAGAAGAAGTAACATAGAATAGCTACATTAAATGGTCCCCCGCCGATTCCTAAGAATGCCCCAAAGATGCCCAGTCCCAATCCAATGAGAATTCTTATCCAGATAGAATTCACATGCATTGACTTTATTTGCTCCTTGCGCACCGTATAGATTAAAGTTGCCAGTGTGGCCAGGAATAAGCAAATGCCCTGAACTCCAGCCGCAGTATTCGGATTTTCAAACAATCCTGCTACAATCTGAAAAAGCTGTTTTCCAAAAAGTCCACCCACTGCTGCGCTCACTGCCAGATAAACAGTAACATCAAACTGCAGGACCGACTCCTTCTTAATAAGTGATTTTCCCACAGACCAGATAGTCATTCCTATGACTACAATACCTGAGATGAAATTTACTGAAGACACACGCATAACCTGTGCTGCATCCAGTACCGGTTTAATAATCACACCGCCGCCCATGCCACAGATAGTTCCTAACACACAAGCAAATAAAGTAACCAGGCAAAATAAGATGTACATGTGTCCCTCCTATAAATTTTATCGTTATCTTTTTGACAAATTCATTGTAGCACATATGTATCCAAAGTTAAAATTATATATATTTATATATTCCAAATAATATGTTATGATAGATTCATTAATAAATAATCATTTAGACACTGAAGGGAGTCGCTCATGTTAGATTTTAGAGTTGCAACATTCTTAACTGTCTGTGAGACTATGAACTATACACGTGCTGCAGAAGCACTGCACATAACCCAGCCTGCTGTGAGCCAGCACATACATTATCTGGAGAATTATTACGATACAAAGTTATTTCTATCCAGTGGAAAAAAACTGGAACTGACAGCTACCGGCAAACTGCTCTATCAGTCACTCTCTGCCATATCACATGATACCGACATACTGAAACTCCAGTTTTCCCAGTTGGAACGCCGGCAAAGCACCCTGCGATTAGGTTCAACCCTGACCATCGGTGAATTCGTCCTGAAGATGCCCCTTGTCCATTACATAAAAAATCATCCGGAAATCAATCTCTCCTATCAGATAGCTGATACCCATATACTGGTGGAAGAATTAAAAAAGGGCGAGATAGATCTCGCCCTAATCGAAGGATATTATCAAAAGCAGGACTTTGACTCTCTCCTGTATCGTAAAGAGAAATTCTATCCTGTGTGCAGTACAAACTACCGTCTTACTCCAAACACCACACTTAAGGACAACAAAACCGTGGAACAGCTGTCCATGAAAGCTCAAACATCAGGTCAGATATTAGATAATCGTTCTTCAGATACACAGACATCAGATAATTTGTATATGGATAGCTTATCGCTGGATAATCTGCTAAATGAGACTCTCCTTGTACGAGAAAAAGGTTCCGGAACAAGGAATGTTCTGGAACACTATCTGGAAGAATATCATCTGTCTGTATCAGACTTTAAAAAAGTCATTGAAATAAATAACTTAAACGTCATACGCTCAGCCGCCAAAGAAGGATGCGGAATCACCTTCCTGTTTGAATCGGTAATACGTGAAGACTTAGATGCCGGAACAATCCGCCAGCTAAATATTAAAGGCTTCCCCATAAGCCACGACTTCACCTTCCTATGGCAAAAAAACAGCATCCATGGAGAATGGTACAAAAAGCTCTGCCATGAATTCTGTTGATTTTTAATTTTCTTTATATCTGTCACTATATTTTATCTTTACAAGCATTTTTATTTTCTGAATACCTTCTGAATAACTCTGCGCCCATTGCAAATAAGCCTGCGCATTACTGTATATACAATATGGAGTGACCGTACCCATTTATGTTTGTGAACATATGGAACATAATTTTCATAAACCTTCGCTCATTTTATCATTTTAGCCTGTGCTTCACCGTAGATTTACGTATTTAATTGCCTGTTTTACCTGTTTGATACGTACTTCTCCCATGAATTTACGTATCAATTTGCATGTTTTGGCTCTTTTGACACGTACTTCTCCTATGGATTTACGTATCAATTTGCACGTTTTGCATTTTTGATACGTACTTCTCCTATGGATTTACGTATCAATTTGCACGTTTTGCATTTTTGATACGTATTTCTCCTATGAATTTACGTATCAATTTGCACGTTTTGCATTTTTGATACGTATTTCTCCTATGAATTTACGTATCAATCTGCATGTTTTGCTGTTTTGATACGTATTTCTCAATTTGATTGATCTTGAAATGTAAAACTCACAACTTCAAAGCCATTTTTATTGACAATCCATCATCTCTCCCTACAGATAACTAGCATTGCATATACATATGTTATCCTTTCAATTTACCCTACTTCTTACTGCACTTCCCACATAAAAGAGTTCCATAAGATTTCTTTACGCATGCACAGCAACAAAAATAACTCCTAGAAATACTCCTCAGCTGACAGGAAACTGTTCTGGAATGGATGAAGCTGGAAGCGTGCCTGGGTACGTGGCTGCCTGTTTTGTCTGGTGATGCTCTCTATGCTGGCAGGAAACCCAGGGATGCATGGATATCAGCGGCGTTGTACTTAGTAAGACTTGGAAAAAGAAGGATGAAATTGATTGGGGAAATTGGGTTTTCAAAACCCAATTTCAAAACTACCCTGAGTTCTGTTTTCATCAGAAAACAGAGCGAATGTGGTTGATCCAATCAATTTCATCCTTCTTTTTCTATAGTCGCACTTAGTACACAAAGCAATCCATGCATCCCTGGGTTTTCTGCCAGCATAGAGAGCATCACCAGACAAAACAGGCAGCCACGTACCCAGGCACGCTTCCAGCTTCATCCGTTCCAGAACAGTTTCCTGTCAGCTGAGGAGTATTTCGTCCCCTTCCTACAATGTTATATCTTTGTAAAACTTATATTCCATCGCAATATACTATTATCTCAACGCAATACTATTATCCCATCGCAATACTATTCCCAGTATACAACTGATAATATCTACCCTTCTCAGCAATCAATTCATCATGACTGCCTCGTTCAATAATACGTCCCTGCTCCAGGACCATGATACAATCACTATTCTTAATAGTAGACAATCTATGAGCAATGACAAAAGTAGTTCTTCCATTCATCAGCTTATCCATACCATCCTGGACAATCTTCTCCGTACGGGTATCAATCGAGCTGGTAGCTTCATCAAGAATCAATACCGGCGGATCCGCAATAGCTGCTCTGGCAATCGCAAGAAGCTGTCTCTGGCCCTGACTAAGATTCGCTCCATCTCCAGTCAATTTCGTATTATATCCTTCCGGCAAATGCTTAATAAACGTATCTGCATTAGCAAGCTTAGCAGCAGCCATTACTTCTTCATCTGTAGCATCCAGACGACCATAACGAATATTCTCCATAACTGTAGCAGTAAACAGATGCGTATCCTGTAAAACCATACCAAGAGAACGTCTCAAATCATCCTTCTTAATCTTGTTAATATTAATTCCATCATAACGAATCTTACCATCCTGTATATCATAGAATCGGTTAATCAGATTGGTAATTGTAGTTTTGCCGGCACCAGTAGAGCCTACAAAAGCAAGCTTCTGTCCCGGTGTTGCAAACATCTTGATGTTATGCAGTACAATCTTGTCATCATTATAACCAAAATCAACATCATTAAACTCCACATCACCGGTTAATTCCGTATAAGTGGTAGTCTTATCAGCTGCATGATAATGTTCCCATGCCCACATACCGGTACGTTCCTTCGTAGGAACCAGTTGTCCATTTTCCTTTTTTGCATTGACAAGTTTTACATATCCCTCATCTGTCTCAGGCTTCTCATCTAATAACTTAAAGATACGTTCAGCGCCTGCAAGAGCCATAACTACAGCATTTAACTGTTGGCTGACCTGATTGATAGGCTGGTTGAAACTCTTGTTAAAGGTCAGGAAACTGGCAAGTGAACCAATGGTCAGACTTCCTACTCCACCTAAGGCTAAAATTCCACCCACAATAGCACAGATTACATAACTGATATTACCCAGCTGCGCGTTGATAGGCATCAGAATATTTGCGAATTTATTTGCTTTATAAGCACTGTCAAAGAGCTGGTCATTTCTTTCGATAAAATCATTAATACTTTCATCTTCATGACAGAATACTTTGACAACCTTCTGTCCTTCCATCATTTCCTCGATATATCCATTAACTTTACCGATATCCCTCTGCTGAGCGATGAAGTATTTACCGCTTAATCCTGCAAGCTTTTTCGTCATATAAAGCATTACGCCTACCATAGCAAGTGTTACAATAGTCAAAGGAACATTCAGCACGATCATACTTGCAAACACGCCCACAATTGTTACCATACTCGAAATCAGCTGCGGAACACTTTGGGAAATGAGCTGTCTTAACGTATCAATATCATTCGTATAAGTTGACATGATATCACCATGAGCATGGGTATCAAAAAACTTAATCGGGAGGCTTTCCATATGTGAGAACATATCATCACGCATATTTTTCAGCGTTCCCTGTGTGACATTAACCATAATTCTGGAATATGCATAGGTAGAAACTACACCTACCAGATAAACCACTGCCACCGAACAAATCGCATGGAAAAGTCCTGAGAAATCCGGATTATCCTGTCCAAGCATAGGTGTAATATAATCATCAATCAAAGTCTGTAAGAATAAAGTTCCACGAATATTGGCAAATACACCAATTAAAATACAAATTAATACAATAATGCAATGAACCTTATACTGCTTCATCACATAACCAAATAATCTTCCCAGTACTTTTCCTGGATTCTTTACCTGGCTTTTCATCTTAGCGCCTCTTGGAGGACGAGTATTTCCTGCCATTATAAATCGCCTCCTTCATCAAAATCTCCGCTTCCACCGGTCTGGGATTCATATACCTCACGGTAAATAGCGTTCTCTTTCAGCAGTTCTTCATGACTGCCGAATCCATTAATATTACCATCATCCAATACGATGATTCTGTCAGCATTTTGTACACTACTGATACGCTGTGCAATGATAAGCTTGGTAGTATCCGGAATCGCGGTGGCAAAAGCCTCACGAATCTTACTGTCTGTCGCTGTATCTACTGCACTGGTACTGTCATCTAAGATAAGAATTTTCGGTTTCTTAAGCAATGCTCTTGCTATACACAGACGCTGCTTCTGTCCACCGGATACATTGCTTCCACCCTGTTCGATATATGTGTTATAGCCATCCGGCATCTTGTCAATGAACTCATCTGCACAGGCCTGCTGGCAGGCAAGTATACATTCTTCCTCTGTTGCGTCTTTCTTACCCCAGCGAAGATTATCCAAAATCGTTCCACTGAATAATACATTTTTCTGTAATACAACTGCGACCTCATTACGAAGAGTTTCCAGATCATATACTCTTACGTCTTTTCCGCCAACCTTAACGCATCCTTCTGTCACATCATACAGACGGCTGATTAAGTTAACGAGACTGGATTTCGAACTTCCGGTTCCACCTATGATACCAATAGTCTCTCCAGAGTGAATGTTCAAGTTGATATCATTTAATACATAGCTGTTCTTATTCTTCTTATAAGAAAAGTTCACATGATCAAATTCGATACTTCCATCCATAACTTCATAATCCGGATTCTCAGGATTAGTAAGGTCTGGCTTTTCATTTAAGATTTCCGAAATACGTCTGCAGCTTGCCATACTCATAGTAACCATAACAAATACCATAGACAGCATCATCAGACTCATGAGGATATTCATACAATATGTAAGAAGGCTCATCAACTCTCCGGTGGTCAATGTTGTTCCGACAATCATCTTCGCACCCATCCAGCTGATAGCGATAATACATGCATATACTGTAAACTGCATAAGAGGTGCATTGATAACAATAAGACTCTCCGCCTTAACAAACATCTTATAAACGCTCTCACTTGCTTTTGTAAAACGGCTCTTTTCATAATCTTCTCTTACGAATGCCTTTACTACGCGAATAGCCGATACATTTTCCTGTACGCTGGCATTTAAATCATCATATTTTTCAAATACACTGGTGAAATATTTCATAGTTCTTTTAATTAGTAAAAATAAAAGAATTCCCAACAATACAACTGCCACCAGATATACTGATGAAAGTCTGGCATTGATACTAAAAGCCATACACATAGCAAATATCAAACTGGCCGGAGCACGGGTAAACATACGCAGAATCATCTGGTAAGCATTCTGCACATTGGTTACATCTGTAGTCATACGGGTAACCATACCTGCTGTACTGTATTTGTCAATGTTGGAAAATGAAAAGTTCTGGATATTGCGAAACATCGCTTCACGCAGATTTTTTGCAAAACCAGCAGATGCTCTCGCACCGTATTTTCCGCCTAATACACCAACTAATAAGCTGGCTGCGGCTGCGGCGATCATCCATGCACCCATATAATAGATGTGTCCGATATCGCCTGCTTCTACTCCTTTGTCTATAATAGATGCCATCATCAGTGGAATCATTGTCTCGATGATAACTTCTAATATCATAAACACCGGAGTAAGAATGGAATCTTTCTTGAACTCTTTTATCTGAGCTCCAAGGGTCTTAATCATAATGCTCCTCCTATTACTGTTCTAAGTTCTGTCTCATCTTCTGAGTTAGATGAATATACTGCTTGATTTCATCTTCTGTCAGACCGTTGGTTAACATTCCTTCTACTTCTTCAATGGTACGGTTATGTTCCTGAATAAGATAGTCTGATTTTTCTGTCAGGACTAATTTTTTTAACCGGTCATCATAATCTACACTTTCTTTTGTAATAATACCCTTCTTCACCATAAGCTGAAGAATATTGGTTGCAGTGGAACGAGCTATACAAAATTCTGATTCTATATCACGTTGGAAAGTTGGAATTTCTTTTTTGCTCTGTCCATATATATAGCCTAAAATCCATATCTGCATTCTTGTCAAATCTTCACCCACATTTTTTGCAAGCTCCTGACCCAGTTTCCTGGAAAATACATTATTCAGGATCTTTATCTGATACCCCACATAATTTTTTTTATCCATGTTCTCCCTTCTCTCGTACTTATTTTACTACTTTCCTGCTTCCTCTTTTTCGTCTTTTGAAAGTATGTTTTTTTTGCAGCTTTCTGAAATATGAATTTGTTCGCAGGTAGATTGTTGACTAACCAATTGTTGGACAGCTAATTATTGGCTTCCTAATTGTTGGTTAGCTAATTGTTTGTTTGCTAATTGTTTGTTTGCTAATTGTCCCAAATGGAACTTTTATTATGATAATCTTTTATCATTAATATGTCAACAAAAATGTGTGAAATTCTTGTGAACATTGAGAAGCTGCTATTTCGATTGGAAAATGAGGTAAATGATATTGATTTCATTTTCAAAAGGCTTTATACTTAATATCATAGAAATCATTGGAGGTTTGACATGGATAAAATTGCAAGTTTTACTATCGATCATATAAAGTTACAGCCGGGTATTTATGTATCCCGGAAGGATTATCTGGGGGATGAAGTGATTACTACTTTTGACCTTCGTATGACTTCTCCTAATGAGGAGCCTGTTATGAATACTGCGGAGCTGCATGCTATTGAGCATTTGGCTGCTACTTTTTTGAGAAATCATAAGGAGTTTGGGGATAAGATTATCTATTGGGGTCCTATGGGATGCCGGACCGGGAATTACCTGTTGATGCATGGGGATTATGAATCTAAGGATATTGTGCCTTTGATTGTGGAGACTTTTGAATTTATCAGGGATTTTGATGGGGAGATTCCGGGGGCTTCAGCCAGAGATTGTGGGAATTATCTGGATATGAATCTGGGGATGGCTAAGTTTTTGGCTAAGAGGTATCTGGAGGATGTTTTGTATGGGATTGGTGAGGAGCGGTTGGTTTATCCGGAGTAGGTGGGAATAGGACGAAACCAACTGCCTTGCGGTGAGATGCAAGGCAGTTGGTTTCTGGGTGTTGGCGGCGGTTGTTGATGTTCAAGTACGTCTTGGTATACTTGCTGGTAATGACTCGTCAGCTATGCTGACATAATAATTCTATAATTGATATAATCTTTACAGCAAAACATTGAAACTTAAATGGATTGAATTACTTGTCGATATTTTTCCAATATAAGCTTTATTATTTTTTTGATAGATAGAAAATAAGGTTTTTTTACTTTTTCTATTAATATTTTATTTTGTCCAGAATGTTGTTTAAGTAAGCTATTACTATGCCGTAGTTTGTCATTGGGACGTTGGCTTCGCGGGCCTGTTCCTGGCGGCTTAGGACGTATTTGCGGTTGAACATGCAGGCGCCGCAGTGGATGATTAGGTCGTAGCCTGTTAAGTCTTTGGGATAGTCGTTTCCGGCTACTATGTCTATTTTCAGGTTTTCTCCGATTCTTTTTCTTAGGAATCTGGGGATTTTTTCACGTCCTATGTCTTCGGTTAGCGGAGCGTGGGTACAGGCCTCGGCTATGAGGACGTGGGAGTCTTCTGTCAGGTTTTCTATGGCTCTTGCACCTTCTACGTAGCTTTGAATATCTCCTTTGTAGCGTGCGAATAGGACGGAGAATGATGTTAAGTTACTTTCTTTTGGTTTCTTTTCGTATACTGTGGAGAATACCTGGGAGTCGGTGATGATTAGTTTGGGCGGATAGGCCAGGGCTTTTAGGGTTTCGTCCAGTTTGTCTGTGGTGCAGCTCATGATGAGGCATTTCTTGTCTAAGAGGTCTCTCATGATTTGTACCTGTGGCAGTATGAGTCTTCCTTTTGGGGCCTGGATATCCTGTGGCATAACCAGTAATACCAAATCTCCTGTTTCTGCAAGATTTCCTACGATGCTTTCCTGTTCATAGTCTTCCGGGATGGAGCGGATTAGAGCCTGACGCAGTTCTTCGATTCCGGTCTTTTGCAGTGCGCTTACCTGAAGTGGTTTTTTCTTGAATTGCTTTTCCAGGGTGGCTGCAAGATTTTCCTTGTCTGTGTGTTCATCGATTTTGTTTAGTACCAACAGGTATGGAATTTTCTTTTTAGCAAAGTCTTTTGCCCAGCTTAATTCTTCTTCATTTTGGTCGTCAGAACAGACTAATAGTGCTATATCTGTCTTTTCCAGGGCTGCTTTTGTCTTTTCTACACGCATGGTACCTAAGGTGCCTTCATCGTCGAATCCGGCGGTGTCGATAAATACGCAGGGACCGATTCCATGGATTTCCATGGTTTTATATACGGGGTCTGCTGTGGTTCCTGCCACGTCGGATACAATTGCTGCATTCTGATTGGTCAGAGCATTAATCAATGATGATTTTCCACTGTTTCGTTTTCCGTATATTCCTATGTGTAATCGATTGGATCTTGGGGTATCTGTCAGGCTCATATGTTTTTCCTCCACTATCTGTAATCATTTTGCTCATTGTCATGATAATGCACATTTTCTATCGGTTTAGAATCTAAAATCTCTCTGTCCATTTTCGATATCCTGTAAGTGCTGTCTTGCTATTTCTTTTACTTTTGGATTGGTTACTCTCTCTAATTCTTCCATGATTAATTTCTCGCCTAATTCTTTTGTCTTTGGACTTGCATAATCCATCAGATATTCTTTTAAGGTCATCAGAGCGTTTGGCTGACAACAGTTGGCTATCTGTCCGGATTTTACTAATTTCATGAAGCGGTCTCCTGTACGGCCTTCACGATAACATGCGGTACAGAAACTTGGGATAAATCCTAATTCTAAGAGCCACTGTACTACTTCGTCTAAGGTTCTGGTGTCGCTTACATCAAACTGCGCAGAACTGTCGTCACGTTCTTCTTTATTTACATATCCGCCTACGCTGGTTCTAGATCCGCCGCTTATCTGGGATATACCTAACTCTAAGACTTTCTTTCGTGATGCTACGGACTCTCTTGTGGAGATAATCATTCCGGTATATGGCACTGCAATTCTGATTACTGCCACGATTTTCTGGAAAATCTCATCTGATATGGCATTGCTGAAATCAGCGGTATCGATATCGTCCGCAGGACAGATACGTGGAACACTGATTGTATGAGGTCCTACTCCACAGGCTGCTTCTAAGTGTTCTGCATGCATAAGGATTCCGACAAAATCGTAACGATAAGTATTTAAACCGAATAATACCCCGATTCCTACATCATCGATTCCACCTTCCATAGCACGATCCATAGCTTCTGTATGATATGCATAGTCGTGTTTTGGTCCGGTTGGATGCAGTTCTTCATAATTTTTCTTGTTGTAAGTTTCCTGGAATAAGATATATGTTCCAATTCCGGCTTCTTTTAATCTTCGGTAATTTTCTACTGTGGTTGCAGCGATATTTACATTTACACGGCGGATGGCTCCATTTTTATGTTTGATTCCGTAGATAGTCTCAATGCTCTCTATTACGTATTCGATTGGATTCATCTTAGGATCTTCACCAGTCTCTAAGGCAAGACGCTTGTGTCCCATATCCTGCAGTGCGATGGTTTCTGCTTTGATTTCTTCCTGAGTCAGTTTCTTTCTCGGGATGTGTTTGTTCTTTGCATGATATGGACAGTATACACAACCATTGATGCAGTAATTTGACAAATATAATGGTGCAAACATTACGATACGATTGCCGTAGAATTTCTGTTTGATTTCTTTGGCTACATGATACATCTTGTCAATTAAATCTGGCTGGTCGCATTCCAACAGCAGCGCTGCCTCTCTATGAGACAGACCTTTGCAGTCTCTTGCTCTCTCGATTAAGGATTCGATTAACTCCCGGTTGCTTTTGTTCTCCTGTGCATATTGAATTGTCTCTAAGATCTCCTGATCATCGATAAACTCTTCTGCTTTTTTTGATTTTACGTCGTACATTTTTACTTCCTTTCCTGGTACTTCATACCAATACCTTTGTATGTTTTTATTTTATTGCTGACTACTTTATTGAAGCGTGGCTGTAATTTCCACTGATTATTGGCATCGCCACTGATTATTGGCATCACCACTAATTATTGGCATCGCCGCTATTGCTATTATTTTCTCTGCTTTTTATGATTTTCTATCCTTGCCCGATTTTGGAATATACTGTCTTACTGCTCACTCCTGACAGCATACCCAGTTTGCCAGACAGCGCACTTATCGCATTCTGAGGGGCATCTAAAACTACACTGATAACGGATACATTCTTTGGACGATAGGGCACACCAAGGCGTCCCACGATATATTGAGCGTTGTCATGAAGCAGTTCATTAATTTTCGATGCCTGCTCCTGTTCTTCCACTATGATGGAAATAACTGCTAATCTAGTCTCCATGAATTTTCTCCTTTCTCTCATCAATTTCTGTTTTAATATCCTAACACCAAGCGGCAGATAAAACTTACTCTTGCATAAAACAAAAGACTCCATTTCTGAATATTATCTGCAAATACAGCGTAAATTTCAGAAATAGAGTCCATATGTACTATTCTTCTAAAAATTCACCGTTCTTCGCAGGGCGTACCTTTAAAGTCTGGTTACCTTTATTCTATTGTTTTGTCAGGATATAATATCCTGTGGTGTATCAAAATCTTTCAACTCCAGAGGATCTGTTATCTGGTAATTATATACTTCTTGGGGATATCTTTTTATAATCTGTTTTCCACCGACATCACCACTAAGATTCATGATCTCCTGTATATACTTTCCACTAAATACCACCGGATTTCCATACTGACTTTTGTATACCATTCGCCCTATGCTCTTTTGTGAACACAGATATTGCTTTAACATCTCATCCATAGTCTGCCATCGCAGGTATGGTTGATCAGCCACACAGCAGAGAAGAAAATCTTTGGGTTCTATCCCAAACTGCTGTAATTGCAATTTTTTTACTCCTGTCTTCAGCGATGAGGAAATTCCCTCCCTGCTATTGTAATTATGTGCTGTCAGCAATGGAAATTCTTTCAATCCATCTTCTATTTCTGGATATTGTGTCACCACAACAATTCCATCCATGTCAGATCGATGTTCCTTAAGCGTAAGCACTTCTCTTACCATATGCATGTATAGCGGTTCATCATGAAACTCCATGAGCAGTTTATTGTTTCCGAATCTAGTGGAAAAACCTGCTGCCAAAATTACTGTCTGAATCATCTATATAAGTCCCTTCTTTGTATACCAATTTTGCTTATATGATTATTCAACTATATACTTGTTTTACTTATAGCCTTATGTGTTTAGCAATTTATCTTACTTGCCGTTCTTCTCAACTTTTGATTCCGCAGGAATTGCAATATTTAATATAATCGCAACAATTGCTGCAGGAACAATTCCTGAGCCACCGAATACATATCCAACCCACGAAGGAAGATTCGATAAAATCGCTGAATTAGCTCCAATTCCATAACCCAATCCTAATGCAACTGAGACGATTGTAACTGTCTTATTATTTACCCCATCTTTTGTAACCAGCTGGATTCCGCTGACTACGATAGAAGCAAACATCATAACAGCAGCACCTCCAAGTACACTTTGAGGCATGATAGAAACCAGTGCTGCAAGTTTTGGAAGCAGTCCGCAAAGGATCAGGAAAACTCCACCGAGAGATATTGCAAATAAATTGACTACTTTTGTCATTCCAACCAAACCTACATTCTGGCTAAAGGAAGTATTCGGAAGTACACCGAATATGGAAGCTAAAGAAGAACCAAATCCATCACATACCACTCCACCAGATAATTCTTTATCGGTTGCTTCTCTGCCAAGTCCACCCTCGGTAATACCTGAGATATCCCCAACGGTCTCTACGGCAGTTACAATAAACATAATCATAATCGGAATAATAGCTTTTGCATCAAAGATTAGTTTTACCGGCATAATTGCAGGAATTGCAAACCAGCTGGCATCTGCAACTTTACCCCACTGTAACACCCAGGAACAGGTTTTTGTTACTGTTTCATTGGTTTCCGGATCTGTAAACTGATATGTAGTTGGAAGCACCGCTCCCATAATTGCACATACAATATAACCCACGATAATACCGATTAATATAGAAGCGGCACTTGTAGGGCCTTTTGTAAAATGTTTTAAAACTACGATGGTGATCAATACCACGCATCCAACTAATAGATTTGGAATCGAGCCAAAGTCACTGGCACCACTTCCGCCTCCAAAAGAATTAATACCTACAGAAATCAATGATAATCCAATTGCCATAACAACCGTACCGGTAACTACTGATGGGAAGAATTTGCGTAAAGGTTTCAGACAAAATCCCAAAACACCTTCAAACAAACCACCCAGTAAACTGGCGCCCATAATTGCGCCATAAGCTACAACTCCGCCGCCCATGGAAGCAGCTACACCACTGCAGACTCCGATAAATCCAGAGCTGGTTCCCATAACGATTGGAAGTCTCGCACCTACCGGTCCGATAGTAAACAACTGAATCAATGTTACAATACCTGCAATCAACATAGCATTCTGTAAAATGCTGACCTGAAGCGGGTCTCCTGAAGCGATACCACAGGCACCCGTGATAATTAAGATTGGGGTAAGATTTCCTGCAAACATAGCAAGTACATGCTGCAATCCATAAAGTATTGCCTGTCCTAAAGGAAGTTTTCCTTCCAGTTCATAGGGGGTTACATAGCCTTTTTGTTTTTCCATAAATTTCCCTCGCCCTCATTTTATTTGCCATATATTATGCGACTCACACTTCTCGCAAACTGCACTTGTTCTGGTGTATTGCCATGGTTTAATAAAACTTCTATGGGAATACCCGGATGGTTCTCTCGAAGCGGAATCAAATATGCTCTCTTTATCATAAAGGCGAAATCCTCAATCGTCAAGATTTCGGCAGAATCTTTTTTCAAAATCGTACAAATTAACGCAATTCTATGACCAATTTCTTTAATTGGCTTTCCAATTGCCCAAAGTCCCATAACTAATACAATCCTGGTCACATTCTCAGGTATCACCGGCTCGTATTCTGAAGGAGCTTTAAAGGGCTTTCCCTTCGAGCCATCTGCCTCCACAAAAATCACATCTGCAGAATCACACACCTGTAGATATTCTTCTTGAGAAAACCCCATGATTTTATTATCCTGCACAGGTACTCCTGCATGTACGATGTTCCTGCTTAAGAACGCTTCTTTTACCTCGCTTGCCACATGTACTGTATCTTTTGTGTCATACATATGCGTACTTGTGGTAATAAGCACTTTTTTCCCTGTCCGGGCATACAGACTTGCCATAGCAAAACAATAACTGGTCTTTCCGCCCGCACCAATTACTGCAAACACTGTTTTCCTGTTATCAGAAAACGCTTTGTTGAAATTTTTTTTATGATATTCATTCATTCTCTGCACCTGTCATCTTGTCATATCTTTTTATTCGCTGCATAAACTTTTATATAGGATTGCCTGTCTGTTTCTATTTTATCATCTATTACTATTTTTTGAAAAGAAAATCCAATATAACTTTTTATTTTTATGTTACTGTTCGCTCAGAATAATTGGATACAAAACCTTTTTTCCATATCCACTGTATAGGCATATTACAATTCCATACATATTTACCTAATTTTCGCACGAAAGTTTAGATATTGCTCAAATTGACATTCAATTATAAAAATATTATAATATATTTATAAATTTTTCATAAAAAAAGGAGGAATTCAAATGGAGAAATTATTTAAGCTCCAGGAACACAACACAACTGTGAAGACTGAAGTTATGGCCGGTATTACCACATTCCTTACCATGGCTTACATCCTTGCAGTTAATCCCACGCTCTTAAGCGCCTCGGGTATGGATAATGGCGCGGTCTTCACTGCAACTGCACTGGCATCAGCCATAGCAACCTTTATCATGGCATTCTGGGCTAATTATCCTATCGCACTGTCAGCTGGTATGGGGCTGAATGCTTATTTTGCATTTACCGTATGTCTCAGTGATTTGAATGGAATTGAAAACCCTTGGAAAATCGCCTTAGCTGCTGTCCTGGTGGAAGGTATCATCTTCATTATCTTATCTATTTTTAAATTCAGAGAGACAATTGTCAATTCTATCCCAATGAATTTAAAATATGGTATCACTGCAGGTATTGGTCTTTTTATCGCCTTTTTAGGACTTCAAGGCGCAGGAATCACAATTAATGATGACTCTACCCTGGTTGGCCTTGGAAGTTTTTCTTCTCCGGCTGTTGTCCTGTGTATTGTGGGAGTTCTTGCAATTGCAATTATGAATCACTATAAAATCAAAGGTGCCATATTATGGGGAATCCTGTTGACCTGGATTCTTGGTATTGTCGCTGAACTTACCGGTTGGTATGTCGTTGATGTGGAAGCTGGTGTATATTCCATGATTCCATCATTTTCTGCCAGCAGCTTTATCCCGCCTTCTATATCATCCACCTTCTTCGCTTTTGATTTTAGCTGGATAGGCGGACATATTTCTGAATTTATTATTATCGTATTTTCATTCTTATTTGTTGACATGTTTGATACCATTGGAACTGTAATCGGTATCGCAGATAAAGCAGATTTACTGGATAAAGACGGAAAATTGCCACGAGTTGGACGCGTACTTATGGCCGATGCTATCGGAACATGCGCAGGTGCCTGTCTGGGAACTTCTACTATCACAAGTTTCGTAGAATCATCCTCAGGTGTTGCAGAAGGCGGACGTACCGGGCTTACTGCACTTACTACCGGAGCGTTGTTTATCGTAGCGCTGTTCTTCTCTCCTATTTTCCTTGCAATCCCGTCTTTTGCAACAGCTGCTGCACTTATTTATGTAGGTTTCCAGATGGCATCCTCCATCGTAAAAATGCATTTTGATGGTGACATGGCAGACGCTATCGGCGGATATCTGGCATTTATGATTATGCCACTTACCTATTCTATCGCAAATGGTATTATGTTCGGTATGTTATCATGGGTTATCCTTAAACTTTGTACGGGTAAAGCGAAAGATATTCATCCAGTTATGTATGTGGTAGCTTTATTATTTGCTTTTAGAATATTTACACTGATTATCTAGATTATGCTTATCACCGATTATTCCATGATGAACGTAAAAACAGGAGTATCTTATTTTTTAAGGTACTCCTGTTTTGCTTTTAAACATTTGACTTATTTTATTTGGCAAATACATCAACTACATCCATTGCAGCTATTTCGACATTTGTTTTTTCTTTTGTTCATGTCTATGTTCATAGGCTACTACTAATTCTAAGACACTTCCTGCGAGGCATCGAGCTTTATCCGATATGGTAAAGCAGTTCTTCTGTTCTTCTTTGCGTGGATCAATATCCGCCATCTTAAGTCCCTTAAACAGGAACATATCATCTCTAATAATTCCACGCAAGATACCACTAATCGAAGCCGGCACATCCGTCTCTTTCCCGCTTTTTTCATCTGTGATAGTCCCGATAATCTGACCTTCTGTCACATAATCACCGATCTTAGCACAGCTCTTAAAGAGACCAGCCACCGGGGCATGAATTACTCTCTCGATACCATACCCACCAATTATGCCCGGTACCCCGGTATTCTTAGCCGCATAGCCTTCTTCAATAATTCTTCCCAGATCATGCCCCCTCTGAGTCTCAACCACATAATCCACATCCACTCCGGCAGCAAATCCAGGCCCAAGGGCAATCGTAAGACTAGCCATAGTAAGATTTGTTCCCAGATTCTTCTTTGCGATAATTGCATCAATCAAAATGTCCGGGTGATAATGCTCCAGACACTCACAATTCTCATCCACTAAAATCACCGGTTTACCACTCACCACTTTATCCAAAGCTTCCTCCAGCGAACGAACCAAAATCCCCGTCATTCCTTCAACAGAAGCTACCTTTTCAAAAACAGCTTCGCTAAAAGCCACCTTTCTGCGTATCGTAGTCGGCTGCTTCGACTCTAACACAATCGTAGCATACCCGGCTCTATTCAGACGAACGATTATCCCCGAAGCCAAATCTCCTCCCCCTCTGATTACAATCGGCTGTAACATAACAATCCCCTTTCTCCTGAAAATCTATAAACACTATCTCTCCCTGTTAATTTCTCTGTCTCTAAATATACATTCTCAACAAATATAAATTGCATCTTAATATACATTTTCAGCAAATATAAACTACATCTGTAAATAAATTACAAATTCTCATAAGCCAGCTTAACAGCTGCATATTCTTCATCATCAGAAATAGTTGCAACAATCACATCACCGTCATCTGCCGGAGTATACTTGTAAAGATACACACCTTCTACAATCACATCATCCTCAATCAAAGAAACTGCCATATAAGACTTCTCCTTAACTTCAAATGTATTCATAATAGCAAACTCTCTCTCCGTACCATCAGATATCGGAATATTGATAACTTCATATTCATCCATAATAAAACTCTCCTTCTTTATATACAATTATTTCATGCATGTTCTCATCTGTCACACATCTATACAGTTTCTTATATGCCATACATCTATACATGTTCTCATCTAAACGTAAGTTCAATATTTTGACACATAAGACTATTATATTTCAAATACATATAATTTACAACCTACAACAGCACATACCACAATTGATACTTTCCTTTTTTCCTTTTTTGAATTTAACTAAGCACTTCTAATTCCAAAAAAGAATCACCTCTGACTATGCACCTGCCACTCCTTTTCGTTGGTAAATAAACCGCGGCACCTTATTAAGCGTAAATAAATTAATTCTCTCATACTTCCATCCCCAGAAATAATTCCCGGCAGTCGGTCAGCCAGCGGTGGAAAAAGAATCTCCTTCAGCCGATTCCTCCCAGCTGAGGCAAATCAAACCTGGCCTGACCCTCACCTAATGTGTTTGGGATATCAGCGCATGTACTTAGTAAGACTTAGAAAAATACGGATGAAATCAATTGGTGAAATTGGGTTTACAAAACCCAATTTCAAAACCACCTGAGTCATGTTTTCATCAGAAAACAGGGCGAATGTGGTTGGTCCAATTGATTCCATCCGTATTTTTCTATAGTCGCACTTAGTACACAAAGCAATCCCAAACACATTAGGTGAGAACCAGGTCAGGCTTGGTTCGCCTCAGCTGGGAGAAATCGGCTGAAGGAGATTCTTTTTCCACATCGCCGGCTGCCCGATTTCCGGGAATTATTTCGTCCCCCCTTCCAAAAACTCAATCACAGCCTCCTGATACCGCTTCGTATCCACCAGATAACTCATAGCGTGCTCCGCTCCATCCACAATCAAAATCCTCTTTGGTGCCCTGCAGGCCTGATAATTCTCAAGTCCCATCCAGGTAGGCACAAAAGTATCCTCACCGCCATGCACAAAAAGTATCGGCAGTTGATTCCTCTCCATCTCCTTTGGAATCACCACATCCCAGAATCCATACCCGGCAATCCACTTAGATAAAAGATTCGCCCCATACAGGAAAGGAAACGGCGGTAGATTCATCCATAACTTCATCACATGTTTAAAAATATCCGCTGGGGAAGTAAAACCACAATCCGCAATAATCCCCTTCACAGACTTCGGAAGAGACAATGTACTCGTCATAAGGACTGTACTTGCTCCCATGGAAACTCCGGCAAGGTATATAGAAAGTTTTCCTTCAAATCTCTTATCAATCACCTTAATCCATGCCTGTACATCCAGTCTTTCCAAAACACCCATACCAATATAAGTGCCCTCACTTTTACCGTGACTTCTCTGATCAATCTCCACAATATGATAGCCTAATTCATAATAGAACTTCGTTGAACACGCAAAATCTCCGAATCCACTGGCTCTATATCCATGTACCAATAAAAATATACCCTTAGGATTCGGATTCTCCAGATAATACGCATGAAGCTTCAAGCCATCTTTCGAAGTAATATCCCACTCTTCTGAGATACTGCGCTTAATCCACTGACGCCCTTCCTCTACACGGTCATGATAGATACCGTAAGAAGGTCCGTTTTCCTTCTCATCTTTCTTTCTCTTACGTGCCGCTTTTTTCTCACTGTGACGCTTAATCGCAAAATCAAGGAATCCCTTACATGCACCAGCATATCCAGCCAACAATCCCATACCCATAATTATTTTCTTTTTCATACTTATTGCTCACCTCTTACCTATTTTACTCTTTACTAAAGTAAAAAACTTGTATATATAATAGGACAAAAGATTATATACACAAAACAGAAATAATTTCAAAGAGCAGCAACTACAATAACTCTGGCTGTCTGCGAGAAATAAATCTACCCTGATTGGCCTTAACTAATTTACCATCTTCCACAACTAGTTTGCCTCCAAGGAAAACGGAATCTACACATCCCTTAATCTCAAAACCTTCAAATGGAGCATAATCCACATTCTGCATTTGCTTCTCTGCCCTTATCGTTTTGGTTTTATGAGGATCAATAATGGTAATATCCCCATCACTTCCTGGTGCAATGCATCCTTTTTGCGGATAACATCCATATAATCTGGCAGGTGTCTCCGACAACAGACGACACATCTGCTCCAAAGTGATTTTACCTTGTCCTACTCCATAAGTATACATCAATTCTCCCCTTGTTTCCACCCCTGGCATGCCATTCGGAATCTTAGTAAAATCGTGAATTCCCATCTTCTTCTGCTCAGTAGTAAAGCTGCAGTGGTCTGTGGAAATGGTCTGAATCTCATCAAGCTTTAATGCCTCCCATAGATAATCCTGGTCGGCACTTTTCCTCATTGGAGGTGAACATACATAGTTTGCCCCCTTAAAATCAGGAAGACTAAAATAACTGTCATCCAACAACAGATACTGTGGACAGGTCTCCGCATACACCTTCTGCCCCTTTGCCCTGGCAATCTCGATTTCTTCCATCGCTGCCTTAGATGTAGTATGTACTACCATAACCGGATTATCCGCCTCTTTAGCGATTACCAGCAGCCGATGTATGGCCTCTGCCTCTACTTGTGGTGGTCTGCACAGTGGATGACTGTCCGGACCCAGATGCCCCTTTGCTTTCTTCTCTGCAATAAAAGCATCTATCAGCGGTGCATTTTCACAGTGTACTCCTGCAAAGGTGCCATACTTTTTCAGTTCTTTTAACACTTCATAGATTTCACCATCATTTAAAATCATGGCAGGATATGTCATATATAGCTTAAATGTTGTAATTCCCTCTTCCATCATATCTGCTATCTGCCTTCTGGCTTCTTGATTCCAATCTGAAATAGCCATATGGAAAGCATAATCGCAAGAGCATCTTCCTTCTGCCTTCTTATGCCAATTTGAGGATGCCTCTTTTAGAGTTTCTCCTTTATTCTGAGTCGCAAAGTCAATGACAAGCGTGGTCCCTCCGACTATGGCCGCTTTTGTCCCGGTTTCAAAATCATCCGCCGTTACCGTACCGGATACTTCCAAATCAAAATGAGTGTGAGCATCGATAAATCCAGGGAAAACATATTTTCCGGATGCATCGATGATTTTGGCATCTATTGCTATAGGGGTGTTGGTCAGGTTTTCTTCTACTTTCTCTATCATCCCATCTTCCAATAGTATATCTGCGGTCTTTGTTTCTTTTCCTGAAACGATAGTTCCATTTTTAATGATATATTTCATGCAGTTTTCCTCCCATTTCACCCCGATATAATGTCAATACGGAAAATTATTATCTGGTTTTATCACTGTTTTTTCCGTTCATAGGGCGTATGAATCAGAGGCAGACTGGTTCTATATTCGCCATCATATTCATAATAAGCACCGGCAATAGCAGGGGCTGTCGGTATGGAGGTAATCTCACCAATTCCAATTGCACCACAGGCTACTTTAAGCCCGGCTTTTTCTACAATAATGCTCTTTACTTCCGGTACCTGATGAGCACGCAGAAGTCCTAAAGTTCCAAATTTTGACAAAGGTTTACAGTCTTTTAATCGATACTCTTCCGTCAGTGCATACCCTATAGACATGACTACACCGCCCTCTATCTGACCTTCTACGGATAATGGATTCACTGCCTTTCCCACATCATGCGCTGCGATAACCTGCTTGATTTCACCTTTATCATTTAGTATACATACCTGAGTCGCATACCCGTAAGCTACATGAGAAACAGGATTTTTTACTTCTGTAGTTCCCAATGGGTCTGTCTTGGCAAGATATTCTCCATAGAATTCCTGGTCTTCTAAATCGGCAATCGTTCTCCCTTTTACCGCCTCATTAAAAAGCAGGCAGGCACGTCTTGCAGCTTCTCCTGTTACTAAGGTCTGTCTGGAACCGGAGGTTACACCGGAATCTGGAGCATTGATCGTATTGGATACATCATATACCACCTGACTCCTGTCAAGACCGGTCTGGGTAATGACCATCTGTAAAAGAACGGTTCCAAGTCCCTGCCCGATACAGGAAGCTCCGGAACGAATATATAGCTTTCCATCCTGTACTTTAAGTATACATCTTCCGTAATCCGGAAGGCCCACACCTACGCCGGCATTTTTCATGGCACAGGCAACACCAACGTGAGTATTTTTCTCACAGATATCTTTTACTGCCTCCAAGGTTTCCACCAAACCGGTTGATTCATCTACAATCTGTCCGTTGGGCAGTTCCTGCCCCGGACGTATCGCATTACGATAACGAATTTCCCAGGCAGAGATACCTATCATCTTCGCCAGCTTATCAAGCATCATCTCCATTCCAAAACAAGTCTGTGTAACCCCAAATCCTCTGAATGCACCAGCTGGAGGATTATTGGTATAATATGCTTTACCATCGATATTAAAATTCTGATAATTATATGGACCTGCCGCATGCGTACATGCACGTTCCAACACAGGACTTCCCAATGACGCATAAGCACCTGTATCTGCCAGCACTGTGGCATCTACGCCCTGAATGATTCCCTTCTCATCACATCCCACCGTGAATCTCATATCCATAGGATGACGTTTTGGATGAATCAGCATACTCTCTGCGCGGGTGAGTTTTACCTTCACCGGACGTTTGGCCAGATATGCCACAAGAGCTGCATGATGCTGTACCGTCATATCTTCTTTCCCGCCAAAGCCACCGCCTACCAGCTTATTGATAACTTCTACTTTGTCCGGCGACAGATTAAGCATTTCCGCACATTCATGCTGTGTAGTATAGACACCCTGATCCGTGGAATAAATCAGTACTCCATCCTCTGTGGGAACTGCCACAGAACACTCTGGTTCCAAAAAAGCATGTTCTGTGAATGGTGTATGAAATTCTTCTGTTAAAACATATTTAGAACGGGCAATTGCTGCTTTTGCATCCCCTCTGGATACCTTTTTATTTGCCAGAAGATTATTTTCCAGATGCTCATGAATCAAAGGAGCATCCTCTTTTGCTGCATCATAGAGATTATCTATAAATGGAAGTTCCTCATATTCTACGCGGACTAATCCTTTCGCTTTTTCTACTGCATCCAAGGACTCGGCTGCTACAAGTGCAATGGCATCCCCCAGATAATGAGTCAGGCCGCCAATGGGAATCATGGTATCCCAGTCTTTCTTGATATGGCCGATTTTATTGGATCCAGGGATATCAGCTGCTGTATAGACACCAATTACACCCGGAACTTTGACAGCCTCAGACGTATCGATTCCCATCACTCTGGCTCTTGGGTATTTTGAACGCAATGCACTGGCATGAACCATACCCTCAATCTCCATATCATCCACATATTCACCGTATCCTAATACCTTCTCCCGTACATCTACGCGATGAACTCTTTCTCCTAACTTCCAGGAGAATTCTTTCTTTGGAATCTGATTGTCATTTCGCTTAATCTCAGCTGCAAGTTCCACTGCATCGATAATCTTCTTGTATCCGGTGCATCGGCAGATATTATTACGCAGGGCATAAGCAATCTCCTGTCTGGTTGGATTTAAATTCTGATCCAGTAATCCCTTGGCACAGATTACCATTCCAGGAATACAAAATCCACACTGTACCGCTCCGGCTTCTCCAAAGGCATAGGTATAGACATCCTTCTCCACGTCAGATAGCCCTTCCACAGTCAGGATATGCTTTCCATCCATCTTCGCAAGGGTTGGTATACAGGCTTTCTGAGGTTTTCCCTCAACAAGTACGGTACAGGTTCCACAGGCACCTTCGCTGCACCCGTCTTTCACGGATTTTAACTTGCACACATCCCGCAGAAATGGAAGAAGTTTCCCCTCTTGATTCGTCTCGTATGTGTCCTGGTTTATATATAATGTGTACATGATACCACCTCTTTTCTCATATTTCATATATTTACCAAGTAAGCCAAAGCAGATATTTTTAAGCTTTTTTCGATATAAATCAATAATATGATACCAGGGTCAAAATACCTTTTGACCCCAACATCATAATATTTTATGGAATCAGATAGGAATAAGAATCTACTACTGCATTCATAATATCCATGATTCCTGCCGGAATACTGTTGTCTCCTGCAGTTACTGTTGTTTCATTTCCCATAAAACGTACTTTATACAATTTTCTGGCTGCGTCTAAAACTACAAATCCCTGATTTTTGCTTTCTGCCATATCCGCTTCATTGGCAAATAATGTAAATTTTGCCTGGTATGGTGCGCTCTCATACGGACAGAAACTGTTACAGTTTCCACACTCATTACACATGTAATCCACATGAATCACCTGTGCCATCGCCATTCCTTTCACTTTTATAGAGATATTAGCTCTGTTCGGACAGACATCTACGCAGTTTTCACATACAGTAGAACAACTTAGGCAACGACTGCTGTCGCAGATACCTTCTTTTGGTTCTGCCAGGATACCCTTCTTTGCAGTGATGTCATTCTTATCAGCCTGTATACTGCAGTCTTTACTTACGCTTTCTCCTACAATGGCTTCCGCTGCCTTCTTTGCATTTGCCATGCCCTCAACCACTGTCTTTGGACCATATAGTCCGTCGCCAACAGCATAAACACCTGCGTGGCTAGTTTCCAGATTTTCATTTACAAGAACACGGCCTCTCTCATCAACTGCAAGATCGTTGGATGTATAGAAGTCTGTAGGTACTTTTTCTCCAACTGCTGCAATTACCGTATCCGCTGCCACACTGACTTCTTCCTGTGTTTCAACTACGCTGGCGCGTCCGGAAGCATCTTTATCTCCAAGTACCATTTTTCTGCAGATAAGCTGACCCTTCTCCATTCGAACAGGTGCAAGAAGTTCCTTAAATACCACTCCATCTTCCAACGCCAGAAGCAATTCATGCTCATCCGCAGGCATGTAGCGTTTGGTTCGTCTGTACACAAGGAATACCTCTTTCACCCCACTGCATTTTTTTGCAGCTCTGGCAGTATCCATGGCTGTATTGCCGCCACCGATTACGACTACATGTTCTCCCAGGTTCATCTGTCCCTTTGACTGATTATATTCTTCTAAGAATGCCAATGCATTTTGGGCTTTACCACCATCAATAGATAATTCTCCACGCTTGTAAGCACCAACAGCCAATACTACAGAATCAAAACCATCCGCTTTTAGATCGGCCACAGAAGAGACAGGCGAATTGAGCTGAATATCCACTCCTAATTTTTCAAGGAATGCTGCATCCTTTGCTATCACATCTGCATCAATTCGAAAATCCGGAATTACTCCATCTACTACACCGCCAAGTCTGGCGCGTTTTTCATATAAGGTAACCTTGACCCCTGCTCTAGCCAGATAGTAAGCTGCTGCCATTCCCGCAGGTCCACCGCCTACAACTGCTGTTTTGCGTTTCGATGTTCCTGTTGGTTTCAAATTTTCTAAAATAGTCTCATAAGCACTCTTTGCACAGGTAAGTTTTGTATCCCTTATCTGTACCGGAGTTTCGTAGAAATTGCGGGTACAGCTGCTCATACAGGTGTGAGCACAGATGGTTCCTGTAATAAATGGAAGTGCATTCTTATCCATGATGACATCTAACGCTTCTTCGAATCTTCCTTCTCCTGCCAGAAGCATATAAGCTGCAATATCCTGATGAATAGGACAACGCTCTTCACAAGGTGCCACATAGCAATTCATAAGCGGTACCGGTTCCTTTGTCTTTCTGGAAACCGGCATCTTGGCAGCCTTTACATGATGAGCATCGGTAATTGCTTCCTGTGCCAGTTTTTTAAGTGCAGATACATTAATTCCTTCCCATTTCTTACTACCTAGAGATTCCAAACTCTTTGCCATCTGCTCTAAACGCTGATATCCGCCCGGTTTTAAGATTGTGGTAGCCACTGTTATCGGCCAGATTCCCACTGCAGCAATTTTTTCTATATTAAAAGCATCTGCACCTCCTGAATAAGCGATGCGAAGCTTTCCACCAAATTCTTCTGACAGTTTAGCCGCCAGCGAAATAGACAATGGATAAAGAGATTTTCCTGACATATACATCTCTTCACTTGGTAACTCACCCGCTTTTACATCTACCGGGAAGGTATTGGTAATCTTTACGCCAAACTGAAGATTCTTATTTTCACAAAGTTCCATCAGACGACTTAACATAGGAACCGCATCCTCATACTGAAGATCGTCTTCGAAGTGAAACCTTCCAAATACAAGATAATCGTATCCCATCTTATCCATTGTTTCTTTTGCAAAATCATAACCTAACAAGGTTGGGTTACATTTGATAAATGTATGTAATCCCTTCTCATTAATGAGATAATTGGCAATACTTTCGATTTCCTTCGGCGGACATCCATGAAGGGTCGAAATTGTTGCACTGTTGCAGATAGCTGACGGAATAGATTCGATGTCCTCCTTCGTAATCTGTGTAAAATCAGAGACATGCTCCAGAAGATACGTCTTACACGACTTCCAGATTTCTGTATTCTTTGCCTCCATCATATTATTAATAAAGCTGTCAATCTTTGGTGTCTTGATTCCTTCCAGATCATATCCTACGGAGATATTAAACTGGAATCCATCCATACTTCCCAAGCCATACTCTTTTGCAAGAATGTGAAGGATAAACCAGGCCTTTATATATTCATCCTGCGCTTCCGGAACATATAATTCTGTAGACCATTCACAGTTATAGCATTCATCATCTGCTTTAATACAAGGTTTATTAACACAGGCTGCAAGTTCTGCACCATCCATCTTCTGTACGGTCTTCAATTCAAAGAATCTGGCTCCTGCATAATAAGAAGCTATGATATTCTGTGCCAACTGGCTGTTTGGTCCAGCTGCCGGTCCGATTACGGTCTCCAAATTTCTGCCAAACAGACTTAAGGTACAATCAGTATTCGCCTGATATGCTCTTCTTAATCCAAAAACTGTGCCTGAACCGTCTTTTTCCTTTAAAACCCAATTCATTAATTGTGCAAAAGACATGCACGTCATCTTATCGCTCATACAAACTCCTCCATTTTTATCCGTTTATACTCTTCCACAGTTTTGCAGATTCCACGCGGCACTCTGCCATAACTTTTTCAACATCGACCACTTTGATCTCGCGGTCTTGCATCAACACTTTTCCATTTGCTACTGTTGTTGTTACGTCATGTCCAGTCATTCCAAAAAGTATGTGTCCGTTAATATTATTTTCATCCAGATATGTCGGTGGATTATAATCCATAACAATCACATCCCCTGCTGCCCCTTCTTTTAATACTCCAAGAGGTGTTTTAAAGTAACGGTTTGCAATTACTGCATTATTTTCAAACAGCATCTTCGGAACCTCTCCCCAGGCTGCATTGGCATCGCAGAGATGATGTTTATGGAGTACATTCGCTACTTTAAATGATTCTGTCATATCGTGGGTATATCCATCGGTACCCAGACCAGTGAGAATTCCACGATGTACTAATTCCATAGTTGGCGGGCATCCACATGCATTGCCCATATTGGATTCCGGATTATGAACTACCATGGTATTGGTATCTTTAATCAAATCCATCTCATGCGGGTTGATATAGATGCAGTGTCCAAGAAGTGTCTTTTCACCCAGAATATTCCAGTCATATAATCGGTCCACAATTCTCTTGCCATAGTGCTGCAGGCAATGATGAAGGTCCTCAATACCCTCTGCCACATGAATATGATATCCTACTTCCTCAGGCTTGTTGGCTGCTGCTAATTCCATAGTCTCATCGGATATGGTAAACTGTGCATGCATCCCCATCATACCGGCAAGCATATCGGAATCATCTTTTAATGCATAGCGTATAAAATTAGCATTTTCCATCACTGATTCTTTTGCCTTATCCATACCATCTCTATCAGATACTTCGTAGCACAGACAGGCACGTATCCCTGTCTCTTTTGCTGCATCTGCTATGGTAAATAAGCTGTCCGTGATATGTCCGAAGCTGGCATGATGGTCAAACACTGTCGTCACACCATTGCGAATACTCTGAATCAGTGTGTCAAGAGCGCTGTATTTTGTCTGTTCTAATGTCAGATGACGGTCTATGGTCCACCACTGTCCATCTAAAATGTCCAAAAATCCTTTGGGATCATATCCTTTGATACTAAGCCCTCTTGCCATGGCACTGTATATATGTTCATGGGTATTAATAAACGCAGGCATAATAACGCCACCCTTAGCATCTATAAATTCCGCTTGCGGGTAGGCCTTTTTTATGTCTGCGCTGACTCCAACAGCTGCGATTTTTGTTCCATCAATCACAACCGCACCATTTTCAAAGAAAGGTTTTTGTGTGTCTCTTGTTACTAACTTGCCATTACCAATTATTAACATAGTCTAACCTCCTATATTCAATTGTCATCCGTTCTTATTCATACCTTTAATATAGCATGGGGATGACTAATTTTCAACTTAATCCAACCAGTTTATCCAATTTTTTTTAGCATTCCTAATTTTTTTTGTTTGAATAGGATAAAAAAAATTAACTGTCCTCATCTGTGTACGGAAGTACCTGATATAACAGCACCGCAGACAACGTTGCCAGTACAACCGGTGACTTTCCAAAAATCATGGTTACCCACGATGGAAATTGTGCTAAAGCTTCCGGAACTAAAGTTACCCCCATTCCAAGTGCTACGCTTAATCCCACAATAGATGTGTTTCTAAAGTTTAACTGCTCGCGTGCAATTAATTTCATACCTGTCATTGCAATAGATGCAAATACTGATATGGTTGCACCTCCCAGTACACATGCTGGAATCGTAGTAAGCAATGAAGCAAATTTAGGAATAATTCCGGCTATCATGATAATACCTGCCGTTATTGCAAATATTTTTCTTGCAACTACTTTTGTAGTTGTAACAATTCCTACATTCTGGCTAAAGGTAGCAGTCGGAAGACCACCTATTACTGCACCCAAAATACTTCCGAGGCCATTTCCTATAATTCCTCCCGACAGTTCTTTTTCCTCCGGTTCCCGATTTAATCCGCCTACTGCGGTAGCTGTCAGATCACCAATTGCCTGTACCGAATTGACCACATATAAGATTGCCATGGTTATAATCGGTGAGATTTCAAACCTCAGCCCGAAATGTAGCGGTTCTATCATCTGCACCCACGGCGCAGTATGTACAGCATCCAGTGATACCATTCCCAACACAGCAGCTAACAGATATCCTGCGGCCATTCCAATCAATATAGAAGACAATTTCCATATTCCCATTCCATAATGATTTAACACCGTAACGATAATCAAAACCACCAATGCAACCAGCCAGTTTTTCCAGCTTCCAAAATCGGCACTTCCCGCTCCGCCAGCCATATAATTAACTGCTGTTGGATACAAGGAAAGTCCGATAACAAATACGACAGTCCCACTTACAAGTGGTGGAAATAAAAACCGTATTTTTCCTATAAATACTCCGACAATAATTGCTATCACACCGCCTGCCAGCTGTGCACCAAAGAGAGTTGCCAGATTAAACTCCATGGCAATTGCTTCAAGACTGGCCAGATATGCAAAACTAACACCCATAATAACCGGTAACCCCGAGCCAATCCGATGCTTCCATGAAAAGATCTGAAGCATCGTGGCTATACCGGAAATCAACAGCGCAGCCTGCACTAACATCGTAACGTCAGAAGCAGTAATCTCTCCTTGTTCTAAAGCAATATTGGCTACGATGATTGCAGGTGTAACACACCCCACAATCATCGAAACCACATGCTGCATAGCCAGAGGAAATGCCCGTCTCCATGTAGGATTACCTCCCGGAAGGAACAACTCATTCCCTAAGGCTGCTGTTTTCTCTATTCTTTTCATATTTTTCCCAATACCTTCTCCAAGTGTAATGTGAGATTTTAAATATCCGCCCCACTCACATATCATTCCTATCAGATGCGCTCAAATGCCTCCAGAAGCAGGGACATATCCGGTTTGATTGCCACCGGTTCTCCCGCTGCTTTCATGGCATTTGCCACATCCTTTAGTCCACTTCCTGTAACTACGCTAACCACCGATGCGTCCTTCTTAATAAGCCCGGTTTCCACAGCTTTCTTTACACCTGCTGTTCCGGTTGCTCCTGCTGGTTCAGCAAAGACACCACAGGTTCTTCCAAGAAGCCTCATTGCTGCCAGAATTTCCTCGTCAGATACATTGACTACTACTCCATTAGATTCTCTGATTGCCCAAAGAGCCTTATCCGGATTACGCGGAACCCCCACTGCAATACTATCAGCAATGGTATTTTCTTCCATAGGATACCATTCTTTTCCTTCCGCAATTGCACGGTTTAGCGGGCAGCACCCTTCTGCCTGAACACTGATTAGTCTTGGAAGTCTGTCAATAAATCCTGCCTCGTACAAATCTTTAAATCCCTTCCAGACACCGCCAATCGTACACCCATCTCCCACAGATATGGCCACATAATCGGTCATCTTCCAGTTAAGCTGTTCTGCGATTTCTAAAGCAACAGTCTTCTTTCCTTCCATCAGATATGGATTAATAGCAGCATTGCGGTTATACCACCCCCAGTGGTCAATTGCTTCTGCAGACAGGCGGAAGGTCTCTTCATAATTGCCCTTCACGCTGATAACATGTGCCCCAAATACCATAAGCTGCGCTACTTTTCCCTTTGGCGCCCGCTCTGGTACAAAGATATAAGAAGTAAATCCTGCAGCTGCAGCATTGCCTGCCAAAGACGAGGCAGCATTGCCAGTGGAAGAACAGGCAATTGTATCCATCCCTGCCTCTTCTGCCTTAACTACTGCCATGGCCGAAGCACGGTCTTTTAAACTTGCGGTAGGATTTACTCCATCGTCTTTCACATAGAGTTTCTTAATCCCGATATATTCTGCCAGTCTGGATGCTTCATAAAATGGAGTCCATCCCACGCGAAGCTTTGGCACTTTACTCTCTCCTGTCACCGGAAGGAATTCCATGTATCGCCACATGGTATTTATTTTCCTGTCCGATAGCATTTCTTTTGTCAATTTTCTTTTGATTTTCTGATAATCGTATTTGATATCCATGATACCACCGCACTTAGGACACGTGGTGATATTCGGTGTTGCCTCAATCTCTGCTCCACACTGAATACAAACTGCGGAAATTACATTCTGCATGAAAACCTCCTCTTAGGAATCAGCGTCTGCCTCCTCCTGTTTTTATACATAGAATTTATAAGTTTTTCAATACTCCAGACCGTTCATTAAATTCATCAATCAACGCATCAATCTGAGGTGCCTGTCTGCGGATAGATCCCCAGGTGCCTTCTTCGTCATACCACTGCGCATTTAGTTCCTCAGCTGTCTTACCCTGCTGCTCAACCCATGTATAATATTTCAAATTATGAATTCTCTTTCTGCTCTTATAAGTAAGTTCTTCCATGTTATCCGTCTTTACAGACATCAGATGTTTGTGATATACCACGGCTGCCTTCACAGGAGTATACTCGCCATCTTCTTCCTGCAGTTCCTTAATACGTGAACCGTACATAACTGCTGAGTCCGTCATAACCGTTGCAATCACATCATGTTCTGTCAATTCATAATACTTCGCCATCTTAATGGCACAGAGCATATTGGCAATTCCTGATATTCCAAAATACTGTAATAATTCTATAAATGCAGGATCTACACCAGCCTCTTTTACCAGATATTCCTGACCCAGCGGCTCATTGAAAAAACGAATCAGCTGCTGTGAATCTTCATCATCGATATCAATCACCATATCGGTATTCTTCACATTATGAATCCACGGCACATGTTTATCCCCGATGCCCTCGATGCGGTGGCCTCCGAATCCATTATCCAGCAGTGTAGAACACTGAAGTGCTTCCCCTACGCCCAACTTTGCTTTTGGATACTGTTCTTTTATATAATCTCCAGATGCCATAGTTCCGGCCGAACCTGATGTAAAGACAGCGCCCGCAAAATGGTCTCCCGGTTCTTTCATTTCTTCAAAAGCATCTGCGATGGCACTTCCTGTTACATTATAATGCCAGAGATAATTTCCCATTTCCTCGAACTGATTAAAGATTAACACATCTTCTCTGGTAGTTCTAAGTTCCCAGGTCTTATCGAATATCTCTTTTACATTACTCTCACATCCCGGTGTTGCAATCACTTCTCCAGCTATCTTAGATAACCAGTCAAATCTCTCTTTACTCATACCTGCCGGTAAGATTGCAATAGAATCTGCCCCCAGCAGTTTGGAATTAAAGGCACCGCCACGGCAGTAATTTCCGGTAGAAGGCCATACTGCTTTATGATACGTAGTATCAAACTGTCCTGTTATTAATCTTGGAGCCAAACATCCAAAAGAGGCACCTACTTTATGACATCCGGTAGGAAACCATTTTCCTACCATGCAGATAATCTTTGCCTTTACTCCGGTCAGTTCAGACGGCAGTACGATATAATTACTTTCTCCATAGAGCCCGCCCTTTTCTTTCTGTTCATTCTTCCATGAGATACGGAACAGATTCAGGGGATTTACATCCCACAGCCCCACTCCTTTTAATTTCTCTTTGATTTTTTCAGGAATCATATCTGGATTTTTCATCTGTGCAATGGTTGGAATGACAATCTGATTTTCTTTTGCTTTCTGAATATTTCGTGATAGTGCCTCTTCATTTCTGGTTAAATCAATCATGTAAGCTACCTCCTGTTTTATGTGACTCACGTTACTGTTATTTGCATTTTATCATCCTATATAGTAAAAAGCAATGTGTTTTGCAAAAATATTTTGGTTTCCTAAAAATTTTTGTATTTTTCTCTTGCACATTAAAATTTTTATGATATGATGGATATAACAACAGGAATACAAGGAGGTGTTCACATGTCTATTTCCCGATTAGAAATATTAAAACAGATGGCCAGAGGACTGGCTGCTCAGTTTGGTGAAAACTGTGAGGTAGTGGTACATGACCTGACAAAAAAAGATATAGAAAATTCTATTGTATATATTGAAAATGGCCACGTAACCAATCGTCATATGGATGGCGGTCCTTCCGGAGTAGTCTTAGATGCACTTAAACATCACGAGGAAGATCTGGTAGATCAGCTGGCTTACTTAACTAAAACAGATAATGGTCGAATCCTAAAATCTTCCACTATTTTCATTAAGGAATTTAATGGCGAACTTGCCTATATCTTCTCCATTAACTATGACATTACAAATCTTTTGGCAGTAGAAAACACACTGTCCTCCCTTACAGGAAGCAAATCTGCTCCCCAGGAAAAAGAAGAGCCTAAAAGAATCACACAGGATGTTAACGACCTTCTGGACGAATTGATTCAACAGTCTGTATCTCTAGTTGGGGTACCTGCTCCACTGATGTCTAAGGAAGATAAGATAAAGGCAATCAATTATTTAAATGACGCCGGTGCATTCCTGATTACCAAATCCGGTGACAAAGTAGCCAAATATTTTGGTATATCAAAATACACTTTATACAGCTACGTTGATATCAATAAGTAACTTATAACAATTATTATCATTACTAATTCATAAGGATTCCATTATTAATGAGGAGGTTTTTTATATGGAAGAATTACAGTTCACTATGAACGAAGTCACACCCTCGGCAGACACTCATCTTGAGATTATGTCCCGGGAACATGTCTTAAAGGCATTATCTTTCCACCGGAGTTTTCCCCAGTACAGCGTCACGCCGCTGACAAAGCTTTCTAATATGGCTAAATATCTGGGGATCAAAAATTTATATGTGAAAGATGAATCTTATCGTTTTGGTTTAAATGCCTTTAAAGTATTAGGCGGTTCTTTCGCCATGGCACGCTACATAGCAAAACAGACAGGAAGAGATGTAAGTGAACTTCCCTACCATGTACTGACTTCCGAAAAATTAAAAGAGGAATTCGGACAGGCAACCTTCTTTACCGCAACCGACGGTAACCACGGCCGCGGAGTGGCCTGGGCCGCCAATAAATTGGGACAAAAAGCAGTTGTGCGTATGCCAAAAGGAACTACTCCTATCCGTAAGGAAAATATCGCAAATCTTGGTGCAGAAGTCACAATTGAAGATCTAAATTACGATGAATGTGTCCGCCTTGCCAACAGTCAGGCCGAACAGTGTAAAAACGGAATTATGGTTCAGGATACTGCATGGGCCGGCTACGAAGAGATTCCTTCCTGGATTATGCAGGGATATGGAACGCTTGCCATGGAAGCCAACCGCCAGTTGATTGCTGATGGAGTGGATGAACCTACTCATGTATTTATACAGGCAGGAGTAGGCTCTCTGGCCGGTGCAGTTGTTGGATATTTTGCAAACCGCTATCCCGAAAATCCACCTAAGATGGTAGTCTGTGAAGCAAGTGCGGCAGACTGTCTCTATCGTTCTGCATGCAAAAAAACAGGTGAACTGGAAAGTGTAACCGGAGACATGGATACCATTATGGCAGGGCTTGCCTGTGGTGAAGCCAACACGATTTCCTGGGATATCTTAAGAAATCATGTGACAGCATTTGCTTCCTGTCCAGACTGGATGAGTGCAAAGGGAACCCGCATGTACGGAGTTCCATTATCCGGTGACCCTATGGTAGTATCCGGTGAATCCGGTTCCATCACAATGGGATTTTTAGCATCAATTATGACCTATGACCGCTACGCTCCTATCCGAGAAGCACTGGATTTAAATGAAAATTCGCAGGTTCTGCTGGTTTCCACAGAAGGAAATACGGATCCTGTTCGATTTAGAGAAGTGGTATGGGACGGATTATACGGATTAAGAAAGCTGCGTGACAAATAAAATAAAAAATTTAATGTTCAAAAAAGAGGAGGACACATCATGGATGTAAACAAAATCAAAGAAGCTGCACAAAGTTATCAGGAAGATATGACCGCATTTCTTCGGGCAATCGTTAAAAACCCTGGCGAAAGCTGTGATGAAAAAGCTCATATCACTACTATCGCTGAAGAGATGAAAAAAGTCGGCTTCGATGAAGTAACGATTGACCCACAGGGAAATGTCATCGGTTATATGGGTACCGGATCCAAAATTATTGCTTTTGATGCACATATCGACACTGTAGGCATCGGTAATATCTCAAACTGGGAGTTTGACCCTTATGAGGGATATGAAACGGATACAGAAATCGGTGGACGCGGGACTTCTGATCAGTGCGGAGGAATCGTTTCCTCTGTCTATGGTGCTAAAATCATGAAAGAGATGAATCTGATTCCTAAAGACACCAAAATCATGGTTGTGGGAACTGTACAGGAAGAAGACTGTGACGGACTCTGTTGGCAGTATATCATTAATGAAGATAAGATCCGTCCGGAATTCGTAGTTTCCACTGAACCTACTGACGGCGGAATCTACCGTGGACAGCGCGGACGTATGGAAATCCGTGTAGATGTAAAAGGTATCTCCTGCCACGGTTCCGCACCAGAACGAGGCGACAATGCCATCTACAAAATGTCTGATATTCTTCAGGATATCCGTTCTTTAAATGAAAATGATGCTGACGACACCACCGAAATCAAAGGTCTGGTTAAGATGCTGGATGAAAAATACAACCCTGAATGGGAAGAGGCTAATTTCTTAGGACGCGGAACTGTGACCGTTTCTCAGATTTTCTATACTTCTCCAAGCCGTTGTGCTGTAGCAGATTCCTGTGCCATTTCTCTGGATCGCCGTATGACTGCCGGTGAAACCTGGGAAAGCTGTCTTGACGAAATCCGGAATCTTCCTAATGTGAAGAAATACGGTGATGATGTGGTTGTATCTATGTACAACTATGACCGTCCTTCTTACACCGGATGTGTATATGAAATCGAATGCTACTTCCCGACATGGGTTATTCCAAAAACTCATGAAGTCACAAAAGCTTTGGAAGGTGCTTACACCAGTCTCTATGGCGATAAACGAATCGGTTCTGCCGAAACGGCAGCTATGCGTCAGGCTCGTCCACTGACTGATAAATGGACCTTCTCTACGAATGGAGTATCTATCATGGGCCGCAATGGTATCCCATGTATCGGATTTGGTCCCGGCGCTGAGGCTCAGGCTCACGCACCTAATGAAAAAACATGGAAACAGGATCTTGTCACCTGCGCAGCTGTCTATGCAGTTCTGCCCATAAATTATATAAAATAATACCCATGCAAACAACTTTGGACTTAAAATGTCATGAATCAACAGATAACAATCACAATAATCAGGAGGATATATAGATGGATGCAAAATTACAAGGTTACATTGACAAATTAAATGCTTTAAACTTCAAAGATATGTATAATGGAGATTTCTTCTTAACCTGGGAGAAATCGGATGATGAAATCGAAGCTGTATTTACCATGGCAGATGCGCTTCGTTATATGCGTGAGAATAATATTTCCACCAAAGTATTTGAAAGTGGTCTGGGAATCTCTTTATTCCGTGATAATTCTACCCGTACACGCTTTTCTTTCGCTTCTGCCTGCAATCTGCTGGGACTGGAAGTACAGGACTTAGATGAAGGAAAATCTCAGGTGGCTCATGGCGAAACTGTTCGTGAAACTGCTAATATGATTTCCTTCATGGCTGATGTCATCGGTATTCGTGATGATATGTATATTGGGAAAGGAAATGCCTATATGCATGAAGTTGTGGACGCTGTTACCCAGGGAAATAAAGAAGGTATCTTGGAGCAGAAACCTACACTGGTGAATCTGCAGTGTGATATCGATCATCCTACTCAGGCTATGGCAGATATGCTTCACATAATTCATCAGTTTGGGGGCGTAGAAAACTTAAAAGGCAAAAAGCTTGCCATGACATGGGCATACTCTCCTTCTTACGGAAAACCACTGTCTGTACCTCAGGGTGTCATCGGTCTTATGTCTCGATTTGGTATGGATATTGTACTTGCTCATCCGGAAGGATATGAAATCTTCCCGGAAGTTGAAGAAGTTGCCAAAGCAAATGCTGAAAAATCCGGTGGTTCTTTCAAAAAAGTAAACAGTATGGAAGAAGCTTTCCAGGATGCAGATATCGTATATCCAAAGAGCTGGGCTCCTTTTGCTGCTATGGAAAAACGTACTGACCTCTATGGAAAAGGTGATTTCGACGGCATTGATGCATTAGAGCAGGAATTATTAGCACAGAATGCTACCCATAAAGATTGGGCGTGTACAGAAGAGATGATGGCCAAGACGAAAGATGGCAAAGCACTCTATCTGCACTGTCTGCCGGCTGATATCAGTGGCGTAAGCTGTGAAACCGGTGAAGTTGATGCATCTGTCTTTGACCGTTATCGTGGCCCACTTTATAAAGAAGCCAGCTTTAAACCATATATCATCGCTGCTATGATCTTCCTGGCTAAGTTTGAAAATCCACAGGAGATTCTTAAAAAACTTGAAGAGAAAGGTACCCCTCGTGTTTTTAAATAAGAGTACCCCTGGAGGTAGCATATGTTTAAACGAAAAAGGATTGTAATTGCCCTGGGCGGAAACGCCCTGGGAGATACACTGCCAGAGCAGATGATTGCTGTTAAATCTACGGCGCAGGCTCTGTGTGATCTGATTGAGGAAGGTCATCAGGTTGTTGTTGTTCACGGCAATGGTCCTCAGGTTGGCATGATTAATAATGCTATGTCTGCTCTCAGCCGCGAGGATGCGAATCAGCCTAATACTCCTCTCTCGGTCTGTGTTGCCATGAGTCAGGCCTATATCGGATATGATTTGCAGAATGCTCTGCGTGAGGAACTTCGCAAGCGCGGGTTTATGCGAACACCGGTTGTTACTGTGGTAACACAGGTGCGGGTTGATGAAAATGACCCTGCTTTTAAAAATCCTTCCAAACCGATTGGTCGATTTTTGACTAAAGAAGATGCCCAGTTTCAGACGAAAGCTTATGGGCATATTATGAAGGAAGATGCTGGACGTGGTTATCGACGGGTTGTTGCTTCGCCTAAACCGGTGGAGATTGTGGAAATGGATGCAATTAACAGCCTGGTGGATGCAGGTAAGATTGTGATTACCTGCGGCGGCGGTGGTATTCCTGTTGTCTTGAAGGAAGATCATCTTAAAGGTGCCAGCGCTGTTATTGATAAGGATTTTGCTTCTGCTCTTTTAGCCCGGGAATTAGGAGCTGATATGCTGATTATTCTTACTGCTGTAGAGAAGGTTGCGGTGAATTTTGGTAAGGAGAATGAAGAGTGGATTAGTGATATGTCGGTGGCGGATGCTAAGAGGTATATTGCGGAGGGACAGTTTGCTCCTGGATCTATGCTGCCAAAGGTACAGGCTGCGGTGGAATTTGCGGAGTCTGGGACGGATAGGACAGCTATGATTACTTTGCTTAGTAAGGCTAAGGATGGGTTGAAGGGGGAGACGGGGACTGTGATTCATCTTTGATTTTTTTGAGGGCGGACGGCAGAAATACCAGCGGGAAGGCCAGGGAGAAACATCAGACAATTTGATAGGCTTCGTGCGTTAAGCAGGACTAAGATAAAAGAAACGGAAGTTGACCGAATCAACCACATTCGTGATGTTTTTTGATGAAAACATCGCTCAGGGTGGTTTTGGAATTGGGTTTGGGAAACCCAATTCCATCGGTCACCTTCCGTTTCTTTTATCTAAGTCCTGCTAAACGCACTGCGCTGATTATCAAATTGTCTGATGTTTCTCCCTGGCCTTCCCGCTGGCATTTCTGCCTGGTTGTGGTGGTAGCGGTAGGTGATGGGATGACTTGGGGGGAGTATGGAATGTTTTTTCTTTGAGTTTTTTTCAGCTTTGAGAGTTTTTAACTTCAATTTTTCTATTTTTGCATGTATTTGAAGGTTTTATATTTTGAAGTTTTTATATTTTGAAGGGGCATATAGGAATGTAGTTGTTTTTCCTGCCTCGTTTTGCACATATTTGTATTAACTTTTATATGTATTGTGGCATATACTAAGAAATATATTTGTCATGCCCCGTATAATACTTATTAACGTGGCATATCGTTAAATAAGTATTATATATGCCTCGCTATTATTTTTATAATGTACCCTATACAGTGGACATGAAGAATTCTTATTTTATACCCAATTTTATGCTAGAACCTTTTTCATGGACAAGACTTTTTATATTTATACCTTAAAAAAGTAGTTCATTTTTATAATGTCTTACCTAAAAAACAGTGTACCCCTAATGTAAATACATAAAATGGGGGTACACTGTTTTATTAGATTTCCATGATAATTGGCAGGATTACCGGGGTTCTTTTAATTTTTTTCCAGAGAAATTCGCTTAGTTCGTCGCGGACTTCTTTTTTTATCTTACCCCAGTCGCAGTTTTCTTTTTTCTGGCTTTTTAGGACGGCTTCGTAGGCTACTGTCCGCATCTGGTTGTTTAGTTCTCCGGATTCTCTTACGTAGATGAACCCTCTGGAGATGATGTCGGGTCCGGTTACTAATTGGTTGCCTTCTTTTTGCAGACTCATGGCTACTATGATGATTCCGTCTTCTGAGAGTTTCTGGCGGTCTCTTAGGACGATGTTTCCTACGTCTCCTACTCCGAGACCATCTACCATGATTTCGCCTGCTGGAACTTTTCCGGTTACTTTTCCTTCTTCTTCTGTCAGGGAGAGGACATCTCCGGATTTTAGAATGAAGGTATTTTCAGGGGCTATGCCTACGGACTGTACCAGTTTGGATGCTGCCTGGAGGAATCTGTATTCTCCGTGGACTGGTATGGCGTATTTTGGTTTTAACAGGGAGTAGATGAGTTTTATCTCTTCCTGGCATGCATGTCCGGATACATGGGTATCCTGGAATACTACGTTGGCTCCGCTCTCCTCTAACAGGTTTATCACTTTGGATACAGATTTTTCGTTTCCTGGAATTGGAGTTGAACTAAATACTACTACGTCGTTTGGTTTGATTTTTACTTTTTTATGATATCCTTCTGCCATTCTGGTAAGGGCTGCCATTGCTTCGCCCTGACTTCCTGTGGTGATAAAGACCAGCTGCTCGTCGGGATATCTTTTCATCTCGTCTACGCTTATCAGAGTGTTGTCAGGGACTTTTACGTATTCTAATTTCTGTGCAATGTCGATTACATTTTCCATGCTTCGGCCCTGCAGAATTACTTTTCTTCCATATTTGCTTGCTGTCTGAATAATCTGCTGTACACGGTCTACATTGGATGCGAAGGTCGCTACGATCATTCTTCTGTTATTATGTTCCTGGAATAAGTCGTCAAATGTTTTGGCTACTTTTACTTCTGATGGAGTGAATCCGGGACGCATAGCATTGGTACTGTCACTCATTACAGCCAGTACTCCTTTTTTGCCCAGCACTGCCATTCTCTGTAAATCTATTGCTTCGCCAAACAGCGGAGTATAATCAATTTTAAAATCGCCGGTGTGCAGAATAACGCCTGCCGGTGTATAGATTGCTAATGCGGATGCCCCTGCGATGCTGTGATTGGTTTTGATAAACTCTACACTAATCTCACCTAAGTTGATTCTTCCTCCATGTTTTACTACTTTTCGACGGGTCTTTTTTAATATTTTTGCTTCTTCTAATTTGTGTTCTATTAATCCCATAGTTAACTGTGTAGCATATATGGGAACATTCAATTGTGGAAGAATTAGTGGAAGTGCCCCAATATGATCTTCATGACCATGTGTAATTACAAATCCTTTCACACGTTCTTTATTTTCCACAAGATAAGTAACGTCCGGGATGACTTTATCAATTCCTAACATATCATCATCCGGGAAGGAAATACCACAGTCTACTACTACGATGGTTTCGTTGTATTCGATTGCAGTTATGTTCATACCAATTTTCTCAAGACCTCCTAATGGAATAATCTTCACTGGCATAGTTTCGTTTTTGTTTGTTTTACTTGACAATATTCTTTTACCTCTTCTTTTCTCTTATAAGTGATTGACTTTTCTCTTCACAAAGCGTTGTGTACCTTGAACAAAAATTTGGCACCATTGGCTCCTTAAGAGCTTACACAGTATATCCGATACAGTAGTCGTTCCTCTATGTTCATTTATTTTCGTTCAAAACATTATTTTGAGTATAACACAGAATTGAAAAATACACAAATATTGATAAACTTAAATCATATCCTAAAATCATAAACCTAGATCATGAAAAACAGGTATTTATGATTTCTATTCAAAACCACAAATACCTGTTTTTCTTCTGCTTTTATTTTCTCTTATATTTCCAATAATTCATACTCTCTGGAGCCATACCCCAGTTCTGCTGCTGTCTCTACTGTATGAATACCATTGCGTGTCTCGATACGTTCTACCAGATGGTCTCTTCCCGGATCATCAGAAGCATATACCAAATCCAGGCAGGCCTGGTCAATAGCAATAGGATCTAAGGATACTAATATTCCCATATCTTTCATACAGGGATCTTCTGCCACTGCACAGCAGTCACAGTCTACTGACATATTCTTCATAACATTGACAAATACCATGTTTCCTTTGAAATACTCTACTACAGATTCTGCCGCATCCGCCATGGATTCTAAAAATGAATCATGATCTGCATCCATAAAAGCCACAGGGTCACCGGCACCGTGAATATATTCTTTTCCTGCAGATGAGGCAACACCGATAGACAGCTGCTTTAACGCGCCTCCAAATCCCCCCATTGGATGTCCTTTGAAATGAGAAAGTACAAGCATAGAATCATAATCTGCAACATGTTTGCCCACAAAGTTTTTCTTGATACATTTGCCATTTGGAATTGCAAGTTCCAAATCAGGACCTTCCGCATCCATGATGTCTACATCAAAGTATTTATTCCATCCATGATTCTCAATTGTTTTCAAATGCTTTTCTGTTGTATCACGTTCTCCCGGATATGCGGTATTACACTCAACGACTGTTCCTTTCACATAATCAATCATTGGTTTCCAAAATTCCGGCTTCAGAAAATTCTGATTTCCGGCTTCTCCTGAATGAAGCTTTACAGCCACTTTTCCGGGTAACGCTTTACCGATTACTTTATACATCTCTACAACTTTTTCTGGTGTGATTTCTTTTGAAAAATATACTTTTGATTTCATTTAATGTCTCCTCTCAACTTCAAAATCCAGGAATCCTAGTTTGCTCTTAATTAATTATTGCACTTTTTGTTTTCAAAGTACAATGCTTATAATTCATAGTTTTCCATAGTTTTTTTGCATATCTCTAAGACACTCTTAGAATTACACCTATAAGCAATTTTTCACAAGATATAAAAGAATAATGAGCGCAAACAACAGTGCAAATCCCTTTTTAATCATAGCTGGTTTATTTTTACTTATATTTTAAACTTCTTCATTTCCGCAAAATATGATAAAAAAGAAACCTTTGAAAATCTACAAAGGCTTCTTAACATGAGACCTGCTCTCATCATTTACGGTCCTATCTATTACTTTTTACACTTCCCCGTTAATATAACGATGCAAAGTTCCGCTCATCTCAGGGAAATCAGTACTAAAGGCATCTATTGCTGCATTAGTGAAAACTTCATATTCCTTCGTTAATCCGTAAAACTCTGGTGTTGCACAAGCTACCTCATAGACTTCTCTGGTAATCTTATCAATTACATTCTCATCTTTCATACTCATAATCCCAAGAAATGAAGAACGGTAAGTCTTATCGCTCATACAAAGCGAAAGATAAAATCGAACCATATGACGAAGTTCTGCAAAGAGGATATCTTCACCCATCTGTCCTTTATCATTTGTGCGTTCAAATCCCATAGCATTCAGATCCTTTTGCAAAGACTTTTTCGCATTACCAAACCCAAAGATACTTTTCCGTTTCTCATACGCAAAACGAAAATCCAACCAAAGTTTCAGATAGTGATCCACTTCAGGTTTTGTTCCATCATATTTGCCATATCGATCTTCCCACATCTGGAGACGAATCTGGTTTGCTTCTCCATTATCACCATTTTTCATGGCATCCTGAAGTACTTCATATCGCATAAGCGCATCACTAGTCTCATAATAATTCTCCGGGAAAGTAAGGTCATCCCAGGAAACTGTTTTTCGTTGTGTCATATTATCAAGCATCTGTATTCTCCTTGTACTCTGTCATATATTTAATATTTTCCACTTAAAAGAGGTCCACTGGATCTCTTTACGCATGCATAGCAACTTCAAACTTCCGCCCGCACTGCATCCAGTGCTGCCCGAATCACCTTATCCATATCATAATAGCGATACTGCCCTAACCGTCCGCCAAAGATAACATTTTTCTCCGCTTTAGCCAACTGCTCATATTCTGCATACAGTTTTCCATTCTTCTCATCATTAATCGGATAGAAAGGTTCCTTTCCAGGATCCCATTCCTGAGGATATTCCCTTGAAATAACAGTCTTAGGCTGCTTTCCAAATTCAAAATGCTTATGTTCAATAATTCTGGTAAAAGGAACTTCCCTTTCCGTATAATTAACAACTGCATTTCCCTGATAATTTTCTTCCTCAAGAATCTCCGTCTCAAACCGGACAGAACGATATTCCAAATACCCCAGCCTATGCTCAAAGTACTCATCAATCATCCCTGTAAAGACAACACGTTCCACATCCTTGGAATGATCTTTCACATAATCAAAATAGTCCGTATCCAGTAAAACTTCTGTTCCCTCTAAAAGCTTCTCAACCAGCTTCGTATAACCACCTACAGGAATCCCCTGATACCGGTCATTAAAATAGTTATTATCATACACAAACCGCAAAGGCAAACGCTTAATAATAAAAGCCGGCAGTTCCTTACAGCTGCGCCCCCACTGCTTCTCTGTATACCCCTTAATCAACTTCTCATAAACATCCGTACCCACCAGAGAAAGTGCCTGCTCCTCTAAATTTCCAGGTTCCGAAATCCCCAGACTTTCAATCTGCCGTGCAATCATCTCCTTCGCCTGAGCAGGAGTCTTAATTCCCCACATCTTGCTAAACGTATTCATATTAAACGGCAAATTATAAAGTTCATCCTTATAAACAGCCACCGGAGCATTCACATAATTATTAAACTCCGCAAACTCATTCACATAATCCCAAACCTCTTTATCTGAAGTGTGAAAAATATGAGCACCATAACGATGAACCTGAATCCCCTCAATCTCCTCTGTAAAAACATTACCGGCAATATGATTCCTACGCTCAATCACAAGACATTTCTTCCCCGCCTTCTTCATCTCGCAGGCAAACACAGCCCCATACAAACCAGCCCCTACAATAAGATAATCATACATAACTCCCAATTCCTTTCCAAATCCTACAAGAATTTTATCATTATCAGCCCAGAAAAGCAATTATTCAATAAATCCTTTTTTCTTTTATAAAAAGCGAATCCAACAAACTCTTCATTAGTCCCCCAGTTAACCGCCATCTAGGGCCTGCCGGACAGCGCAGCGCCTCCGGCAGGCCCGAACGTCGACCACCACCCACAAACTCAGCCTTTCCTCCGCCAACACCCAGGTTTTACCGAAAGAATCCGGCAGAACGCCCTCCCTGTGGAACATCTCTGTTTTAAAAATGTCAAACGTATATGCTTAGTAAGACTTAGAAAAACGAGCGTGAACTTTGTTGATGAAATTGGGTTTACAAAACCCAATTTCAAAACCACCTGAGCTGGGTTTTCATCAGAAAACACAGCGAATGTGGTTGGTTCAACAAAATTCACGCTCGTTTTTCTTAGTCTTACTTAGCATATTAAGCCATTTCTAAAACAGAGATGCTCCACAGGGAGAGTGTTCTGCCGGATTCTTTCGGTAAAACCGTCCCCCCTCACATCCTAAACTTCCTCAAACTCCTTCACAATCTCCTCCGAAGGTGCCTTAGTACACAAACTAACAACAACAATAAACAACAAACTAACAGCAAATCCAATCAAAAGCGAATACAACCCGGTAGCCGTTCCCAAAGTCTGACCACCCATCAAAGGAATATAATCCCAAATGATAACAGTCAATCCACCGGAAACCATACCAGCCAAAGCGCCCTGCAGATTCGTTCTCTTCCAAAACAGAGACATTAAAACAATCGGTCCAAACGCAGAACCAAGACCAGCCCATGCATTAGAAACCAATCCCATAATACTGCTGTTAGGATCCCATGCGATCAAAAATGCAATAACTGCAACTGCCGCAACAACAATACGGCTCATATTAAGAACAGTCTCTTCATTCGCATCCTTCTTAATAACACCTTTATAAATATCCTTAGAAACAGCAGACGCTGTAACCAAAAGCTGAGAATCTGCCGTAGACATAATCGCAGCCAAAATACCACAAAGGAAAATACCTCCAATAAAAGGAAGTGAGAAATGTTCCATGAACACTTTCTTAATCATCTCAATAAATACACTCTCAGTAGAAGCAGCTCCAGCCTCACCCAGGATAGTCGGGAACAGAAAAGCACGTCCAACAATACCAATAACAACAGCCATTACCAGAGAAATAGCAACCCATACAATAGCAATCACTTTGGATTTTTTAAGTTCCTTCTCATCACGAACAGCCATAAAACGAACCAGAATATGAGGCATACCACAGTATCCCAATCCCCATGCAAGCTGAGAGATAATCTCAATAGCTCCTAAAGGCTGACCATCATTATTAAAAGCATTCAGGAAAGAAGAAGCTCCCCCTGCTACACCACTATCATTTAAAATACCGGAGATATTACCGCTTCCAAGTACAACAATAGCAATAATCGGAACTGCCAGTAATCCAACTAACATCAAAGTACCCTGAATAAAGTCAGTCACACATACAGCCATAAAACCACCCATGAAAGTATAGGCAAGAATAACAACTGCTCCAATTGCCAAAGCAATATGATAATCAATTCCAAACACTGAATTAAATAACTTTCCACCAGCAGCCAGCGCAGATGCTGTATACACCAGGAAGAAAACAGCAATTACAATAGAAGAAACCAAAAGTAAAATTCTCTTCTCGTCACGGAAACGATTCTCAAAAAATTCAGGCAATGTAAGAGAATTATTCGCCTTAATTGTGTAACGGCGAAGTCTTCCTGAAATAATTGTCCAGTTCAATACCGTTCCAATAAAAAGTCCAACAGCAATCCAGCACTGTCCAGTACCAAATGCATAAACTGCTCCAGGCAATCCCATAAGCAGCCATCCACTCATATCAGATGCCTGGGCAGAAAGAGCTGCCACCCATCCACTTAAACCACGTCCACCCAGGAAATAATCTTCCGTATTCTGTGTACGCTTCATGTACATTCCACCAATGATAACCATGATGGTAAGATATACAGCAAAAGCAATTAAAGTTGCCACTGTATTCGTCATAATAAAGTCCTCCTCATATAGTAAAAAATTCTCTGTAATACTTTAGCACATTACAGTTATAGCCTATTATCCACGAAAAACACCTATTTGTCAAATCCTAACTACATCTTTCTCCTTATTCTGCCTGCGAAAGTTCTTCGGTGTCATCTCATAACGTTCTTTAAAAATACGATGAAAATAACTGTTATTCTCATATCCCACAGCCGCAATAATATCATTAACCGAAATATCCGTATCACAAATCAATTCCACAGCCTTATTCAACCGCTTACGCTGCAGCAGTTCCTTAAAATTATGACCCGTTGCCGCCTTAATCTTCTTACTAAGCACATGCATTGGAAGATGCAGACTCTCACACAACTGAGTCAAAGTTGCCGAACGGTAATTCTGCTCAATATAATTAAGCGTAGACATAACAATCATATTCTCATACTGATTCGGCACACGCGTCTCCACAAACTGAACCGAATTAGAAAGATACATAAAAAGAAGACCCATGGTAGTCTGATTAATAATAGGTTCATTCCCCTCACTATACACCAGCGAATAAATCATATTCTCCAACAAATTCTGAATCTGAATCACATCCGCCACCTTAAAATACAGATACTCTCCCTTATCCTGATTCTGTTTTAAAATATTCACAAGAAATTCCGCCATCACATTATTCCGCCCAATCATATTAGACGCCACATCAAAAAACTCCGGCAAAATCATAAAATTAATAGCAATATCCGCTTCCGAAGCCGGAAGAATCTCATGTCTCGTAAACTGATTCAAAAAGAGTAATTCACCTTTATGCACTACAATCTTCTGCTCCCCTATAACATTGGTAATTTCTCCTTCACAGACATACATCACTTCCACAAAATTATGTTTATGTTTCGGAAAATGTACAAATCGCGTATGAGTTCTTATAGCAATCAAATTCCCTGCTTCCAGCATCTTACAACTATCCACCGTAAATTCACTGTCCGAAGTGTATAACTCCCTCTCCACTTCCCGACTGCCTTTTAATATTTTCACTTCTTCCGGCGTAATTGCCCTTAACCTGGACAATAATTCCTGATTCATCTGATTATACCTCATTTCATAAAAAAACTATTCCTATTCTAGCATAATATGAATGATAACTCTATAGGAAATCCTTTAGTTGAGAGTGGGATTATTGAAAGATTATAATGATGGGATTAGGATTTGGATTGGGAGTTAGATTGGGAGTTAAATTGGGAGCGGACGCCAGGGAAACAATGGGAAGGGTGTGCGAACGCAGGCAACGCAGAGTTGAGCTAAGTGTTAACTTCGACTAGAAAAGCTCAGGATAGCCTTCGCTTTTAAGTCTCCGTAAACACTGGATCTCACCTCTGCTAAACCCGCCTGCCAATTGTTCGCACACCCTTCCCATTGTTTCCCTGGCTGTTTTCTGGCTAAATAACATATTCTCTGGTTCTATCTGTAATGTTGTTCCCGGCAATAACTCATGCTGATATAATCACAAAATTTTCGTCTCCACGGCACTAAGCCTGGTTCTACATAATTACGCATAAAAATTTTCTCCTTTTTCTTTATACATTCTTTAGTTTAATTAAATACAGTTTACTGTTAATCGAGGCAAATAGAAGTAATTTTACACTTAGTGCCTCATTCTTACAATATATTCACCTGTAAGCAGCATTGCTGGGGTATATATATGACGTTCTTCTTTTTATGCCTCGTTCTTACTAATTCATCGAGGCATAATGAAAAATATCTTCCTACTTGCCTCGCCACTTACGTTTATCCATGACCCCTTTTCCAAAATGATGTGCTCTGCTCATCTCTTTCATATCCAGTGTTTCCACACTGACGGCATCATAGGTATCTGCAATTCCACAGCTCAGTTTATGCTGAAAATCTTTCCTCTGGTTTCGTATCTTTTCATGACATTTGGCTACTTTTAGTTTCTGCTTCCGGTAGTTGCTGCTTCCCCTTACACAGCGGGACAATGCCCGCTGTTCCCTGGCCAGTTTTTTCTGTGCAGTTTTGTAGAACATAGGATATTCTGCCTTTGAACCGTCCGAAAACACAGCCATTCCATACAGGGCAAAATCTATTCCCAGCACCTTGTCTGTTCCCACATGTTTCTCTGCTTGGTTCTCGCAGAGAAACAGAATACTGGCATAATATTTTCCGGATGGCTCCTGGCTGACAGTCACTGATTTAAGTCTGTAATCTGCCGGAATCTTCCTGTGCTGTTTCATCCGGATACTTCCCAGTTTGGGCAGTTTTATTTTTCCTTTATTTATAACGATATTTCCATTGACCAGATTTGTGGTGTAACTTTTTCTGCTGGTATGCTTTGATTTATACTTTGGATACCCGGACTTTGGGTTTTTGAAAAAGTTCTTATATGCTTTTTCAAGATGCAGCTGTACATTTGCAAGAGCAAGAGAATCCACTTCTTTCAGCCATGGAAATCTGCCTTTGTACATGGCCGGAGTTGTCAGAAGCATCTTTTTATCTTTCTCATATGCAGCAATCTTGTCACTCAGCATCTGATTGTAGATAAAACGGCAGCTTCCGAATGTCCGGGCCAATAATCCCTGCTGTTCTTTATCCGGATATATCCGAAACCGATAGGCTCTGTTCACGTTTTTTCTCACCCTGACTTTCAATATAAGAACGAATCACTTCAACCGGGGCTCCTCCGGTACTCAGCAGGCAGAAACTCTGGCTCCAGAAAGCATCTTTCCAGAGTTTTTCCTTAATCTGAGGATATTCTTTCTTTAGGAGACGGCTGCTGGCACTTTTATATGCATTAATAAACTTGCTGATTTCACTTTTGGGTTCTGCACGAAACATCACATGGACATGATCCCTGTCATGGTTCCACTCTTCCAGCGTTATCCCATACTTTGGTGCAATATACGTAAAGATATTCTCTGCACGGTCTGAAATAACATCATCAATCACTTTTCTCCGGTACTTTACGACCATAATCAGATGATAATAAAGCAGATATACTGAATGCGCATTATGATCCAGATCATTCATTTTCATCACTCTTTTCTTTTATCGACTGATTATATTATAGCATATTTTCCAATTAAGAACAAGTGTTCGTTTTGCAATTTTTCGAAAAGCAACAGAAACAACCTGACAGGAGATTTTTATATTATGTTCTAACCGATGTCGCCGATAGGCTTATTACAATTCATCCCCCACCTAAGAGGAAGGGGAATTCTTGCTTGTAACACGTTAAAAATGCTCTGTTTAGGAATGATCTGTTTAGAAATAATTCACTTAGAAATAATCTGTTTAGAAATGACGACCTCAAGAAGAATGCCTGCCGGATGTTTGTACCAGAACGTACAGAATTTGACATATGGATTATAGCAATCACGTGAATTGACATAAAGAAAAATAACAGCCAACCGTATTAAGTTGACTGCTATACAAGTTAGAAGTTATTTATCTATATCCTTTATCAATTTCTGAAATTCCGCATTACTTCTAAGAAATGATGTTTCCTCATCTGCAGCTAATGCTTTTAGAATTGTATGTTTTATCTTTGGTCCCAAATTCTGACTTGTCAACCACTGGTAGGGAAGCCGCTGGTGGCTTAACATATAAGTTTTCGCTTAAATAGTTGATGTAATTCAAGTTTTGATACTGTTAGGTTTTATTTTTTAATTTTTTTTGTAATATATCATTCCTCTATACCAATCATCTTCAATATTACTATCATAAGCTAAACTTCCGTCGTCATTCAAAGTGTACGATTCATAACTTCCACTATTATCAAAATATGCATACAACACATTACCTTCAATTTTATATGATTCATACACTCTGTAAGAATATTCTTCATCGCTTCCGATATTTAGCATTTCATGTTCAAGATGCATTGAAATTTCCAAATGATCTCCGTCACCTCTCGTTTCATATGTTCCTAAAAAATCATCAATTGTTTTCTCTTCCGCATTTCCGCTGTTTTCTGTATTTTCACTATTTTCTATATTTCCTGATATTAAATAAACACCACTCATATAAGTATTGGCTTTTGCCTGATAATGCTCTGATATATCAACATTAAGTGAATCCCCGGCCTTCGTAATATAGCCCATGTCATTTTCACTTGTTTCAAAATCGATAACTAACTGCTCGCCCTCTAATTTCCCAATCATTTGTTGATTAAAAGCGTTTGCCCCGTTTGGAGAAATATTATCCATAACAATATCGGCTGTGGTATCATCAATTTTTGTGATGATGATTTCAAGGCTAGTGTCTGGGCATTGATAAGTTCCTTCAAATTCTTCTATAGATATAGCAGCAGGCACTTCTACTTCCGATTCAGGTGCAACTACTTCTGATTCAGGTGCAACTACTTCTGGTTCGGGTGCAACTACTTCTGGTTCTTCCTGCTGAACTTCTTCTACTGCAACAGGCTCTGTTTTATTATTTAGCTTATTATGGACTGCTACAACTCCACCGCCAATTACTGCAACCGCAACAATTCCAGCAATTACTTTTGCCGCAATACCTTTGCTTGCTGTTCCTGCAACTGTCTTTGTTGCGGTAGAACTGATAGAAGAAACATTTTGAGTAGCTGTATTAATTGCTTGTGGTTGCTGAACAGCTTTCTTTATTCCAAATTCATTTTCAATGGCTCTAAGGACTTCAAAATTTGGAAGTTCTGCAGCATGTACTTCCTGATTTCTGAAAAGTAATAACAAGAATGGCAGTGGTGCAAGTGAGTAGAGTTTCGTACCTTTCTTTTCCAGCTCTTTGACCTGAACTTCTACTTTCTTCTTTCCGTAGTTCAATCTGCTTTTGATTGTATTTTCTGTAACTCCAAAGGTTTCTGCTATTTCCTTAATAGGAATTCCTTCAAGGTAGTGCATTGCAATAGCAACTCTTTGTTCCTCAGGAATATCATCCATGATTTCTGCAATCAAGCGTTTTGTTTCAGCTCGATCAATTACCACCTCTGGCAAATTGTTTACATTTGTATCCTCAAATTCAACTGCTCCGTCTTCATCCGCTGACATTTGAGAAAACATAATAGGTTTTTTTTTCCGTAAGTAATCCACGGTCTTGTTATGAGCAATCCTCTTTATCCATGCTCTAAACTTTGTAGGATCTTGCAATTGCTCTAGGCTTGCAAACGCTTTCAGATATGTATCTTGAGCAATATCTATAACCGTATCTTCCTCTTTTATCATAGCTTTTATGGTATGATACACATTATTGTAGGTTCGATTATAAAGCTCTGTTATAACAATTTGATCGTTTTGAATTGCCTTATCTATTTGCTCTTGTGTAAATTCTTGTGGTGCTCCGCACTTCGCACAAAATTTTGCATCTGCTGACAATTCAGCCTGGCATTTGTAACATTTCATATACTGTCCCTTTCTCTCTTCCGTAATATTTTTATGTTATACCAATAATATTATCACAGTTTGCTTTAACCATCATCGGGATTTTCTATTCGAAGTATCTTCATGATTCTCTGTAACAGCCTTTCCGCTGCATCGGAATCAAGTATCTGTTCTTCGACATATTTAATAAAAAGATTTCTAAAATCTTCTTCACTCAATACCTATCACCTTCTTTCTAACACCTAGACGAGACAAAGATGCGATAGGTTTTAAGAAAATCAAATAATTTTCAAATTGTTATTGAGTGGCCTATAATGATCTGTGCATTATGTTAATCTTAACATACTGAGTCGTACCATAACAATATCATTACGGCAAAAAGGTAAAAAAAGAACAGCTACCCTTATTGAGTTGACTGCTCTATAAACGAGAATAATGGTTGTTACACTCAATTATTCAAATCTTCACGGGGACATATATAAGCGAATAATCAGTTTCTATCTCGTTTTCATAGATTATTCCAGAAGTCACAATACCTTCGAGGCATATGTAAGTCGTATCTCTACCTCTGCATCGCAAAGTATCTTCATAAGATGCAATAAGTTTGAACTTCCTTAACTGTCAACTACCCATCACCTAAAGGTAATGGGCTTGTAACTGCCCAGTCGTATAAAAAGTATATCTTACTTATAGATAGTTGCCAATGTTTAGATGTGTTGTTCCAGAATTTTCTCCAACGATACACAAGTATCTCTAATACAGTCTTCACACGCCCGAATTACAATTCCTGATTCGATTCCTTTTAATTCCTTGCAAATAACTGTTGAATTTTTTTCTTTGAATTCATGAATCATCGTCTTCGTATCCTGCATGGTTTTGTTACGGTCTTTATTAGTCAACCCAATTACAACTCCAGCTCCTGAAAGAGCTCCACAATTACCCTCCAATGTTGCCATTCCTATTCCAAAAGCCTGTGTTGCATTATAAATATCTTCTTCATTACCACCAGTATAATCACAATAAGTACATGCCACTGCCTGTGCGCAATTATACCCGTTCTTCTTTTTCTCAACTGCTTTTTCTACCCTGTTTAACATATTCTTTATCTCCTAATCATTTTATTTTTTCTTGTTTGTTACAGCATTTTCTAAAACACAACCAATGTCCTCTTTAATAGCTAGACCTTTCTGGGCTAGTTCTCTCGGAAGAAGTGCATCCTTTGGATTGATTGTGATATAAAAAGCATTTGGCATCTGATAAGTGTAATTCCAGAATGGCTCCTGGATAAACATTGGCGTCATTCGGCCTACGCCCAACTCTAAAAGGACTAGTTTTTTATCCATGTATTTTTCTAAAAAGGTATGATATTCCTTCTCCTGCTTCTTCCAATAAGAACCATGCAAAAATGTATCATCCTGCACCCATGGAACCATTTTCCAGCCACACTCCGGGCATCTTGGTATCAGTTCTGTTGGAACTTGTAAATGTTTGGTTTTACCCACCATTTGATTTATTAATTCAATACCCGGGTAAATCTCATCATTACACGGTTGGCAACATTGCAGATACCTAAAATCTCCTTGAAAACAAAATACTTTATCTTCTGGAAAGACTTTTGATAGCTGCATATCAACATTTGTGGTAAGAATGTGATATTCCTTTCGAGATAATATCTGTTTTAGGTCTTCATATGCCTTTCCTGCCGGTGCATGATACATCATTTGAATATATTTTGCATAATATGCCCATTGCTGTTCTGGTGTTGGATATACATGATAAAAATCCTTGAAATAGATTATCATATCCGTACTGTTCTTCAAATTCAGAAAAGTTCTCTTCAAAAAAAGAATTTTTATGATAGTGATTATAACCAGCACTACTTGACATTCCAGAACCAATTCCACAAAGAATCGCATCTGCATCTTCAATTTTTTCTTGGATTGTCTGCCATTGTTCTGTCACTTTGTTTTACCTTCTAATCTATTGCGCCACATATCATTGTTGTGATTTATAAAATAACATGTTGTAGTATAACATGTGGTTTGATAAATTACAAGTTTTTCTAATTTATTGCATCTTTCCTTATTGCATCTATCCTATTACATTTTCACATTGTTTTGTTATTATATAAATTGCATTTATAAAATAAGGGGACATCATGCTACCAAAATCGTCCCCTCACATAATTCCACGATTCTCCTTGCAATTGCATCCTGCCGAATATAAAAGCCAGATAACTGAATCTCCTATGTAATAACATAAAATGGATATTCGAGCTATCTAGATATCCATTTTATCTTTTATTTTAAATTGTTATTTTATCTCTTTAAGACGGATTTGCTGCTTATTAGCATATGTTTCTTTTCAAAAAGTGCAGAGTTCAGCTTGAGCGTAGTACCCATAAATGAACAGGCATAATTCCAGTTTTATCTTATCTTTGCCTCGTCAGCAATGCTGGCAGCATATATCTTAGTTACGCATTCTTCTAATCGAAATCTATCCTGTTTTTCATTTCAATTTTCTAATTTCTATCTGTAGGAATATCCGTTCCTTATCCTCTGGCACGAAAAGTCCTGTTTCTTCACGAAGGGCTGCAGCTGCTGATATGGCACTTGCTTTTCGCAGTGTTTCTTCTATTACATAGAATGATACAGTTGTAAATCTCCCCTACCCCACAAAATCAACTCACACACTCATAAACTCCCCCCTACCCCACAACATAGTTCCATCAGACAGCGAAGCGCATCTGATGGAACGGACTGCGTACACCACCCACTAACTCAGCTTTTCATCCCTACCGCCCCTATTACCGCTCTAATTCACCACCAAAGTAACGTCCTCCACCACCCCTTCCGCGCAGTATGAGCACCGCTTAGGGCACAGCCGGAAATGCAGATGCAGATAACCCTGGCCGGACCGGACCTCCTTCAAAACTGGCTGCTTTCTGAGGCTGCTTCCACAAAGGGCTGGCGAAAAAGCGTCAGGTACGAAATGATACACGTAGTATACTTAGTAAGACTAAAAGAAATCGAGAGAATGATAGCTGGTGGAATTGGGGTTTCTAACCCCAATTCCAAGACCGCCCTGAGTTGGGTTTTCATCAGAAAACCCGACGAATGCGGTCGATTCAGTTATCATTCTCTCGATTTCTTTTAAGTCGCACTTAGTATACGGAGCTCATTTCGTACCTGACGCTTTTTCGCCAGCCCTTTGTGGAAGCCGCCTCAGAAAGCAGCCACTTTTGAAGGAAGTCCGGTTCGGCCAGGGTTATCTGCCATCTGCATTTCCGGCTGTGCTTTAAGCGGGTCCGCATACCAGCCACCCCCTTTATCTTCCAGCCGTACTACCTGCCGTATCCCCCACAACATTTCCCAAACCATCTGCACCATCGCCTTCCATACCACTTTCCGGCACATCTCGCCACAGCGCCGCATTCTCCTTAGAAACAATCACAAAAGGTTTATTACTAATACTTGATGCAGTGTCCGCAAACTGTGTAGTTATAAGTCTCCTCTCCGGGTACAAATCATAAGAAGGGACAATCAATTCACTTCCAATTTCCCCGTCATAATTCCCATCCAGATAGGAAAGTAACGCTGCAGCTGCAATCCTTCCGGAATCCGCATTATTATCATACAAGAAATATGGACACTCACTGGTAAAAGCCAAATCCTCACTGCTATTTGGTGTATAATCCGCCAAAAGATCCGGAGTACCGATTCCTGTCACCTTAGCTACATTTTCAGAATGTTCTGATACATACTGCGCCAACGCAGCAGTTATCTCCGGGGTCATTCCTACAACAACATTATACTCACCATTTTCAAAAAATTCAGCAGCCTTAGCCGACAGATCATCTTCATCAGAATTCCAGTACACAACATTCATAGCCGGATCAACTACCGACTGATAAATATTATTCTGCAATTCCACCTGCATCGTTGCCAGCTTAGAGTTTTGATCACTACGAGAAGCATCCCCTATGGCTGCAATTCGAAGCACGATTTTATCCCGTCGATGAGTTCTTGAATAAGCAGAAAACGCCTGGGTAATCTGAGCATCTAACTCCACATCTTCCTGATAATCCACTCCACATCCAATCAGGGAAGCAATCTTTACTAATGTATTACCACAGTTTTGCAATGTAGGTGTATCAATATGCGTAACTCTGTATTCCTGATTTACACTGGATTCAAAAGAAAAAACCGGAATTCCTGCTGAAGCAGCTTCCTGGAGTACTGCATCGTAACCATCGGCACCATTGGAGTCTACCGTAATAGAAGCAACCTGTTCATCAATTAACTCCTCTATCACCTGTACCTGTGCTTCAACAGTACCTTCCGAGGGTGTTACATATACAGCTGTTCTTCCAGCTTCCACAAGGGCATCCGAAAATCCCTGGAAATATTCCTTACCTACACTGTCTGTGTTGTTCTGGTACAAGAATACATCGCTGCCTGCAAGACTAACCATCTCCTCATCAGGATCTACCGTTACTTCTGTCTCCTCGATAACATTTTCTTCTTCCTCTGTACTCTGACCACAACCAGTAAGACCAGCTAATAATATCCCGGTTATCCCCAGAACCTTTAGACCTATAATAAACTTTTTCAAGTATAAATCCTCACTTTCAATCGATCTTTTATCATTTAGAAATTTTTCTAATTATAGCACAACTGTAGTCTGTGGTCAAAAGCATATAACTTAGAAAACACAGCAGAAAAACACAGCAACCGCAAAAAGAAGCCAGGTATTGATATTTAGCCTGCCTGCTTGACAGGCGCATACCAATACTTGACTTTATTTCACTTTTCATGATTCTATTTTTGCTTATTCTTGAGGCATACCTTATCTCTTAGATAATACTTCATCCTCATATTTAGTAATCTCAGCAAACCATGATTTGTCAGCTGGAACACCACATTCTTCACAGAACTGCATCCATACATCACCGAAAGGCATGGTCTTCATCTCTTCCTGTGCCATCATAAGCTCTGATAATTTGTTCTCGTCCTGCAGTTTTCTAAGGTCAGCATTTGGAGTACAAAGAGCATTTAATAATGCTTTCTCCCAGCTTCTGATACCAACTGTCCATGCTGAGATTCTGTTAATACTTGCATCAAAGAAGTCAAGAGCCATATATACACGATCAAGACCATCGCAGCGTACGATTTCTTTTGCGATTTCTTTTGTCTCGTCATCAAATAATACTACGTGATCGGAATCCCATCTTACCGGACGTGTGATGTGAAGTGCAATCTCCGGATAGAAGCACAATAATGCTGGAATCTTATCCGAAACTACTTCTGTTGGATGATAATGTCCATTGTCCATAAGCGGCAGACAGCCTTCATGCGTTGCTGCAAAAGATAATGTAAATTCAGCAGAACCTGCGGTAAAGGATTCTACACCAATACCAAACACTTTAGATTCTACACAAGGTTTTACTTTATCTCTGTCAAATGGCTCAGATAAAATCTCTTCGATTGCTTCTTTATATCTCATTCTTGGTCCCATGCGATCTGCAGGAACATCTTTGTATCCATCACCAGTCCAGATATTCATTACACAAGGTACGCCTGTTTCTTCAGCCATATACTGAGAGATACGAATGCAGACTTTTCCATGGTTAATCCAGAATCTTCTAGTTTCTTCATCCGGGCTTGATAAGGTCAGTCCATCTTTCATCATTGGATGTGAGAAAAAAGTCGGGTTAAAATCAATACCCATATTTCTTTCTTTTGCATACTCAACCCATTTTGCAAAATGTTTTGGTTCTAACTTATCTCTATCTACTGCTTCTCCTGGTTCAAAGATTGCATAACTTGCATGCAGATTTAATTTTTTCTTACCTGGACATAAAGACATAGCTTTGTCCAAATCAGCCATTAACTGTTCTGGTGTAGTTGCTTTTCCAGGATAATTTCCTGTGGTCTGGATGCCGCCGGTTAATGGGCCGTCCTGGTCAAAACCTTTTACATCATCACCCTGCCAGCAATGTACAGAAATCGGAATTTCTTTTAACTTTGCAATCGCTGCATCAGTATCTACTCCAATTGCTGCGTACATCTGTTTTGCACTTTCGTATCTTTCTTTTGTTGTCATTTTGACATACCTCCTATATTCAAATACTCCTAAGCACACTATTGTATACCTGGTATGCCCTATGCTTGAAATCATTTCATGCTTCAGGCATTAAAAACTTTTATATCAAAAGACTGATGAATCACGTCTCTTGCTTCAGATTTAGATGTGAACTCTTTATTTGCCAGCATCTGCGCAGTAATATTACCAATTGCAGTAGCTTCTCCCGGTCCTGCGTAAACAGTCTTGCCTGTGGATTTTGCAGTCAGTTCATTTAAATACGCAGCATTCGAACCGCCGCCCACTACCTGTATACGGCTATAAGTTCTGCCAGTTGATTTTTCAATTCCCTTAATAGATTCCGCATAACAGTCTGCAAGACTTGCATATACAACCGTGGCAATTTCCCCTAAAGTCTCCGGAACCTGCTGATTTGTATCACGGCAATATTGTTTTACAGATTCAATCATATTATCTGGAGCCATGAAGTAGTCATCGTTGTTGACATCTACTCTGGATGGGAAATCTTTACATTTCTCTGCTTCTGTACAAATTTCCGCAAAGCTGTATTTATCATCTAAATTATGGCGAACAGACTGAATCATCCATAATCCCATGATATTTCTCAGATAACGAATTTTATACTCGTAACCACCCTCGTTGGTAAAATTATTCTCACGACTGATTGGACTACAGTCTGCCTTCTCTCTCTCAATTCCAAGCAGGGACCAGGTTCCTGAGCTGATATATACAAAATCATCATCATTCGCCGGTACAGCTAATACAGCAGAACCGGTATCGTGAGTACATGGAAGAACTACTTTTAAGTTAAAACCAACTTCTTCCTGAATTTCCGGTTTTAAATCACCCAGACAAGTTCCCGGTGTTGCAATTTTCTGGAACATATCCTTATTATATCCGAGCATTTCGATTAACTCGTAATCGTATTCTTTTGTCTCAGGATTTAGCAGCTGTCCTGTAGATGCCTCTGTATATTCATTAACCTTCACGCCTGTAAGAAGATAATGGAAATAGTCCGGCACATACAATAAAGTCTTAGCTTTCTCCATATATTCCGGCGTCTGTGTCTTAACCGCCATCAGCTGATAGATGGTGTTAAACATCTGTTTCTGGATTCCGGTTCTTGCATATAACTTGTCTTCCGGAATGATTTTAGACACTTCCACATCCATACCGTTAGTACGTTTATCACGATATCCAACCATATCTCCCAGCATACAATCATTCTCATCCAACAATGCAAAGTCAACACCCCAGGTATCAATTCCCATACTTACCGGAATTTTTCCCATCTCTTTGCATTTTTTCATGCCGGCTTTAATATTCGCAAATAATACTTCGTGATTCCATACCAGATGACCGTCTTTTTTCTTCATACCATTTTCAAAACGATAGATTTCTTCCAACTGCATCTTACCGTCTACCATACATCCCAAAATATGGCGTCCGCTGGAAGCACCTATATCTACAGCTAAATAATATGTACTCATCACATGTCCTCCTTATATTACTTCACGCAACTCTATGCTTCTATATTAAGCTATTATACTTAGTTACGGAAGAACTTTATTTGTCAAAAAAAGTGTCTTTATTTGCAACTTTATTAATACAAAATTCAGCAAAACACTTCCTACCTATATGATTCCAAATATTTTTTCCCGAAATGCCTTATATAAAGTATCATAATCTGTATATGATATATCATTTCCTTTAAAAGTCTCAGCCCACTTTGCACAAATCCCATCACAAATCTGTTTTGCATGAGGATGATTAGTCTTTAATATCGTTGGAAACACATAATAAATCATAAATAAATTCAAGTCCCCCTGCAGCCCGGACTGAATCTTTCCATTCTTTTTTGCAAAAGCTGTTTTTACCTGTTCTGTAAAAATCTGCCCGATTTTTGCAGATGCTGCCGCTACACTCTCGGCCTCATCTGTAAAAGATGTCATTTTCTGAAAAAAGCGTTTGTATTTGTGCCCGAAAAGTTCGAACTGCTCTTCGTATTTTCTCTTTTTTAAATGTTTCATCATTACATCTTTGTTGTCAAATATTTCAATAATCCCTTCCAGCATATTAAATCCTCCGTTTCCAATCAAGCTGACTCTATAGTTAAAAGAAGACCTCCAAGACCTCCTTTTATTATATCCTGTTGCTTAGAAAAGGTCTACTTAACTTTTTTAACAGCAGGATATTTAAAAAAGAGTGTCGGCACAGCCGACACTCTTTTTTATTTTTATTACAGATTAGTCATAAAGGTTAGGAGCGATGTCTGCATCTGTCATTGTTGTAGCATCATACCAGTAACCATCTGTTGGGATGTTTTCTTCTACTGTTTCGCCGTTACAAATCTGAGTTAATGTTTCAAGAGCTTTTTTACCCATTACTAATGGAGACTGTGTAACTGCTCCGATGAATGTTCCATCACTTACAGCTGCTTTGATTGTAGCACCAGCATCAAATCCGGCACCAACGATTGTACCGTCTGCACCTAATACATTTAAGTTCTGATTTGCTGTAAGAACACCTTCAGCTGCTGTCTGGTTAGAACCAAAGATAGCGATTGTATCAGCTTCGTTCATAATCTTAGAAGCTTCTGTAGAACATAATTCAACAGTTGTCTGTGCAGGAACTGCAACTTCAAGGATGATATCAGCATCTGCTTCTGCTGCATTATCTTCAACCTGTCCTACGAAGAAGTCATTACCAACTACTGCTACGGTCTTGCCATCTGCTTTAGCAAGTTCGATAACTTTGTTGATGAATCCCATACCACGCTCAGAGATATTAGCTGATGTAGCATCCTGGTTGACTTCACCAATTCTTACTGGAGCTGTTGCAGAAGCAATCTGATCTTTAACTGCTTCGTAAATCTTTTCACCTGCAAGAGCACCTGCAGCGCCATTATCTGTAACTACTGTAGAAAGTACAGATCCTTCCGGAGCATCTGGAACACTGGTATCGAAACAAACAACTGGAATCTGTTTATCCAGTGCTGTCTGCAGTGAATCAAGTACAGCGCCCTGGTCACAAGCTGCTAAAGCGATTCCGTTTGGAGCAGAGTTAATAGCATTGTTTAACATATTAACCTGGTCAGCGATATCTGATTCAGCATTTGGGCCTGTAGCATTGTAAGTAATACCTAATTCTTCTTTAGCCTGATCCATACCAACTAATGCTGCCTGCCAGTAAGAAGACTGGAAACTCTTAACAACTACTTCAAAATGATAATCGCCACCTGCGGTTGCTGCATCTGTAGATTCTTCTGCATCTGCTGATTCTTCTGGTGCTGCTTCCTCTGTTGCTGCATCTGCTGATGTATCAGCTGCTTCTTTGCTTCCACATCCAGCCACCATTGTAGCTACCATAGCTGCGCTTAATAATGTTACCACGATTTTCTTTCTCATTGCTTTTTCCTCCTAAACATTTTTAGTTTTCTATAGAAACAATCTTCTCCTGATTGCTGTCTATCCAATTAATAGATACTTTTAATTATGCATTACCTTTTTTCTTTTTAATAATATCGATAAGTACAGCTCCTATCAGAACCAAACCTGTAATAATCTGCTGCCAGTTTGCCTGTAATCCGATAAAAGGAAGTCCTGTTTTTAACAGACAGAATACAAATACACCAAATAAGGTTCCAACAATACTTCCAGCTCCACCTGTAGCAGATACACCACCGATGATTGCTCCACCAATTGCCTCCATCTCGAATCCTGCTCCGGTTCCAGGCTGAACAGTTGCAAAAATTGCCGAATAAGAAATTGCTGCAAGTCCTGCAAAGAATCCTGAAATCACATATGCGAACAAATGATAGAATTTAACATTTACACCTGAAAGTCTTGTTGCTTCTTTGTTACTTCCAATAGCCAGTGTGTATCGACCAATCTTTGTATGATTTAATACAAAGGACATTAAGATAACCAGTAAGATAACCCACAGGAAACCAATTGGAATCAAGGTCTTTCCGACAGTAATTTTAAAGATATTTCGGAACCATCCTCCCGGCGCTGCTGCTACCGGCCATGAGATTGCACGTCCTGCAATAACAGAACCAAGTCCACGGTTAACCATCATCGTACAAAGTGTTGCTAAGAATGGCGGTAATTCCATGAAGGAAACCAACACACCATTAATTGCTCCCATAACCAAACCAAATAAGATACATGCAGCAAGCCCTACACCAACAGGCATACCATGAACTTGTATCAGCCATCCACCTACCAGCGAGTAGCAAATAAGACCTGTACCTATGGAAAGATCAACGCCTCCAGTCATCAGAGGGAATGCAACTCCAATTGCCATTAAAGCAATATAGTAAGAATAATCCAGAATACTAATAATGGTTGTGTATCTTCTGAAACTTGGACTCATGATACAAAAGAATATAAATAATCCGATAATAACCAGTAAAACGATGAGACTCTGTCCTTTCAGTTTTCCAAACGGCGACTTTTTCTGTACAGCCGGCATAACATTTTCCTTAGCCATGATTTTCTCCTCCCTAATTAATCTCTCTGGTAGCCATATTCATGATGTTCTCCTGTGAAGCTTCGGCGATATCAAGTTCACCGGTTTTCTTTCCTTCACACATAATCACGATTCGGTCACTCATTCGAAGTATTTCAGTCATCTCAGAGGAAATCATAATAATAGCTTTGCCTTCAGATGCCAATTTGTTCATCAATTTATAAATCTCATTCTTGGCTCCGACGTCGATACCTCTTGTAGGTTCGTCGAATATCAGGATATCACTATTTCTGGTCAGCCATTTTGCAATAACAACTTTCTGCTGGTTACCACCAGAAAGGTTAACAACTAACTGATCTACTGATGGTGTTTTGGTTGCAAGCTGATCTACAAAACTCTGTGCAGTTTCAGCTTCTTTTTTCTTATTAATAAAGATGCCGTTCATATACTCTTCCATGGTTGCCATAGTCGTATTCTCCGCCACACTCTTCTGAACAACAATACCATACTGTTTTCTATCTTCTGACAAATAGCCCATTCCATGCTTAACAGCATCCAACGGTGATTTTATATCTACTTTTTCTCCATTAATATAGATATCACCACTTTCCTTAGGATCAGCTCCAAAAAGTGCTCTTGCAGTTTCTGTTCTTCCAGCTCCCATCAGTCCTGAGAATCCTAATATTTCACCTTTATGAAGTTCAAAACTTACATTCTGAACCATCTTGCCTGCATTTAAGTTTTCTACTTTTAGAACAACTGGTGCTCCTTCTGGTACCATACTATGAGTTTTTGGATCTTCGTAAATAACACGTCCAACCATCATGTTGATAATATCATTCTTAGAACTTTGCGCTGTAATCAAAGTTCCTACATACTGACCATCGCGCATGACGGTGATGCGGTCTGTGATAACTTTAATCTCGTCCATTCTATGTGAGATGTATATTATACCTAAATTTTTCTCTCTTAAATCACGAATTATCTTGAACAGCTGATCGATTTCTGTCTCTGTGAGTGCTGCGGAAGGTTCATCGAAGATAATAACCTTTGCATCATGGGAAATGGCTTTTGCGATCTCACACATCTGCTGCTTACCAACTGTCAGATGACTCATCTTCTCCCTTGGGTCAATATCAATATGCATACGGTCGAAAAGTTTTTTTGCCTCTTCATTCATCTTCTTGTCATCGATACCAAATCCCTTTTTAAATTCACGTCCGATGAAGATATTCTGTGCCACGGTCAAATGCCCCAGCATGTTCAGCTCCTGATGCACAATAACAATACCTGCATCCTGTGCCTCTCTTGTATTATGAAACTCTATCTCTTTTCCCTCATATGTAATCGTTCCGGAATCTTTTTTATAAATACCGGTCAATACCTTCATCAGTGTTGATTTACCAGCACCATTCTCTCCCATCAGCGCATGTACTTCGCCACGCTTTAATTCAAGATTTACATGATCCAAAGCATGTACACCAGGGAAAGATTTATCTATGTCTTTCATTGTTAAAATCACGTCACCCATAACTTTACCTAACCTTTCTATTCATCTGATATTCACGTTTATTATTGTTAATTCTTTCTGCGTCTGGCAACAACATCGGCATATACTGCTGCGATAACAATAATACCTGTGATAATAAGCTGATAGTCCTTTGCAAAGCCAAGTGCCAGGATACCTTCCTGCAGAAGTGCGATAATAAGCACACCAATTACGGTACCACCGATGGATGCGAGACCTCCGGCCATGGAAGTACCTCCCATTACACAACCGGCGATTGCCTCATTGTTATACTGATCCCCATATCCAGGCTGAACAGTCGTGTATGCAGATACATAGAAGATAGCTGCGATTCCTACTAACAATCCACAGATTGTGTATGCAAGCATTTCCCATTTTTTAATATTAACACCTGAAAGTCTTACGGCTTCTTTATTGCTTCCTAAGCAAAGTATGTAACGACCAATTTTCGTATTATTTAAAAGAATCGCACATATTGCTGCCGCTGCAAGGAAGAATATCAATCCGACAGGAATATTGCCAACTTTTACAAGATTTCTGTACCATCCTCCGGCTCCTGCTGACTGTGGCCAGCTGACTGACTGACTCCTGGTAAATACAGATGCGATACCTTTTGCAATGTTCATACTAGCCATAGATACGATAAATGGCGGTACAGACATATATGCTACTAAGAATCCATTAAATAATCCAAATGCAAGCCCTACCAGTACGCTGATTACCAATGCCAGTCCCATCGGAACTCCATATGAAGTCAGGCTGAAACCTGAGATCAATGCACAACAGAACATAACCGGCCCAATAGAAAAATCAATACCGCCAGTTGCGATTACAAACGTAACACCTAATGACAAGAAGCCAAGGAAATACGCATAATTCAACAAGCTCAACACACGGTCCATCCCGAAGAACTTACCACCTGTTACCACGCAGAAGAATGCATACATCAGAATCATTACAAAAAACAGAACAATCCTGTTAAACCCCACCTTTTTCACGAAAGAATTTTCTTTAAACTTATCCACTGCTTTTCCTCCTACCTTTCCTAACGATTATGCTGTAAGTATACTATCTAAAATGTATAAACAAAATCGAAAATCTTATTAAAAAAGGGTAAAATTTTACGGAAAAGTATAAATTTATACTTCTAAAAGGTTATTATTTATACCGCTTGCATTCTATCCAAAAAGTACTTATAATGACTTCATAACAGCATTTTGGAGGTGCATTAATTATGAAATCCAACACTATAAAAATCAGATATTCCATGAAAAAAGGAGTGGTATGTGTTCTCTCTGCTATCTTATTTTCTGCCAGCTTAAGCGCCTGTCAGTCAACATCTTCACCCACTCCATCTACTGAAGAAAATGCACTGGATTCTTCTGTTTCAGAAGTCGATTCCTCTAATCTTGAATGTCCATTTACTTCATTAAATTTCGACAGCAGCTATGAGGATATGACTGCGTTGGAAGGTGAAGCTTATGAAACATATGATTCTGTTTACAATGGCACTACCTATACCTATGAGAAATCATATCTTGATGAAAATGGTACGATTAAATACATGTTTGATGATAAGAATCAGCTCATGTGTATCGCATGGACCTACAATGGTGAAAGCAATGATGATTTGCAGGCTTTATACGATACGATTCATAAAGATGTGGTATCTAAATATGGCGAAAGCGGTTATGACGCTTCTGTTCCCACTAATTATGGCGATGTCTGGTATCTGGAAGGCGGACATATCATCTTAAGTGCAATGGCAACGGATGCACAGAAAGCATTACAGTACTCTTATCAAAATCCAAAAGCTTCCGAAGAAGAACAGGATTTGACAAAATAAACGATGACATAAAAAGAAAGCATACAGTTTGTTATGATAAAACTGCCTGCTTTCTTTTTTAGTTACTATACATACGTAAAATGGTCCCATGGAACATTTTTAAGTTATTGGGATTTACCTACAAATGGAAATAATAATTTCTGATTTTCTTCTGTATATATATTATCCATGGTAATCAATTCTGACCCAGAATTAAGAACATGCTCTATATGTTCCCCCTTTAGGGAACTTACTGCCTGTTTTACTCCCAGATACCCCATATTAAACGGTTTCTGAATAACAATCCCCTGGAACACTCCTGACTCCATTAACTGAATCTCTTCTACAGAGCTGTCAAATCCTGCCATTTTAATCTCACCTATTTTCCCCTTATCTCTGATTGCACGTGCCACACCTACTGCGGAATACTCATTCAATCCAATCATCAATTTTAAATCCGGATACTGATTCATAAGTTCCAAACCCAAAGCATATGCCTTTCCAAATTCCGAATTGCAGTATACAGTTGAGACTATATTATTCTGCTTCTCGCCAAGGCCTTTCTGCACTCCCTGCAGTCGCTCTATCGCTGTGGAAGAACCTTCCACATGCCCCACGACAGCAATCTGATCATCTCCATCGATTAATCCAGATGCATATTCGCCAAGGGTCTCTCCCGCTGCATAATTGTCAGTGGCAACAATAGCATCTTCCAGAGATTCTGATACGCGGGAGTCGACTAAAATAACTTGTATACCTGCTTCTTTTGCTTCCTTCAGCAATTCATTGGATTCCGTATAACTGCAGGGGGAGATAAGTAATGCATCTGGCTTTTCTTCGATTGTCTGGGAAATCAGCTGATTTTGCCCTTCCACATCTTCCTCGCTCTCTCCCGCTACAATTTTTAGATTCACGCCGTATTCCGTTGACGCCATCTCAGCACCTTCTATCAATGAAGTCCAGAAATCATTATCTTCGTCTATGATTTTAGGAATATATACCATCTCGTACTTTTTTTCTGTCTGGCTGCTTTTATTAAACCATCCGTACAGTGTTAACAAAAAAGCAAAAAACAATAATAGAATAACTGTATAATACCGTTTATTTCTAATCATGTTCTTCACCTCCCCGCAGTGGAATTCGTATCATGATTTTAGTGCCCTGATTCAACTTACTTTCATAGGTCATGCTGCACTCTTTTCCATAATATAATTCCAGACGCTGTCGTACATTATAGACCCCGACTCCATTGGAACGGTAATTCACCTTGTGTTTTTCAAAAATATGCTTTAAAGTATCTTCATCCATCCCTACCCCATCATCCTGAATCTCAATACACAGATAGCTCCCCGCTCTGTAGGCCTTCAGCCACAGCATTCCCTTACTTTCCTTGTATTTTAGTCCATGATAAATGGCATTTTCCACCAATGGCTGAAGAAGGAGCTTGATTATAGTGGCATTAGCTACTTCTGCATCCACAGTAATCTCATATTCCAATTTATCTTTATAGCGCATCTTTTGTATAGTCAGATAGTTTTGAACAAGCTGAATCTCCTGCGACAGCAGTACTTCCTCATCTTCATTACTGATACTCTGTCTTAACAGCTTTGCCAAAGCAGCCGTCATCTCGACAACCTCATCATTCTTACCGCTCTCTGCCATCCAGATTATTGAATCCAGCGTATTATACAGAAAATGGGGATTTATCTGTGACTGCAACGCTCTTAACTCACTTTTTCTCTTTTGCTTTTGCTCGTATACATTTTCTTCCATCAGATTTTGTATCTGCTGGGTCATAATGTTAAAAGAATTGCTCAGACTTCCAATCTCATTTCTTGTTTTGACTACAACATTGGCCTGGTCAAATTGTCCCTGTTCTACTTTCTGCATGGAATTTTTCAATACTTCTATAGGATAGGTAATTGTCTCTGCAATCATGCTGGAAATAATCAGTACCAACAATATCATACATGCTGCGATAATAATATAAATCATCTGCGTATTCTTACTGTTTTTTAATAATTCAGATGTATAAGCGGTACCTACTACTATCCAACCGGTCTCTTCTGATTTGCATATGGTATAAAGTTTCTGATTATCTCCCTCATCCACGGTAAAGTAACTTTCCTTGCTGGAAAGGATTTTATCAACATCTTCCTCAAACAGCCCTCCATATATCAACTGCTGCTTTGGATGATAAACGATTTTGCCATCCTCACTCATGACAAACATGTAGCCTTTATTCCCAATTTTGTTATTATTACACAAATCACTTATGGAACTATAATTCAAGTCAATAAAAAACACGCCTTTTTTCTCATTTGTCCTTCGGTCTCTTAAGCTGCTGCTCATGGTAATCACCCATTTATAGCTGTACATAATGCTGTTTTGAACATGAGATGACGATAAACAATTTCCTTCCCGAGCCTTCATCGCATCAGCAAACCAGCTTTGAGCAGTTACATCAACATACGGGTTCAATTTTCCTTCTCCATCATTAATGAGATAATTATCATTATTCTCTACAATGGCCAGATTGTAAATATCCGGACGGCTCTTTAATACGGACTCAAACTGAAGAATAACCTTTTCTTTTGCAGCACTGCGCTCGCTGGCGCTTAAGTCCTCTGCAAATAAGTAGTTACTGACATCCTCATTTTCTGAAATCATAGTTGTTATGTTCGACATATAGGAAATATAAGAATCTACATCATAACTGACCTGATTGACCAGTCTGGTAGTATTTTCTATAGCATTGTCCATAACGGTTCGTTCTGTGTAATTGAGTGCAATCAGCAAAAAGATGACCACCGAAACCAGCGTAATTCCTGAAAATGAAAACAGCATGGTATTTCGAATACTCGTTTTTTTCATCCACGTTTCTCCCTTGCATATTCCGTAGGTGTGCATCCAGTCATCTTTTTAAAGGACATGCTAAAATAGTGAGGATCACTAAATCCCACACGTTCTGCAATCTCATAATTCTTAAGATTTGTCTGCTCCAGCAATTCTTTCGCTTTTTCCATACGAATACGAATCAATACCTCCATAAAAGTCTCACCGGTAGCTTCCTTGAAAATCGTACTGAAATGGCTGGTACTGATTGCCAGATAGGCACATATATTATTCAAACTCAGATCTGGTTTGTCATAATTTTCCCGAATATATTCCATTGCTTTCATAGCCTGACGCATAGAACTGCTCTGGCTGATACTTTCCATCTGACCAGCCAGGAACACACAGTACTCTTCCACATGTTCGCAGGCATCCTGAAACTGAAGGCTCTCTGCTATTTCATCCACCACTTTTTTTCTGGCATTATCTATAAGGCAGGTGTCCCCAAGAATCTGTGTTACATTATCATATATTTCACGCACTACCTGTTGAAGATAAAGGCATGCACGATTCTTGCTTATATAACAATTGCGGATTTTTTCGAATATATCTGACATGTTGCTATGAATAGTTTTTTTATCCTGATTTTTCACGGCTTCTTCCAAATTCCTTAAAGCAGTTGAAAAATCAGCTTCCATATCCATCTTAACCTTCTCTGTTTCCATATCAATCAGCGTTTCATTTCCAAACAGATAACGCAGCTGAATAGCTTTCTTTGCTGACTGATAAGACAGATATAAATCCTCCAGATTTTTCACATAACATCCCAAACCAATGGATACCGTCAGTTTCATAGTTTCCTGTACTGTTCTTTGAATCTTCCGTGAAATCTCAAGTGATGTCGCTACGAATTCTTTTGGCTTGTTTGTCTGCATTAACAGGTACACCCGATTTTCACTGTCCTGATAGCAGATACCATTGCCACTCTCATTTACAATTTCCTCACTGATATTGGCAAGAACAAATGCCATAAGAGCACTTTCTTTTTTCTGTTCTTCGTCTACATGATAAATCTCAGAGTACAAATCAATATCTAAGACCGCTACCCTGTAATCCGAAGCAGAAAGTTCCACTCCCAATTCTCTTATTTCATCAAGGCTTTTGGTGATTTCCTGGGTTCCCATGACTAACTGTGAAAGAGCCTTGGATATAATTACTTTCTCATTTTTTCTATAATTATGATAAGTCTGGGTCAACTCTCTTTGCTGACAGAAATCCTGATACTTCTTATCCAGTTTTTCTCTCATACGGGTTAACACCTCTGAAAGTTCTTTTGCTGTAACCGGCTTCAGCAGATACTCTGATACTTTATACTGAATTGCTTTCTTCGCATATTCAAAATCACTGAATCCGCTGAAGATTATAATCTGCGTATCCGGATAATTTTCATATAAGTATTTACTAAGTTCCATGCCATCCACATGAGGCATACATATATCTGTCAATACTACATCTACTTGAGTTTCCGCAGTTTTATCCACAACTGCGAATTTTATCAGATTTACAATAAACAACTTTCAAAAAATGCCCAAAATATAAGGAATCCAGACTCTTTGTTTGGTATAATTAAAGTGACGAAAC
>JAQVHQ010000062.1 GCA_028696165.1 Lachnospiraceae bacterium | reverse complement strand
TATCTGTATTTGTGACGAATCTTTTTAAGATTCAGGCACGAATACATTTTGTCTTGATTTGGATTTTGGGACTGATAGAATACACCTGCTGATTTTGAGCCGCAAACTGTTTAATCAGCAGACACTACTTACAAGCGCAGCTTAGATAATTCGAATCACCGCCACCAACATCAATATCCCAATCACAGCATAAATACCGATTTGTATTACATTTTTTTCAGTTCCTGCATTTCCCTGGAAGAAACAACTATTTGCAATTTCATTTTGAACATTTATCGCTTCCTTTTTGCTTCTGAAATATAATGATAAGTTCATACCATTCAAATCCACTATATGTAACCTGGTATTGCTGCCCAACGCAAAAAGAGCAATTAAAATCCCACATATAATCAACACTAATTCCGCCCCTTCATATTGCGTAGAGATATTTAATGCTCCTACTCCAGAACATGCTACTGCGGAAACTAACGCAAGTGGCGCCATATAAAAAGAGTTTTTCACATCGCTTATAGCTGCAATATCCATAATTTTTTCTTTTCCTGTTGGCTTTTTTTGAATAATTCTTTTCTGATCAATTTGAATTATTTGAAATTTTCTTCTCCACATATTCATCCAGATTGAAGAATAAATTTCATACACATTTTTCGTTGATTCATTAGACATCTTTTGCTTCATTTTATCTTTTACATCATTCTCTTGAAATTTTTCGGTATCTGTTTTAGTTTTCAAATAAACCTGATTCGGTACAATACTCCTTTCCTTACCTGCCTCTTCTATATTTCCTCGAACAGGACATCCACACTTTCCACAAAATTTAGTTTTTTCTTCTAATTGATTACCACATTTAGTACAATACATTTTCTCCTCTTTTCTCTTACACAGGCATACTTTCTGCCATTTTATGTTTTTGCTACATATTTCCTTAATCAAAATCAAACGTAGGCAACTGATCCGAAAAGTAATATGTCCCATTGGTCCGGTCATATTGGCTGCCATAATATTCAATCGTATGTTGATTTACAAAAGACAGTGTTCCAAGATAATCCCCATATACCTCACCGTACAAATCATATGTATTATCTCCCGTTTTTACTAAATAGCCTTTATATAAATCTGTTTTTGTCTCAAGATAATAAATAAAGTTACAATGTGCTACAGCCTCTCCAACCGACACCTCTTCAACAGAGGAATCATAATATAATTCAATATCAATTTCGTTATACAAGCCATTTTCCAGGTTCAAAATATATACGCCGTTCATATCATCATAAACTTTATTCTCAGCTGCTTCGCCTGTTGATGTCATTGCATTTTCCAATATCTGGACATTCTGTCGTTCAATATCAGAAAGCATATTTTCCGTAAAATCATCTGGGGCTATGGTTCCCTGATACCAAGACTGTTTGTTAAAATAATCTTGAAGTTCCTGGTCTTTAAACATGCGTCCATGTCTTGCATAAATCTCATTTTTTGCATAGCGAAGTGACACATCACTTTTATTTGTATAGTCCTCACTGATTAACAACCTTGTACTGCTTTCCGGAATAATATAATCATCCTGAGGTTTCGATGTCTCTACAGTAGTATCTGTGGATTCCATAGATTTTTCCTCATCCTTTGTCCATTCTGCATAGTCAGACAAAGTGCTTACCCATATGATTCCTTTTATTCTCTTATCATTTTCTATTTCCACCATTAGTCCAGCACCCGTATTTTCATTGAGATAATAAGTCACTCCATCGCTGCCCTCTACTGGAAGATAATCTTCTTTAGCAAATTTTTCTTCATATTCCGTATCACCAATCGCAACTCCTGCAAAAGTAGGTGAATAATTTTTATTTCCAGAAATACTGATCATATCAAATGCATCTTCTTCGCAAGACATAACTATCTGGTGAATCTTATCGGAAATTCCTATATCTGATTTGACAAGTGTATCAGAACATTTCAACATATCTTCTGGTGTTCCATTCACATATCGACATAAATCAACGTCTTTCATAGAAAGTTTATCTTCAGCATATTTCGTATATAAGGTATTAATGCATGTTACTAACCCTTCTCTTTCTCCATCCATATAATTCTCATCAATACTCATTAGTTCATCATCATCTATCTGATTTGTATTATCTTCCCAATGGACAATAGAAAAACTTTTATCATCCACTGCAAACTGAATAAAATTATTATCATCTTTTCTGTATTCTACAATATTTGCTTTTTCTCCGGTTTCTTTTTCTCCATCGAAATTACTCCATTTACCCTTATTCCAATAGTTTTCAACCACAGATTTTATTGGGATATCCTCTGCCACCAGAAGCGTCCCTTCCTGAACCAGTTGAATTTTACTATTTTCATCTGATGATATTGTATTCGTTCCCAAAGCTATGCACACTATAATAAAGAGTGTGAAAATTGCAATTCCGATCAGCGCTATAAATAATTTGTGATGTTTCATTGTTTTTTTAGAATTACTTTTATACATATTAGAGTTTCTGTAATTGTCTCCATCTATAGGAGCATCTGCGTTTTTGGAGAACATGCTTCCGCAGAAAGGGCAAAACTTAACACCATCTTTTACTTCTTTTCCACAATTTGCACAATACATTTTATTTCCCCCCATTTATCCTTCTGAAACTAATATATTAAGTTCAAATTTTAACTTATAGTTCCTTTGACGTTATAAATAACAAAACACGTCAGGAACATACATCCCAGACGTGTCAATATACAGCAACTGGCTGCCATCTGAAAAGAACAGGCCCTATAGTTTTGCGCCATACTCTTTCGAGTATTTTGCCAATTAATATTATTTAATACTTTTTTTCTTATAACCAATTATAAACCTATTAGGTGTATTCTTCAACACCTTTTACATGGTTATTTAATAACAAATACACGGATATAATAAACTAAAAGGAGGTTTCTCATGAACAACTTATATGCACCTATGGGGCGACGCATCGCCAATCTTCGCGCAAAGCATTCTATGACGCAGGAAAAGCTCGCTGAGAAGTTAAATATCTCGATTAAACACTGTTCCGCTGTGGAACGAGGCACCTCTGGTTTATCCTTAGAAAAACTGGTAATCCTCTGCGATATCTTTGACACAACTCTGGATTATGTTGTTTGCGGTCGTAATCCCCTTCCGCCATCTCTGGAAAAACTACTATTAACAGAGGATCCCAATGAGCAAAAATTGCTCCAGGAATATTTACAGCTATTCAATAAAATTCAGAATTTGTAATCTTTTGTATCTATATACTATAGGATTTTTTAACCCATGTCTTATTCTGCCAGGAGAAGACACGGGTGTTTTTTTGTAATAAAATAAAAGTTTGCATATTGACCTTACACATGCAAACTTCTATACTTTATATATGTATATTCAAGGGGGAGTAAAAATGAACAATTCCAGGAGTTCTGATCTAAGAAAAGAATTTTTCTTTGAACGAAAATATCAGATTATTGGAGATGCAATCAAGGATTCAGAAAATTCGACAATCTATCCCGTTCAATGTCTGTGCATTCCAAATTCTCCAACTGCTGTTTTAAAGATTTATCATAATCGGAACATTACCACACTTTTCAAACGTCTCCAGAATATTCATGTTACTTCCTGGACTGAAATTTACGATGTCGATTATTTTGATGAAGATACCTATGTGGTAGAAGAATATGTTCCCGGTATAACTTTGGATAAAGTTATACACCAAAAAAAACTAAACCATACCTCCTTTTCCCCTCAGGAAATTGAAACCTTTATGACCACACTTTGCAATAGTATTAATCTTCTCCACCACTTAAATCCACCCATTATTCATCGCGATTTGAAACCCGACAATATAATTCTTGTAACAGCTAGCATGGATGAAGATCCCATTCTTGATTATTCTAATCTGAAAATAATAGATTTTGATACCATAAGAGAATATAACACCGGCCAAACCAGAGATACTGAATTTATGGGAACCCGTCAGTATGCTTCACCGGAACAGCTTGGCTTCGCTGCACTTGGTCAAACCGACGCACGAAGTGATATCTATTCCATTGGCATCATACTCTATGAAATGATATATGGCAAACTTCCCTCCGCCCAGAACCTAAAAGAATTACCACCGAGGCAGCCGTTTTCAAATATCATACGAAAATGTACGCAGTTTCAACCCGAAGACCGTTTTCAGTCTATGGATGAACTACTGAACGTACTCCTTAATAAAGACTCGCACAAAACTTCCGTAACAAGAAAAGAGAAGAAACCATATATTAGCTTCACAACCTTAAATCCAATGGAAAACCCATTACTTCTTCCACTGATAATCGGAATACTATTCGGTGTTGGTATGCGCTACGATACGATTCTTCTCATTGCCAATCTCTTATTTTGGCTATGCATTGTTACTACAATTATATTGCGTTCTCATTATCGAGGAAACCATCCAGTCCAATTTTCCATTAGCTCTTCGGTTGTCTATTGGATACTGTTTCTTCTCTTCATTCTAATCTTCAGCATAATTGTCGGTATATTTTTCATGCCCTTACAATCATGACTCCTCCAAAAGAGAAATTCCCTCCGACTGGAGCAAATCATACATCTCTTCTTTATTTAAATGTTTTTCGAGAATAAATAAAATACATGCATCCTGCTTATTTCTCGGATATAATTCTTTATAACCTGCCAACTTTAACATGCGGTCAATCTCCTCTCGGGTACAGCTAAGCCCCAGAAGAATTCGAAGAAGCATGTCTCTGGCAGGTTTCTTTTTTCCATTAAGTACTGCATAAGCATAAGGTACAGATATGTTTGTATTATCCGTCACATCACTTACACTCATCTTCTTCTCACTCAAAAGCTGCTGAAGTGCAGCTGGAAGTTCACCCGTATTCTCATTTAATTCTTCATGATTATCACTCAAATAAGCATGGATATTCTTAGATTCTTTTATTTTTTTATGAAGTTCATCTGTTGTTTTTTGATATTTCACAATCTTCACACTCCTATTATTTGTTTATTTATTCAAGTATAGCTTGTTGCATTTTCTACGTTACTAAGTTCCTATGACACTTAGTAAACAGTGACTGGTCAAAAACATAATCAGCACTTATAAAAATGTGCATCCTTTCTTCTCAAGATATTTTATATAACATCCATAAAAGGTGCTTCCGCCCTTACAAAAATCGATTTCCCGTTAAAAGGATGTTTAAACTCAACCTCCACAGCATGAAGTGCCACCCGCTTAAATTTATCCTGCGAACCCCCATACAAGACGTCTCCCAAAAGTGGATGCCCCAACCAGGCCATATGCACACGAATCTGATGTGTTCTGCCAGTCTGAAGATTCAGCTCCACAACTGAAAAACCATCCATCTCCTCCAAAACCCTATAATTAGTCAAAGCAAATTTGCCCTCACAATTTACCTCCATAGCATGAGATTTCACCTTCGAAATTCCTATTGGCTGACATATACACCCTTCCTTTTCACAAAATATCCCTTCCGCCAAAGCAATATAAGTCTTTCGAAACTCCCCCTTAGCCCTTTGCTCCCCCAGTCTGGCCGCCGCCATCTGACTCTTAGCAAAAATCACAATTCCCGAAGTTTCTATATCCAATCTCCCTATAGCACGAACCTTCACCATTTCCTGCTTCTTCTGAAAATAATAAACCAATCGATTCGCCAGTGAATCCCCATAATGCCCCTTCGAAGGATGCACCGGAATCCCAGAAGGTTTGTCAACAATCAACAAATCCTCATCCTCATACAAAACCACAATTTCTGCCACTTCAGGAACCAGCTGCGCAGAAGAAATCAATGCCTCTTCAATCTTAACCTCCAATAATTCTCCACCTGATACTAAAAAAGAAACACGTCTCCGAACCCCATCCACACAGACACCATTCTGCCGAAACTTCGCCTGCCTAATCTGATTCACAGAAAATCCCAAAGACACTTTCAAAACTTTCTCCAGCTTCCATCCCTTTTCCTCCAAAGTAATCCGATACATCAAAGTTCTTTCCATAATAACAACAACCCCTTATCCCCATTCGCAACATTCTAAATATGTTAAATTTTTCCTATATTTGTTAACATTTTCCTACAAACTTTTAATATCTCATTACAACCACTGCCACATCCACAAATACACCCTAACCTCACCACTACATCCAACCACTGCCACCCACAACTTCAGCTCCTACCCCTCATACCACCACAAGCCCGTGCCAACGGCACGTGCCTTCACTGCCACACAAATACACCTCATCCTCACCACTACATCCAACCACCGCCACCCACAAACTCAGCCCCTACCCCTTCATACCACCACAAGCCCCGTGCCAACGGCACGTGCCTTCACTGCCACACAAATACACCTCATCCTCACCACTACATCCAACCACCGCCACCCACAAACTCAGCTCCTACCCCTCATACCACCACAAGCCCCGTGCCCCCGGCACGCGCCTTCACTGCCACACAAATACACCTCATCCTCACCACTACATCCAACCACCGCCACCCACAAACTCAGCCCCTACCCCTCATACCACCACAAGCCTCGTGCCCCCGGCACGCGCCTTCACTGCCACACCTCCGCTGCCAATCACCAGCCCAGCCAAGGATACCATGCTCTGAATTTGGGGAGACGTGGAGTGTTTTTTGATATCGAATAAGCTGATAAGCCTCTTAGTGCGCAGTGGATGGATTCACCGGGGCGAAGTGTGTTTACCAAAACACACTTCGAAGGCACCCTGAAGCGGATATGCATCAGCATATCTGCTGAATGTGCCTGATCCCCGGTGAATCCATCCACTGCACACTTAGAGGCTTACAGCGAAATGACCTATCAAAAAACACCCCACGTCTCCCCAAATTCAGAGGATGGTATCCTTGGCTGGGCGTCCCCTCTCAATTCAAACAATTTCCGTTATTTTCAGACAACTATCAAAATTAACACCCGAATCCCACTAAATTTAGATTATAAAAAAGTCAACCCTTTTCACCAAAAACTTCTTCATTTTATCCGATTTATCAAACATACACAAAACAACCGTTCGTGGATAACTTCACTGATTTACATAATAATCACATCATATTATGTGGACAATGTGGATAACTCAGTGCATAACTCCATATTTTAAGGCTTTTCGCCTCATTTTCATCGTGGATAACTTTATTACAAAAATATTACAAACTTCATAATTTGTAACATTTTTCGACATGATTTGTGCATAATGTCCAAACTTCAAATTGCATGAACTGTACAGAAAATTTAAAAATGACTCACCAGATAATTTTGCACCGAAGTCACTGCATTGGCACCATCCGAAGCTGCCGTAATAATCTGGCGCAGTCCCTTCGTCCGAATATCCCCAGCAGCAAAAATACCAGGCTGACTAGTCACCCCATCTTCTCCGGCAATAATATACCCACGCTCATCCATATCAACCAGATTCTGAAAATACTCCACATTCGGCTGAATACCCACAGCAATAAACACACCATCCACCGGGATAACACTCTCATCTCCGGAAACCTTATCCTTTATCCTGATACCACTAACCATATCATCTCCTTCAATGGCCTCAACGGTACTATTCCAAACCATCTCCACATTATCCAGAGACAATAACTTCTCCTGCAGACTCTTAGCCGCACGCAACTCATCACGTCGATGAACCACATAAACCTTTTTACATCCTCTTGCTAAGAATATAGCATCTTCCACAGCCACATCACCGCCGCCGACAACCGCCGTAACTCTGTTTTTAAAGAAAGCACCATCACAAGTTGCACAGTACGATACACCCATACCAGCCAATTCTTCTTCTCCTGCTACACCAAGCTTACTATGAACCGCACCTGCAGCCAAAATCACCGACTTCGTCAGATACTCCCCTTTGTCCGTAATTATTTTCCATAGACAACCTTCACCAGTCTCAATTTTTTTCACAATCGCCTGCACAAACTTTGTTCCAAGCTTCTCCGCATGAGCACGGAACTGATTAGATAACTCCATACCGCTCACCCCCGGCAGTCCTGGATAATTATCCACTTCATAAGTATTAACAACCTGTCCGCCGCTAATATAGTTTTGTTCTAACACAACCGCATCCAAACGCGCTCTCTGTGCATAAATAGCTCCACACAGCCCCGCCGGACCAGAACCTACAATCACTAAATCCAATACATCACCCATATCTTTTTCTCCTCTTCTTCTGCATTATATTTTCATATACTTCATAGGTTTCACATTTTTCATGCGCCATATATTTCCATATCCTTTATATCGTACATAGTCCATATATGCTTTTCACTCCCAATTTTATCATAGTCCTTCCGTGTTTTCCATATACTATTAAGAATCCTCATAAGGAATCTCCCATGACAGAAACCTCTAATTTCCCCCTATTCAAAAGACCCCTCCACATTCTCTTGATACTATCTCCAGTCTTTTTCGCTATATTTCTCCTTTTTATTGCCTGTACCTATCGACAAGAGAAACCAGACCGTGATTTTGAAGCCTATACCCGTACACTATTCTGCCAGGAAATCACCACCAATACATTAAACCTTCACTATACTCTAGCCTCACCCAAAGACTATGGTATAGAATCCTACCCCTTAACCCTGGGAAATTACTCAGCAGATGATACCCCCTATATCGTCCAACTGGAAAATATGTCTTATAGGCTGCACTCCATTCCTTATGAAAAATTATCACCTGCCAATCGCCTCACCTATGATATCCTGACCTACTATGTGCAGGTCTACCAGCAGGGAACCGAACTCTCCCCCTTTTTAAACGACTACATAAGTCCAACCCTGGGCATCCAGGCACAACTTCCCGTCTTATTTGCAGAATATGCATTCTACACCTCGCAGGATGTCGAAGATTACCTCTCTCTAATTCGTTCCATGCCAGAATATTTCCAGCAAATCATAGATTTCGAGATGCAAAAAGCACAGCAAGGCTACTTCATGAACTCCGAATCTGCCCAAAAAGTCATTGACCAGATACAAGAAATCCTAAAAAATAAAGAAAGCTTCTTCCTCAGAGAAAGCTTTCGCAAAAAACTGGAGGCACTTACAACACTAACCTCCCAACAGCGCAAATCCTACGAAACAGCCCATGAAAAGCTTCTAAAAGAATCCTTTTTCCCATCCTACGAGCAACTATCCACATGTCTGCACACCCTGACACCTTACAGCCGAGCTCCTGTAGGACTTTATTATTATCCCCAGGGAAAACTATATTATGAATATCTGCTGCAATCAGAAATAGGAACAACTGACTCCCTAGAAATAATCCGAACCCGCCTATTAAAAAAACTCTCCCAAGACTACGAACAATTCACACACCTCTACGCCAAGACCTCAACCCAGGCCGCCGCCAACGATACCCTAAAAGCCTTAGAGACCTCCACCCCCAAACAAATGCTCCAAAATCTAAATCGCATCATCACCAAAGACTTCCCCTTGCTAGCCGACACAACCTACCAGATAAAAAATGTAGACGAATCCCTCCAATCATACTTAAGCCCGGCATTCTACTTCATTCCCCCACTAGATAAGATGAACACCAACATCATCTACTTAAATCCCTCCTCCGACTTAAAAGGAGTAGAACTCTACACTACCCTCGCCCACGAAGGCTTCCCCGGACACCTCTATCAAACCCAGACCTTTGCCAAGACAAACCCCAATCCCATCCGTTACCTCTACAGCAACGACGGCTACATCGAAGGCTGGGCAACCTACGTAGAATCCTTCGCCTACCACTACGCCCTAGATACAACATCCCCCGATACCGCCCAAATGCAATGGCTAAACCGTTCCATCAACCTAAATCTAGCCTCTATCCTGGACCTCTCCATCCACTACTACGGCTGGACCGAATCCCAATGCCGCCAATTCCTGCTAAACTTTGGAATCACCGACACCGCCAACATCCACGACTGGTACCTCACCATTCTGGAAACCCCCGCCAACTACCTCAAATACTACTACGGCTACTACAACTTCGCACTCCTCTCCCAGAAATGCAAATCCAAACAAAAAGAAAGCTACTCCGAGAAAGAATTCCACCAAACCATCCTAACCATCGGCCCCGCACCATTTCCCATCTTAGAAAAATACTGCAATTAAGTTTTATCATAAATTCCCACAAATTAGATTTCTCGTAACCACAAAATTCAAGTACATCTTAATATACTTACTTCATTTTAGGAACACCCAAAAGCCTTTCTTGCCCGGTTTCTCCCGGAAAAAGCTTCTTCACCTCCTCACACCGGGTAAGAAGCTTTAACTTGAAAGCCTTTCTTGCCCGATCCCTCCCAGAAAAAGCTTCTTTTTCTCCTTACACTGGGTAAAAATCTTTAAACGGAAAACTTTCTTTCCCGCTTTCTCCTCCAATCCTTTCCACATAAGTTCAACACCCTCCCTCACACCACCCACAATCTCAGCCCCTAACCTCCCTCCTTCCTCAAGCCCCGTGCCAACGGCACGCGATTTCCCACCACTTCTTCCCCCTCCAACTTCTTCCTCACAACCCCAACACCCTCCCTCATCCACCCCTCCGCCAACACCCAGTCAGCCGAAAAACCGGCGGCAGCTTCCCTGGGCTCCACAACATGCAGTTTTTATGGGCATAAAATGAGCTGATGAATATCTTAGTGCGAAAAAGCCAGATGCGAAGAGGCGTCAGGCGTTTACAAAACGCATGACGAAGACACCTGAGGCGCGTATGCATCAAGCATACACGCCGAATGTGTCTGGTCCTCTTCGCATCTGGCTTTTTCACACTTAGATATTCACAGCAAATGATCCTGCCCATAAAAATCGCATGTTGTGGAGCCCAGGGAAGCTGCCGCCGGTTTTTCGGCTGACGTCCGTCTCCCACTCCTACTTCACATAATCCTCAATCAACTGCAAAGTCATATCAATATCCTCATTAGTATGTGCCCCCGACAAAAACATCGCTTCAAACTGCGAAGGCCCAATATAAACATGATTCTCCATCATATACCTAAAATACTTCGCAAAAGCCTCCGTATCCGAACTCTTCGCCGTATCATAATCCACAACATCCTGCTCCGTAAAGAAAATACATCCCAACGATCCCACATGATTACAAACATAAGGCACATTATGCTCAAAGAAAATCTTCTGAATCCCTTCAAACAACCGGTCACCCTTCTGCAGCAAATCCACATAAAACTGAGGGTTCTCATAAAGCATCTTAAGCTGAGTCAATCCCGCTGCCATAGCAATCGGGTTACCACTCAAAGTTCCTGCCTGATAAACAGGACCAACCGGAGCCACCATCTCCATAATATCTCTGCGGCCGCCATAAGCCCCAACCGGCATACCGGCCCCGATAATCTTACCATAAGTAGTCAAATCCGGAGTGACATAATAAAATCCCTGTGCCCCTGTAAACCCAAGACGGAATCCCGTAATAACCTCATCAAAAATCAACAAAGCCTCATACTTATCACAAAGCGCTCTCAACCCAGGCAAAAAATCATCCTTCGGCGGAACAACACCCATATTAGCGCCAACCGGCTCCACGATAATAGCTGCGACCTCACCTTTATTCTCCTTCAATAAAGTCTCAACACTCTCCAAATCATTATATCTGGCACTAAGCGTATCCTGAACACACCCCTTCGGAACACCAGCACTATCAGGAACACCAGCAGTCATAACACCCGAACCAGCCGCAACCAGCAAAGCATCCGAATGTCCATGATAACAGCCTTCAAACTTAATAATCTTATCCTTCTTCGTAAATCCACGAGCCACACGAATCGCACTCATAACCGCTTCCGTACCGGAGTTCACCATACGAATCATATCAATAGAAGGAACATGCTCACAGATGAATTCAGCCATCTCAACTTCAATCTCGGTAGCTGCACCAAAGCTCAATCCATGCTCACAAGCCTTCGTAACACTAGCCTTAATCGCAGCATTATTATGTCCCTGAATCATAGGTCCCCAGGAACATACATAATCCAGATATCTCTCGCTGTCCACATCAAACATATATGCGCCAGTTGCTCCCTGGATAAATCTTGGAGTCATCCCCACAGAACCAAATGCACGAACCGGGCTGTTGACACCTCCCGGAATATATTTAACTGCTTTTTCAAATAATTCTTCTGATCTTGTTCCCATTATCCGATTCTCCCTTCGTCCATAAACCGTGCCAGTTCTTTTGCAAAATAAGTCAGATAGATAGAAGCTCCCGCACGATAAGTACTTGTAGCCATCTCACAGATTGTTCTCTCTTCATCCATCCATCCATTGGCAGCTGCTGCCTTAACCATAGCATATTCACCACTTACACTGTAAGCTGCAATAGGAACATTGGTCACATCAGATACTTTTGTAATCATATCCAGATAAGCAAGCGCCGGTTTTACCATGATGATATCCGCACCTTCATCCACATCTAACAGAGCCTCTTTGATACCCTCCCTGCTGTTATGAGGGTCCATCTGATAACTCTTTCTGTCTCCAAAAGAAGGGGCAGAACCAGCTGCATCACGGAATGGTCCGTAAAATGCAGAAGCGTATTTTACAGCATAAGACATAATCGGTGTCTCCTTGTGACCAGCCTGATCCAAAGTCCTGCGAATCGCTTCTACACGTCCGTCCATCATATCAGAAGGAGCAACCATATCCGCACCCGCCTGTACATGAGACAGAGCAGTCTTGCTCAACATCTCCAAAGTTTTATCATTTTCCACATCATGTCCACACAATATTCCACAATGTCCATGAGAAGTATACTCGCACATACATACATCAGTAATCAGATACATATCAGGAAACTGTTTTCTGGCTTCCTGCAATGCTCTCTGTACGATACCATCTTCAGCATAAGCCTGGCTTCCCACTTCATCTTTCACATCCGGAATTCCAAAGAACATGACGCTGTTAACGCCCGCCTTCTGCAAACGCTCCAGTTCGTAAGGCATCCTGTCAACACTGTAACGGAATTGTCCTACCATCGAAGGGATTTCCTCTTCTAAATTATTGCCATCTTTTACAAATAATGGATAGATAAGAGATGACTTATCCATTCTGGTTTCCCGAACCATCTTGCGAAGTACTTCACTTCCTCTTAATCTTCTGGGTCTTTTCAGCATTTCCATAATATGTTCCTCCTCAGTCAACGGCCATTCTGTCGTCTTGCTGTATTTATCTTTTTAATTTTATTACCAAATCCACCAAACTGTCAATGGTCGCTCTGTCAGCCATATAAGTTTTCATACCATAAGCATCCGCTGCAGCCTTAGTCTGTTTTCCTATGCAGGCAGCACAAACCTTTGTAAAATCCACATCTCCTGACACAGATTCCACAAATCCTTTCACAGTAGAAGCACTGGTAAATACTACACAGTCAATATTGCCCTTTTTAAACTGTGCTGCTTCATCAATTACAGACTGTTTTTCATATACAGTATCATAAGTGGCTACATCATCTACCACTGCACCCGCTTTTTCCAAATGCTGTACTAACTCCTGATTGCCGATTCTTGCACGGGGAAGCAGTACCTTCTGTCCAGCTTCTATCTCCAAGGCAAGTGCCTTTCCCAGTGAATCGCCATCGAAAATCTCCGGCATCAAATCCACATATAAGCCTTTTTCTTCCAAAGCTTTTTTCGTACCATTTCCAATTGCTGCTATCTTACAATTTCCTAACTTTCGAATATCCATATGACATTCTTTCATATCCTGGAAAAACACTTTCACACCTGTCGGGCTTGTGAAAGTTATCCAGTCATACTCATTTAACTTTTGCATACATTCCTGCATTTTGTTATTTTCAGTTATTTTAACAGTAGCAATAGCCGGTATTTCCAGCACTTCTGCACCTTTTTCTCTCAATTTCTCAGACATGGTAGAAATCAAATCTCTCGGTCTGGTAACCACCACTTTAAATCCCGCCAATGGCAGTTTTTCATACCATGCAAAATCATCTGCCAGCTGGCAAACCTTACCAACCACGATAATAGCCGGTGTCTCAATTCCCTGTCTCTGTACTTCTTCATGAAGTGTACCCACAGTTGCCACAATCCGCTTCTGTCCAGCTGTAGTACCTTGCTGCAAAATCGCTGCCGGCATATCTGTTTCCATTCCAGCGTCAATCAATCCCTGACAGATATCAGGCAGTGCAGTCACTCCCATAAGGAATACAAGAGTGCCCTTCGTGCGCACTAACGCTTCAAAGTCAATAGACAACGGCTGTCCCGCTCTCTTGTGTCCCGTGATAATATGAAGAGATGAACAGAAATCACGGTGCGTTACCGGAATTCCATTGTATGCAGGGACTGACAATGGCGAAGTCACCCCTGGAACCACTTCGTAATCAATTCCGTTAGCAGTAAGAAGTTCTAACTCTTCTCCACCGCGGCCAAATAAGAAGGGATCTCCACCCTTAAGTCGTACCACACGATTCCCTTTTTGTGCCTCCTCAAGTAAAACCTGATTAATCTGTTCCTGCGGAAGGGTATGATTTCCAGCTCTCTTTCCCACATCTATACAGCGTGCATTCTGCGGAATCATCGCCAGCACACCATGACCAACCAGTGCATCATAGACCACAACCTCTGCCTGCTCCAGCACTTTTCTTCCCTTTAAAGTAAAAAGTCCCACATCTCCAGGACCTGCTCCTACCAGCCAAACCTTACCTGTACTCATCTAAAAACCTCTCAATTCTTTTGCTAATGTAATACCAAGACGCTCTCCGTCCTGGGCTGCACCTTCGATCTTACCAGTCCGGTATTTACCAGTTTCCTCTTCATAATACAAACCAGATAAAGTCAGATGTTCCCCATCCAGCACTGCATGTGCTGCAACCGGTGATGAACAGCCTCCATCCAGGAATCGTACAAAACTGCGCTCTGCCAAAGCGGCATAAGTCGCTTCTTCATCTAAAAATCCCTCCAGATAGGAATAATCCTCCCCAGCTCTTCCCTGAATAGCCAATATCCCCTGACCTGCCGCCGGAATAATCTGCTCAGTTGTAAAATAACTGGTAATACGTCCTTCCAGTCCCAGACGCTTCATCCCTGCTGCTGCAAGAATCAAAGCACCATACTGTCCTTCATCTAACTTTCGAAGACGAGTAATCACATTGCCACGTACACTTTTAAATTCCGCCTGAGGATATAAAGTCTTCAGCTGAAGTATTCTTCGAAGACTGGAACATCCGATAGGCTTATCAAATTCCAGTTTGTCTTTGCCTTCCGGAAGCACCAGTACATCCCGCGGATCTTCCCTTCTGGAAAATCCCACAAGCGGCAGTTCCTCCGGAACTTCCATCGGCATATCCTTCAAGCTGTGTACAGACAAATCACTTCTTTTTTCTGCAAGTGCCTTATCTAATTCTTTTACAAATAATCCTTTTCCACCAACTTTATCTAAAGTACGGTCCAGGATAATATCTCCCGTTGTCTTCATTGTCAAGAGACTGACCTCGGTATCCGGAAGTTCGTTTTGTATGTATGAGCGAACCATCTCACTTTGAATAACCGCCAATTTACTCTCTCTGCTGCCAATAATAATCTGTTTATTCATGTTCTGTCTGCAATCCTTTCTGGATTTTTTTTCGAATTTCTTTAGCTTTCTTTGGACTCGCTCCACCTGTAGTGATTCCAATGACCGCCTCTTCCTCCTGAATAATTCCAGGAAAATAAAAATCACACAGTTCCCGGTTACTGATAACATTTTTCAAAATCTCTTTATGTGTACAGATATTTGCAATTCTTTCATTCAGCACCTCATCATTTGTCGCAATGATTACCATATCTCTGTGATTTAAATCAGATGCCTGAAATTCCCTCTCAATAAGCTCTACCGGAAGCTGTCTGACTTCCTCTCTTATCTCAGGCGAAACCACCGTAATATGCGAATCAAATAAAAGCAGTGTCTCTATCCTTCTGCAGGCAATCTGTCCTGCACCAATCACCAGTATATTCATCTTTGAGATATCGATAAATAATGGGAAATGACTGTGTCTATTCTTCATATAACTTCTCCAATCCATCAATACATGCCAAAAATGCCTCTGGTTCCAGACAATCCCGCAGCCCGAATATCATTTTATTAATGACCTTCTCTGCAGCCTTGTCATAATGCCCCTGCAGCTTCCATTTCTCATCCTCATCCATAGGCGCCTGACGCATATATTTACTTACCCGAAGTTCCATGTCCTTGACAGCCTCTTCCTTTACAAACTGAATCCGGCTGATTACATCATGACCGTGGAGCCACTGATAGAATTCCTCAATCAATTCATCAAGTATCTGCTCCGCTTTGACTTTTGCCTGTATCAGCTTCTCATCTTCCTTATCCACATGAAAATCATCCATATCATAGCAGGTGACACTAAAGACCTTATCGCAGGTAGGTTCCACATCTCTTGGTACCGCCAGATCGATAATCGTAAGCGGTTTACAGATAGGCGCCATCTCCAGCATCTCTTTGGTTATGGTATAGTGTGGACTGCTGGTTGCACTGACCACGAAATCACATTCCGGTATATAGTACATACGATCGTCATAATTAATACTCTCACACCCATCCGGAACTTTTACTTTGCCATGACGATACTGCCTTACCGTAACCTTCACTTTTGCTCCTGCTTCCAGCAAAGCTACCGCCGCAGTCTTACCCATATCTCCATTACCCACAACCATACACTGTTTTCCAGCCAGAGTATTACCCTTACTTTCCAAATCCCTTATAGCCTGGCTGATTACCGAAGTATTTCCCTTGGGGAAATAGACCTCTGTTTTTACCTTCTTAGCAGCAGTCACAGCCTTTCGAAAGAGTACTTCCAGCACACTGTCAGAAAATCCTTTCTCCCTTGCAAAAGCAATGGCATCTCCAACCTGGGTAACAATCTGGTCTTCACCCAGAATCTGTGACTTCAGCCCGCAAGCCAGATGGAACAGATGATTCACTGCATCTTCTTCCTGTCTTATGGAAAAATATTCTCTATACTGCCCGGCATCTACCTTCTTGTCTTCACACAGCCATTCATAAAGGGATAACTGACAGTCCTCCCCGGCATTGACCCAGACTTCCATCCGGTTACAGGTTGATAGAATCACACAGCCGGCAATCCCGTCTATCTGCTGAAGCTGCTCCATCGCTGCCTCCATACTGCTCTTTGTATAGGAGAAGTTTGCTCGAACATCCACTCCTGCCTGACTATGGTCGATCCCCACCATATAAATACTCATTATCTCAAAGTCCTCCACTTCATCTGCCATCTGGTATTTTTATGCAACTACATCCGCTATATGCTGTAGAAGCATTTTCCTAATACTTGGATATTCACCCAATCCCTTAAGCACGCATGTAACTTCATATCCCGCGCTTTTAAACTGATTATACCACGAATCTTCATCCTCACCAGATAAATCATTCTTCGCATGATCTCCTGCAACAATCATAAACGGTGCCAATCGAACCTTTTTCGCTCCAGACGCTTCCACCAGACGCATGATAGACTCCATACTTGGATAAGCTTCTACTGTACCGAGGAATATATTCTTATGTCCCTTGTCTTTAAAAGCGTAATCCAGAGCCGCATATACAGAATTGGCATAGTGCGTCGTTCCATGCCCCATAAGAACCAGTGCTTCTCCCTCTTCCAGATCAGAGAATTCATCAGCAATCGCTTCTATAACAGCTTCATTGTCTTCCATAGTAGTCAACAGAGGATTTCCAAACTGGATACTGGAAAAATCCTGCTGGAATTTAAGTGCATCTTCCTTCATCCAGTCATTTTCCAATCCATTCATAACATGGGTAGGCTGCACAATCACATCGGTAACACCGTCCGCCTTCATCTGTTCCATGGCCTCTGTTACATTCATTATCTTCACACCATCTCGTTTTAAGACTTTTGCCATAATCATCTTACTAGTCCATGCCCGATATACTTTCTCCTGAGGATAAGCTTCCTGAATATCTCTTTCAATGGCGTCGATAGTCACCTCTCTGGTATCATTGTGGCTGGTTCCAAAGCTAACTACAAGGATGCCTCTTTTACCTTCCTTATTCATCGACGATGTTCCTCCTATATAAGTATGATTTTCATTAATTTCTTCAATATAATTTTCTAAGTCTGCCAGTTTCCTTGGGGTTTTTAAATCAGGCTTTAGTATTTTCTTCTTACACAAACGGTCAAATAACTGCAGTACTGCAGGCTGCTCTAAATTCGTCAGTGCCAGTGCTGACTGATTTTCAAAAACATCCTCCGGAACGCCATGAGACAATACCTTTCCCTCATGAAATAAAATCACCTCGTCAGCCCACTCATAAGCGTAATTTACATCATGAGTTGCCATCATCACGGTAATTCCGCTGGCTGTCAATTCATTGACAATTTTATTTACCATAATCGTATGTTTTGGATCCAGTGCAGCTGCCGGTTCATCCAATATGATAATGTCCGGATGCATGACCAGAATATCTGCTATCGATACCTGCTTCTTCTGACCTCCGCTTAAAGCGTGCGTCGGTTTGTGACGAAAAGGCGTAATTTCCAGATGGTCAATCACCTGCTCAACTTCTTTTTTAGCGTCTTCCTGATCGATGCCAAGATTCAGCACACCAAAAGATATCTCCTGATACACGCTGGCAGAGAACAGCTGATTGTCCGGATCCTGGAATACTATGCCTATTTTGCTTCTTAATTCCAACAATCCCTTTTTCGAGTAATCCAGAGGTTTACCATTAAAATAAATCGTCCCCTTCGACGGTTTATGTATCCCGTTACAGCAAAGAAAGAAGGTTGATTTACCGGAACCATTGGCTCCCATAATCGCAATCTTCTTTCCTCTTTCTATTTCCAAAGTCAAACCATTCAGCGAATGGGTATTTTCATCATCATAGGAAAAATATAAATCTTCCGCTTTTAATATCACATCTTTCATTTGTGCCTCATCCTCTCTCGCATATTATCATTCAAGTATATTTGATTCCTACAAAAAGAAATGTAGTCCCACTACAATACCTGCTAAAACCACTTCACATACTATAATCAGACATATCTCCATAGTTTTCGGTGGATAATTTTCATTCAGCACACAGATACTTCCATCATAACATCTTGCTTCCATGGAATCATAAAGCGCGTTGGAACGCTTAAAAGCTCTCAAAAACAAAGTACTTCCCATCTGTCCAAAAGACTTGCAGGAGGTCTTGAAATCACAATTTCCCAGTCTGGCATTCTGCGACGTCATAATCGCATGAGCCGTATCCAGTAAGATAAATATAAATCGATAAATCAATAACATTAATTCAATAATCAATTCGGGACAATGAATTCTTTTTAACACCTGAAGGATGTCCGTCATCGGTGTTGTAAATGACAGGAAATACAGGCAGGATACACTTGCCAGTGCAGTAAGTATCAGCTGAATACCAAATCTCAGTGAATACCAGCTTCCGGTAATATAAATACTTCCTATCTGAACTGCAAAAGCATCCAGAGGAGTCCTTGAAAAATTTACAATAATTGCTAACGTGCTTAAAATCAAAAACACTATGGGAATCTCCATAAAATGCAGATAGCGGCGCATAGATACGCCGCTTTTACATACAATCAAAAAGGTATTGAGGCACAGTACAAGCCCCGCAATCACAATGGAACGACTTATTACGCATACTAAAAGCGTAAGAATTGCAAATGCGCATTTCTCACCAGCATTCATATATCTTAATTTTGACTGATAGCTGAGTTTATCAATGGTAAGCATACTGTCTCTCCTCCAATATCATTATTCTTTTAATTCACCTTTATCTAAGCGGTCCTGCCACTTCTTGCGTTCTACGAATTTACCCATAAGATACGCAATAATGCCAACACCAATACCTGTCTGTATACAGAAAATCAAGCTTTCTATTTCTCCAGGAAGTTCTCCGCCAATCATCTGCTCTAATACAGGTTCAAACCACGGCTGTGCCTCTTTACCCTGTATCTCAGAAATCATCTGGCTTCCCGCATCATCAGAACCGCCAAATTCCGCGCCTTTTAAAGCAAACAGAGGAACGATGGCAATGAGAATTGCCGCAATAATCAGCACGATTACTAATGTCTTATTACTTTTTGCACTTTTTTCCATCTTATTTTGCCTCCTTTACAAATCCAATCATTTTCAATTCCGGTTTTGCAAAAGATTCCAGACCGATTACAATAACAACCGTCAAAATACCTTCAATAACAGCCAGTGGAATCTGTGTCGGTGCAAATACACCCAGGAACTTCACTGCAGATGCAGCTGCTCCACCGCTCTCAGAAGGATATGCCATAGCAAGCTGGATACTGGTTACACAATATGTAAACAAATCTCCAAGACAGGCTGCCAAAAAGATTCCTACTTTCCGGTTTACTTTTAACTTTTCACATAATTTATAGATTCCAAAAGATACAAACGGACCTGCGATTGCCATAGAGAATGTATTCGCCCCCAATGTAGTCAATCCGCCATGTGCCAGTAAAATAGCCTGGAAAATCAACACAATAATACCAAGCACGCTCACAGCCGCCGGGCCAAATAAAATAGCTCCTAATCCTGTACCAGTCATATGAGAACAGCTTCCTGTTACAGATGGAATCTTTAATGAAGATAATACAAATACAAATGCTCCCGCCATGGCAATCAGTGTAATTGCTTTACGGTTCTCCTGAATAGTCTTGCGAAGCTTAAAAAATCCCGCCAATAAAAACGGGACACAGATAACTCCCCAGATAACACAGAATTTTACCGGAAGATATCCTTCCATGATGTGCATGGCACTTACCGATGGTACGATACCCAAACACAGGGACAGCACAGCTGTCAGTACTACTGCTTTCTTTTGTTTCTTAGTCATCTCTCTATCTCTCCTTATAATTGATTTTTCTTTTGCCCTACTCACGTCATATAGGAAAACATCCGTTTTTTAACAAAAGAAAACGCCTATCACAGATAGACGTCGAAAGAACGATTATGAAACAAAATCCCTGCACCTGCAAAAACTCATCCCAAGTCGTTCTTTACACCAGCCATCGTTCGTAACTATGTGTAAATCGCATGTCGCGGGTAGGTCTTCTGACTCAGGTTTCTTCATTTACTTAGCCTTCCCAGTTTCCCAGTGACATATTTAAGTAAACTCCACCTTCACAGCGGCGTGACCGTGTGGGTACATCCCAACTTTCCTATTCTCCCTCCTCGCAAATCATTATGAATAATTCACAATTTGGGCTCCTCGCTCCATTCAATTATGGTTCTATATTACTAGTTTTTGCTATCCTTGTCAATCTTATTGATAATTTCGGATTGCGTAAATTTACCTTCGGAAATAATAGTGTAGAGTTCACCCACGATGCACTGATAAAATATCAGGCAATGACTTGTGGAATTAATATACATCTTTTGTGTACTCATATCAAGCCCATATTTC
>JAQVHQ010000061.1 GCA_028696165.1 Lachnospiraceae bacterium | reverse complement strand
GCCATTTCAATAAAAAATCCCGCGGATTATTCCGTGGGTGCTATACCAAAAAGTGCTGGATTTTATTTGCCAGAAACTGCTGGAAAATAATTTCCATTTTTTGTCGGAAAGTACTTGCCGTTTACAAAAGCAGATATTTGTAATCTGCTTTGCCGTTTTATCTTATAAAATGAGGAGTGCCCCGCTATCTTTTGGATAACGGGGCAATTATTATGAAAAAATTTTATATGTGTAGTGAAACACACGTAGTTCATTCGCCTTTGAACTATAATTATAATAGCAATTAATTATGAACATAATATGAACTTTTTGTGTCATTATTGTAAATATGTATAATTTTTTCTGTTTTTCCTCTGTTTTTTTGTTTAATAGTTACATGTCTATTATTTTTTTACATTATCAAACAATATATTTTACCAATTTTATCTGCTTATTCGACATTTAATTAAACAAATTTGCAAAAAAGTTCTTTACATCTTCCCATAAATTTGCCAGAAAACCTTCTGCTTCATTCAGATCTTCTGAAGTAATTCCAAGACTATCTAAATCAACACCCTGTAATTTATCATACAAATCAGAGGCCTGCTCTTTTAAAGAATCTATATCAAGATCAAGATCATCAACTTTTCCCATAAGATCTGTAATTTGCTGCTTATCTTCTTCTGATAACTGAACGTCTAATTCATTAGCTGCTGTCTCAACAGCTTCCAGTACCTGTTCTTCTGAATTCAAATCGTTAGATACAACTGCATCCTTTACTGCTCCAACCAATTCCTCTGCTTTATCAGAATCTCCTATATCATCTGCAAGCTGTGCAGTTAATACCAGTTCATTTGTAGCCGTATCTACGCTCTCCTCTGATACACTCTCACCAGTCATACTTGCATAAGCTTTAATAGCCCCTACAAGTGCTGCCGTACCTGATATATTCGTTGGCCCTACCACAGTAATGTCAGCATTCTCTAAGCCTGCGGTAGCAAGCGCATTCTGGTACATTCCAATAGTGCAGTAAGAGATATTCTGTGTCGTGACCTTTATTCCATATCCATCATCTTTGCCAATTACTTTTGCGCAGGATAACGCTCTTGTTCCTATTACGTCCGAAGACAGATAAGAATCCAGGTATTGATGTTCATCAGCATTGGTAATTGTCACAACTGTATAGTCTGCTAATTCGCTTTCCTTTACATCCATTAATCCCAATACAGTTGCTCTTTGTTCTGTAGTCAAGTCTGCGCCCAATGAAATATATGGTTTTTCATCAACTCTGTCTGCATACACGGACATAGGCGACAAAACTGTCATCATCATAGTTATTCCGGTTACCATAAAAGCGGTTATCTTCTTATAATTCTTCATAATCTTTCCTCTTCTTTCACTCATACCTTCATACATTTTTTGTCAACTAAGTCTATTTGCCAACTGAGCAAAGTCTTCTAATCTAAGTGCTTCTCCACGAATTGTAGGTGAAAAGCCACAATCTGCTATCGCCTGTTCAATCTCCTCTTTTGTGTAGGAAATCAACGGAGAATTTTTCAATCCATTTGCTAAAGTCTTCCTTCTCTGATTAAATGATGCACGAATCAGCTGAAACATTAACTTATCATCTTTAACCTGAACTGGCGTATGTTCATGGCGGGTTAATCGTATAACAGCACTGCCAATCTTAGGTCTTGGCATGAAGCAGTTTGGCGGAACATTTGCTACAATATATGGTTTTGCATAATATTGGACGGCTAATGACAATGCCCCATAATCCTTTGTTCCTGGGCCTACCTGCATACGGTCTGCTACTTCTTTTTGCACCATTACTGTTATGGAATCAATTGGAACATGATTCTCAAATAATCCCATGATAATTGGTGTTGTAATGTAATATGGAAGATTAGCTACTACTTTGATTGGTTTTCCACCATTCTTCTCTTCTGCTAACTTCGCAATATCCACTTTTAATATATCTTTATTAATCACTGACACATTTTCAAAATCCGACAATGTATCATCCAAAATTGGGATTAAGCTCTTATCAATCTCTACCGCAACTACTTCTCTTGCCCTAAAAGCAAGATATTGGGTCAGGGTTCCAATCCCCGGCCCAATCTCAAGCACAAAATCTTCTTTTGTAATCTCTGCAGCATCCACAATCTTGTCTAACACATGGGTATCAATCAAAAAATTCTGACCGAATTTTTTTTGAAAAATGAAGTCATACTTTTGCAAAACCGCAATAGTTCTTTGGGGATTCCCCAAGTATGGTTCTATCATTCTACTCTCCCTGTTTACTTGTCAAAGTCTTTCTCGTATAAGAGAATTCTATCATCTTCATCCGTCTGTTTTCTAGAGAACTTGCGACTGAATTTACGACGACCTTTGCTTGCTCTTTTAATTGCTTTGTCTACCATTTCTTTTACTATTCCAATAGTCATTGGTTCATTTTCATTCTGATTTTCACCAATTAACCGATATAATGCAAGGACTCCTCTTTCATCCATGCGATAACCTTCTTCTTTCACATAGGTCTTTGCAAAAGAAACCAGCTCATCATTGGTAAATACAGGAATCGCGATAGAATAATCAAACAATTTTGCAAATTCCGGATTTCCCTGCATCAGATTTCTCATGTTCAATTTCTCATCTTCAAGAATCACTTTCAAGGAATCTGTTTTAAATTCCATAGCTTTTGTCAAATCTTCTACTGTCTGAGGTGTCATAAATGACGCTCTTTCAATAACAAGGAAACCACCTGCTAAAGTAGCTACAATCTTCGCTGGATTTTTAGAATTCATATCGGATGCATCCAGATAAGCCACCTTCGCTGCCTGAAGACTTAATTCAAGACAGGATGCTTTTACCATCGCCTCTGCCAATCTCGTCTTACCGCTGCCATGACGTCCTACAATCAATATATTGCCGTGTCTGGAAGTTTTTTCATAAGCTCCTCTATGAATGTACTCCAAAGCTTCTGTAATCTGAGCATCCAATCCCGGAATAGCTGCAAAATATGAGAAAATTCTCTTCTCATCTTTATTGAATTGTCTCGGTTCTACCGGTGGTAAATCTTCCAGATATTCATCTGCTTCTTCCGGTTCTTCTGAAACTGGTTCTTCTGAAACCGGCTCTTCTGATTTTACTGCAGCTTCCTGAGTCACAGCCTTTGGCTCTACTGATTCTGCAATATCCTCTGATTCTGCATTAATCTCTGAGTCAACACTTGCTACCGTTGATTCTGCTTCCTGCTGTACCGCTTCCTCAGCTTCTATTGATACTACTTCTGGCTCAATTTCCTCTTCAATGATTTCAGGTTCCGCAACATCTAAATCTGATTGACTCTGTTCTGCCTCTGTTGATATTTCAGGCTGATCATCACCAACTTTCAAATTCATAAGTGCATCATCCATGATACTGCTATAGTAGTCATCATCCTTGTTATTCGTTGTAGTCTGACCGTGTAATTCCTGTTGGATAGCAGCGGCAATATCCATTGTCATTGACAAATTATTGACTGGTTTTTCCACTGTTTTTTCTTCCTCTGTTTCTTCTAACTCAGATTCTTCTATTGCATCTTCGTCTACAATTTTCTCTGACTCAGATTCTTCTGCTGTATCTTCTTCCACAACTTCCTCTGGCTCAGACTCTTCTGTTGTATCTTCTTCCACAACTTCCTCTGACTCAGATTCTTCTGTTGTATCTTCTTCCACAACTTCTTCTGGCTCAGATTCTTCTGTTGTATCTTCTTCCACAACTTCTTCTGGCTCAGATTCTTCTGTTGTATCTTCTTCCACAACTTCTTCTGGCTCAGATTCTTCTGTTGTATCTTCTTCCACAACTTCTTCTGGCTCAGATTCTTCTGTTGTATCTTCTTCCACAACTTCCTCTGGCTCAGATTCTTCTGTTGTATCTTCTTCCACAACTTCTTCTGGCTCAGATTCTTCTGTTGTATCTTCTTCCGCAGCTTCTTCTGATTCAGATTCTTCTAAATCTTCTTCCATCTTGATTTCTAAATTATCTTCATCGTCGAAATCTTCTTCATCAAAATCATCTTCTTCATCTGTCTCTTTTTTCTTATGTCCAAGTAATCCTGCAAATGCAGCAGCTATTCCAGCCATGAAACCGTGACGTTTTTTCGGTTCTTCCTCTTCGTCATAGTCCTCATCTTCTTCGTAGTCTTCTGAATCCTCTTCTGATTCACTCTCATCAAAACCTTCAATATCTGGAATCTCGAATTCATCTTCTGCTTCTTCCACATCTGAAATCTCTACAGCTTCTTCTGCTTCTTCCACATCCGGAATCTCTACAACTTCTTCTGTTTCTTCCACATCCGGAATCTCTACAGCTTCTTCTGCTTCTTCCACATCCGGAATCTCTACAGCTTCTTCTGTTTCTTCTACATCCGGAATCTCTACAACTTCTTCTGCTTCTTCCACATCCGGAATCTCTGCAGCTTCTTCTGTTTCTTCCACATCCGGAATCTCTACAACTTCTTCTGCTTCTTCCACATCCGGAATCTCTACAGCTTCTTCTGCTTCTTCCACATCCGGAATCTCTGCAGCTTCTTCTGCTTCTTCCACATCCGGAATCTCTGCAACTTCTTCTGCTTCTTCCACATCCGGAATCTCTACAGCTTCTTCTGCTTCTTCCACATCTGGAATCTCTACAGCTTCTTCTGTCTCTTCCACATCCGGAATCTCTACAATTTCTTCCGTGTCATTTGCGATCTTAATTCCTGGAATCTCTGCTGCTATGGCAGCGGCAGATGCAGCTAAAGTTGCGGCAACAGCTTTTTCTGTATCAACTTCCTTTTCCGGTGCTTTTTCTTCCGGAATCTGACGTTTTTCCTTTGGAACTATCTTAAACTCATCAAGAATTGGTTCCTTCATAAGAGGAACATTCTCAATTTTCTTTGCCTTCTTTGCTTCAATTTCAGCTTGAATCTCTGGAGGCAGCTTAAATAATTCTTTCTGATTGACTCCCGCCATACCATCTTTTGGTATAACTGTTGTCTTCATAGCAATCTCTGCTGCACCAATTACAGCAGATAATCCTGCAGATGCATTCAACGCTTCATTCCGAATTCTTTGTTCTTCTTTTCTTGCTTTTTCAGCTTCTTCTTTGGCTTTCAATGCTTTTAATTCCTGGTCAAAATTAAACTCTCTTGTAAGTCCCAAATCTTCAGATGCCTTTTCCTTTTCCAAAGCATTCTTCGCTGCCTGCATCTCAGCTTCTTCTCGAGCAGCCGCAGCCTTGGCAGCCGCTTTTTCAGCAGCAATTTTCTTTTCTTCTTCAACTAATGCTGTCTGTTCAAAAGAACCCGAAGCAACCTCGCTTGCCAGATTATTTGCTGTCTCTGCTAACAATGCTTCTAAATCGAAATCTTCCTGTGGTTCTTCAGAAGGCATTTCAATTGGTTCTACTTTGACTTTTTCTTTAACAGGTTCTTCTACATTAAGATCAGGAATCTCCATTGTAGGCTGTTTAAGCTGAACAGACTGAGCAGATACTGTGGATTTTGCTGGAATAATCGGGTCAGAAGCTGTTTTTATCTTATCTGAATTCAAATGTTCAGGTTCTAACTGCTTCACTTCTCCATATTCTTCCAGATTTTCTTCCATTACTGGTTCTTCCATTAAATCAGGAATATCTTTCGATGCAAATGTATCATCATGAAAAGTCTTTTGATCACTTCCGGCAAAAACACTCCGAATACTCTGCACCAGTTTAGCCTGGAGATTCTCCGATACCTGTGGAATAATATTATCATTTCCCAATGGTACATCAATTGCCTTTTCTGTATCCTTCTTCGTTTCCTTTGCAATTGCTGCTCCAGCCCGATGAATTTTTTCAAGATTCATCTCAAAAGAAGAATTGTTTGCCACTAAATCATCTATGTCTTTTTCACTTATATCTGTGCTCGGTTTTTTAGTATTCCCCGTAAGTACATCTTTTTGTGCCGGGGTAAGTGGTGCATATTTTTGTTTTAGTTCACTGGCTTTTTTAACATATTTCCCTTCGCTAAACCATAGAATCAAATCATCGCATTCTTCCACACATTTATCAGTCATTCCAGCCTTCTGATATAATCGTGCCAGTTCATATGCCCAGCGCTCTGTGTATTCATGCTCCTTGTATTCTTCTAATATAGCAATCTGCTCTTCGATGGAAGATTTTCTTGCACGGTAGATTTTATATTTTAATATGTATTTAGAATTATCCTTAGGTGCAACATCCATAAACTCTGTATAATAGTTCACAGCCTCATCAAATTCTTTCATTTTTATACAGATTTCACACAAACGATAAAGAATTGCTTTCCCTATGGTTGCTCTGTCTAAAGCCATCGTCAATATGTCTTTAGCCTCTCCATATCGTTTATTTGCCTCGTATACATCTGCTACTGTGGATAAAGTTTTTACACTCTTTACTCTTTTCCAGTCAATAGTGTCTACGATTTCTAAAGCTCCTTCATATTCCTGCTGATCTACCAAATGATTAATCTCTTCTAATTTAATCTTATACTCTGCTTTATCCAATCTATTTCACCTCTAAAATACTATTCCCCGGAGCCTTATCTATAAAAAAAGATAAAAATTCCTATAATCTTTAGTATTGTACCATATTCACTATAGCATTGTCAAAAACCATGTAAAAAATTTGTAACATTTTTCTTCGTTAAAGTACATATTGACATACTTCTAGACAGGCAAAAAAGAATGATCCCAAATTCTATTAAAAATGAGACCATTCTTTTTATTATCACCTAATTATTTAACAACCACTTTATCTAATTTCCAGATTTCATCCACATACTGCTGAATAGTTCTGTCAGAAGTGAACTTTCCACTACTTGCGGTATTTAAGATTGCGCTCTTAGCCCATGCTGCTTCATCGCGGTATGCTGCTTCCACCTTCTTCTGAGCTTCCACATAAGAACGGAAGTCAGCCAGAATAAAGTAAGTATCTGCTTTATCACTGCTGTTCGTATTAAGCAGGGAATCATAAATTTCACGGAATAATTCTGGATCCTGCGGAGAATACATTCCATTAATTAACTGCATCAATACCTGGCGAATATCTCCATCTGAATTGAAGATACTCATAGGGTCATATCCACCGTGTAATTCGTAGTTGATGACTTCATCTGCACTTAGACCGAAGATAAATGCATTATCTTCACCCATCTCTTCTACCATTTCCACATTTGCACCATCCATAGTTCCGATGGTTAATGCTCCGTTTAACATGAACTTCATGTTACCTGTTCCAGAAGCTTCTTTACTTGCAGTAGAAATCTGTTCTGATACATCTGCTGCTGCAAAGATCATCTCTGCATTAGATACGCGATAGTTTTCAATGAAAACGACTTTGATTTTTCCATTAATAGAAGAATCATTATTAATTACATCTGCTACAGAGTTAATTAATTTGATAGTTAATTTCGCACGTCTGTAACCTGCTGCTGCCTTAGCACCGAAGATAAATGTTCTTGGATAGAAATCCATTTCAGGATGCTGCTTAATCTGATTATACAGATACATTACATGTAAAATGTTTAACAGCTGACGTTTGTACTCATGAAGACGTTTTACCTGAACATCAAAGATAGATCTAGGGTCTACGTCTACACCATTGTATTCTTTGATATATTTTGCAAGACGTAATTTATTCTGATATTTAATATTCATAAACTCAGCCTGAGCCTTTTTATCATCTGCATATATCTTTAATTTAGCAATCTGGCTTAAATCTGTAATCCATTCTTTACCTACATGATCAGTAACCCAGTTTGCCAACAGCTGATTTCCGTGAAGCAGGAATCTTCTCTGAGTGATACCATTTGTTTTATTATTGAATTTCTCTGGGTACATCTCGTAGAATTCTTTTAGTTCTTCTTTTTCAAGAATTTCTGTATGAAGTCTAGCAACACCGTTTACAGAATGACCTCCTGCGATAGCAAGATGAGCCATCTTAACCTGACCATCATAGATAATTGCCATCTTCTCTACCATATGGTGATTTCCCGGGAATTTCTGTTCAATGGCCATGATAAATCTGCGGTTAATCTCTTCAATAATCTGGTAAATTCTAGGAAGAAGTCTTGAGAACAGCTCGATTGGCCATTTTTCCAAAGCTTCTGCCATAATGGTGTGATTCGTATAAGCACAAGTCTTACATGTGATATCCCATGCTTCATCCCATTCAAGATTCTCTACATCGATTAAGATTCTCATCAATTCTGCTACTGCTACAGTAGGATGAGTATCATTTAACTGAAATGCAACCTTTTCATGGAATTTGCGAATATCACTATGACTCTTCTTATATTTTGCAACAGCTGCCTGAACACTGGCAGAGATAAAGAAATACTGCTGTTTCAGACGAAGTTCTTTACCTGCATAATGATTATCATTAGGATAAAGTACCTCTACGATATTTTTAGCAAGATTTTCCTGCTCTACAGCTTTCTTGTAATCACCTTTGTCGAAAGAATCCAGCTGGAAATCATTAATGGCTTCTGCATCCCAGATACGTAAAGTATTTACGATATTATTATCATAACCTACGATTGGCATATCAAATGGAATCGCACGTACTGACTGATAATTTTCCTGGACAAATTTATTTTTTCCTGTCTTTTCGTCAAATTCAATTCTTACATATCCGCCGAATTTTACTTCTTTTGCATATTCAGGACGACGTAATTCAAATGGATAACCGTCCTTTAACCAGTTATCTGGAACTTCAACCTGATATCCATCTTCAATTTTCTGTTTAAACATACCATAGCGGTAACGGATACCACAGCCATATGCACAATATCCCAAAGTAGCCAGAGAATCCAGGAAACATGCAGCAAGACGTCCTAATCCACCATTACCAAGTGCAGGATCTGGTTCCTGATCTTCGATAACATTTAAATCTACACCCATCTCATCTAATGCTTCTCTTACTTCGTCATATGCAGTAAGGTTAATTAAGTTATTACCTAATGCACGGCCCATAAGAAATTCCATAGACATATAATACACAATCTTAGGATCATCTTTTGCGAACTGCTCCTGTGATTTCAGCCAGTTATCGATAATCATATCTTTTACTGCATAAGAAACTGCCTGAAAAAGCTGTTCTGATGTTGCCTCATCCATATTCTTACGGAACAATGTCTTAACGTTTTCTTTAACACTTTTTTTAAATTCAGCCTTATTGAATTGTCCTTTACTCATTGAACTCCTCCTTCATCTAACACTAGATTATGAAATTTTCTCCACTCCCATAACTACGTGTTCTGAGTTAATATTCCACTCTTTTTCGTATCCTCTGGTTTCATTTACTATCAAATCTTCTGCTAATACTTCAGCTTTAATCTCATCTTTATGAGACTCCATGATACCGATAATCTTCTCATTATCTTTTGCGAAGACTTTAATCTTATCCATAACCTCGAAACCAGCTTCCTTACGCATAGTCTGAATCTTACTGATTAACTCGCGTACAAAACCTTCTTCAATTAACTCTGGTGTCAGATTTGTATCTAATACAACTGTTACATCATTATCTGATTCTGATACGTAACCTTCCATCTGCGCCATGTCAATTAACAGGTCTTCCTTCAATAATACGATTTCTTCCCCATTAATGTCAAGTTTTAACTTACCAGACTCATTAACTTCATCCATAGCTTTATTTCCATCTACTTCAGTAAGTGCCTGACGAATACCGTTGAGATATTTACCAAATTTCGGTCCAACCGTCTTTAACTGCGGTTTAAAACTGTAAGATGTGAAATCACGTACATCATCTGTAAATGTTAATTTCTTTACATTTAATTCATCTTCAATAATTTCTGTATAGAACTCAGACAAATTAAAATCTGCTTTTACAAACATTTGTCCGATAGGCTGTCTGTTTTTAATGTTTGCTGTATTTCTGCACGCACGTCCCATAACAACAACTTTTAACAGATTTTCCATATTGTTTTCTAATTCTGCATCAATCCACTCTTCTTTTGCTTCTGGGAAGTTGCACAAATGAACACTTTCCGGGGCAGATTTATCAATGCTGCATACCAGATTACGATAGATATCTTCTGTCATAAATGGAATCATTGGTGCTGCAACCTTACATACAGTTACAAGCGCTGTATATAATGTCATATAAGCATTAATCTTGTCCTGAGGCATATCCTTAGCCCAGAAACGTTCTCTGCTTCGTCTCACGTACCAGTTACTCATATCATCTACAAATTCCTGCAGTGCTCTTGCACTTTCCGGAATTTTGTAATTATCCAGGTTGTTATCCACTGTCTTTATTAAAGTGTTTAACTTGGATAGCAGCCATTTATCCATAACCGGAAGTTTATCATATTCTAATGTGTATTTTGATGCATCAAATTCATCGATATTAGCATAAAGTACAAAGAATGCATAAGTATTCCATAAAGTACCCATAAACTTACGCTGACCTTCCTGAACGGCCTTTCCATGGAAACGATTTGGCAGCCATGGAGCACTGTTTACATAGAAATACCAGCGGATTGCATCTGCTCCATAAGTCTCCAGTGCATCAAATGGGTCTACTGCATTTCCCTTAGACTTACTCATCTTCTGTCCGTTCTCATCCTGCACATGTCCAAGAACGATAACATTCTTATATGGTGCCTGATTGAAAATCAAAGTTGAGATAGCCAACAGAGAGTAGAACCATCCACGTGTCTGGTCAACAGCCTCTGAAATAAAGTTTGCAGGGAACTGCTGTTCAAAAAGTTCCTTATTTTCAAATGGATAATGATGCTGTGCAAATGGCATAGAACCTGAATCAAACCAACAGTCAATAACTTCTGGTACTCTGTGCATCTCTTTACCACAGACAGGACACTTAATTGTAACATTGTCAATATATGGTCTGTGAAGTTCGATGTCATCTGGACAGTTATCGGACATAGCCTTCAATTCTTCTTTACTTCCGATAGAATGCATATGTCCACATTCGCATTCCCAGATGTTTAATGGTGTTCCCCAGTAACGGTTACGACTTATTCCCCAATCCTGAACATTTTCCAGCCAGTCTCCAAAACGACCTTTACCGATACTTTCCGGAATCCAGTTGATTGTGTTATTATTTTTAATTAAATCCTCTTTTACAGCGGTCATCTTGATAAACCAGGATTCTCTTGCATAATAAATAAGTGGTGTATCACAGCGCCAGCAATGTGGATATTCATGCTCAAATTTAGGTGCATCAAATAACTGATTTTTCTTTTCCAGATCAACTAATACCAGTTTATCCGCATCTTTTACAAATACACCTTCATATGGTGTTTCTTTTGTCATATTACCTTTTCCATCTACAAACTGAATAAATGGAAGATCGTAGTTACGTCCGATACGTCCGTCATCCTCACCAAATGCCGGTGCAATATGAACAATACCAGTACCATCTGACATAGTTACATAATCATCACAGGTTACGAAATGAGCTTTCTTTTTCTGTTTTTTAGCAGCTTCATCTGTACACTCGTATAATGCTTCATATTCTTTATACTCCAGATCCTTACCCACATAAGATTCCAGAATTTCATATGCTTTCACACCATTCTCTTCATCAGCCTGATTACCAAGAACTTTCTCAAGAAGCGCCTGTGCCATATAATAAGTATATCCATCAGCAGCCTTAACCTTACAATAAGTTTCTTCTGGATTTACACATAAAGCAGTATTAGAAGGCAATGTCCATGGAGTTGTTGTCCAAGCCAGGAAATAAGCATCTTCATTAGCCACTTTAAAACGAACAATAGCAGAGCGCTCTTTTACTGTCTTATATCCCTGAGCTACTTCCTGTGCTGACAGAGGAGTACCACAACGAGGACAGTAAGGTACAACCTTGAATCCTTTGTATAAAAGGCCTTTATCCCAGATTTGTTTCAATGCCCACCACTCAGATTCGATAAAATCATCATGATAAGTAACATATGGATTTTCCATATCTGCCCAAAAACCAACTGTACCTGAGAAATCTTCCCACATACCTTTATATTTCCAAACACTCTCTTTACACTTGTTGATAAATGGTTCTAAACCATATTCTTCGATCTGATCCTTACCATCCAGACCAAGCATCTTCTCTACTTCCAATTCAACTGGAAGACCATGTGTATCCCATCCTGCTTTACGAGGAACCATGTATCCCTTCATAGTACGATATCTTGGAATCATATCCTTAATAACACGAGTCAGCACATGTCCGATATGTGGTTTACCATTTGCTGTCGGCGGTCCATCATAAAAAGTATAAGTTTCACCCTCTTTACGATTTTCCATACTTTTTTCAAAAATACTATTTTCTTCCCAGAACTTCTCAGTTTCTTTTTCTCTGTCAACAAAATTCAAATTTGTCGATACTTTTTGATACATTCTATTATCCTCCTTTTTTACTATCGGGGGCAGGCGAAAACCGTTTTCGCCTGCTAGAAACGGTTTTCGCCTGCTACTTTTGGTCAATTTTTAATAATATTAAAAAAGCTCCCGTCCGCAAAAGGACGAGAGCATAATACCATCGTTGTACCACCTGTTACTGCATACTATCATATGCTTTCCCATATAACGGTTGGACTCCGTCAGCTTCTACTGGACCAATAAGTCGTTCATGCTGCAACTCTAAAGTGATTTTCCATATTCTTATACTTGTATCCGGCTTTCACCTTCCCGGACTCTCTTTGACGTTCTAAATGAATATGTACTCTCTTCGTCATAGTTTTTTCTATTCGGATGTATTATAAGTCTATTTTACTTATACTGTCAAGAGAAAGTACCCTTTTAGCATTAATTTAACCCGCTTTTATCTATATTTTTCCCTTTTGACGTTTTAACTGACGTTTGAGCCGGAGCATCTCCTGTTTTGCCTGAATTCTCATAGCCTCTTCTTCTCCAACCAACTTCAGCGTCTTTACTACATAGTATTTCCCTTCATCTGTTCTTTTCATACGGATTTTTCCTTTTAAGAATCCATGTTTAGGACAATAAGATAAGCTGAAATGATTCTTTGTGTTAACAGAAAACCATTTGACCCTTCTTTTCAGATTTTTACGACATACATAACACTTTGTATTCAGAACCTTACGGTCTTTCATCGCTTCTTCTTTGCTGTTAAATTCTCTAGAAATGTATTTACTGTAATCCGGAAATACTACCTCTATTTCTTCTTTCTTCGTCTTAGGATTCTGATAGCAGTCAATAGAATAATAAGCTTCTAATATATCCCTGTCTAATTTCTGCATGACTAAAGCAGTATAATATGCATCATCCAAAGCATGATGAAACCCATTATTTTTCTCGATTTTCAGATAATCCACTGCCCATTCCAGAGATCGGCTGGTTTTCTTTTTTTCAAATTCTATACCAAAAATTTTCTGAATATCATAATATGGAATTGGACCTTTTATCATATCCAGTAAGTGATAATATTTCATATTACGCTGTAATTCTGTCAAATCCAGCGCACCCCATGTACAATATTCTACCTCTTCTCCACCCCAGATTAAAAAATCTTCCATCGCCTGATGGAAAGGAAGTCCTGATTCTAATTCCTCCATATCCATTCGGATAATCTCTTTTGTGCGAAAATGCATCTTTTTATAGACTGTAGGTTTTATAAGTCGATGAAAAGTATCCAGAATTTTTAAATCCTGATCTAATTTTACTGCTCCGATTTCTATTATTTCAAATGGAATACTGGCTACCTCTTTTTCTTTTCCATATGGACACTGATTCCACTCTAAGTCAAATACTATATAACTCATGACACTCCCTGATCTTCCCTCTCATGAAATATCTGTACTGCCGAAGGTCCCTGGGTATTTAGCATCCTCTTTACATGCGCAAGTTTAAAACTGAGTTGAGATAATTCTGACTGAATATCTTCTAAAGAATCTGCACCCTGTTTACGGCTTAATTCCAATTCTTTCAATTCATCGCAGCGAGTCTCCACCAGTTGATTAAGTTCTACTAAACGCTCATCCATAATCGTTGCTGCCTGCTCATGTGCACTATTTAGGATTTCTTCAGCCTGCTCATGTGCATCCTTTATAATCTTCTGTTTTTCCTGATTTGTCTGAATCAAAGACTCTGCCAGCTGTTCTTTCATACCGGAAATCTTCACCATTTCATTTTCATATTTTTCTTCTGCACGTTTCGCCTGATGGTGAAGTTCTTCCTTCTGCTCTTCCAGATATTCTATTTTTTCCTTTGCCTGGCTAAGTTCCTGATCAAATTGATTCTTATTCTTCCTGTTTTCCTGTTCCTTTTGTTCAAGGACATCTTCATAAAGTGCACTTAAATTACGCATAGAATCATCAACTGTCTTTTTATGATAACCACCAAATAATACTTTTTTCAATTTAAGCTGATTCATATATTCTGTAACTTTGTTCAATAATTCATTACTTTTTTCTTCCATATATTCCTCCATATCTGGTTGTTACCATAGAACTCATCACTAATTTTTCCTCAGGATATACATTACATATTTTGTTTATTTCTTATGATTATAACAATACTGATTCTATTCGTCAAACTTAAACAAACGTTAGACCGAACATTCTCCGAAAAATACAAAAGTACTGAAAACTGTTAGGATTTCAGTACTTTAGACGTTCCCGAGGCGATTCGAACGCCCGACCCCACGCTTAGGAGGCGTGTGCTCTATCCAGCTGAGCTACGGAAACAAAATATTATAAGAGTTTTTCAACTCTTATAATATATCTTATATTTTACTCTGATGCAAGTACATATTCTCACTATTTAGATTATTGAGAATAATTAAAAATTAATATATCCCTGCAGCCATACAGATCCCTTAAAGCGGCGCCCAACCTGAGGCTCACCCAATAGATCTTTCTTATTAACAATTACATCCATCTGGATATTATTACATTCCAATTCCATCATGTATACATCTTCCTGAGTATAATTATTCTTGCACTCCTCAACAGAAACGATTTCCCCCATAAGCTGGTACTGATCGCATTCCATTCCAAAAGGCATAAAATAATTGTCTACGATAGAATAGACATCTTCATCTGCTATTCTGCGTGAAATCATAGAATATATATCAATATCTTCCATTGTCAGATTTTCAATTGCTTCCTCATCGCCATTTTTCGCCGCATTTAGCAGACGATTTCTCTTACTGCTTATTTCTTTATTTTGCTGCTGTATCTTGTCATCCTTCTTAATTGGGAGCAAAATAGTGGCACTCTGTGCAAGCGCAGATAATGATAAAGATACATTTGCTGACGGTATCACATTCTTTGATAATTCCTTTAGATATTCACCTGCATTTTGAAGATAGAATATAATCGACACACCAACTCGAACATCATCACAGGCACCGGCAAAAGAGTCTTTACCAGCATGCTTTTCTACTGTAATATTCTCCTGTGTACTGATGCAGGAGCCTCTGGAAAATGGAAAATAATACTCTCTCTGGAATTCGTCATTTTCATCAAACTCTCCACATACTGCAATTCCAAATCCATGTCCATAATACTTATAATACTCACCAAACACATGATTTTCTTCTACTGTTGTTATAATTTTTTCATCATAATTTTCCACAATACTGTCTAAGATACTATTTAATTCTTTTTTATTTTGAATATCCGAAAATCCTATTGTTCTAAGATAACTATGCATAGAGCACCTCCTTTCGTGACTTTCGTCTTCTTGCTTATTTTAACTATAGTTAATTTATACTATAGTTTTTCAATTTCTTTTTTCATATGTTCTGAAAAGATTCATTTAACTTTTAAGTGAAAATCAGTTCTTAGGAACTAATTTTTCTTTTCCACCCATATAAGGACGTAATGCTTCCGGAATATTTACAGAACCATCTTCATTAAGATTGTTTTCTAAAAATGCAATTAACATTCTAGGTGGTGCAACTACTGTATTATTAAGTGTGTGTGCAAAATACTTGCCATTTTCACCTTTTACTCTGATTCCAAGTCTTCTAGCCTGAGCATCTCCTAAATTAGAACAGCTTCCCACTTCAAAATATTTCTTCTGTCTTGGTGACCATGCCTCTACATCACATGATTTAACTTTCAAATCAGCCAAATCACCAGAACAACACTCTAATGTACGAACCGGGATATCCAGTGTACGGAATAAATCTACAGTATTCTGCCATAATTTATCATACCACTCTTTACTTTCTTCCGGCTTACATACAACTATCATTTCCTGTTTTTCAAACTGATGAATACGATATACTCCACGTTCTTCTATACCATGTGCACCTTTCTCTTTACGGAAACAAGGTGAATAACTGGTCAATGTTTTCGGAAGTTCTTTTTCTTCCAACTGACTGTCAATAAATTTACCAATCATAGAATGCTCACTGGTACCTATAAGATAAAGATCTTCGCCTTCGATTTTATACATCATGGCATCCATCTCTGCAAAACTCATTACACCTGTAACTACATTGCTTCTTATCATAAAAGGAGGTACACAATAAGTAAATCCTCTGTCAATCATAAAATCTCTTGCATAAGAAATAACAGCTGAATGAAGGCGAGCAATATCACCCATAAGATAATAGAAACCATTACCAGCAACCTTTCCTGCACTCTCTAAATCAATACCATCAAAACGATCCATGATATCTGTGTGATATGGAACTTCAAAATCAGGCACAACAGGTTCACCATATTTTTCGATTTCTACATTTTCACTGTCATCTTTACCTATTGGTACAGATGGATCAATAATATTTGGAATTGTCATCATAATCTGCTTGATTTTTTCTTCAACTTCTTTTTCTCTCTCTGAAAGTTCAGCAACACGGTCTGCATTTGCTGTAATTTGAGATTTTTTCTCTTCAGCTTCGTTTTTTAGACCTTTTGCCATTAATCCGCCAATTTCTTTTGAGATTTTATTTCGCATTGCACGAAGATTTTGTACTTCCTGTTTGATATCTCTGTTTTCTTTATCTAATTCAATAACTTCATCTACTAATCCCAACTTCTGATCCTGGAATTTATTTTTAATATTTTGTTTTACCACCTCTGGATTTTCTCTCAAAAATTTAATATCTAACATTTTTAATATCCTCCGTATTTACTGTTTCTATTATTTTCAATTACGCTGAGCGTATTTGATACACATTTTTTAGTTTACATTATATTATTTCTTTTATATTTTGCATATTTAAAGTATACACTATATTACAGCTATTCAAACCTAAAAATCCACTTATTCCATACAATATTTATGTATTATATTATCACATAACTCTATAACTCTCATTAATTACATTTCTTCGTCCATCACAACTCCAAAGTTAACTGCTCCATTCAATGCTTCTACTTCTTCATCGCTTAGTACAATGTATGATTCACCTTTAACAATCTCTTTAATGTATAAGAAACAATTTTCTCTACTATGTATTGCATTTAGTATAAATCCTGTGTTATCTCTGTCCAATAAAGCCAATACAAAACTTAATTTTCCTCCAACATCTTCAAATGCATCATATTTTACTATGCTGTATTTATTTAATGTTTTTTCCATCATTACCTGAACATCTCTAAATAATGCTGCATGATTTTCATTTGTTTCTACTAATCGATCAATCTCCAACATTTTCTTTGAAAATACTTTTTCCAGGGATTGTGCATCTTTTCCTTTCATAAATGCTTTATATTTAGCATTCAATCGATTCATAGCCAGTGATTGATTTACAACAGCAATCAATAATAGTGCAACTAACAATAATAGAATCATTAAAAGCACAGCCTGGTCAATTCCTGCTCTTTCCAATAGACTACTCATATGTACTTCCTTTCTTCCTTATTGTATTGTCTCTATTAATTCAATAATTCTTTCTAAATCGTCATCAGAATAATATTCTATCTCGATTTTACCTTTTTTACCTTTACTGTTAATAATAACCTTTGTTCCCATAATACTTTTTATCTTATCTTCTAGATTATGATAAATAATTTCTTTTGTAACATCTTTTTCTTTTATTTTCTTTTCTTTTGGGTTATTTAAAGATTTTACTAATTTTTCTGTTTCTCTAACACTCAGTTTTTCATCAAATATCATTGCTGCAACTTCTACCTGAGTTTCACTGTTTTCTATTCCAAGTAAAGCACGTGCATGTCCAGTACTAATCATCTCATCAATTACCATCTGTTGAACTTTCTCATCTAACTTCAACAATCTCATAGAATTGGTTACGGCAGTTCTGCTCTTAGATACTCTCTCTGCTACTTCATCTTGTTTTAAATGAAACTCTTCCAATAATCTTTTAAATGCCTGGGCTTCTTCAATTGCATTCAGATTTTCTCTTTGAATATTCTCAATTAAAGATATTTCGAGAATTTCCTGTTCAGTAAACTCTTTTACGATTACTGGAACTTCCTTTATACCAGCTAATTTAGCTGCTCTCCATCGTCTTTCTCCTGCAATTATTTCATAATAATCATCTCTTTTTTGCACAAGAAGCGGTTGTAATACACCATATTGTTTTATAGATTCAGATAATTCCAATAAAGCATCTTCTTCAAATACTTTTCTTGGTTGGTTTCGGTTTGGCTCTACTTTAGATATTTTCACCAACATTTCATCTTTTTCAAGTTTTTCAGTATTATCACTTGCTTTTGCTTGTGATTTTGTGCTAACTCTCTTTTTGTCTGATGAGCTTGGTATTAATGAATCCAGACCTTTCCCTAATCCTCCTTTTTTTACTGCCATACTATTTTTTTCCTCTCCTGATTACTTCTTTTGCCAGTAATTTATAACTTTCTGCCCCCACTGATCTTGGATCATATAAATTAATCGGCAAACCATGACTTGGCGCTTCTGCAAGTCTGACATTTCTAGGTATAATTGTCTTATATATTTTCTGTTGAAGATTATTTTTAACATTTTCAACTACTTGTAATGACAGATTTGTCCTTGCATCATACATTGTAAATACAACGCCCTCAATTTCCAAGTCAGGATTCAATCTATCTTGTACAAGTTCAATTGTATGCATCAGTTGTGATAATCCTTCCAGCGCATAATATTCACATTGAATAGGAACTAATACTGTATCTGCTGTTGTCATAGCATTAATAGTTAACATACTTAATGCAGGCGGACAATCAATTATAATATAGTCATAATTATTTCTGATAGTATCTACGGCATTATTTAATACAAATTCCTTATCTTCCTGATCCAATAATTCTATTTCTGCTCCTGCTAAATTTACATTGGACGGAATTATTGATAGTTTTGGAAATTTTTCTTTAATAATGCATTCTTCAATGCTACATTCCCCTATTAATAACTCATATACTGTATTTTCTAATTCAGCTTTCTCAATTCCTAATCCACTAGTCATATTTCCCTGGGGATCAATATCAATTGCCAATACTTTTTTCTTCAAACTGGCCAAACATGCAGATAAATTAATTGCTGTAGTAGATTTACCAACTCCACCCTTCTGGTTGGCTATTGCAATGATTCTACTCAATATATTCCCCTTTCCAGAAATTTATTAAAATTTCCATATGTATTACTTTACAAAGTATCTTTATATACTTTTTATTAAGAAGATACTTACAACACCATTTATTATAACATTCTTTTCTCTGTAATTCCAGAAAATGTTTCACGTGAAACATTTTTTTTACATATTTACTATATTTTATTAATTTACCATTGTTGATTACATGCACTATTTATTTTTATAGAAACACTTTTTATTTTACTACTTCTATTTTTTAACAAACATAGAAAATGTTTCACGTGAAACATTTTTTCTTATTTTTTTCTCATCACCTATATAAATTATAATCTCATCTTTCTTCAGTATAAGTTTATGTAAACCTATTTATAAAAAATAGATTGTATCTTTTGTCAAAAACTATTATAATTAGAATAGAACCGTGAAAGAGAGGTAATCTCCATGAAAGACAATAAGCATAAAATACTAACTGCTACCATACTTACTTCACTCGCTGGATTAAGCATTTATGGTATCAATAAATTAATTAATAAAACTGCTACTATAAAAGATTTACTATATCCAGAAGAAACAAACCATACCTATGAATGGCGCTTTGGTAATATATACTATACAAAAGAGGGAAGTGGATCTCCTCTTCTTCTTTTACATGATTTAAATCAGTACGGAAGTTCTTATCAGTGGAACCAGGTTGTTTCCAAACTTGCTCAAACACATACCGTATATACAATTGATTTATTAGGCTGTGGACGATCTGATCACCCCAATATTACATATACAAATTTTTTGTATGTACAATTGTTATGTGATTTCATAAGTGAAGTAATTCAAGAAAAAACAGATGTTATAGCAAGTGGATATTCTTCATCCTTTCTAATTACTTCATGTAATATAAATCCGGATATATATGGAAAACTTATTTTAGTAAATCCAGAAGATTTAGCTGTATTAAATCAAGCACCTACACATTCCACTAAAATTTTAAAAATATTACTAGAAACGCCTTTAATTGGAACTCTTGTTTACAATATGTTGAATAGAAAAGATTCTATTGAACTACTTTTCACAGAAAGATTATACTATAACCCATTTCATGTAAGTCAGAAAGAAGTTGATATTTGTTACGAAGCAGCTCATTTAGATAATGGGAATGGACGTTATCTGATGGCAAGTATGGCAGGGAGATATATCAATTTAAATATTGCTCATGCATTAAAATCAATTAATAACAGTATTTATATTATTTCAGGAAGTCATAAAGAAAATGGAAAAGAAATAGCAGACCAATATGAAAATTATAATTCTGCCATTGAATTTAGTTCCGTACCGAAAACAAAAGCTCTTCCTGAATTAGAAAATCCATCTGCTTTTTTAGATCAAATCAATTTATTTTTAAATTCATAGTAATTAAACAGTTCACAGTAAATTGTGATATGGTTTCATTATCCGAAAATGTACTATAACACACATATTATATAAAAAAGAGATCTACATTTTAATCAAACTATGTAGATCTCTTCTTTATACAGTTAATTAATGATATCAATTTATTTTTTCAATAAGCATATCTAGATTATCCAATATTTCTTTATAATCAAATTTATTAATAAGAAAATTTCTGCCATCCTGATTTTGACATAGATAGTAATTTGTATCATAGGCAACAAATTGCAAATCAACTGTATTTCCATCATTCATATTATATATCAATTGAAATTCAGGATTTTGAATCGTATATTCTGTTTTAAGAATTTTCTCACCGACAATACTATTGATTCCATAGTAGAAATCAGCAAAAAGACTGTATTCTACCGCCTCATTATTTACATAATACTTTGTTTCTGTATTACCAGAAGAATCTTCTCCATCTTCATCTTCTATCGCAATCTCTTCACTCTTTAATATATAATCACCATTCTCATTTTTTACTTCCAGAGTTTCCACATCTGTCAAATTAATATCAGCAATAGACATGTTTTCAAAATCATCCTGATTAATACTTAATATTTCGTTTAAAGAATCCACAGATATAGTGTGAATTTCTTTTGAACCGTTCAAGTTTACATAATAGTTTGAATTACCATCTTCATTTCCCACACTTATCACTAATTGCTTATTTAGTGTCTGCTGATTAATTCAAAAATCAGCTTCAAGCACTTGATTTTACTGACTTTCACGCCTTTGAGTGGTATACTATAAGTGCACGGATTTTGATGAATTCAAAACTTTTTTCGTGCAGT
>JAQVHQ010000060.1 GCA_028696165.1 Lachnospiraceae bacterium | reverse complement strand
GTTTCGTCACTTTAATTATACCAAACAAAGAGTCTGGATTCCTTATATTTTGGGCATTTTTTGAAAGTTGTTTATTGTAAATCTGATAAAATTCGCAGTTGTGGATAAAACTGCGGAAACTCAAGTACAAGATATATTGACTACATCCATGAAGCAACACAAGACTTTCGTACACAATATCTTAATAAGCTGCACTGGAGCATTCTTGGTGCAATCAGAGAACACACTATGCTGATTATGAAGAAATACATTCGGGAAATACTGAAACTATATGTGGAAAAAGAAATTTTTACAGCACAGGGTACCGATATAGATATCGCCATCAATCTGCTGGCATTTGGTGTAGGAGGCAGCATTCTTTATCAAAGCAGGGAAGAGTATGAACGGCAACAGCCGGATATGAAAAAGCGAATCACACAAATCCTTGGTTTATCGGACGAATTATGAGTGGAAATAACGAAATGAAATCACAAAATGTAAGTAAAACCCTATATATCCCGCTGTACGGCAAAGCTCTGGTCAGCAAGAAAGAAATAATTCTTTATGATCCAAAAGCAGAACATATATGGAGCAAGGAAGGCTTTGCGCTGACAGGAAAAGCAAAGTCGAAGTGGCTTGCATATTATATGGGAATGCGTTCCGCAGTGTTTGACCGATGGCTGGCTGATGAAATGCGAAACAATCCGGAGTCTGTTATTCTGCACATCGGATGTGGCATGGACAGTCGTATTGACAGGGTAGGCGCTGATGGTCATTTATGGTTTGATGTAGATTTTCCCGATGTCATAACTGGGCGGCGCAAGTATTTCACCGAAGACAGCTACTATCGTATGATATGTTCTGATGCACGAAACACGGAATGGTTACAGCAAATCCCTTTGGGTAGAAATGCACTGATTATTATGGAAGGTTTTTCTATGTATCTGTCAAAGGGTGAACTGCTTTCTTTGCTGCGTTCATTAACAGACCACTTCTCCTCCGTCAATCTTTTGATGGATGTCTACACGGTGATGTCTGCAAAGATTTCAAAGTATAAAAATCCAATCGGAGAAGTTGGCATTACCAATGTCCACGGAATTGACAATCCGATAGAGCTGATAGATGGTACTTGCCTGTCTTTTGTACAGGAGTTAAACATGACGCCAGATGATCTGATTGGCGAATTGCACGGTTTTGAAAAAACATTTTTCAGGCTCTTGTTTGCCGGTGGATTTTCAAAAAAATTATATAGGCTTTACGAATTCAAGATGGAATGAAAAACTATTTGGATGAATCAAAGGAGAAAGAAGAATGAAGGATTTAATTGCTTACTGCGGTTTGGATTGCCATTGCTGTAGCAATAGGTTGTGCTCTTTATGCAAGTAATAAGAATGATAAGTAAATTCCAGTTTGCAGAGCGGATGAACTGAAATACAAGAGCCTGGAGTTTTAGAGGAGTGAACGCATGAATAAAAAAGAAATAACAGCAGAAAGCGAACTTTCTATAAGTATCGAAAACACCAAAAAAGGTTTTGAGAAAAGCTTTGAAACCGGGAACTTCTATAATAAGCAGACTCAGGATCAAACTCATCTTGAAAAGATCCTGCATCGTGTGAAAATCAGTGACGGTATGAGAATCCTTGATTTGGGAACCGGAACGGGATATTTAGCATTTCCACTTGCAGCACAGTATCCAAAATCAGAAGTCATCGGATTGGATATTGTCGAGCAAGCATTGGAGAAAAATCGCAAAAGGGCTGTAGCTGACGGAATGAATAATATCCAATTTGTGAGTTATGATGGTCTGACATTTCCATTTACAGATCAATCCTTCGACATGGTTATTACACGATATGCACTGCACCATTTTCCGGCTATCAAGGATACATTTCGGGAAATCAACAGAGTATTAATGCCCAAGGGGACATTTTTCCTTGCTGATCCGGCACCAAATGAGAATGATTCGGAACGCTTTGTAGACGCATATATGCAAATGAAAAAAGACGGACATATCAAATTTTATACGAAAAAAGAGTGGCAGGAAATTGGAAAAATGGCAGGCTTCGAACTGACGGATTGTTTTGAAACGAGGATTCGTTTTCCCAGGGAAAAGAAGACCTCTTTAGAATTGGATGACATTTTAAGCAGATTCAACAAGCAAGTGATAAAGGGCTATGGCTTAGAAATCACCGATGAGGAAATCTGGATAACGGAAAGAGTAAACAATCTCTTATTTCAAAAAATTTAGCACCTGGTAAAACCAGACGCTGATCTATCAAATACAATGTTATATTGGAGGGACTGTTAGTGAAAAGACGAGCATTGCCATTATTCGTATTATGTATCAGCATAAGTCTATTGTGTGCTTGTACAAAAGGGGAGCCTCATTCTGGTGATACAGCACCAACAATCCTTATGTATGGAAATTCCTATGTTGCACAAAACATGCCGGTAAATGAATTGCCAGAGGATTATACTTCTTCGGGAACGCTTACATCTGAAGAAGCTCATGATACAGGTCTGGAAGGCTGTGAATACTTTTTGAATATTCGGTATGATTCCGTCCCGGATATGTATGTTTATCAGGAGAAGGAATATTCGCATTGGGTTCGAGAGAAATAGCTGTCCGGAATGGGCGGCTGATAAGTACAACGATATTACGTCAAACGTAATTGGAGGTATATGATGATAGCCATAACAGGCGCAGGTGTTTTCTCAATTGTGATTATACTATCAGTTCTTATCATTTGTGGGTTGCCATTAGGTGAGCTGACAATAGGAGGAAAATACAAAGTATATCCTAAGAAACTTAGGATTGTGTTATTGATGCAGCTGATGATACAAATATTTCTTGTGATTATAATCTTACAAATGGGTGGGGTTATACCGCTGTGGTTTTCGAGTAAAGTTACAAAGGTAATCTGTATTGTCATGGCAGTGTATCTTTCGCTTAATACCATTATGAATTTTATGTCAAAGAGTAAAAAAGAAAAGTGCATCATGACACCACTTTCACTGGTTTCGGCGATATGTTTTTGGGTGACTGTATTACAAATATAACTGGAAACTGAATAGAGTAGCAATTCGGGATTTTTAGTTGCAATATTAAGCATAAAAGTCTATTTATTGGCTAATGTTAACATGCGTTGCTTGTGGCAACGGTCCTTTTGACTATAGAATTGAGTCATCAAAAACAAGGAGGCGCAGTTTATGTTGAACAAAAACATTAAAAATCTTAGAAAATCAAAAGGTATATCTCAGGAAGAACTTGCAATTAAACTGAATGTTGTAAGACAGACGGTATCAAAGTGGGAGAACGGTTTATCGGTTCCGGATTCAAGTATGCTTATTTCATTGGCAGAGGAGCTGGATACCTCGGTAAGTGTATTGCTTGGTGAAAATGTCAAGGAATATGGTTCAGATGATATAAAGTCAATTTCAGGAAAATTGGAAGTGATTAATCTTCAACTTGCAAGGGAAAGAATGACAAGAGTAAAAACCGTTCGCTGGATACTCATCTCTTTTTGTGCATTTAGTGTAATGATTTTTATTGCTCTAACAGCAATAAATGGTTCTTATTTAGGTTGGGATTACAATAATCCTGAATTAGCGGTTGCTGGAACAATCTTGCACGGATTTGAATTTATCTTTGTAAGACTTGCACCGATTTTTATTTTATGTTCTGTTGTTGGAATTATAATCACATATAAAAAGAGATAACTTCGGGTTTATAGAGGGGACATAGAATGAATGAATTATTAACCAATTTAGATAAGGTACATACAACTGAAATGGGCATAGAACGGATAAAAAGAAATCTATCCTTGGATACAGATGATGTTGTCGAATGGTGCAAGGATAAAATCAAGTCCTCAAGTGCTGATATTAGAAGAAACGGGAAAAACAGTGAGTGCAATCGAAATTCGTACCTGACGAATGCAGAAATATATGTCAGAGCGATAACAGGAGGATACAAATGGCAGTTTCAAATATAAAAGCATCGTTTCCAAGGAAGGTAGAGGATGTGTGGAGTGTTGTCACTTCATTGGAAAATTATCAGTGGCGCAGTGATTTGAGCAAAATCGAAATCATAAGTGAAGATCAGTTTGTGGAATATACGAAAGATGGGTATCCTACAACATTTACCATTACTGCTTGTGAACCTCGCAAGCGCTGGGAATTTGATATGGAAAATGACAACATGAAAGGACATTGGACCGGTATTTTCACAGAAAGAGATGGACAGACGGAGATTGATTTTACAGAAGATGTGACAGCAAAGAAGCTGATTATGAAGCCTTTTGTGAAAGCCTTTTTGAAAAAGCAACAGACATTATATGTTTGCGATTTGGAGAAAGCATTGCAGTAAATTCGTGAAAGTGGAGGAAAGAAGATGGCATCTAGTAAGGAATATTTGGAATTTGTTATGGGACAATTATCTGAATTAGACGACATTTCATATCGAGCCATGATGGGAGAGTATATCATCTACTATCGTGGTAAGATTGTTGGGGGTATCTATGATGACCGGTTACTTGTAAAACCAGTAAAAGCAGCGATTGACTATATGCCGGAAGTAGCTTATGAAGTACCTTATGAGGGCGCAAAGGAAATGCTGCTGGTGGATGAGGTAGATGATAAAGAATATCTGACGGGGTTATTTGATGCCATGTATGATGAATTACCTGTGCCCAAAGTAAAAAAGAAGAAGTAAACAGCTTTTAGTTTGCAGGAGGTAGTTATGGACTATAAAATCAGAATTATATCAGAGGGAGAAGCTGGCTTACTCAAAGATTTTTTGTACGAAGCGATCTTTGTGCCGGAGGGAGTGCCTGCACCGCCTAAATCAATTATCAATCAGCCGGAATTGCAGGTCTATATAGCTGACTTTGGGAAGAAAAAAGACGATATAGGCTTGGTTGCGGAGGTTGATAAAAAGATTGTCGGTGCTGTTTGGGTACGTATTATGAATGATTATGGACATATAGACAACAACACCCCGTCTTTTGCCATTTCCTTATATAGAGATTATCGGGGATTTGGAATAGGTACCAGTTTGATGAAAAAAATGCTCCGTATTCTGAAAGACAGAGGGTATAAGCAAGCATCACTCGCTGTACAAAAAGTAAACTATGCAGTAAGAATGTATCAAAAAACAGGCTTTGAAATTGTAGATGAAAACGAAGAAGAATATATTATGCTTTGTCGTTTGTGATGATACAATTCAAGTTTTCGTGGAATAGAGAAACTAAAATGTAATCGAAAATTATAGAGGTAATTTATGATAAAGAAAAATTTAAAATCATATTTCGTACTATTTCTGGCAGGCATTTTGGCAGGGATTATCTGTAGACTGTCGGATTTCTTCCCATACGAGAGTCTGTGGAGTTTGTCATCCATTGCCACCATGTTTGGCTTTTGGATCGCAAGCATAGCTGTAATTACATATTGCAGTTCATCCAACATAGGGGCATTTCTTAATTCGTTCCTTTATATGTTTGGCATGACGATCAGCTTCTACGGGCTAAAATTCATACTGGGATTCTTCATGGAACGCTTTTCCGGTGAATTCCCGACCATGCTGTTTCTGGCGTATTCGGTAATGGCTGTTGTATGTGGTATTGGAAGTGGCGTACTCTATTTTTGGAATAAAGATAATCTATTCGGCTCCGTACTTTGTGCTCTGCCAGCGAGCGGTATGCTTGCAGAAGCAATCGGCTGCCTGATTGTGCTTTTAAAGCAACGGATGCTTTTAGGGCAGGCACTGTTCGATTTTCTCTTTGCGCTGATTTTTGGGATTCTGCTATTTAGAAAGGCCAACAACAAAGCTGTGTATTTTGCCACACTGATTGTTGTCACGAGTGCGGTATTCTATTTCATTTATCGACCATTCCTATTGTAAGCAAAGAATGGCAACGATTGCAAACAGTATTGTTTATTTATACATAAGAATTAAAAATCAAGTGTTGACGGATATAGAAAAGATCGATTCCAGGCATACAAGGAGAAGCAGTGAGATATACAATTCGTGAAGAAGAAGCATTTTCAGTAGTAGGACAAAAAGTGGAACTTACTAATTTTCAAAGAAAAAACGTTCAAGTCAGTACCAGGTTCTGGCGGACATTTAATGAAAATCTGAAAAAGGCGTATTTAGCACAAGGTGGTAATTGGACAAAATATGCTTTTATGGAAAAAACAGACGGTAAGCTTTTTTATTATTGTGCAATTCCCAAAAAAGCAGTGACTCCGGAAGGCTTTTCTGTGAAGGAAATTAAGGCTTGTAAATATCTGGTTGTAGAGTACGTTGGATCTATGAACGAGATATATAATTCTTATTCCGAACTATATCAGGAAGTGTTACCAAGTACGGGATACATACCTTTACAAGATGATTTTTTGCACTTTGAGAAATATGATCATCGTTTCCATTGGAACAGAGAAAATTCGATTATTGAGATTTGGCTTCCAATTAAGAGCTAATCGAGTGGTTAGATGAAATACGTAGATGTGAAAATAGAGCAGCCCATCCAAGAGCCAGTCTTCGTGGGAAGTTGTTTTTCAATATTTTTCGTAAAATGCAGATGGCACCGGATGCCAGTTGGAATCCGACTGATCGTGACTGGTGGGTAAGCCAGGGGTGGACAAAGGATGTAAGACCTTGGAAGAAGTAATACTATCTCAGAAAATTAACATCGCACAAAAAGTCGAGAATAAAGATTTCTTTTTTTCTATACTGATATTGTAACGGAAGGAGATGGAAAGAATGGAAGAGCAGATTCAAGCAGTAAGACGAATGCAGGATTTTATAGAGCAGCATTTATACGAGAACATTACCGCGGCAGATCTCGCGAATGCATCCGGGTATTCAGCATGGTATGCCAATCGATTATTCAATCATTGGCTGAATATCACTCCGGCAGAATACATCCGAAAGCTCAGACTTTCAAAGTCGGCACTGCGTCTTCGTGATGAACAGATTAAAATTATTGACGTGGCATATGAAGTTGGATTCAATAGTGTAGATGGTTATCAACGAGCATTTCATCGAGAGTTTGGATGTAATCCAAAGGAATATGCAAAGTCACCGACAGCTCTTTATCTTTTCACACCTTATGGTATTTTATCATCGAAGAAAAGAGAGGAAAAAGATATGAGCGAAGTAAAGAGTATATTTATCCAGGTAATCGAAAAAACTGCCAGAAAAGTAATCATCAAAAGAGGCGTGAAAGCGACACACTATTTTGAATACTGTGAGGAAGTTGGCTGTGATGTATGGGGATTGCTGCTGAGCATGAAGTCTATGAGTGGAGAACCAGTGTGCTTATGGCTTCCGAAGAAATATGTAAAGCCAGGAACATCCGAATACGTACAGGGAGTAGAAGTGGATACGGAATATGACGGAGAAGTTCCGGAAGGGTTCGACGTGATTCAACTTCCAGCATGCAAATATTTGATGTTTCAGGGAGAACCATTTGCAGAGGAAGATTATGAGGAGGCAATCGAACAGATTTGGAAAGCAGAAAAGAAATATGATCCGTCATTGATTGGATTTTTGTGGGATATGGAGAATCCGAGAATACAGTTAGAACCAAGGGGAGAAAGAGGATATATTGAACTTCTTCCTGTAAAAGAGATACATGAATAGGAAGGGATTAGAATTATGAAAAGTAATTGGAAACAAAAAACACCCCTATTCCTTGCGAGCCAGGCAGTTTCACTGTTTGGCTCATCTCTTGTACAGTTTGCGATGGTGTGGTATGTAACACTGAAGACATCCTCGGGTTTCTGGGTATCTATGCTGACAGTCTGTGCGTATTTGCCTCAATTTTTGATTTCATTTTTCGCAGGAGTATGGGCAGACAGACATTCGAAGAAATGGTTGATTATTATAGCAGACGCCTCAATCGCAATTACAACATTGGCTTTAGCGTTAGCGATTCCTTATATTTCAAAAGATACCGTTTTATTATCATTTTTACTGATTGTATCTGCGATTCGTTCTGTTGGAACAGGTATACAGACACCGGCGGTTTCGTCTATGATTCCGCAGCTCGTGCCCGAGAAATATTTTATGCGTGTCAACGGGATTAATTCTACGATTCAGTCGATTGTTCAATTTGCAGCACCGGCAGCTGCGGGAGTGATTCTTACATTTTATACACTCAGAACAACATTGCTTATTGATATCGTAACTGCGATGGTCGGAATAGGACTCCTAAGTTGCATCGTAATGCCAAAGCAAGGTGAACGTGTGATAGGAAACAGTACCACAGAGGATGCAGTAGAAGAGACCACCGTATTTAAAGAATTGATAAGTGGAGTGAAGTACGCATTTTCTGACAGATTTTTAAGAAACTTATTGCTCTTAAATGGCGTGTTTATCTTTTTATGTGTTCCGGCGGGATTCTTAGCAACGTTATTTGTAAGTCGAACCTATGGTGACAGTTATACATATTTTACTATTGTAGAATTAGTTGGATTTGCGGGAATGACGGTAGGCGGTCTTCTCATGGGAACCTGGGGTGGATTCAAGAGTAGGATTAAAACATTGATGACTGGACTATTTGCTTTTGGTGTGTTAGCAATCGGAATGGGAGCAGTGAAGATATTTATTGTCTACTTAGTGTTCATGTTTGTGTATGGAATTGCACTAACGATGATTCAGACTGCAACGACAACACTTCTACAGGAAAAATCAAAGCTGGAGATGACCGGCCGTGTATTTGGCTTCTTCGGAGCTATCTATAGCGCGGCACTTCCACTTGGTATGGTAGTGTTTGGTCCAATGGCGGATGTGATTCCAATGCAGTGGATTATGATTGGATCGGGAGCCGCGTTGATTGTATTAGGGATTGTTTATAGTGGAAATAAATTGAACCACAGTGGAAATAGAAACGGTTGACAAAATGGGTAATATCTTGTATATTTTAAATAGGTAATATATTACATGAATTATAAGGAGGAATATACAAGATATGAATATAAAAACATTAGATCCAAATGCAGAATCTTTTGAGATGGATAATTCCTACTTCTTAATTGGACTAATCAGTCGTTTTAATAACAGTTTTCAGATGTCAGCAGATAATTTTTTTGAAGAACTAAGTTGGAAACAGATATTCTTCCTAAATTGTATCAAACTGTTTCAAGAAGCACCGACAATCAAAGAGATGGCAGAATTGATTGGATGTTCTCACCAGAATGCGAAACAGATCTTATCCAAGCTAGAGAAAGCAGGGTACGTTTCGATTAGTAAGGATGAGGTGGATAGAAGAAAACAGAGAATCGCCATGACAGAGAAAGCAAAGGCGTTTGAAGAAAAATATTCGAAGCCAAGTGACGAAATTATGGAGAAAATCTTTGCAGGTATTAAACAAAAGGACATTGAAACAACAATCAAAGTACTGACACAGTTAGACGAAGCGGTAAAAGAAATTTAGGAGGGGAACAGAATGAATCGAATCGTAATTTATCAGAGTTCTACAGGATTCACAAAACAATATGCAGAATGGATTGCAGAAGATTTAGGGTGTAAGGCAGTTAGCATCAAAGAAATAAAACAAGATGCAGTTAAGAACTATGACCAGGTTATATACGGCGGCTGGGTTATGGGCGGAATGGTAAGTGGCCTGGACAAAGTGAGACAATATAATCCAAAACAGCTTGTCGTATTTGCAGTGGGTGCAGCACCGCAGGAGGCAGTTCATGTCGAGGATGTGAAAACTGCAAATAAGACGGGAGAGATTCCGGTATATTATTTGGCTGGTGGACTACGCTTTGACAAATTGAATTTTGCGATGAAAGGAATTCTAAAGATGGTAAAGAAATCTGTAATGAAGAAAGAGAACAAAACAGAGATGGATGAATTCATGGCAAAATATTTGGATCAGAATTTTGATCATTCAGACCGTAAGCAGATTCAAAGGCTTGTAGAGTCTTTGTAATGCAAAGAAAAAAGTTGAGAAGAAAATCTCAGCTTTTTTTGTTATAATAAAGAAAAACTTCGACAGAGAAGAGGAGATCGAATCACTAAAATTTCAGTTGGACTGAGTATAGTTTCCATGATTTTTTTGATAGCAGCCAGAGAACCTTATGCGACCACATTGATATTTCTCTTTCTTGTCATAAAAGTTGTATTGTTGTTAAAGAAAGCAAAAATTAAATAAATGTGCCTAAAAACCTATAATATTGGCTCTGATACGATTCGTATCAGGGCTTTTTTGCTGTCGTTACGGTAAGTTTCTTGAGGTTTACCTGACTCTGCACCATACTGAGTGTGCGGGCAAAAGCAAATAATAGTGTGATGAAGAAAAGGAGAGTTGCAGATGGAACATATGATTGAAACACAAAACTTAACAAAGCGATATGGAACTGTGATTGTTGTGGACCATATTAACATGCATGTGCCAAAAGGGAAAATATATGGTTTGCTAGGCAGAAATGGTGCAGGGAAAACGACTACCATGAAAATGATGCTTCAGCTTGTACATCCAACAGAGGGAACCGTTCGTCTGCTTGGGCATGACTATCGGGATGAATCGAAAGCACCATATGAAAAAATTGGTTCCATAATCGAGACACCAGGATTTTACAGCAATCTGACGGGCTATGAAAATTTGAAAATAATTTCCATGCTACGAGGGGGATCAGAAAAAAACATACAGGAGGCATTACGTGTTGTCGGGTTAGAAAAAGAAACAAGGAAAATATTTTCCGATTACTCATTAGGGATGAAACAGCGGCTTGGCATAGCAGCTGCTATCATGCACCAGCCGGATTTGTTGATTCTGGATGAACCTATCAATGGTCTTGATCCTATCGGCATTTCCGAGATCCGCTCCTTTTTGCTGGAGCTTAGCCATGAGAAAGGCACAACGATTCTTATCTCAAGCCATGTATTGAATGAAATCGAACAGACTGCAGACATCATTGGGGTGATGCAAAAAGGACGATTGATTGAGGAGGCCAATATGGCAGAGTTTCATAAGCGAAATAGAAAATATTTGGAGTATGAAGTTTCGGACATAAAACGGGTTGCAAAATTATTGGAAAAGGAATTTCAAATTACAGAATTTACAGTAGAAAATAATAGGGTTAAAATCTACGATTTTTCCCATAATGCAGGAAATATTAATAAGGTGCTGGTAGAAAATGGCGTGATAGTTTCAAGAATCAATGAGTGTGAAGAAAATCTGGAAGAGTATTTTTCTTCATTGATTGGAGGTGGTTCAATTGCTTAGTCTTATGGTATGTGAACTAATGAAATTAAAGCGTTCAAAAATAGCTTTGATCAGTATTTGGGGTATCATGTCTACACCGGGCATGATGTTTATCGTATGTTTGCAGACACATTTTGAATACTCAGAACGTGTCTTAACATTGGCAGGCGTTTATGAGAATGGCTTATTATATATGATGCTTCTTACGAACATGATGATATATATTGTAATCACGGCACACCTTTTTAGTCGTGAATATACGGAAAACACATTGAAGACAATCTTGCCAATACCGATTTCAAGAAACAAACTATTAATGAGTAAGTTTTTCATATTGTTTCTTTGGACAGCTATCCTTACATTTTTAACATGGGCAGGAATCATGGCACTTTCAGGAATCTATCATATGATGTTTGGATTAGAGGGCTATACAGCATCGTTTGGAGCTGTATGGCTGGTAAAATATCTGTTAGGAAGCGTTCTCATTTTTTTTACATTGTCACCATTTGCATATATTTCTATCAAGACCAAAGGATTTGTGGCTCCGGTGATCGCTTCTGCTGTGATTGTAATGGGAAGTGCCGCCTTATGTAATCAAAATATTGGTGCAATCTATCCTTGGACCGCAACGTATTTCTTAGCAGTAGGGAAAGTGCAAAGTACAGGATATCCGGTTTTCCTTGTAGTCTTTATGATAGGGATTGTTTCGGCAGCAGGTTTTTTATTAACATTTTATCATTTTGAAAAGGAGGATTTGAAATAATGATCCTCAACTTTATTGAAATATTAAAAACAGTTTTTCTTGGTGTAGTGGAAGGTATCACGGAATGGCTGCCTATCAGCAGTACAGGGCATATGCTTCTTGTAGATGAATTTTTGACTCTGAATATGTCAGAAGAATTTAACAACATTTTGGCAAGAATTCCCCTTCCTCTTAGGTGGTGGGTATAATTGAAGGTTATTTCTGATACGATTTACAGATACAGATGGTGGAATTGGTGTTTCATCATCTTTTTTTGAAAAATATTCAGATGAAGATTGCACCTCTGCTTTTTGCTTTACCCCAACTGATTTATAAATCCGCACATAGCACTAGAAAGATAACTGTCTTTTCGGTAAACAAACACAGTGGAACTCAACGCATATTTGTCTGGAACATCTAGGATCGTCAGATCGTCACGCTGCCAATATTGTTTTACACAGGACTCTGGAAATAGTGCGACGCCCAGGCCGGCGGCGACGCTGGCGAAGATTGCATTTAAGGTGTTGAATTCATAGACTTTGTTGGCGGTGAGGCCACTGTCATTCAGTAAATTCTCCAGTTTTTTGCGATAGGAACAGCCTGTGGGAAACACAAGCAGAGGCAGTGCGAGCATGTCCTGCAGATTGCTGTTGGAAGCAAGAGTACTCGAGGCCAACAAACACAGCTGTTCCGTACGAATCTGTTTAGTGAAAAGTTCCGGGTGCTTTACCGGACCGGCTACAAATCCTCCATTTAGAGAGTGATCTAACACCTTCTGCAGCACCATATCTGTAGTTCCCGTTTCTACCTGAATAGAAACCAGGGGATTCTTCTTATGAAAATCCGCTAAAAATCCAGATAAATAAGAAACTACCGTTGACTCCATGGAGCCGATTTTTAAAATACCTTCTGCTTCTCCATCATCTTTCATAGCTACCATAGTCTCTTCTGCCAGATTCAGCAGATTAGTAGCGTATTTGAGCAACATATCTCCCTTGGGCGTCAGCGTGACACCGTGATTATTTCGGTAAAATAACGGGGTTCCGATCTCCTGCTCTAACTGCATGATCTTAGTAGAAAGGTTGGACTGGGCGTAGTGCAATTTCCCGGCAGCTTTGGATAGACTTCCCTCGGAGGCAACTGTGCAAAAATATTTGAGTGCTTGTAATTCCATAAGATTCTCCTTAATGATATATAAAAATTAGATTGCGACATATATGAAATATAGTTTACCACAAATGTGGAATAGTGTAAAATAATATTAGAAAATAAAATTAAGAAATGTGAGTCATGCGTGATAGCATGTAAAAAGAGGTGTATATATGGCAAGAAAATTTCTAGTACCAAAAACAGTATGGCTAGGACAGGATGCGCTACAGAGTGCACAGATGGATATTTGTAGTCTGGGAGGCAAAGCATTGATTGTATCAGGACAGTCTATGATTCGTCAGGGATATATGAAAATGCTTACAGATATGCTGGATCAGAATAGACTGGCCTGGGTTATCTATTCTGATATATCAGGGGAACCGACGGATCAGATGATCGAGAAAGGTGCTGCTGTTTATATGGAAAACAAGTGTGATTTTATCATTGGATTTGGTGGTGGAAGTCCATTGGATTCGGCAAAAGCCATTGGTGTTTTGGCAGTCTGTGGCGGTAAAATATCTGATTATATGGGGAAGGAAATCACCACTGCATTACCACCAGTAGTAGCGATTCCCACTACGGCGGGGACTGGATCGGAAGTTACGCAGTTTACTATTATTACAGATACAGCGACAGATGTGAAAATGCTTTTGAAGGGAAATTCCCTGATACCTGCGGTTGCAGTTGTGGATCCGGTGTTCACTCTACAGGCTACGGAGTCTGTCACAGTGGCAGCGGGACTGGATGCGCTGACCCATGCGGTGGAAGCATATACTTCGAAGAAAGCATATGATCAGTCAGATCGCTATGCATTATCTGCGGTCAAACGTATTTTCAAGTATTTACCGTTGGTATTGCAAGAACCATCAAATATAGTGTATCGAGAAGAAATGTCCACAGCAGCTTATGAAGCGGGAGTAAGCTTCAGTAATTCCTCAGTGACGCTGGTACATGGCATGAGCCGTCCCATAGGAGCATTGTTTCATGTGCCACACGGTATATCAAATGCTATGTTACTGGACGTGTGCTTGAGCTTCGCAGCACAGGGAGCGTCGGAGTTATTTGGCAATCTTGCCAGGGTAATAGGAGAAGCAGAAGATACGGACAATGATTGGGAAGCTGCAAATAAATTCTTGAAAAGCCTGAAAAATCTGTGTATAACCTGCCATGTGCCCACCTTAGCAGAATATGGCATAGATAAGAATGCGTTCTTAGAACAAGCAGATAAAATGGCAGGAGATGCAGTAGCCAGTGGAAGCCCATCTAATACAAGACGTGAAACGGGAAAAGACGAAATAAAAGAACTCTATTATAAACTTTGGGAGAATTAGGAAAAAAATCATGGAAATGAGAAGAAAAGACAGAAAACTAAGTGAAGAAGAAACAGTACAGTTATTAAAAGAGTGTGAGTACGGGGTGCTTTCTACCATGAGTGAAGATGGTACGCCATATGGACTGCCTATAAGTTTTGCTTACAAAGATGGCGTGATCTATATGCATGGAGCCAGGGCAGAGGGGCATAAAATCGTTAATATAAAGGATTGTGCGAGAGCATCCTTTACAGTAGTGGATCATACAGAAGTATTGCCACAATCATTTGCCACCAAATATATGTCAGCCATTGCTTTTGGAAATGTAAGTATTGTGGAGAATGAGGTAGAGATGCGCAGAGGGATGGAGGCTATCTTGCATAAGTATTCTTCTGACTTTTTGGAATCTGGAATGAAATATATAGACAAGGCCATAGATAAAATTTACGTATTAAAATTTGAGATAGATGAGTTAAGTGGAAAGGGGAGAAAAAAGTAAATGGAAGCAAAAGAATGTATCATGACGAGACGAAGTATTCGGAAATATACTGACCAAAAAGTGACGCAGGAAGATGTGGAGACAATAGTAAACCTTGCGATCTACGCGCCTACATGGAAAAATGTGCAGGCAAACCGTTATGTTGCTGTATTAGATGAAGCTACAAAAAACAGGATTGCAGACGAATGCATTGAGAATTTCCCGGGTAATAATAGAAACATTCACAATGCGCCGGCGCTGGTAGCATTGACAACTGTGGACGGAAGATCCGGTTATGAAAGAGATGGATCCTTTTCTACATCCAAGGGAACTCACTGGCAGTCATTTGACGCAGGAATAGCGGCACAGACTTTCTGCCTTGCAGCACATAGCCTGGGGTTTGGAACAGTTATAATGGGGATATATGAGGAAGATAAAGTGTCAGAGATACTTCAGATACCGGAAGGAGAGTCTGTTTCTGCACTTATTGCTCTGGGTTATCCGGCAGAAGAACCGAGAGAGCCAAAGCATAAAACCGTGGCAGATATCTTATCATTTGTAGATTAGATGTGGGGTTAGGATTATACTGTTTTCTGTCTGTAATTATAAATATGTTGACTGCAGATATCTGGTCATGTAAAAGTGTGGAAGAAAAATCGGAATAAAGGTATTGTTTGCGAATAAGTGTTCTGATTGCTATAAGTATTATTGATGAAGCGCAGTGCAACCAGGAGTGACGGAGGAAAACTGGATATGTGTTCGACAGCTAATTGAAACATACCATGCGTACAAAGATGAAATAAGGAAAAACGATAATAATATAGGTTGAAAAATAGTAAATGTATGGAGCCGTCCCATGATGGGGCGGCTTTAAGCTGTCATGCATGCGTAAAGAGATTCGGTGAATCTAAATGGGTATAAGGAGGAACTCAGCAGAAAAATAAAAAAACATTTTATTTTGGGATATTTTGAAAATCCATACGTCTAATCTATGTAAATAAAAAATGCCGGCCGGCTGAAGAAGGTGGTGTTAAAGTGACCAAAGAGCAATTAGGAACCATGATTCTTGATTCAGAGAGACAATTGTATTCTACTGCCAAAACAATTCTATATAACGACCAAGATTGTGCGGATGCTATCCAGGAAACGGTTGTCAAGGCATTTTCAAAAATTAATACTTTGAAAAATGACAAATATGCCAAGACCTGGTTGATTCGCATATTGATCAATGAGTGTTATATCCTTTTGAGAAAGTCGAGTAAACTTGTTCCTTTGGAAGAGATGGGTGAAGTGACAGAAATTCGAGCAGATAAGAAAAATGACTATAGCGATTTGTACAGGGCTATAAATTCATTAAAAGAAGATTTGCGATTGCCAGTTATTCTGTACTATATCGAGGATTTCAAAATAAAAGAGATTGCGCAAATTCTTGAGATAACCGAGGGAGCAGTTCAAAAAAGGCTTGCCAGGGCAAGGGGAAAACTTAGGTGCGATTTACAGAAAAGTGAGGTGTTGATAGATTGAGATTAGAAGATATGAAAAAAGATATTCCTGAAACGCCTGAGTTCATTCATAGGATGCTACAAAACGAAGTAAAAAAACAGCTTCAAGATACGAATGCAGTTGAAATTCCTGCAAGAAGAATAAAAAAATGGACAGGGGGCAGAGTGGCCGCAGCAGTTGTCTTCTGCACACTGGCTACAGCCACCATAACCTTTGCGGGTACTAAATTATATCATATGTTTTCAGAAAAACAGGGAACCTACAGTATTGTGACCGGAATTAAGACAGATGACAACGCTGTGGAAATAAATCTTCCTGAAAAAATCCATGATATAGATATCACAGCAGGATATATTCCGGAAGGTATGAAGTGGATTGACGAAACACATCTGGAATATCCTGAGCATAATCGAATGGGAGGCTTTAGTTTTGTATCTTCGCTTCTAGATAATGACAACCTGGATAAAGTAATACAAGATAAAAGTGTTGTCGAAAGTGAGGAAAGAACTTTTGGTAAGTATGAAGGTGTATACCTTAAATATCACGACCTTGCAGCGGAAGGTTTCTTTAATCAGAGAATTTATCTTCTTTGTCCAGATGTGTATCGGGTAATTACTGTTTATATTGGTGAAGATATTTCAAAAGAGGATGCTTTTAAAGTGGTTGAAAGTCTTGCAATTACCGAAAATGATACAATGCTTGAAACAGCAGGGTTGCATACGTGGAGCGAAATAGTTTCTCAGGGAGAAGTATCGGGAGAAGAAGTGCCCGCTTCTATTGCAGATGATAAATTGCCAATACATCAGCTTGGAGAATCGATTGACATATTAGCATTTGGTGAGGACAGCGAAGGCCGCTATATGGAAGATAATAAGATTTCAGTTTGTTTGAATACTGTTCAAATAGCGGATGATTTGCAGCTGCTTGATCAGAACCATGTGCCGGAAGAATGGAAGAATGCAGTTGGAGCGGATGGAAAATTGGTAGATAATACACTGTCTTACATTAAGTCTGGTGATGGCATTGAGTCAGTAGATGTGATTGTAAAAACAGAAAGCATAAAACAAAAGCTTGTCTATGCGACAGTCACTTACACGAATAATTCAGAGAAAGAAATCAATCATATGCTTTATCTTGGTGCATTGATGCAGCTGAGTCATGAAGATGGAAGATATCAGATTTATGATCAGACAGAACAGTCTGGAACCGACTACGACTTTGTCACCGGGGATGGTGCTGCACATACAGGAGAAATGACGTATTATAGTGTATCTGAGGATTATGGAAATGGAGAAAATTACATTTCGTCCTTAAAGGCGGGTGAGAGTATACAGGTGAATATGGCATGGATTGTAAATGAGCAGGATTTGGATAATATGTATCTTAATCTTAGTGGCGATGGAGCAGTGTATGAATTTTCAGAATCTATGTTAAAAGCAGGATTGGTGGATATCTCTTAAATATGAGCTTTAGCCTGTTGAGTCCGAAACTTAAACATGTGTGAATCGAAATAAAAGTTGTCGGGGCACCATAGTTAATCATATTAAATTCTTGCCTCGTTTAGCTAAGAAAAGCAAGCAAAATACAGTTTGTTGGGGCGTATACAAGCCGGATTATCATCTCTGCCCCGTAGGCGAGAGTGTAACGGGGCAGAGGTACAAAATACGACCTGTATATGCCGCGACAGCACTATAACTTCTAAAATAATCTAGGACAGTGAGGCAGAAACTGTTTATCCATTTAAATATGCCCCGCGAGGACTTGAAGGCCTGAGTGTGATAGCAATGAAGCTTGGGAGGCTGCTGATATGGCAGCGCCAAAGACTGATGAATACCCGTGCTATTGCCATCAAGCCGAAGATTCTGGAAGACGGAACTTATGATGAGTTAATGGAAAAGAACGGATGCTTTGCAGAACTGGTGGCCAGGCAGCAGGTTAATGCGGTAAGATAAAATTTTGCTTTGACAAGAGAAAATAAATCATGTAAAATATTAAACATCGAGTAGCAAAAAGCGTAAATCCAGATATATGGGTTTGCGCTTTTTTTTGCGCTTATAAGAAAAGGTTGTGGCAGCTTTCCGATGAAAAGTCTCCTGAACTGTAAAGATGTGTTCGTATTTACCAGATACGCATAAAGCAGGTTCAATACAACAGGAGGAAATATGAATAAAGAAGTAACAATGAATAAGATGGGAACAGAACCAATTCCCAAAGTAATGTTGTCCATGGGAATCCCCATGATTCTGTCTATGGTATTACAGGCCTGTTATAATATTGTGGATAGTATGTTTGTGGCCCGGATGCCTGATACAGATGGAATCGTACATGCAGGAGAGTACGCAGTGAATGCACTGACATTGGCATTTCCGGTGCAGATGCTGATTGTGGCTTTTGGAATTGGTACAGGGGTGGGTGTGAATGTCTTACTATCCATGCACCTGGGGCAGGGAAATCATGAGAAGGTGGCAAAAGTTGCCGGAAATGGTATTGTGTTGGGAATGATTATGTATGCAGTGTTCTTTATATTTGGCCTGGTAGGAATTGATGTGTATTTAAAGAGCCAGAGCACGGACCCGATTGTGTTGTCTATGGGAAAGTCATATCTCACTATCTGCACATTATTATGTTTTGGTATGGTCATGTTTTCCATTTATGAAAAACTGCTGCAGGCAACCGGGAAAACTTTATATTCTACCATAGCGCAGGTAGCCGGGGCAGTGGTAAATATCGTGCTTGATCCTATTCTCATATATGGATTACTTGGATTGCCGAGTTTGGGTGTAGCGGGAGCGGCCTATGCAACGGTTATCGGTCAGGTGACGTCTTTTCTAATTGCTTTGTTTCTTCATATGAAAAAGAACAAAGAAGTAAAAAGCGGATTGGTCTATATGAAGTTAGATTCGATGACTGTAGGAGCAATATATAAGATAGGACTCCCGGCTATCATTATGCAGGCGCTGATGTCTGTCATGACGTATGGAATCAACATTATATTTGGCGGAGTTTCCATGGCATGTGTGACGGCCTACGGAATCTTTTATAAGATTCAACAGTTTTTGTTTTTTGCAGCTTTCGGACTGCGAGATGCGATTACTCCGATAGTATCATTTAATTACGGAATGGGAAGTAAGAAACGGGTAAAAAGTGGAATTCGATACGGTCTTATTTATACTTTACTCATTATGATTGTGGGAATTGTTGTATTACAGGTCTTTGCAGAACCGTTAGTTGCAGTGTTTGGTTTGTCTGATGAAACAGCGGATTTATGTATCTTAGCTATTCGGATTATTACAGCAGGATTTGTATTTGCAGGTGGAAATATAGCACTTCAAGGGGTTCTTCAGGCGTTGGGGTGCGGAATCGGTTCTCTTGTGATTTCCATACTTAGATTGCTGATTGTAGTACTGCCGTTGGCATGGGTATTTGCACAGATGAGCCGTGCAGCATTTTTTATCTGGTTTGCATTTCCAATAGCGGAAATGGTGGCTGTTGCAGCAGCTATATTACTTATGATAAGAGCAGATAAGAATATTATCTGCAAGATGTAGGAAAAGAGGAAAGCGGATTTTTAGCTTTCCTCTTTTTTTGCCGTGAATTAACAATTCAGAAACAATACATGAACATTTCTACAACAATACAATTATATTATAAAGCTAAGTTTTTACAAGAAAGCAAAATAATAGAGGTGTTAATATGGGAAATGTTATTTCATATCTGAAATGGCGTGGAGATTTGAATTTTAAAGAAAGAAGTTTTTGCGAAGTAGATAATCTGGCACTGGCAATGCTTTCTTATGAAAATCTGAATGGAATAGTAGCCGGACCGGAAAGTAAGGAAAGTATTTCTGTACGTGAGGCATTCGATAAATGTAGCGAAAAATCAAGAGAGAGCGTCCTAAAGTACATGGCACAGTCAAAGCGATATGAGGATGCGCGTTTATCTGATTACAGTGAAATATTTGATGAAGAGACACAGACTCAATTCGGTGCTTTATGTATTACATTGGATTCTGGAGAAAAGTATATTTCATTTCGAGGAACAGATGATTCGATTATTGGATGGAGGGAAGATTTCAGTATCAGCTATCAGGTGGTCCAGGCACAAAAAGAGGCGGTGAATTATCTGGAAAAAGTCATTAACCTGGAAGACAACTATTATATCGGAGGACACTCCAAAGGTGGTAATCTTGCTATATTTGCATCTATGTGCTGTACAGAAGAAAAGCAAAATCGAATTCGGAAAATATTTTGCAACGATGGACCGGGAATCTGTGAAGAAATGATGAATCGAAAAAAGTTTAAGCAGATTCAGTCAAAAATCATTAAATATGTCCCGGAATTTTGTATAATAGGCAGATTATTTGAACTTACGGTAAGGGAAGTTATGGTTGGAAGCAGTGCAACTGGAATCCTTCAGCACGATGGAATGACGTGGCAGGTAGAAGGTGATCATTTCCGGTATGTGAAAGAGTCACCTGATAATTGTAAGACATATAATAAAATTTTCGATGAATGGATCGAATCTGCAGACATGGAACAACGAAAAACTTTTACGAAGGATTTCTTTGATGCACTTGCTGAAAATGGGAGGAAAACCTTTGAAGAGGTAGCGGAAAGTGGAGTGGACGGATATGGAACCATCCTTCTTTCTATTGTAGAATCAGAGAGCCGTACCAAGGTTGTGATTGGAAAGTTTTTAAAATCCTGTATATCTCAAATGAAGACATTCGATAGCAGGGACTACATCCGGACTCAGGCAGGGGTAAGAGCAGTCATATGCATACTTTTAGGAATGATTTTTATCTTTTTTCGAGAACACGCCATTCAGGGTGTAGGTATCTTTTTATTGCTTGCTACATGGGGGTGGAGCGGGAAAAGACTATTAGATGTAGCATTAAGAGAAGAGAAAAAGATAGAGCAAAAAAGACGCAGAATTCTATTGTATATGTTTTTAATGTGTCTATCTGTCCTTGCGGTCTCACATTACCGACTGATTTTAGTATATGGAAACATTGTCATTGGATGCTTATTATGTTACTTCTCAATAAAAAAAGTTCGTGAAGCAGCAGATAGAAATAAAAAAATGGCGATAAGGGTAGGAAAGCTTATAATAAGCGGACTATCTTTTATGATTGGTATTTCAGCATTGGCAACCCCTTCCTCATCATTTTGGGGAAAAATGATTACAATGGGGAGTTTGCTTGTCTTGTATGGTATTGGTGAAATGTTGAAAGCAGTCTTTATTGATAAAGGATGAAAGGAGGAAGACATAATGAAACGAATGACGGTGGTACTTGCTGCATTGGCAGCGATTGCAGGGATTACAATAACTACAGTCTGTCTATTGGAAGACCGATAAATTTAGAATAGTTCAAAACAACAGGATTGGTCCTATGTTAAGGCAACTCATAAAATAAAAAATCGTAAATTGTACATATGTGTGCTAGCGTAAAATTTTATTCGGATAATGGAAAATAAATAAAAAGAGAACACCAACTTTGTGATAAAGTATTAAGCGACTAAACCAATACGGTGACAAAGAAAGGTGTTCTCTATGTATAACAGT
>JAQVHQ010000059.1 GCA_028696165.1 Lachnospiraceae bacterium | reverse complement strand
CCGATTTTAATTGTTTCTAGTCAACTCAATTATACCAAATCAGATAGTTTCATGCTATTTTTATGCCAGTTATTATTGAATTTTCAAGGTGCATAGGCACTTATTCAAGTGCGAAGTTTGAGTTATTTATATCTTTGGCGTTCGCCAATATTTTCCATTATAAGAATTCATTTATCAAAAAGGGTTAAGCAATTAAATATGTCAGAAAATTAGTATGTCAGAAATTGTAAAATGTTTCCAGGCTTATCGTTCTTCATGAAACTATTCACGGCTTTTCGTTCAGAAGGGAGACGGATCACAGGTCAAAAGGGAATTATGTTATCACAGACAAGTTTGGCCATGTTGTGTTTCTGGTAAAATCTATGGGTAAAAAGAAAACAAAAGAACAGCAGGATTTGAAAAAAGAACTGAAAAGATATCATGAGCAGGGTATTGATCTGCTTTTGCAGGGCGAGTACAGTACGCCCGCAAGGATTGTTCAGGCGCACCAAGTCGCCGAAGAGGGATCCTACATGCGCGACTATATTCAGGATAAGAAGGGAGTGGTGACAGGAGTAGAGTTTGATTTTGTGCAAAACAGAATCTAAAAGTGAATAATGATTTGAAATAGTAAATTAAAAGGTAATCCCGGCATTTATTGTGAAGTCCCTCATGCACAAATTGACCGGGATTACCTTTTGTCCTGTAAGCAGATGAAGTTGCCAGGGAATTTAGATCTCATGACCATAATATGTCGAAATAAGTATGAAAATATTGTAAATTGTCAAATTGGGTAATGACGAATGGGAAATATGTTGGTATAATAAAGTTCGACAGGAGGATACAAAATGAATAAAAAAAACACACCGGTATTGGTGGTTATTGCCCTGATTATTCTTGTTTTAATCGCCGGGGGAATTTCCTTTATCATTAACCGGAGAACACCTGGAACTAAGAAGGCGGACGTGGAGAGTTACTTCGGACTTTCTTCAGAAGAGGAAGCAGCTGTTGTGGTGAATCATCAGGTGATAGATGCGAAAGCACTGTCAAAGGATGGTACATATTTTATAGATTATGATACAGTGAGTGGATATATCAACGGACGTATCTATTGGGATAAGAATGAGAGTAAGTTGATTATCACTACTCCTTCAGAAAGTGTGATAACCGATGTGAGCAGTGGCACAACACCGGATTTCTATGTGGATGGAGACACAGGATATGTGTCTATGAATCTGATTGAACAGTATACCACGATGGAGTGTCAGGTACTGGAAAGCCCTAATCGTATTGTAATTGAGAATTCTGATGAGACGCAGATAACTGGAGCCGATGTCACGGAAGATACACAGGTTCGTGAGAAGGGTGGAATTAAGAGCCCTATTCTGTCTGAGATGACAAAGGGCGATACCGTTACAGTTTTAGAGACGATGGATAACTGGAGTCAGGTGGCTACAGAAGATGGATATACAGGTTATATACAGAATGATAAGTTGTCAGAGATCTATGAATTGACTGTGCCGGAAGATGATCGGGCGGCATATACCAGCCTGACCAGAGATCACAAGATTAATATGGTATGGCATCAGGTTACTGCTTTGGCAGCTAATGCGGATATTGCAAATATTGTAAATAGTATGCCGGGAGTAAATACTATTTCACCAACCTGGTTTAGTATTACCGATAATAATGGAAATATTTCATCTTTTGCAGATGCAGGATATGTACAGACAGCACATGCAGCAGGTATGGAAGTATGGGGGCTGGTTGATAATTTCTCTACAGAAATCAGCAGTCTTGAAATCTTATCCCATACCACCAGTCGGACGAATCTGATAAACAACCTGATTCAGGCGGCGCAGGCTGTAGATTTGGATGGGATTAATCTGGATTTGGAGTTAATCAGTGAAGAGACAGGACCCCATTACGTACAGTTCATACGTGAGATGGGAATTGCCTGCAGAAAGGCAGGGTTGGTGTTGTCTATTGATGATCCGGTTCCGCAGCCATATACAGAGCACTATAATAGGAAAGAGCAGGGAATTGTAGCTGATTATGTGATTATTATGGGTTATGATGAACATACATCAGGTTCAGAAGAAGCAGGATCGGTCGCATCTCTTGGATTTGTAGAGGCGGGTATTGAAAACACGGTTGCAGTAGTTCCAGCCGAAAAGGTAATTAATGGAATTCCATTCTATACCAGATTGTGGATTACAGACGGCAGCGGCAATTTAAGCAGCGAAGTCTATGGCATGGATGGGGCAGATAAATATGTAAGTGAGAATGGTCTGGATGTATCCTGGGATGCTGAAACAGGACAAAATTACGCAGAGAAAGAAGATGATACAGGTCTGTATCAGATGTGGATGGAGAACGAAGACTCTATTACAGAAAAGTTAAAATTAGTAGAAAGTTATGATTTGGCAGGCGTGTCTGCCTGGAAATTAGGTTTCCAAAGAGACAGTATCTGGAGTGTAATATCACAATATGTGAACTAATGATTAAGAAAAGGGGTATAAACAATGGGCGATTATGATACTTTTAAAACAACGTTAATGGGCGGTTTCGACAAGGAAGACGTCATGATTCAGGTACAGAACTTAAAGGATGAGGCATACTCTGAACAGAAGAAACTTACCAAAGAAATAAAGGAAAAAGATGCCAGAATTGATGATTTAAAGAAACAGCTGGCCGAAAAAGATGACACTATTACAAAACTGGAACGTGAAATCGATGAAAAATATAAAAAATATGTAGAGAATTATAATAATATCGGAAAACTGGTATTTGATGCACAGGTAAAATCAGACCGTATGGTAGCTGAAGCACAGGAACGTTGTGATGCCATGATTGCCAGAAGTAAAGAACAGAGCAAGGAAATCGAGAAAAAAACTAAGGAAGAATCCAATAAACTGCTGATTGAAGTAGAACGGGAAGTGGATAATAAACTGGAAGATGGTAAGAGAAAATATCATGCGATCCAGGAGGAATTGAATGAAATTACCAGGATGATTAATCTGGCACAAAATAAGTTCATGTCTTCATACAAGGAAATCCATAACATTATGAATGATATGCCAAATACTTTCGCAGAAGAAGCAGAGGATATAGAAGAAGATGATATCTTTGCAGATTCCGGAGAAGAGAAAGAAGTAGGACTCGACAGTTTGGGAGAAGATTTCCTGCGTGAACTGGTAGAGATGGAAAAAGAAAAACGCAGCAAAGAAGCTCAGACAGAGACATCGACAGAAACCAGTACTTCAGAAGATGCTTTTGATGAGGAAGATGACGAGATTGAGGAAGAAAATGAAGGGGCTTATAAATCCAGACTTCAGGATACGAAAGAATTTACTGAAGAACAGATAAGCAAGGCACTTCATCAGGATCGTGATTCAGAAGAGAATGAGCAGGAGAAGGAACAGGAAGAAAAACTGGAGAAACAGTTTAAAAATTTATTCAGTGAATAAAAAAGACAAAGGCTAGAATAAAAATGAGAAGAGGCAAAACAAGGGGCGGAGAGTTCATTGATTTTGCCTCTTGTTTTTTGCATGAGAGTCCTGCCAATATGCATATACTAGACAGAACAAAAAAACAGGATTTATCTATGAGACAGAGAAAGATAGAAATCGCAATGGGTGTTCTCCTTCTTCTGGGTGCATGGTTTGCATCGGTTCAGGGAGCAAAGCTGGTAAGCAATTTGAAAAATCAGAATACACCTGTTGTTCTAATAGATCCCGGACACGGTGGGGAAGATCCGGGCGTAATTGGAATTGACAACATAGCGGAGAAGGACATAAACTTAAAAATCGCATGTCTGTTGAAAGAGCGGTTATTAGGAAATGGTCTGGGAGTTGTCATGACCAGAGAGAAAGATATAGGCTTATATCAGGAGAACGAAAGAAATCATAAGGTGCAGGATATGCAGAATCGCTGTAAAGTTATAGCTGAGCATAAGCCGGACTGTACTATCAGTATTCATCAGAACAGTTATCCAGATGCATCTGTGTATGGACCCCAGGTCTTTTATTACACAGATTCGCCTGAGGGAAAGACACTGGCTGCAATTCTGCAAAAGACACTGAATACTCAGTTGAAAATTGAAAAACCACGTGTGGAGAAGGGAAATTCTTCTTATTATCTGTTAAAGCGAAGTGAGGGCGTTACTGTAATCGTGGAATGTGGGTTCCTTTCTAATGCAAAAGAGGCCGGATTATTGACAGAAGAAAACTATCAGCAGCAGGTTGCAGCCGCTATCTGTGCCGGTGTGATGGAATATCTTAGATAAAAAATAAAAACTAATTCACAATCTTTGGAAGTAATGCTATAATAAGATGGAATTTATGAGATTTTTAGCATTTTGACGAGGAGTAAATGGGATGAAACGATATAACAGATTGATTTTTGTAGACAGCGATGATACTTGTCGTGGGCCCATGGCGAAGAATATTATGCGGGAAAAGCATCTGCTAAATCCTTTGGAAATCGATTCCAGAGGTTTGGTGGTTTTATTTTCTGAACCCATTAATCAAAAGGCTGAAGCAGTTTTAATCAGTAACGGCTACAAGTCCAATGAACACAAATCCCAGCAGCTGGTACAGGAAGATTTTGGGGATGATGTACTGATACTGGCTATGGAAGAACAGGAAAAAGATAAAATCTGGTCGAATTTTGATAATGTGAGAAATCTGTACACGTTGACAGAATATCTAAAAATTAACGGTGATGTGCCGGCTTTATATGGAGCGTCACTTCAGGAATATGGAATATGTTGTGAAGTTATTGAGCAGTTAATATGTAAATTAGTAATCAAACTAAACGAGGAGGCGATGGGATTATGATAGCTTTAGGGTGTGATCATGGTGGATATGAATTAATGCAGGAAATCAAAGGATATCTGGAAATCAAAGGACTTGAATATCAGGATTACGGGTGTTTTTCCACAGAAGCGGTGGATTATCCGGTATATGCAAAAAAAGTTGCAGAATCTATATTGGATGGAACTTGTGAGAAGGGGATTCTAATCTGTGGAACCGGAATAGGAATTTCTATTACGGCCAACAAATATCCTGGCATTCGTGCTGCTTTGTGTTCAGACTGTTTTAGCGCAGAAGCAACCAGACAGCATAATGATGCTAATATCCTGGCATTAGGTGGACGAGTAGTTGGTGCAGGGCTTGCCATTAAAATCGTAGATACATTTCTTAATACACCATTTTCTAATGCAGAAAGACATAAACGCAGAATTGAGCAGATGGAACAGGCAAAATAGATTGTACAAAATATGGATAACAGACAAAGGAGAATCAAAATGGCTAAGAAAATTGTCATGAATCATCCATTGATTCAGCATAAAATTGGAATTATTCGCAGAACTGATACCAGCTCTAAGCAATTCCGTGAATTAATCAGTGAAATCGCTATGCTTGAGTGTTACGAAGCAACAAGAGAATTAAAATTACAGGACGTAGAGATTGAGACACCAATCTGTCATACTACTGCAAAAGAGATCGCAGGCAAGAAACTTGCTGTAGTACCGATCCTTCGTGCAGGTCTTGGCATGGTGGAAGGAATGCTGGCTTTGATTCCGGCAGCTAAAGTGGGACATATTGGATTATACAGAGATCCGGATACTTTAGAGCCTGTGGAATATTATTCAAAACTTCCGTCTGATTCTTCTGAGAGGGAGATATTTGTAGTAGATCCTATGCTGGCTACTGGAGGATCTGCATCGGCAGCGATTACTTTGTTGAAGCAAAAGGGCGTACGCCATATTCATTTCCTGTGTATTATCGCAGCACCGGAAGGTGTGGCTAAACTGGAAAAAGATCACCCGGATGTGGATATTGTAATTGGTGTTCTGGATGATCATTTGAATGAGCATGGATATATTGTTCCGGGATTAGGTGATGCTGGAGATCGTATATTCGGTACAAAATAGGAGAACCTGTATATGAGTGGAAAAAGACAAGACTATATAACCTGGGACGAATACTTTATGGGAGTAGCGATGCTTTCCGGTATGCGTTCTAAAGATCCCAATACACAGGTGGGGGCCTGTATAGTAAGTTCAGACAATAAGATTCTGTCTATGGGATACAACGGTTTCCCGAAGGGCTGTTCCGATGATGAATTCCCCTGGGCAAGAGAAGGGGAACCTCTGGAGAATAAATACTATTATTCTACCCACAGTGAACTAAATGCTATTTTAAATTATCGCGGAGGGAGTTTAGAGGGTGCTAAATTATATGTGTCTCTGTTCCCATGCAATGAGTGTGCAAAAGCGATTATACAAAGTGGTATCAAAACGATTATCTATGACTGCGACAAATATGCCAAAACACCGGCAGTAGTTGCTTCTAAGAAGATGCTGGATGCGGCTGGTGTACGATATTATCAGTACAACCGCACAGACAGAGAGATTAGAATCAAAGTTTAAACTTGATAAAACGATATAGAAGCTCTCGACATGAGAACTATATAATATATTAAATCTAAGATTTAAATAAAAAATAAGTGATATCTGAAAGTCTTTCGAATAGAAAGACTTTTGCTATGAAGATTGAGAGGAGATTATAATGGCAAAAGACAAGAAACTGGTAGAGGCGATTACATCCATGGAGGAAGACTTCGCACAATGGTATACCGATGTGGTAAAAAAGGCAGACTTAATTGATTATACAAGTGTAAAGGGCTGCATGGTTATCAAGCCGGCAGGTTATGCAATCTGGGAGAACATTCAGCATGAATTAGATCAGAGATTTAAAGAAACAGGCGTGGAGAATGTATATCTTCCTATGTTTATTCCAGAGAGTTTATTACAGAAGGAAAAGGATCACGTAGAGGGATTTGCACCGGAAGTAGCATGGGTTACTCACGGTGGATTAGAGCCATTGGCAGAGAGATTGTGTGTACGTCCTACTTCGGAGACATTATTCTGTGATTTCTATTCAAAAGAGATTCATTCTCACCGTGATTTGCCAAAGGTATATAACCAGTGGTGTTCGGTAGTGCGCTGGGAGAAGACAACCCGCCCATTCCTTCGCTCCAGAGAATTCTTATGGCAGGAGGGACATACCGCACATGCAACTGCTGAGGAAGCAGAGGCAAGAACCGTTCAGATGCTTAACCTGTATGCTTCTTTCTGTGAGGATGTATTAGCAATTCCGGTTATTAAGGGACAGAAGACAGATAAGGAAAAATTTGCAGGTGCTGAGGCTACTTATACTATCGAATCACTGATGCATGATGGAAAAGCACTTCAGTCAGGTACCAGCCATAACTTTGGTGATGGATTTGCGAAGGCATTTGGCATTCAGTATGCAGATAAAGATAATAAACTGCAGTATGTACATCAGACCTCATGGGGTATGACTACACGTATGATCGGTGCTATCATCATGGTACATGGAGATAACAGTGGATTGGTGCTGCCTCCAAGAATCGCACCGGTACAGGTATGTGTGATTCCGATTCAGCAGAAAAAAGAAGGTGTCTTAGATAAGGCAGCCGAAGTATATACAGCTCTTAAAAATGCCGGAATCCGTGTAAAATTAGATGACACTGACAAGAGTCCGGGATGGAAATTCTCTGAGCAGGAGATGCGTGGTATTCCGCTTCGTGTGGAATTAGGACCGAAAGATATTGAGAATAATCAGGCTGTTTTAGTACGTCGTGATACCCGTGAGAAGGTTGTAGTATCTCTGGATGAAGTGGCAAGTGAGGCAGCAAAATTATTGGAAGTTATTCAAAGTGATATGTTCAATCGTGCGAAAGCGCATAGAGATTCTCATACTTATGAAGCTTCTACTTATGAAGAATTCAAGAAAATAGTTGATGAAAAACCTGGATTTGTAAAAGCTCCATGGTGTGGTAATCAGGAGTGTGAGGATAAAATCAAAGAAGAAACATCTGCAACATCCCGCTGTATTCCTTTCGAGGGCGGTGAAACTGACAGCGTATGTGTATGCTGTGGAAAGCCTGCTAAGAAGATGGTTTACTGGGGAAAAGCATATTAAGATACGGTATCAGCAAAGTGTTGATGATACAGACAGAATTGTGAGGTTATGTAATTGAAATTAAGATTACCGGGGAAAGTTCAAAGAATTATAAATGTACTCTATCAGCATGGCTATGAAGCTTACGCCGTAGGCGGCTGTGTGAGGGATTCTGTGCTGATGAGAGAACCTCATGACTGGGATATTACCACATCTGCGACACCGGAGCAGGTAAAGGAACTCTTCGATAAAACACTTGATACCGGGTTAGAACACGGTACAGTTACAATTATGATTGGCCGTGAAGGTTTCGAAGTAACTACCTATAGGATTGACGGAGAATATCTGGACGGAAGACATCCAAAAGAAGTGGTTTTTACCCCCAAACTGGAAGAGGATTTAAAACGGAGAGATTTCACCATCAATGCCATGGCTTATTCAGAACATGATGGACTGGTGGACCGCTTTGGTGGAATGATGGATCTGCAGAATCGCATCATCCGCTGTGTAGGAAATCCAGAGGAACGTTTTTCGGAAGATGCGCTGCGCATGCTTCGGGCTGTGCGTTTTTCAGCACAGTTGGGATTTTCCATCGATGAGGACACCAGACAGGCTATTAAAAAACTGGCACCTGCCTTGAAAAAAATAAGTGCAGAGAGAATCCAGGCGGAGTTAATTAAACTTTTAACTTCCAATCATCCGGAATACTTCCAGGAAGCTTATGAATTGGGAATTACAAAAGTGATTTTGCCCGAGTTTGATGTGTGCATGGAGTGTGAGCAGAAAAATCCTCATCATATGTATACGGTAGGTGAACATCTGATAAAGAGCATGACTTTTATAAAACGTGATAAAGCGCTGCGTTTTACCATGCTGCTCCATGATATTGGAAAACCGAAGATGAAAACTACAGATGAAGCAGGTGTAGATCATTTTCATAAACATGCCAGTGCGAGCTGCCTGATGGCAGAGGAGATATTGAAACGTCTGAAGTTTGATAATGATACCATTCGGACGGTAACAACACTGGTACGGTGGCATGATTATCATCCGGAACCAAAGGCACCTCAGGTGCGTAAACTGATTCATAAAGTGGGACAGGAATATTTTCCTTTACTCATGGAAGTGCAGAGAGCTGATTTGCTGGCTCAGAGTGGGTATCAGTTGGAAGAAAAAGCAAGAAACTGGGAACGGGTGGGACTTACTTTTGACCATATATTAAACGAAGAGCAGTGTATTTCTCTAAAACAGTTGGCTGTAAATGGGAAAGATCTGATTGACCTGGGTATGAAACCGGGGAAAAAAGTGGGGGAGACTCTGGAAATGCTGCTTAATATGGTTTTAGAGTATCCGCAGTGCAATACAAAGATGTACCTGGTGGCATATGTTCAGGAACACGTCTTATCGCCGGATTTACCGACTGATAAGGCGGAAGGCGAAATAGAGTCTAAAACTGAATAAAATACGAATTCCTCTCATAGATTAGAAGGAATCATGGTAACTGTCTGTTGACAGAAGGCGTGGTCAATCTAGGATATGAGGGGGATATTTTTATGTATGATATGGGTCTTAGCGTGCTGGAACAGTATGAGTTAAGCGCTGAGCGTACATATAAGGGAAGAGGTGCCCTGGTCTGTGTGACAAATCAGGGCCTTTATCTGATAAAAGAGGCAAGAGGTACCGGTAAAGGCTTGGAGATACAGAGGACATTTCAAGAAAAACTGGTGAAGGAAGAAATCTGTAAAACAGATGTGATATTACAGAACAAAGAAGGGTCCTGCGTCAGCACAGATGCATATGGGGAAACCTATATGGTGAAAAAATGGTTTGAGGGAAAGGAGTGTGACACAAAATCGCAGGAAGATATTCTCTGTGCTTCTGAGTTTCTGGGATTATTGCATAATTCGCTGCACATAGATATGGTGAAAGCATACAGAAAAGGGAATCGTATCGATGAGATGCAGCGGCATAACCAGGAACTTCGAAAAATACGCAGCTTTATAAGAAGAAAGCAGACCAAGAATACCTTTGAATATCGATTTTTAGAAGAAGTGGAATGGTTTTTAGAGGCTGGAGAAGAGGCGCTTGGTCACATGGATGCAGAGGAATATGCCAGACTGAGGGCCGTGCATGACGAAAGAGGAAGCATATGTCATGGGGATTACAATCAGCATAATGTCCTTTACCTAAAACCAGGCAAAGGAATTATTAATTTTGATAAATGGAATTTTGACTGCCCAATCACTGATTTGTATCTTTTTATGCGTAAAATATTGGAAAAGCATAATTGGAACATCGCTCTTGCTGAGCAGATGTTAGATGCTTATGAGCAGGAATATAAACTAACACTGGAAGAATGGCGTTATCTGTGGTTTTGTTTTGCCTATCCGGAAAAATTCTGGAAGATTGCTAATTATTATTACAATCATAACAAAGCGTGGATCGCAGGAAAAAATTATGAAAAACTTCAGGAAGTAGTAAGGCAGAAGACTAACTGGGTAAAATTCTTAAGTTCCCATATTTTTGATTTCCTTTTTTAGTAAAGTGTTATATAATAAGGGAAAAGAAAATATAGGGAGGTTCTATATGGATTACAAAGAGGTTTATCAATCATGGCTCGAGAATCCTTATTTTGATGAGGAGACAAAAGCTGAACTGAAGGCAATAGCTGCAGATGATAATGAAATTAAGGAACGTTTTTATGCGGATCTTGAATTTGGAACTGCTGGATTACGAGGCGTTATTGGTGCAGGAACGAATCGTATGAATATTTATGTAGTACGTAAGACCACACAGGGGCTGGCAAATTATATCGCATCCGTAGATGCAAAATCTCAGGGCGTTGCAATTGCATATGATTCTCGTCGTATGTCACCGGAATTTGCTCAGGAAGCAGCACTGTGTCTGGCAGCAAATGGAATCAAAGCTTATATCTTTGAGACGCTTCGTCCAACGCCGGAATTATCTTATGCAGTCCGCAAACTTGGATGTATCGCAGGTATTAATATTACAGCCAGCCATAATCCGCCGGAATACAACGGATATAAAGTATACTGGGAGGATGGTGCACAGATTACACCTCCTCATGACAGTGGAATTATGGGAGAAGTTAAGAAAGTTACCGATTACAACAATGTAAAAACTATGGACGTGGAAGCTGCCAAAGCAGCAGGCCTGTATCAGGTAATTGGTGCAGATATTGATGATCCTTATATTGCAGAATTAAAGAGCCAGGTATTACATATGGATTCCATCAAGGCTATGGCAAAAGAATTAAAGATTGTCTACAGCCCGCTTCATGGTACCGGTAATATTCCGGCCAGACGAGTTTTAGAAGAACTGGGATTTGAAAATGTCTATGTTGTCAAAGAACAGGAACTTCCAGACGGCGAATTCCCTACTGTAAGTTATCCAAATCCGGAAGCTGCCGAAGCATTTGAACTGGGATTAAAACTTGCAAAAGAAGTAGATGCTGATTTGGTATTGGCAACTGACCCGGATGCTGACCGTCTGGGTGTGTATGTAAAAGATGCAAAGACCGGAGAGTATCATACCTTAACAGGTAATATGTCCGGCTGTCTGCTGGCTGATTATGAGATTGGACAGAAGAAAGCACTTCAGGGACTTCCGGAAGACGGAGCACTGATTAAGACTATTGTTACAACGAATATGGCAGATGCCATTGCAAAATACTATGGTGTGGCACTTATTGAAGTACTCACAGGATTTAAGTTCATCGGACAGCAGATTCTGGGATTTGAACAAAAGAAAAAAGGTACATACCTCTTTGGATTTGAAGAAAGCTATGGCTGCTTAATCGGTACCCATGCCCGTGACAAAGATGCAATTGTTGCAACTATGGCTCTTTGTGAGGCAGCTGCATTCTATAAGACTCAGGGTAAGACCTTATGGGATGCCATGATTGATATGTATGAACGCTATGGCTATTACAAAGATGATATTCAGTCTGTAACTTTAAAGGGAATCGAAGGACTGGCTAAAATTCAGGAAATCCTGGAGACTTTGAGACAGAATCCACCAACAGAAATCGGCGGATATACGGTATGCAAAGCGCGTGATTATAAGACAGATACCATCGTTGACCTTAAGACTCAGGAAGTAACTGCAACCGGCCTTCCACAGTCCAATGTATTATATTATGACCTGTCTGATGACGCATGGTTATGCGTAAGACCTTCAGGAACAGAACCAAAAGTAAAATTCTATTATGGAATCAAGGGAACTTCTTTAGAGGATGCAGATAATAAGTCCGCAGAGCTTGGCAAAGCAGTTCTGGCAATGGTTGATGGAATGCTCAAGTAGAAATTGCCTGCAATTTCTAAAAAATCATGAAAAAACAGTGAAAAAAGGCTGAAATGTGTGATTTTTCTTGACAAAAAGAGCGATTCGTTATATAAATATGAATAGGGTTTACAAGACTTTAACGCAAGATGCGTTCGCTATTTATAGCGTATTAATTGAAATCTTAGGAGGAATATCATGAACAAAACAGAATTAGTTGCAGCAATCGCTACAGAAACTGGAATATCTAAAAAAGATGCAGAAGCAGCAGTAAAAGCATTTATCGATGTTGTTTCTGACGAATTAAAAAAAGGTGAAAAAGTTCAGTTAGTTGGCTTTGGTACTTTCGAAGTATCTGAAAGAGCTGCTAGAGAAGGAAGAAATCCTCAGACTGGTGAAACAATGACTATCGCAGCTTCTAAAGCTCCAAAATTCAAAGCTGGAAAAGCATTAAAGGATTTAGTTAACCAGAAATAATTAAGATTATTAAAAAGAGGTCCGTTTAGGATCTCTTTTTTGTTTCTATGTATTTTTAAGCTTTCAGAGATTTTCAGGAAAGGAATATTATGAGATTAGATAAATTTTTAAAAGTATCCAGATTGATTAAGCGCAGAACAGTAGCCAATGAGGCTTGTGATGCAGGGCGTGTGCTGGTAAATGATAAACCGGCAAAGGCTTCGGTAAAAATCAAAGTAGGAGATATTATTGAGATTCAGTTTGGAACAAAGTCAGTGAAAGTAGAAGTATTAGACGTACAGGAGACGGTAAAGAAAGAAGCTGCTGCAGAGCTGTTTCGTTATTTATAATTACCAGAGAGTCAGATGTTTTGCATATCCTGTTAATGAGGGGCATATATTTTTATAAGCAGTCAACAGGAGAACGAACATGGAGATTCCGGAAAAGAAGACGGAGCAGATACTGCATCTGGAAAATCGAAAGATACTGGACGTCTCAGGGGTAGGAGATGTGCACTCCTTTGATGCGCAGGAAGTATTACTGGAGACCATGGAAGGACGGCTGACTATTAAGGGAAAAGAATTGCTGGTACAGAAACTGGATTTGGAAAAAGGACAGGTACAGATTGCAGGGCATATTCAAAATATTCTCTATGGAGACAGTAAGAACCGTGGAAAGAATAAAACTGAGTCTTTGGTAGGTCATCTGTTCCGATGAATTTTGTGCAGGAGATTTCTTTTTTCTTCAGTTGTGTCGGCATCAGTTTAGGAATATGGCTTATATATGACTTCCTGTATTGCTGGAAGTGTGTTCGTAGGGTGAAATCATGGAAGATAGCACTGATGGACATCATTTACGGTATAGCTATGGGGATAGGGCTGTTTGTATATCTGTTAGAAAAAAACCATGGGGCTTTTCGCAGCTATTTTATCCTGGGTTTAGTAACGGGTGCTTATTTTTATTACAGGTTTCTCCACAAACGGATGTGCAGGGTATGGATGTGTCTGATGACAAAAATCCTCATGGTGTTGTCAATTCCGGCAAAAAAACTGGCAAATTCAATAAAAAGGTTGAAAAATCTTGTTAATAGGGTTAGAATTTTAGCATATGGCAAGTTAAAAGAGCATCAAAATTGCGGAAAAGATAAAGGTAATGGGAATGAGTAGAAAAAATAATACAACAGGCAGAGCGGCACGAAAAAGACAGAAAAGAAATATAATTACCATGTTTTGCATAACGGGTGTGGTATGTGCTATTTTTGTTGCACTGCTCTTGCAAAATCATTCGCTTCAGCAAAAGATTGCTGGTAACCAGCAAAAACAGGAAGCTTTAACCGCAGAGATTGAAGAGGAAACAGCAAGGACAGAAGAAATCGAGAACATGGAAACCTATCTGCAGAGTGATGAATATATGGAGAAAGCGGCAAGAGAGAAAGCTGGTCTTGTGAAGGATAATGAAATTATTTTCAAAGAATCAAATTAATAAAAAAAATTTTGCGTCTACGTTATTTGACAAAGATTTTATATAATAGTGTTTATAATACTCCTATAATCGGGTGCGTTTGTGCCAAGGAAGAAGGGGGATTATAGATGCAGGTGTGGATTGTTGCCATGCTCGTAGTCAGTGGATTGCTGATCATGCGGGACATGGCAAAAACTATTTTTGGAAACAAAGAACGGGAAATCACGAAAGAAGTAGTAAATTTAAATCCACAGAAAGAAAGGATTGAGCGGTATGCACAATCCTTTGCTAAGTTAGCGGATACCTTTCAGGAGATGCCAAGCAGGAAAGAGGAATTGACCAACAAGGAGATTGATGGGATATTTGCAGATGTGCATGAAAAACTCTGTGGGAAATGCCGCAAGGAAGTAGAGTGCTGGAATATTCAAAGATACAGCACTTATCGGAAGGTTTATGACCTGCTTCGAATTTTAGAAGAAGGGGAAGAAGCGCAAATACGACAGGAAATTGGTCTGTGGGGGAAGCAGTGTATCTGCGGCGGACCATTTGTGGACGCTCTTAAAGTAGGATTCTACCAGGCGAGACAGCAGCTGCTGTGGAATAACCGGTTGTTGGAAAATCGTGCCGTTGCAGCCCAGCAATACCTGGAAGTGTCCAATATCATGGATGCTATGGCAAAAGAACTTTATCATACTGTGCCTATGGACAAGGAAAAACAGCGAGAGATTCAAAAGAGAGCAAAGCGCAGGCATCTTCTGGTGAAAAATATCTGGATGGTGGAAAAAGAAGAGTATGGAAAAGAGATTTTCATGGATGTGAAATCTACGAAGAAAAGAAAGATTCCATCCAATGAGGCGGCCAATATCCTCTCTTCTTCGCTGGGTGTACCTATGCGGGAACAGGCAGAAAACAGAAAAATCATCAAGGATGATTATACAACACTTGCCTTTCGGGAGGAAGTAAAATACCAGGTAACTTATGGGGCAGCACGTATTACTAAGGAGAAAGAACTGGTATCAGGAGACAATTTTTACTGTCTGGTAAATGATAAAAGTGAATTTGTAATGTGTCTGTCTGATGGAATGGGATCTGGACTTGAAGCCTGTAAGGAAAGCGAGGAAGTGGTGGAACTTATGGGTCAGTTTTTGCAGACTGGTTTTTCTAAAGAGACCACGGCCCGACTGATTAATTCTGCTTTGCTGCTTCAGCAAAACCAGGGAATGTATTCTACTTTAGATATATGCAGTGTAGATTTATATTCCGGATCATGTGATTTCTTAAAAGCGGGAGCAGCGGCGACTTTTATAAAGAAGAAACACTGGATAGAAACCATATCCTCAGCCAGTATGGGGGTAGGCCTTCTATATCGTGTGGATTATGAAGAGACTATCCGGAATGTGGAATCCGGTGATTATGTGATTATGGTTACAGATGGAGTATTGGATGCTCTTCCGGTTCAGAGAGAAGAAGAGACTATGAAAGAGATCCTTATGCAGACGCAAAAGGTATCACCGAAAGAGATGGGGAAGGAAATTCTTGAGAAAGTACTTACGTATTGTGATTTTCGGGCTTATGATGATATGACAGTACTGGTAGCAGGGATTTCTAAAAAATAGACATATATCAGGATTAGTATAGAATTGATAAAAGAAAAAGCAAGTAAGGAAAAGATAATATATAAATCAGACATACAAATATTAGAAACAGGAGCAATAGATGAGAGAAAAACTGCGTCAGTGGATAAAGACATATCATATGATTGAACCAGGCGACCGTATTGTGGCAGGAGTCTCAGGCGGTGCCGATTCCGTCTATTTATTTTACTGCCTTTTAGAGTATCAGCAGGAGGTAGATTTCCAGTTTTGTGCAGTTCATGTAAATCACGGCATCCGGGGAGCAGAGGCTCTACGGGATCAGCAGTATGTGGAAGCAATCTGTCAGAAATATCAGGTTCCATATTTTTTATATAAGGAGTCGGTGCCAGAGATTGCAAAAGAAAAGAAGCTGACAGAAGAAGAGGCGGGAAGGGAAGTACGCTATCAGGCATTTGCAGACTGTATGAAGCAGTGGCAGGGGACGAAGGTGGCGCTGGCTCATCATGAGAATGATCTGGCAGAAACCATGATACATCATCTGGCAAGGGGAACTGGTATAGCGGGTTTATGCAGTCTCCAGCCAAATAGAGATGGAAAGATTCGTCCGCTTTTGTGTATGAACAGAGCGGAAATTGAGCATGATTTAAATATACAGGACATACAATATCATACAGATAGTACCAATTTGGAGACGGATTATACCCGAAATAAGATTCGACAGCAGATAATTCCACGTATGGAGGAGCTAAATGAGCGGGCTGTGGGACATATGGCGGATACTTCCTGGGACTTATTGGAAATTCATCAGTATATGCAAAGACAGGGGGAAGCATGTTTAAAAAAATATGTTACCAGCCATGAGACAGGTGCTGTTATCCGTTCGGAAATTCTGCAGGAAGATCCCATTATGCAAAAGTATGTACTCAGGGAATATCTTGCTGGTGTACCCGGAGGGATGAAGGATGTAACCAGAGAACATATGGGGATGCTTCTGCAGCTTTTTTACAGGCAGGTGGGCAGACAGGTACAGCTGCCTGGTAACAGGTGCTTAGTGAAAACATATGATGGAATCAAACTGGATTCGGAAGAAATCGACAGAAAAGTCAAATACAATGGGAAGGATATATCAGCAGGCGATGGTGACAGGCAGACAGTGACAGCACCACAGATGTCCATTCCAGGACATTGGAGTAATGGCAATGTACAGATAGATTTTACCCTGGAGCCATATGAATTTAGTCAAATTGTGGAAAAAAGATATACGAAATGGCTTGATTATGCTAGAATAGAGGGGAACGTTCAGATTCGAACGAGACTTCCCGGTGATTATATTGTGATAAATGATACTGGAGGCAGAAAGAAGCTGAAAGACTATTTTATAAATGAAAAGATACCGGCTAAGTTGAGAGACCAGATACTTCTGGTTGCACAGGAATCGGAAATCTTATGGATTATCGGGTACCGGATTAATGCAGCCTATAAAGTGACTGACAAAACCAGAGAACTGGTAAAGATACAGATTCGTGGAGGAAACTATTGTGAGTGAAAAAGTCAGTGTAATGATTTCAGAAGAAGAAGTAAATAAGAAGATTAGAGAAATGGGAGAACGCATCAGCCAGGATTACGCAGGAAAAGAGATACATCTGATCAGCGTTTTAAAGGGCGGTGTGTATTTTAGCTGTGAGTTGTCTAAGAGAATCAGTGTTCCGGTTTCTATTGATTTTATGGCAGTTTCCAGTTATGGAGATGATACAAAGTCCAGTGGGATTGTAAAAATCGTAAAGGACTTAGATCAGGGAATTGAGGGAAAAGATGTACTGTTAGTAGAAGACATCATTGATTCCGGAAGAACCTTGAGCTATTTAATAGAGATTCTGAAAAAGAGAAATCCAAAAAGTCTTAAGATTTGTACTCTGTTAGACAAACCGGATAGAAGAACACATCAGGTAGATGTAGCTTATACCTGCTTTGAAATTCCGGATGAATTCGTAGTAGGATACGGATTGGATTATGCACAAAAATACAGAAATCTCCCGTACATCGGTGTAGTAGAATTATAGGAAGGAGATTTACCTTTGAAAAGACAGACAAGAGGATTTGGCGCATATCTGCTTATTCTGGTGATTGTAGTTGCAGGATGGACTTATATCAGCAGTTTATGGAATGTGAATGATTCCTACAGTTATGACCAATTTACAGAAGCAGTAGAGAAAAACCAAGTGACAAAAGTGGAGATTCATCAGAATAGAGCAGTTCCTACCGGAGAGGTGGATTTGACTTTGACAGATGGAACCAGAACACATTTTTATGTGACTGATGTAAAAGAAGTCGAGACAGCCCTGGAAGGTACGGATATTCATCCGGTAATTTACGGGGTACAGGAACAGAGTGTATTTTTGACTTCTATATTCCCTGTATTACTTATGGGTGGTCTGATTATATTCCTCTTCCTGATGATGAATCGTCAGGCTGGAGGCGGCGGTAATGCCAAGATGATGAATTTTGGAAAGAGCCGTGCGAAACTGGCACAGCCTACTGATCAGAAGATTACATTTGATGATGTAGCCGGACTTGAAGAGGAAAAGGAAGATCTGGTAGAAATCGTGGATTTCTTAAAACAGCCGGGTAAGTATACAAAAGTTGGAGCTCGTATTCCGAAAGGCGTGATTCTTATGGGATCACCGGGAACCGGTAAAACATTGATTGCCAAAGCTGTAGCAGGCGAGGCCGGAGTTCCATTCTTTAGCATTTCCGGTTCTGATTTTGTGGAAATGTTCGTTGGTGTCGGAGCTTCCAGAGTAAGAGATTTGTTCGAGGAAGCGAAGAAGAATAGTCCTTGTATCATCTTTATCGATGAGATTGATGCAGTTGCCAGAAGACGTGGAACCGGAATGGGCGGTGGACATGATGAGAGAGAGCAGACTTTAAATCAGTTATTAGTAGAGATGGATGGGTTTGGTGTCAATGAGGGAATTATCGTCATGGCAGCAACCAACAGAATTGATATCTTAGATCCTGCTATTTTACGTCCCGGACGTTTTGACCGTAAGATCGTGGTTGGAGCACCTGATGTGAAGGGCAGAGAAGAAATCTTAAAGGTTCATGTAAAAGGAAAACCTCTGGGAGATGATGTGGATTTAAAACAGATTGCCCAGACAACAGCTGGATTTACCGGCGCTGACCTGGAAAACCTGATTAATGAATCAGCGATTCTGGCAGCTAAGGAAAATCGTGCTTATATTGAACAGAAGGATATCCGAAGCGCATTTGTGAAAGTTGGAATCGGTGCAGAGAAGAAGAGCCGTGTGATTTCTGATAAAGAAAAGAGAATTACAGCATTTCATGAGGCAGGACATGCGATTTTATTCCATGTACTTCCGGATGTAGGACCTGTTTATACTGTTTCTATTATTCCTACAGGAATGGGTGCAGCAGGTTATACGATGCCATTGCCGGAACGCGATGATATCTTCAACACGAGAGGCCAGATGCTGCAGAATATTCAGGTAGCACTGGGTGGACGAATCGCTGAAGAGATGATTTTTGATGATATTACCACCGGAGCATCACAGGATATCAAACAGGCAACTGCTATAGCAAAATCCATGGTGACAAAGTATGGTATGTCTGCTAAAGTAGGTCTGGTATCTTACGGACAGGATGATGATGAAGTATTTATTGGAAGAGATCTGGCACATACCAGAGGCTATAGTGAGAATGTGGCTTCTTCCATTGACAGTGAAGTAAAGCAGATTATTGATGAGTGTTATCAGAAAGCAAAACAGGTTATAGAAGATCACAGACAGGTATTAAATAGTTGTGCCGAGCTGTTACTTGAGAAAGAGAAGATAGGACGGGAAGAATTCGAAGAGCTGTTCGAATAAGTTCCAAAATGGGGAATGGCAATATGCACAAAAAACGATTGCTAAAATTGTGAGATTTGTGCAGACTTTTCACGGAGGGTATGATATATTAATAACTGTAAAAACCCCCCAATACATTATATAGTTTTTGCTACACCCATATTTAAGAGAAATACCTTCTCCAAAAAAGACAGCCTTGTTGCTGTCTTTTTTATTACATAGGAAATCACTTCTCTTGTTTACATAACAAACAAATATGCCATTGGCAATAAAGAAAAGGAAGTCTATTATGCTGCCTGAAAATTATGACCATATAAGAAGAGTTCAACATTATATTTCCCAAATGCGTCCGGTATTTAACCGACATGCATTATATTCAGATGAGACAGAGAATTATCGCAGTCCAAGCGAACCGGAACCGGGAGATACGGTTACTATCCGTTTCCGTACACAGAGAAACAATGTGGATTGTGTGTTTTATATCAGTGGGGCGACAAGAAAGCCCATGGAATTAGTGGAGTCCAAAGCGGGATTTGATTATTATTCTGTAGATATTGAAGTTGGAACAGAAAAAATATTATATTACTTTGAGATTCAGGCAGATAAAATCTGCTGTTATTATAACGAACTGGGAGTAACCAGAGATTTGCAGGAAGGATACTCTTTTGGAATCGTGCCTGGATTTAAGACGCCTAAATGGGCGAAGGGTGCGGTTATGTATCAGATATTTGTAGACCGTTTTTATAATGGTGATCCTTCCAATGATGTGGAAACCGGAGAGTACTATTATATAGGTGCACCGGTAGAAAAAGTTACAGATTGGAATAAGCCGCCGGCATTTATGGGTGTCCGTGAATTTTACGGTGGAGATATCCAGGGTGTATGGGATAAATTAGATTATCTGCAAAGCCTGGGAATAGAAGTTATTTACTTTAATCCATTGTTTGTATCGCCTTCTAACCATAAATATGATATTCAGGATTATGATTATATTGATCCTCATTTTTGTAAAATCGTAAAAGATGGCGGTCAGGTTCTGGAGTCGGGAGATACTTCGAATGCCCATGCGAGCAAATATATTACCAGAGTTACAGATAAGGAAAACTTAGAAGCAAGTAATCAGTTTTTTGCGGACTTTGTTGCAGAAGTGCATAGAAGAGGTATGAAGGTAATATTAGACGGAGTGTTTAATCACTGTGGTTCTTTCAATAAATGGCTGGACAGAGAGCTGATTTATGAGATGCAGTCTGATTATGAGAAGGGCGCCTATGTGGATGCCAACAGTCCATATCATACATTCTTTAAGTTTTTAAATGAACATAACTGGCCTTATAATGATTTTTATGATGGATGGTGGGGACATGATACCCTTCCGAAGTTAAATTATGAAGATTCGCCGAAGCTTTTAGAATACATCTTGTCTATTGCTAAAAAATGGGTGTCACCTCCGTATAATGTGGATGGATGGCGTCTGGATGTGGCAGCAGATTTAGGTCACAGTGCAGAGTACAACCATTTCTTCTGGAAAGAGTTCCGTAAAGCGGTAAAAGAAGCAAATCCGGAAGCTTTGATATTGGCAGAGCATTACGGTGACTGCAGAAGCTGGCTTCAGGGAGATGAGTGGGACAGTGTTATGAACTATGATGCATTCATGGAACCGATTACCTGGTTTTTGACAGGTATGGAGAAACACAGTGATGAGTATAGAGGAGATATGCTGGGTAACAGCGAGGCTATGATGGGTGCAATACGCTACCATGATTCCAGTTTCTTCCAGCCATCGAAGGAAGTTGCCATGAATGAGCTGTCAAATCATGATCATTCCAGATTTTTAACAAGAACAAATCATAGAGCTGGTCGCGTACAGAATCTGGGGTATGCTGCAGCGACAAATGATGTGAATCTGGCAGTATTTAGAGAGGCCGTTGTTATGCAGATGACCTGGACGGGAGCACCGACTGTCTATTATGGTGATGAAGCTGGTGTCTGTGGATTTACAGATCCGGATAACAGAAGAACTTATCCATGGGGACAGGAGAATGTGGAGTTGATTGCATTCCATCAGGATATGATTCGTATTCATAAGACGTATGCGCCGATTAAGCATGGTTCCTTTAAGTACTTAAGCCATGATTATCAGACATTTTCATTTGGACGATTTACCAATGATGAGCAGGTTGTAGTTATTATAAATAATGATGGAAATTCACGTACCATGGAGGTTCCGGTGTGGCTCACAGGAATTTCAAGGACTAGAGATGTTCAGATGAATAGAGTTATGTTAACCAGCGAAAATGGCTATAATGTAGGTGTTTTACCTGTGCAGGTTACTGCCGGAATCTTTGAGGCTGAGATGCCGCCGTTTAGTGCCATGGTGCTGGCTCATAAGAATGAGGTTTAGTATCAAAAACTAATTGCAAGGATAACGGAAAGATAAGCTAGCGTAAAATTTTATTCGGATAATGGAAAATAAATAAAAAGAGAACACCAACTTTGTGATAAAGTATTAAGCGACTAAACCAATACGGTGACAAAGAAAGGTGTTCTCTATGTATAACAGTAT
>JAQVHQ010000058.1 GCA_028696165.1 Lachnospiraceae bacterium | reverse complement strand
TTATTCAATCACAAACAATTGGTTATCCACCAATTACCGAAATAATATCGCAAAACAGGTTTTAAAAATTCTCTGTTTTGTACAAAAATTAATTAGTTCCCCAAGGGGGTTCTGAACAGTTACGAAAAATTATAATACCCGACTGGTTTCACCATAAAGTCGATGGCGTTCACCTCATATCCCTGAATGGCATACTGCGCCATACTGGTGACAAAGATAATCCCTACTGCCTCGTCTTTTGACCGAATCTCTCTGGCAACTTCCATGCCATCACTTCCCGGCATTTCAATGTCAAGGAAAATAACATCATATTGGCCGTGATACTCTTCCAAGAAATCGAAGCTGGCATTATATACACTTTTCTGCATATCTACATGATATTCTTTTTGAAATTGTTCCAGATATTCCACAAGTGTCTGCGCATCTTGTGGAGAATCATCTACAACTGCAACTCTCATAGTGCCACCCCATCATATTTTTCCTCATTATAACACGCGTAAATCAGAAACCCAATACTTTTCTCTGCTTCCTTTTCATGCTAAGCTGTCCAGCTCCTGTTACGATCATTACATCATGATATGGCATTTCATACTTTATTTCACTTATTGAATTCGATTTGATTTTATTTAAACTGCTTCAACAATAATTCAGCAAAACTTGCCAGCTGCTCTCTATGATTATCTTTCTTCCAGAATGCACAGTACTGTTTGGTAATCTGTTCTCCATTTCTAAACAAAGGTATATCCTTTACATACTCATTTCCGGGCATAGTTGCTGCATTGCTTTCCACAAGGAAGTAACCACGATTTCCTGCTACCAGGAGTCTGGCTTCCTCTAAACTTTCTGCATACAGCACCGCTTCGCCAATGCCGAAGATTGTCTTATAGTACTCTCTTTCTTCTTGCTGTTGTTCTTTTGTAGCAATGAGAATACAAGGCAGTTTCTTTAAATCTGTGGGGGTAATGATATCTAATGCTGACAAGTGATTCTTTCGGTTGATTTCTGCGAAAACATTGGCTTTCGCAAGTTCAAAATTCACATACTCATCCGAGAATGCTCTTCTCTGATCGTTGATTGCAACATCAATCTGATTTGTCTGCAACATACGAAACAAATCTTCATGGTTTCCTTTTTCTACCTGTATCTGTGTATCTGGATGCTGCTCGGTAAACTGTGAAAAAGCAGATGTAAGTTCTTCGATTCCACAAGTAATCAGATATCCAATTTTGATCTCAGATCTTCCACCATTTGCAATCCGCAAGGTCTGTAATTTGATTTGTTCCACTTCCTCAAGCACAATCAGTGATTGGTGGTAAAAATAATCACCCGCTTCTGTCAATGTGAATTTTCTTTTTTCACGAATCAGAAGTTTGGCTCCAAGTTCCTCTTCCAAACTCATAATCTGTTGGGAAATAGCAGATTGAGAAATAAAACATTCCTCAGCCGCCTCCGTAAAACTATTGCAATTTACCACAGCCACAAAGTACTCCATCTGTTTTAACAGCAAAGAATCCACCTACTTTCCGGTCATGCGCTCCATGCTTTCAGCATACCTTCCTCCGGCCACAGGGTGCATATCCAATATTTCATCTAATTTCGAATAATCATCTTCACTCATTATAACATAAGCTGCACTCATATTCTCTCTTAATCTGTTTTCTGATTTTGTTCCTGGAATTGGCACGATCCATGGCTTTTTATGCAGGAGCCATGCCAGAGAGACCTGCGCTGCTGATAATTCTCTTTCCTCTGCAAATCGATTTATTTCCATTGCCAGCGCCTGATTCGTCTCCATGTTTTCTTTCTCATTAAATCTAGGAATCGTGTGCCTTATATCATTTTCTGCGAAGCTTGCTTCGGTTCCTATTTTTCCTGTAAGAAATCCTTTACCCAATGGACTAAAAGGTACAAAACCAATTCCCAGCTCTTCTAAAAGAGGAAGGATTTCTTCCGGCTTCCGATACCACATGGAATACTCGCTTTGCAACGCTGTAACTGGAAATACAGCATTGGCTTTTCGAATGGTTGCCGCTCCTGCTTCTGAAAGTCCCCAATGGAGAACCTTTCCTTCCTCATAAAGTTCTTTCATTACACCCGCAACCTCTTCAATCGGTACCGATGGATCAACTCTGTGCTGATAATACAGATCAATGTAATCGGTCTTTAGTCTTTTTAATGAACCTTCCAGTGATTTTCTGATTGTCTCAGGTCTGCTATCAAGCCCCAGAACTTTACCATCCTGTATATTCCAGCCATATTTCGTGGCAATTACAACATCCTTTCGTACGGAGCATAATGCATTTCCTAAGAGTTCTTCATTGGCATACCTGCCATAAAGTTCTGATGTATCAAAGAAAGTCTGTCCCATGGTCACCGCTTGTTGCAAGAATTTAATAGAGTCCTCTTTGGGAAGGAAAGGTGGATAGCTCTGACTAAGTCCCATACATCCAAGTCCTATCGCTGATACTTCCAATTCTTGTTTCCCTATTTTTCTATGTACCATAATAAAATCCTCTTTTCTACTCACTAACCTGAATATGAATAGTTTCATCTGCACCTGTTAAATAGTCAGAAATGCTCGCATCTGCAATCTCGCCAATATGAACCACATTATAAGGACTAATATCACTGTCAATATAGTTGATTACAAAAGCATTCCATCCGTCCCAATAGTACACATGCCCTGCCAATATTTCCGATGTTGTCTCTGATGCGAACTCCGGTGTAAATGGAAGTTCAGAATAGTATTCGTGTCCTGCATATCTTGTCATATCTAACTCAAGTGGCATATTGGATGTTAATATCCGCTACTGTGATATTTTGGTCTAGAATCACATCGTATTCTGTATCACCTATGGTTATCTTCATTGTCTCTTCTGCTCCTTCTGGTACGCTAGTTTCCACTGTCTCGCTTGTCTCTACAGAATCACTCGTGACTGGCTCTGGAAGTTCCAGACCATCAATCCAGCTTTCCACGTCGCCTTGTGCACCTGACACAGAACCGCCACGCACTGCCAAACCATCTGCAATTGTTACATCTCCACCAACCAAATCTTCTATATCACCAACACTACTTCCCAGACCACTCCCTTCATGGGTCGCAAGTGGAGCAATTGTCTTTCCAAAGAAATCATACTCTTCCAGGAATGTAAAAAGTGGCATTGGAATCGTTCCCCACCAGTTTGGATATACCAGAAACACATAATCATACTGATCCATATTTTCAACATGACTGGATAATGCCGGTCTTGCATTATCTGCCTTCTCGTCACTGGCCTGATCTGTCGTATCACGATAACCGGTTGGATAGTTTTCTTCTGTAATAATCTGGAATAAGTCTCCACCTGTTTTTTCTGCAATCATATTTGCAAGAATCGTGGCATTTCCGATATATCCATCACCCTGCGTGTTGATACTGGCCGAAGATACTGCATCCACGTCCCCACTTAAGTCTGTAATTCCAACTCTTGAAAAATATGCAATCAAAATATTGGAAGACGAATCACTTTCCTCGTCAACTGATTCTTCTATAGGTGTTGGTCTTTTCGTGACTGTCGCATCTGTTGCATCTTTGGCCTGCTGACTTCCACATCCCACCATACTCACTACGCATAACGTACTTAATAATACTGTTTGCCTCAAACTTGTCCTTCACATCCTCTAAGTACTCTCTGATGAGAAGATGCTGAGGACAAGCCTGTTCGCATTTACCACATTTGATGCAGTCACTTGCTTTTCCATGACCCGCCAGTGCAATATTGTTATAGTAAACTGCCTGGCTTGAAAAGCTTCCTGTTGTCCTCATTGCACTGTTATACAAAGCAAAGTACTGTGGAATGACAATATTTTTCGGACATCCATGGGTACAATACTCACAGGCTGTACAGGCAACAGCGGTATTGGCATTGATAATCTCAACTACTTTATCAATAATCGCATTTTCTTCCTCATTAAGTGGTTTAAACTCTTTGAATGTAGCTGTATTATCCATAACCTGCTCCATGGTATTCATTCCGCTAAGTACACAAAATACTCCCTTCTGACTTGCAGCGAAACGGAGCGCCCAGCTTGCAATAGATGCTTCCGGATTATATTCTTTCATCAATTTTGCAGCTTCTTCTGGGACATTTACTAACGTACCACCCTTACATGGCTCCATGACGGTGACAGGCTTATCATACTTATTTGCGATCTCCAGACATCTTCTGGACTGTACATTTGGCTGCTCCCAATCTATGTAATTGATCTGCAGCTGTACGAAGTCGATGCAGTCTCCATATTTGGAAAGAATTTCATCTAACAACTCTGGTGTGTCATGGAAAGACATTCCCACTACTTTAATTTTTCCCTCCTGCTGTTTCTTCTGTACGAAATGGAACGCATCATATTTACAGCATTTCTCGTATACATTATGTCCCATGTTGTGAAGAAGATAAAAATCAAAGTAATCCACACCACAGTTTACCAGCTGCTCGTTGAAGATTCTTTCTAAATCCTCATCGTCTTTAAAATCACGAAGTGGCATTTTTGTTGTCAGCTGAAACTCTTCTCTCTTATGTCTCTCTACAAGAGCAATTCTAACTGCCTCTTCTGCATGATAACCATGGTAAGTATATGCTGTATCAAAATAGGTGAACCCCTGCTCTAAAAATGTATCGAAAAACAGGTTAATCTTCTCATAATCAAAGGATGTTGGATCTTCCGCCTCTAACACTGGCATTCTCATACATCCAAATCCAAATTTCTTTTCATTCATTAAATTCATAGTTGTTACCTTCCTTTCGTATTATGCGTTTTTCATATTTTCAAATGCTTTATTTACACAGCCAAGGGCATTCAGACTTCTTGGATAACCGATGAATGGCAGACACTGTGATACTACACTGATTAAAAACTGCTTATCGTTTCCAATTCTCATATTCGCTGCTGCATGGCTTGTCAGCTGCGGCTCACAGCCACCCTGTGCTGCAAGGAAACAGAAGGTGATCATCTCACGCTGCTTGTAATCAAGACCGGATCTGGTATAGAAATCTCCGAAGCAGTTATCCGTCAGCCATTTATTGATGTGTCTTAATTCTTCCGGTCCTGACTTATAGAACTCTTTCATTCCATCACCGAAGATATCTACCTGTGCCTGGATACCACCTTCTAATCTTGTTTCCATGGTTGTCTTAGCCTGACCTTCGATCGGAAGGCTGATTCCTTTTTCTTCAAAAACCGAATTCACAGCTTTTAAAAATGGAAATACACGTCCAATTCCAAGATATGCTACTGCCTGATATACAATCTCCTTGATTTCAACTGGTGTTACATCAAAGTTGAGTGCTGCTGGAATCATTGCGCGAAACTCATCAATACCCTGACAGCCTAACAATGTAGCAAGAATTGCAATAAATCTTGTCTTATCTGGAAGACCACATCCTTCCTCATTAATGACTTCGTCAAATGCGAAGTTATCAAATCGCTCAATAAACTCTGGATCTGTATCCAAAAACTTTGATACATATCCTGGAAACATCTTTTCATGATATTCTTTTGAAAATTTTGTAATTGCCATTTTAAATCCTCCTTGTTTTGTGAAGCAAAATGAAACCCTGCTATTTTTCACTATTTCTAATATTATTCTATCTTTCTGGTCATCGAAGTACAATTTTGATTTCAGCACAAATTGATAAGTAAAACTAATGCACCAAAAAAACGCCTGAGCCATAGCTCAAGCGCTTTCATCTCCTATCGTTCTATAAAATACTCATAAACCACTCAACAGTTTTGGGATCATAGTGAGAAAAGAATAAGCTTTCACCACCATCCAGTTTTTCAATCTCAGTCATATCTTCAGCTGTCAGTGTAAAATCAAGTACATTAAAGTTCTGTTCCATACGATCTTTGTTAACAGACTTTGGTATGATTACTACATCACTCTGCAGTAAGAAACGAAGTGCAACCTGCGCAGCGCTCTTATTGTATTTTGATCCAATCTTCATAAGAACTTCATTGGTGAAAATATTATTCTTACCCTCTGCAAATGGTCCCCATGACATAATCTGACAGTTATACTTCTGCATATATTCTTTGGCTACTTTCTGTTGCTGGAATACATGGGTTTCAACCTGGTTGACTGCTGGTTTAATCTCTGAAAAATGTTCAATATCCAGATATCTATCCGGGCCAAAATTAGAAACACCAATTGCTCTAACCTTACCGTTTTTATATGCCTCTTCCATGGCACGGTAAGTTCCATAATAATCTCCAAATGGTTGATGAATCAGCAGTAAATCAATATAATCTGTCTGAAGTGCTTTCAGGGACTCTTCAATAGAAGCCTTTGCTTTTTCATAACCTGCATTGGTAATCCATACCTTAGTTGTAATAAAAAACTCTTCTCTTGGAAGTCCACATTCCTTTAAGGCTTCTCCTACGCCAGTCTCATTTCCATATGCCTGTGCCGTGTCTATACTGCGGTATCCAACCTCGATTGCATCCAATACACATCTCTTCGTTTCTTCTGGCGGTGTCTGATATACACCATATCCTAATTTTGGCATTTTGATTCCATTATTTAATGTTACATATTCCATTGTTTTTTTCTCCTTTTCATTATTCTAATTTTGAAACCTGTTATTTCTTATATTTCATACTTTACTTTATTTTTCCCACATTGTACAATATTAATATTGAAATACAGATTTCACTTTGTGAAATGTAAGAAAGGTTGTTTATATGTTTGATTTGAATGAGTTAGAACAATTTATAGCATTTGCAGATTTAGGAACCCTCTCCAAAGTATCTGAACAATTCCATATATCTACTCCCACAATTACCCGCTCCATGCAGCATGTGGAGGAGGATTTTGGTGTGCCCATTTTTTCCCGTTCCAAAAACAAAATTGAATTAAACGAGACCGGTCATAAAGCAGTCCAGTGTGCTAAAGCAATACTAAACGAAACTGTTCGCGCCAAACGTGAAGTCAAAGAATTTAATGAACATCTAAAGACAATTGTTGTGAAATCCTGTGCTCCAGCTCCTCTTTGGCGCCTTCTGCCTGCGCTTTCAGGGGCATTTCCTGAAATGACCATATCCTCTCACATCTGTCCTATACCTGAGATTCTTGCAGATTTAAGAGAAAAGAAATGTGATGTTGCACTACTCCCTTTCAAAGTTGAAGATTCCTCTTGGCACGTTTCACCATATATGGAGGAGCATCTATCCATCTGTATCAAAAAAGAACACGAGCTTGCACATCATAAGCAAGTGTCCTTTTCAGATATCAATGGATTTAATTTTCTGTTACGCTCCAAAATCGGATTCTGGGATTCCATGTGCCGCGATAAAATGCCCTCCTCAAAATTTCTTGTGCAAACCAATGATTTTGAATTCGATGAGCTTGTTAAAAATTCTTCTTTACCTTGTTTTACTACCGATGTTGTTCTGGCAAATGGCATGCCTTATTCAGATCGCATCTCTATTCCCATTATAGATTCAGAAGCCAAAGTGACTTTTCATCTTGTTACATCTGTCAGTATGATTAACTTTCTCCCAGCTCCCGCTACCACATAGAATCCTCTTTATGCGTTATACCCCAAATTTATATTGTCTCATATCAATTATCCAACACAGAATTAAGTGTATCTCTATCTTTGTCTATCATGCCCTGATACATGATCTTATAGCATTCCTCAATCAATTCCTGATCATTCACGTTCTGCACCTCCTGCTGTTTCGGTGATATCCTCACACAATACTCTGATTGTCTTTTCAGCCTTCCTTAACTGTTCTGTGGCATCTTCTTCCATATCGCCAAGGTAAGCGATTTTAAATGGTGCTATATCACAATCATAGAAAACAAAATTCAGTGCATTCCATCCTTTGAAAAAACAGATTGTATTCTTTTTTGCCTTAGAAATCATCTGACAGCCTTTATCCGAGCATTCTTCCACCAGTTTTGTATAATACTCATTTTCCGTATTTCTAGTGTACCCCTGTTCAAAGGGACACATGGATGCCAGTCTTTTAACCAGTGGATTGTCCTGCATTGCTGCATGATATACCGTTCCATCTATCGTAATGCGAAATCTTCTTGCCATTATATGCACTTCCTTTTGTGATTAATTAAGCCTGTTTCTTTGCCCATGCAGCAACTGTGCTCTCTGAGCCTGCTGCATCTGCACCATGAACAGATAATCCTTTTCCAAAGGTTGCTCCTGTACAGATTTTCTTTAAGTCACGTTCACAACTTCCAAGACCAGATCCCTCGTGTGTCATAACTGCCATTACTTTTTTGCCTGTGAAATCCAGTTTTTCAAGCTGTGTGAATACTGCCATAGGGTAAGTTCCCCACCAGCAAGGTCCACACACGAATACATTATCGTACTCATCAATGTTATCAAGATACTTTTTCAGTTCAGGTCTTGCTCCCTCCCGTAATTCATCCTGTGCTTCATCAATACATTTGTAATAATCTGCGTCATATTCTTTGACTGTTTCTACTTCAAACAGATCTCCACCAACAGCCGTTTGGATGAATTCTGCTACGATTTCTGTATTTCCTTTTGCGATATTTTTAATACCGCCGTTCCAGTAATTCTGACCTTTTCTTGAATAGTAAATGATTAAATTCTTATGCATATTGTAATCTCCTTCTTTTTTGATTTTATTAGTTGTTACCTGTTACTCATGCACCTTTAACTGTGCTAAACTTTCTGCATTGCTCATATCCTCTGGATCATGCGTCCCTTTTCCTGTATCCATGGAGCGGATCACTGCCATTTCATCATCTGTAAGCATGAAATCAAAGATATCAATATTACCTTCAATATGTGATTTGCTGGTTGCTTTTGGAATTGCAACAATTCCTTCCTGTAAATGCCAGCGTAAGATGACCTGCTTTTAAATCCTCCGTTACTGCGGCCTCACATGAACCATCATTCTCTACCATAAAAACTCCGAATCCCAGAGATGGAATTTCATTTCCATCGTTTAATTTCAGTGTACTGATCACGATATTGATACCTCTTATCTTTTTTGCTGTCACTTCTTTACAATCACATTGTACTATGCTACTTTTATATTATCCAATTAAAAAGTTTAATATCTAATTTAATTTTTAAATAGGTATATGCAAATAAAAGGAGGAAATTCCACGCCATGAATACAAAACAGATTGATTATATTCTGGAATTGTCACAGACTTTGAATTTTAATCATGCTGCTGAGAACTTGTACATTTCCCAGCCAACTATGACTTATCAGATCAAGCTTGTAGAAGATGAGATTGGTTTTAAGATTTTTGAACGTTCTGGGAAAGGTGCTGTCCTCACCCCTGCTGGTTCACAGTTCTGCACTACCTTGCGTAACATTCGGGACGAACTGAAAAATGCCATTGAACAGGGACAAAACTTCAGCGATAAATACCATGAAGACATCAGTATCGGCTTGCCAATGCGCTCTGCACTCTATTTTCTGCCAGAAGCAATTACTAATTTTGCACAGACAAATCCCGGCATTTCAGTCACGCCTAAATTTAACCCGCTATATAATATTGATGCTTTTCTAAAAGGGGAACAGGATATTGTCTTCTCTCAGGAAGAATATATCCGTCGTGTTCCTGATATCAAAATCCATCCTCTGTTTCAAAGCCGTATTTATTTGATTACAGAAAAAAATGATCCATTGGCAGAGAAGAAATTAGTTACTATCCCAGATTTAGCAGGCCGCACCTTGATGATTGGTGGCGGTTCTCCAAGAATTCTCCAGAATTTACAGCAGCGTGTCATCACTACTACTCAGGTCAGATACTTTAACAGTCTTGATCACGAGACTACATTGACCAATATTGCTGCACACAAAGGTGTCTGCCTTGCACCTGGCTTTTTAAATGACCATAATAATGAATTTGCATGGACTCCCTTTGATTACGACCAGACAATTTCCTGCGTTTTATGTACTCACAATACAGATCAACGGGAAAATATCAAAAGCTTTATTAAAACATTGCAGCGGGCTTATGCCTCACATCAGGATTTTCCATTATAGACTCTATCCGTGCATGATTTTATCTTTTTCATTTCATACAGAAGAAAAGAAGAACATTCTATCATGCCCTTCCTCTCGTATACTTCTATGCTTATTTCTATGATTTCATATATCGCTTTAACAAGAATGCACAAAAATATGGAAACGTATATATTTGATTACTATATCCAATATTGCTTTTTGCAAATTTAATTCCATATTTTACATCCTCATACTTCTTTGTTTCAATGAGTGTTCGAAGCGATTTTGACCTGCCATTTTGTGCTTTCACTTCTACAGGAACCAATTCCTGCGCGGTTCTTACAAAGAAACCTTCCTCCAGCGTGGAGTCCCCTCGTTTATAATAAAACAAATCATACCCTGACTTTGACAAAGCTTCCCCAACTATATTTTCAAAAAGAGCCCCTTTATAGACACCTAGATTTTTATTGGCACGTAAATCCTCCTGCGCTTCTTCATCTAACATGGCCACTAATAATCCTGTGTCAGCAAAATATATTTTAAATTTCACATCATCATAATTTCCCTTTAACGGAAGTTCCGGAAAATTCAAGCAATAACAAAGATTAACAATTCCAGCATCTTTCAACCATTCAATGCAGCCACGATAATCTTTAAATCTCGCTCCTGAAGCAACTTTCGAGATTTGAAATTTTTTATTATCCTTTGCCAGCTGTGGTGGAATATGATGAAAAACATTTAAAATCCTTGTCTGATCCATCCCTTCGGCATATTTACGAATATCCTCTTCGTAATCTAAAATCAGCTGTCGTTGAATCGTAAGGGAGCCTTCAAAAGTTCCTTTCTCCGTATATTCACGTACTACAGCCGGCATCCCTCCCAATATACAGTAATCCATGAACAAGTTTTCACACACCGCTAACTCTATGTCACTAAATGGTTTCAACTGTACCATATGATTCAGCATATCATCTATAAACGCAGACTCGTAACCCTTCGTCCATAAGAACTCTTCAAAATCTAATGAAAGGGTCTGGCATAAATGCCAGACCCTCAAAAACTTTGATTGCTTTGATTTACTTCATAATCTGCTGCTCGTCTTCCTCACGTTTCTTCTTCATGATGATAGCGAGGATAGCTGCCATTGCTGCTGCTCCAAGTACTACCCAAATATAAACCGCTGTAGTATCACCTGTCTGTACTGCGTTGGTATTTACTGGCGTAATACTTGTTGTGCCTGTCGGCTTCTTATTATCTGGAGTTGGTGTGACTGTGACTGGAATCTTCTTATCAATCATCTCCCATACCTGTACGAAGTCCTCATTTGGTCCAACCTTTTTATCACTAATTGTGAACTTGATTGGATCTGCAATCGCATAACCATCTGGTGCTGACAGCTCAGTCAAGATGTAAGTTCTGTTCTCAACTAAGATACCATCAATTCTGTGTCCTTCCTTATCAGAAGATACCCAATCCTCAACACCCTCTACCCTTGTTCCATCTTCGTTTGTAATACGAAGTGTTGCTCCGGCGAGTAGCTTGCCTTCTGTATCCTTCTTCTGAATCTCAACCTTTGTAGGTGGCTCAAACCATGTGATATTACCGTTTTCATCGATAGTTGCTGTCCCATCACCCATGTCAAATGTCTCTGTATCAATGACTGCTTTACCATCTTCGCTGATCTTGAATTCTAAGGAAATTGGTTTCTCTGAAACTTGACTTCCTTCTGGTGCCGTCAGCTCACGAATTGTGTAACGGATACCAGTTAAGACATTATCAAATACCAGTTTACCATTTGCATCTGTTGTTGCTGTTGCTACTAATACTTCTTCATCGGAAGCTCCATCAGCACTAAAAACTGACAATACGTGCTCTGCCATTGTTCTAAGTCCTGATTTGTTTGCTCCTGTGATCGCATCGAAGTCTACATTTCTCATACGATACAATCCATATGTTGATCCTGGAAGAACCTTAGTAGGATCATCCTCATCTACCTTCAGCAGCTCTACGGTTCCACGAAGAACATCGTTCAATACAGTGCTGCTTGTAATTGCATCATCATCTGTTTCCTCCAAGCCATTGAATGTTCCATCAGGTTCGATCACTGCCTTGAATGCATTTTCATGTTCGATAACTTTCTCTGCTCCGGAGTCAATCTCTTTCACATAATAAGTTCCGACCTTCATCTGGTCAAATGTTACCAGCCCGTCTGCATCACTGACTGCTGTGATTGCATCTCCATCTGCATCAGTTACTGCTACAGTTGCTGCTGCATCTGTGTAGATTCCAAATGTTGCTCCTGCTAATACTGCATAGCTTGTTGGATCAACTTCATCTGTAAGCTGTGCAATCTCACTGGTCTCACGATCAAGTACTACCTTGTTAAATGTAATCTTTGATCTGTCGTTCTTAATCACGCCAAGATCTTCTGCTAATGTAGTTTCTGTTGTGTTGCCAATCTCTACTGGATATGTTGTATCATCCAGCACATAACCGTCAGTAGCTTTTGTCTCTTGTACATAATATTTGCCCCAGGCAATGCCTGTAAATATTAATGTTCCATCTGCTTCTGTGGTCTTTGTCTGCACTACATCTTTTGCTTCGTTGTCAGTAAAGAGTGTAAACTCTGTTCCGGCAATACCTGCGTCATCTTCAGCATCCTGTTTTGTCAAGCGAATGATTCCCAGTGTTCTGGTATTCTCAATGCTGCCAAGTTCTAATGTCTGATTCAGATTTGCGATGGTGTTGTCCACGACAAATGTTCTAGTGTAAGCACTCTGCTCCTCTAAATCATAACCATACACTGATTTCGTCTCAGTTACCTTGTAAGTACCCTTGTGATTCAGGTTAAATGTAATCTCACCCTTATCGTCAGATAACTTCGCTTCTACGCTCTTCCAATCCTGGCCATCCTGCTCGTACAGCGTAAACTCTACACCTGCAAGTGCTGCTTTGCTTGTTGCATCAATCTTAGTCAAATGAACATTGTAAGCAAATGCCTCATTGTTCATTGTCACTTCGATTACCTTATTGCGATCTGTTGCTCCAATTTCAAATGGAACTTCTGTCTGATCTAATGCGTAATTATCAAGTGTTGCTGCTTCCTTGAAGTAGTATGTTCCTTCTGGTAAATCTTTTGTAGTAATTACTCCCTGCGCATTGGTCTTAAGACCAGTCTCAACCGGTGTCGTGTTTCCTTCTTCATATACATCGAAGGTTACTCCCTCAAGTGGTGTCTCACCATCTGCTGTTGTCTTCGTCATCTGTGCTTTTGCAAGAATCTTAACATTGCGAAGTGTAAGCTTATCTGCTTCTGCTGTCGCTGCAACCCTGCCATCTGCTAATTCTGGATTTTCGACCAATACAATGTTTCCATCGTCATTAAGCTTAAATGTAACTGCCTCATCAAACTGCACATATCCAGGAACACGATTAGTTTCTGTAAGTGTGTAGATCTTGTCTACAATTAACTGTTTGATAAACTGCTTACCTTCTGTGTCGAGGGATGTCCAGGATCTTGTCTCACTCTGACCATTCTCAGAATCTGCGAATACTCCGGTCAATGCAAGATTAGCTCCTGCTAATAATGTAGTTCCGTCTGTCTTCTCAATCGTAATGTCTGTCTTCGCATTTGTGATAATTCCTTGATCGTAAGTGAATTGTTTACTAATTCCACTTGCTTTATCAATAGTAAATTCATGCCACTGGCTATCGCCAAGTTTGTATCCATCTGCTGCCTTTGTCTCTTTGATTCGATAGTCTCCCCAAGGAAGATTTTCGATTGTAAGCTTACCAGGTGTCGTTGTATCTGCTACTGCAGTCGCATCAACATTCTCGTATTTGTTACCAGTCAAGAAATTCTTCACTGCCTGCCATGGATTCTCTGCTACAACTTTTTTCTCTAATGTAAACTGTGCCTGATTGATTCCCGTTGTACCATCTGTCTCCGCTTTCAGCAATGTCACTGTTCCAAGCATACGATCATCGTAAATACCATCTTTACTATTTGTATCTTCTGACTGTAAGAATGCCGCTGCAACATCTGTTGCTGCTGTCAATTTAAATGGAGCTGCGTTCAGCTGATCATTTTTAATCGTAAGTGTCTGATTCTTACATGCATCAGTAACCGTAAAGTTTGCCATGAAGTTCTTTCCATCGCTTGTGCTCTTATAACCGTTTATGGTTGCTGAATCAACCTCAGTCAATTCATAATAACCCTTGGTCAGTGAAATCACTCCGCTCTTAGCAACGTTATCATACTTCGTAAGTGTTGCAACTCCGTTCTCATTTGTCACAATCTCATAAGTATGAAGTAGCGCTCCCGTTTTAGTACTGTCAGCATAAGCCTTCATTTCAAACTTAGCACCTGCAACTTTCATAGCCGCGTCTGTTCTGTCATACTTCGTAAATGTAAGTGACGCATTTAATAAATCATTGGTTGCTGACACTGTTTCTCCATTTGGCAGGTTATACTGTCCTTTCGCTGCTGTGATTTCAAAAGTAACCGGTGTGGCATCTAGTATATAATTCTCCAGAGTCGCTGTCTCTACAAAGTAATATTTTCCTTCTGTGAGAAGTGCATCGCTAGAATTTGCTGCCGGATAAACAATCTTTCCTCCATCAGCAGTAATTAAATCGTCAGCAACCAGTGTATCCTTATCTGTATCTGGAGCTGTTCCTACAATCTTGTACAAGCTATAAATTACTCCGTCAATTGCTGGTCCTGTCACCCCTGTTGTTGCACTGGTTTCTGTCTTTGTTAAGGTTACTTTATTCTCAACCTTGATGTTCTTAACGGTTAATGTTGCTCCATCCTTGCTCGCCGCATCCGTTGTACCGTCAGACAATGTCGGATTGGCAGAAATCGTATCAATGCTCTTTCCATCTGCACTTACTGTAAATGTAATCTCTCCAATCGACTCATATCCAGCAGGTCTTGTCTTCTCAGTTAATGTATAACTATCTCCTGCTTCTAATGAGTACGTCTTTTCTCCATCTACTAAAGTACTCTGGTCAAGTTTTGTTGTTCCATTTGTCGTTGTTACATCAAATGTTTTTGTTTCTAATGTTCCTGTCGCAATATTGACAAATTCACCTGCAATTGTAAATGTTGCTGCAAGTTTCGTAGCTGCATTGGCTGCATCTACTTTATTCAGTGTCAGACTGATTGGCTCGTTCTTGATACCGTCCGCAGTCAGTGCATCTGCATTCGCATCTGCAATATAATCCGCAGCATTTGTAATCTCGTATACAGTAGGAATTGTCTTACCATCTGCGTCGGTGCTTCTTACATTCTTCACTTCGAAGTGACAGCTAAATAACTGATCATCACTACCCGTTCTTACATATCCAGGTGCGGAAAGCTCCGTTAAGTTATACCAGCCACGCTTCAATGCCTCCGTATTGGTTCCAACACCATTTTCATCGGTCGTAATCACTTCTACATCATGGTAATTCCCATCTTCCGTTGTGCTGTAGCTTAACTGGAAGGTTGCATTTGGAATTCCTCTGTTTTCATTTTGCTCATTTGTAAAATATTTTTGGAAGGTAAGATTAGCACTTAACTCCTCATTTACTTTTGAAACTGTGATAACCGTATCGTCATCTGTGTCGTCGAACATATCGCTGTTCGTTACTTCGAATGTAAGCGGTGTCGCATCCAGATAATAGGATTCATCTACACCAGTCTCCACGAAGTAATATGTTCCAGTTACAAGCCCTGCATAAGTGATTACACCTTCTGCATCAGTTGTCATTGCTTCTGTGTTTAATTTCGTATCTGCTGCAGTATCTGGCTGATCACCATTCTGCTTGTACAGGTCAAATGTCACGCCTGCTAATTCATTGCCAGCTTCTGCACTTACTTTGTACTTCGTCAGTGCAACCTTACCATATACCTTATCATTGTAAACAAGGATGGTATCTCCTGCATCATTTAATCCGGCAAGTGATCCCTTCGTCATGGTATCGGATGTAAATGCACGCGTTTCCTCTGCGCTGTTATCAATCTTGCCATCTGAATTGAAAGTAAACTTGATTTCCTTGCCTGTAGTACTTTCATAGCCTGCCGGAGCATCTTCGGTCATCGTATATCGTTCGCCATATACGAAACGATACTCTTTCTCATCGGATGCTTTCCATACTGCCATGTCAATCTGACCATTGGTATCAGTTGTTGCATTTACTGTTACATTGGTTTCGATTGTCTTGCTTTCCACACCATAGAAGTCACCGGTAATATGGAAGGTAACTGGTGTTGTCATTGGCTGAAGTGCTCCGCGTGTCTGTGCATCTGTATCATTTGCAAACTTATGCAGTTTCAGTTTCAGCGGTGCATTCACGATCGTAAGTGCCTCGTTCGAATCATCAGTTGTGACGATCTTGTTATACGCTTCATCGGTAATGGTTACCGTCCAAGTAGACACGGTGCCGATTGCATAACCGGTAGGTGCTTTTGTCTCCGTAATGGTATAAATACCCTTCTTATCCACTGGAATCTGAACAAGACCAGTGTTCTCTGCTGAAGTATACGTTGTTCCATAAGTCTGTGCGGCCGCTTCTGCATCTGCTTTATAAGTTACGGTAAATTCTGCACCTGCCAGCTTAGCTGCATCCGCTTCTGTGCCGTCAACCTTCGTCAGCTGAATCTCTGACTTAAATACGTCGTTATAAAGTGTATCTGTCGGATGCTCACCTGCATCATATCCACTTTCTGTTTCAGACTTATCTCTAATCGTAAAGGTCGTATAGGTCGTATCTGCCACAAAATGATACTCTGCACTTCCCGCCGTCTCTACAATCACATAATCTCCTGCCGGAAGATCCGTAATCTTGATCTGACCATGCTCATCCGTTTTATACGGATTCTCTGCTGCACTATATTTATTTTCATCTGTGCAATCCGTAAGCGTAGCTCCCTTATATAAGGTAAATTCGATACCGCTTACTGGTGTTGTTGTTTCTTCTCCAGCTGCGTCTTTTGCGTATTTCGTCAGTGTAAAGTCACCTGCAACCTTCTGGTTATTCAAGGTCACCTGATTGCCATCTATTACCGCTGCCGGTGTCTTACCGTCGTGAAGCATCGGAATGGTTGTTCCATCCGTAAGCTCAATCGTACCGTCTCCTTTTGCTGTAAAGGAAATACTTCCGAAGAACCGTTCATAACCAGCTGGTGCTGTTAATTCTGTTAAAGTATAGCTGTTTCCTACGATCAGCTTCGCAGACAGTGTCCAATCTCCACCAGCCGTAGTCCATGTCTCAGTTTTTGTTGTCGCCTTGGTTGTATCATCTGCAAAGATTCCAGTCAGCTGTAACTGTAAGCCACTTAGTGAATCACTTCCCGTAGTGCCTTTCTTAATCGTCAGGCTGATCGCATCGTTGATCACCCAGTTTTCAGCTGCTGTAAAGGAATAATCAATCTGTGATGCGCCAACGGTAAATTCCTTATATGGTGCTGTTCCGCTTGTTCCGAGAATATATCCCGGTGCCGGTGCGCTCTCAATTACTTTGTAATCGCCCCATGTAAGCATATCCCATGCAACGGTACCGTCGGTACCCGTTGTCTTCTCGCTTCCGCTGACATCTACATAACCGGTTCCATCTTTCTTCTGCAGCTTGAATACAGCACCTGTAATTGCCGCCTGTGTTTTAGAATCCACCTTCTTCAAGGTGACACTTCCCGGACTCTGCGCATCACGCAGTACTGCCAGCCCGTCGTTCTCGCCTTCCGTATTGATACCGGTCAGGCTTACGGTCAGATGTGTTGCATCGATGGTTACCGTCTGTGTTGCATCTGACTTTGTATAATAGCTTGGTGCCGAAATCTCTTTTAAGGTATAAGTACCCCAGGCTACATTCGTAAACTGCAGCGCACCTGTGGTACCGGTAACTGCCGCCGAAGTATATCTGGCTGTGGTCTCCTCACCTGCAAATAATCCATAAGTAGCACCATCTAATGCCGCATTCGTATTGGCATCTGCTTTGACTACATTTACGGTACCAAGCGTACGGGCATCCGAAACAACTAATACTCCCAATCCATCCTGCGTAAGAATAGTCACGCCTTCTGGATTCGTGCTGCCTGTGGACTCCCAGGTACTTCCATCGGAAGAAACCTTCATGGAGAATGCGGTAACCGTCTCATATCCGGTTGGCGTAGTGGTCTCTTCGAAAGCATAAGTATTCCCTGCAATCAGTGTGTAAGCTCCATCGTCATCGGTCAATGTATCTGCATCCAGCGCAACCTGTCCCGTTGTTCCAGTTGCAACCGTAAACGCCTTGTCTGCTGCATTTGCCTTGGTTGTCGTGTTATAGAATGTTCCGGTAATTTCAAAGGAAGCATTCAGTGCAATCGAAGGATCCGTTGCATCCTCTTTCTTTACATAAAGTTTCGTGTAGTCATCCTGAACCGTTAAGGTTGTACCAGCAACTGCTGCATGTGTCTCGTTGCTGCTGGTTATGGTAATGGATCCATCTGCTGCAACTGCAAGAACTGCAAGGATACCATCTGCAATCGCATAACCATCCGGTGACTGCTTTTCTGTTACATCATAAGTATGTCCGGCTAATAATACGCCTGATACTTTCACGCTTCCCTCATTCGTTGTGACATCAATCGAAGTAACCTTATTGCTCGTCTGTCCAGCGAAATGATCTGCATCTGCTTCTGTATTCTGATCCGTGATCGTAAAGGCTGCAGTATCTGAAGTAATCAGATTTCCTTCTGCATCTGCCTTCTGGAATGTCACTTCATTCTGCTCATCACGTACCTGCAGTACACCACTGCTGAAGGTAAGCTGCTTGTTCGCTTGCTCTCCTGTTAATGCATTTCCATCTACATCGGTCACAGTTACCGTACCATCTTCATTTACGATGAAATAGCTGGTTGCTATCGTCTTATATCCAGCTGGTGCGGCATCTTCTGTTACTTTATAAACGTTCTTGTCCGTCACTGAAGATGTAAGCAGCCATACATTCGAAGCCTTACCGATCACAATCTCGGTATTTGGCGTTAACGTCTCTGTGATGGACTGATTACTGGTCGTTCCATCGCTGCCAAGTACTTCTCCTTCTATACGAACGGATGCATTTCCTCTGTTTGTAATCGCATTGCCATCCATGTCCGTTTTCTTGATATTTACTACTACCGGTGTATTCGTGAAGGTAAGTACCGTGTTTAGAGTAGTCGCAGTATCGGCAGTTACACTCAGACGCTTGTTCGTATCTGTTATCTCTTCAATATTGCCTGCTACATCCAACGTAAAGGTAACTGCTGTATCATCCAGCTGATAGTCAAGTGGTGCCTTCGTCTCGGTCAGCGTATACACAATCTCCGGATCGGCGATCATGCGGTATGCCACTTGATCTTTCACTAAGGTAGTTTCATCCAGTGTAATGGTATCCAGAAGTTCTTCCCCACTCTTCATCGCTACCGGAATTGTAAAGTTGTCAGCTGTCTCGTCCCCATCCGATACCTTGACAAAGGTACCACTTAAGGTAAACTCGGCACCTTTTATTGCCGTATTTGTAACCGAATCCGTCTTTTTCAAAGTTGCCTTGACTGGCTGGTTCGTAATCGTGATGGTATTCATCGCTCCATATTCATCAGGAACTAATGTTCCTACCGTTGTAGCTCCAATCTTCCATTCCAGTTTACCATTTTCAACAGATGCACAATCTGCGCCTAAATATGTTGGATACATAAATCCAGTACCGCCAACACTAAATCCAAGCTTTTTGCTAATTCTAGTATATCCGGATGATGTTACAGTTTCCTGGATTGAGTAGATATTATCAACAATCAGTTTTCCTTCCAGTACGTTGTCAGTAGAATCACTGTCCAGCGGATAGGTAATTGTGATTGGACTTGTTTCTTTACCTTCTGGTACATTAGCAAATTTGGATCCGCTCTCAGGTGTGATGGTCAGTGTCGCGGTCGCATTAGGGATTGAAGTGCTAAATACTTTGTTCAGCGTTAAGCTCGTAGGATAGTTTTTCAATCCGCTATCTGTTAACTCTTCTGATGCTCTAAGATAAGATTTGCAGGAAAATCCAGTTTCTGTATTCCATGATGAAGATTGAGTAAATCGATTATCCAATTCCGTTTTTGTCAACGTCAAGTTCTCAAATGTCGTGCCTGCTTTTACTGAGAAACTGAACTCTGGAATGTCTAATCCACTAACTGATGGCACAAGATATCCATCCAAAGGCTTTGTCTCCGTCAGAACATAGTTTCCAATATAACTGATATTCGGTCTCTCACCTGCGGTCTGATAAATATCTCCGGAATCTTGTGCGATGACTAACTTGCCCTGTGCATCTGTAATACAATTCCAGGTCTTCTTACCCGTGTCTCCTCCAACAATACCTGCATCCGTAGTATCTTCATATTTAAGGGTAAAGGTTACCCCTTCCAGTGCGGCATCATTAAGGCCAATCTTGTTCAGCATTAACGTATGCTGTAATTTGGTGTTGTATACCGTACCCTTGGTAGCATCCGCTGACCACTCAGCAACACCATCGGAGTCACCTTCTGTCACACCGCTTGCATTGTATGTCGTCGTGGTACCTTTGATTTTATCGGTATCCGAAGGCACATTCGTCGAGTCATCTGCAGCAATCGTGAAATACAGCTTGTCCGATCTCAGTTGATACTGGTCCACCGCACCACGGTTCTGCTCTACGAAGTAATAAGTACCCGGTGTCAAGCCATAGGATAAGTTCTGACCGGTAAGTACATTGGTCAGATTACTTTCACTGACTTTTATATTGCCATCAGTGTCGGTGATGAAATAATCAGACGCGCCCAAAACAGCCTGATCGGTGGAAGGCTCATTCGTCTCATCACTGGTCGTTCCCACACACTTATACAGTTTATAGTAGATATTTGCGATACCTGTTGTATGACTTGCACGATCTCTCTTGTACAGCTCCACATCACCAGTACGTGCTACATCACGCATAAGGATTGCATTCCCTGATGCATTCTGATACAAATTAGTAAATCCAATGACAGAAGTCATAGCTGTAGCTGCGTTGTGTAGCGTTGCACCACCATTTGCTGCTACTATGATCTTACCATCTGCGCCCATTGTAAATGTTACACTGGACGCTGTGAAATTATTGGTAGGTGTTGCTGTCTCAGAAACCGTATACTGCGTTCCTGCTGCTAAGATACCGGTCAAATCCCAGTACCCTTTTTCATTCTCAGACGCTGGAACCCACTTCACGGTAGTCGTGTTTGCAGTCGCATTCTGAGTCAGCGTGATTGCATTTGAAGTTCCATCTGCAAATCTTGCATTTGTACCAACTGGTACGATGGACAGCGTTGCTTCGGTTACATCATTTGCAAACTGATCCTCTTTGTAGATTTTCAAGCTGTATGGCGTATTCGCGATTTCAACATCTGTCTTTCCATTTTCATTTGAACCAATCTTGCATTTGCCGCTCTCATCGATTACCAAAGTGATATCTGATACATTACTTAGATATCCAGCTGGAACTGTTTCCTCACGTAAGATATAGGATCCCATTAGTAAGGAATACGCAGGTGTAGCTCCTGTCTTTCCTAAGTAACTAACTGTATTATTTGAGGTACCAATCGTTACTGTTTTGGAAGCATTAATCGCATCCGTTCCATTTAGTGCCGTGTTACTGAGGATAAATTTCCCATTCGTAGCACTTGCCACTGTATCATCATAACGCATGGTTGCTACAAGCTTCTCGCTGCCTGATGCGTCTTTTTCATACACACCAAATACTGCATCCTTCAAGTTGCCATTATCCAAAGTTGCAGTCTTGGTAAATGTTGGCACACCTCTTACAATCATATTTTTCAGAGGATGCTCTCGTAAGTATTTATTATAGTAGTCTGTGTTTCTATACACATCCGTTTTCAATGTACCCTTTTCATCTGTATAGAACAAAACGGTAAATGTACATACATTACTGCCTGCATTTGTCATGCCATTAGTAACTTCCTGGATGGTGTATTCTACTCCGCGGAACAAATGCTTCGCCGCATCTCCTGTTCCATAAGTTCCATCTGAATTCCGTGGAATCGCACCATTAGCATCCGTCTCTACCGTCAGATATGGTGTGCCTTCCGCGCTGCTGCCTTCATATATATTGAATTTAAATCCGGCTTTAGAGAAAGTCTCCGTTGTTACTCCATCCACACCTGTTGATTCTGTCACAGACTTATTCATAAAAATACCAATAGTATGTAGTGTGTTGGTAATCACAGCTGCTTCTGAATTTTCTTTCGTCAGTTCTGTCCAATATGTTGAATTGACAATATCATCATATTGCATATCCATATTTCTAAACACAGTATCCGTTCCCGGATGAGCGATCCAGACTTTGCCGTCCGCATCTACTTTAAGATAGTTATTATACCTCTCCGCATCTGTATCTGTCCAGAGTACGCCACCCGATAGATTGCGTAAATTTACCTTCGGAAATAATAGTGTAGAGTTCACCCACGATGCACTGATAAAATATCAGGCAATGACTTGTGGAATTAATATACATCTTTTGTGTACTCATATCAAGCCCATAT
>JAQVHQ010000011.1 GCA_028696165.1 Lachnospiraceae bacterium | reverse complement strand
GTTTCGTCACTTTAATTATACCAAACAAAGAGTCTGGATTCCTTATATTTTGGGCATTTTTTGAAAGTTGTTTATTGTAAATCTGATAAAATTCGCAGTTGTGGATAAAACTGCGGAAACTCAAGAATAAATAACTTTATTGACAATGCAACTGCCAGCGGTGGAACCCCTATGGGAGATGCGTTGAAAAAAGCAAGCAGCATCTTAACTGGCGCAGAGTATGATAACAAGTATGTCCTGTTCTTTACGGATGGTATGCCAGGATACAATAGTGGCAATAATAGTTTTAACTGTATGGTTGCCAATAGTGCAGTAAATTATGCAAATACTATTAAGAATGATCAGAATACAAAGATTTATACTATTGGTTATTACTTGAGTGGCAGTTTTAATTGGACCAAAGGTCATTCGGCTACAAGTCAAAACGGCCATGAAAACCATAATAATACAACAACAGCTACAAACTTCCTGTCAAACTATATTGCAACAGATGTTAATCATGCATATACAACATCTGATTCATCAGGACTTAACCAGATTTTCAAAGATATTGCAGGACAGCTTGGTGATCCGTATGTTATAAATGCAGACCGGATAGTTGATGTCATTGATTCGAGATTTGAATTGACAGCCAAAAGTGAAGCAGCACTGAAAGAAAAATATGGCGCTGATCTTACAATTAAAAAGAATAATGATGGAACCACAACACTTACATGGGCTGGCGATTCAGCAAAGATAGGTAATAAGCTTAATGGTAATGCCGAAGGATGGACAGCTGAGTTTGAAGTTCAGGCTAAAGCAGATTTCGTAGGTGGTAATGTTATCCCTACTAATGGCTCAACATCAGGTATCTACTATAAAGATGCTACAACTGCAAAAGAGCAGATGTTCCCACAACCTTCAGTTAATGTTAAACTGTTAACACCGGAAGTTGGAAACGATGAAGTTACCGTAAAGGTTGGAGATAACGTTCTATCAAGTATGTTCCCTGGAAAACTTACTCCGACATTCGATGTTATAGAATTAGATAATACAACAAAGTTAACATATGAAGATTTAGAAATTACATCATTAACTGATGCAGAACTTGCAACACTGAATAATGGTGGTACAGTTACCAGAGATTACAAGTATCCGGGAACAGATGATGTCATTGGACAGTTTACATTCAGTTACGCACCATCTTCTGAGACACCGACAGCTAGTGTGGCAGATCATAAAGCAAGCGTCATAGGTAATCGGGCAGAAGTGTATGAATTAACTGCAACCTATGTTCCAAAAACAGTAGATGCAAGAAATGAACAGCTTTCAGATGATATCAAAGCACCAGATAATGGTGGCAAAGAGACAACAGCAGTATCCGGAAAGGGTGCATATGTAGTTAATGTTGAAGATCCAACAGGCGGTACAGAAAATAAAAAACTTGAAAGCGATAAGAACGCTTCTGTAAAAGATGAGGCTCAGAGAATCTTCAAGATTGATTTGACAGCACATACAACTGGACGTGAAGAAGGTTCAGATGCAAAAGGCGCTAGTATTGTTTTGGTTCTTGATAAGAGTGGTTCCATGAATAGTAGTGGTAAAACATTTAAAGATATTCAGGATGCAGCTAAAGCATTCGTAGATGAGGCCGCGAAAGAATCACCATTAAGTGAGATCGCAGTTGTGTGGTACAGCGGATCTGAAGGCAACAATACTATGAATAGTAATACATCCACATATAATAATGGAGCTTTTACACAGCTAAATACTACGCAAAAAATAAATGGTATTAATGACTATATTACGAAAGGCGTTAGCGCGAGCGGCGGAACACCAATGGGCGATGCACTACATAAGGCAAATGACATATTAAGTAGTGCACAAAATGATGCAAAATATGTATTGCTCTTTACAGATGGTATGCCAGGATATCAGTCAAATAATGATGGTAGTGTTAGCTGGGATAGTGAGAAATGGAACTGTCAGGTGGCAAATAATGCAGTAAATTATGCAAATCAGATAAAGGCAAAGGCAGAGATATATACAGTAGGTTATGGATTAAGTGATAATGATAAGTTTACCTGGAATCCTGGAGACTCGGCAACGAGTGCTGACAATGGAGGTCATGGCTATTATTCTAACTGGGCGTATAACTCTAACCATACTACAATCACAACTGGTAAAAACTTTCTTGCAAACTACATTGCAACTGATACAGCACATGCATATGAAACAAGCAATGCAGGCGATTTGAGTGCTATATTCGAAGATCTTGCTGGTAAAATGGGTAATCCATACAGCATTCAGGCAGAGAAGATTGTCGATGTCATTGATTCGAGATTTAAAATCACAGCAGATAGTGCAGCAGCACTAAAACAAAAGTATGGTGATGAGTTGTCTATTGTTGAAAATGAAGATGGTACAACAACACTGACATGGACAGGTCAATCTGCTAAAATTATGAATGTAATTGATGGTGGATGGAGTGTAAACTTTGAAGTTCAGGCAAAAGCTGATTTTGTTGGTGGTAATGCAATTCCAACAAATGGCGCTAGCTCAGGAATCTATGTAGAAGGAACAACACCGAAGTATTTCCCACAGCCTTCTGTAAATGTTAAGTTATTAACACCAGAAGTTGGAGATAATGAAGTTACTTTATACAAAGGTGAGACAATTGAATCATCAGGTTTCCCGGGAGATTTAGCAGAGACATTTGATGTACTTGAATTAGATAATACAACAAAGTTATCTTATGAAGAATTAGGAATTGATGAGCTTACATCAGCAGAGATAGCTAGGTTAAACGCAGGTGAAACAGTAAATAGAGATTATGCTTATCCAGGAACAACGGATGTAGTTGGACACTTTGAATTTATCTATGCACCAACAACAACGCCAGGTGGAAATGTATCAGATCATGAAGCGACAACAGTTGGAGATAGAGTTGAAATATATGAATTAACAGTTAAGTTTGTTCCGAATACGGTAGTTACAAGAGTAGAGCAATTACCAGAAAATGTAAAAGAACCTGATCCAAGTACTGCTATAGGTGGAACACCTGTGACGGAGTTGTCAGATAAAGGTGAATATGTTGTCAATGTTCTTGACAGATGGTATGTTATCAAACAGAGTTCAAGTACAGATGATGAGGGACAACATCCATTATTGGCTGGTGCAGAGTTTAAATTGACGCCATCTGCAACGAACACAGAAATAACGCAAACCACATATTATGGAAAGTCAGATGATTACGGTATCCTTCAGTGGTATAGTGATTCGGGATTCTTAACACAAATACGTTTAAGTGACATTACATATGATACATATATATTAGAAGAAACAAAAGCACCTGCAGGTTATGCTGTAAGTACAATAAAATGGACAGTAACAATAACTGAAACTGGTACAACTATTACTGCTAATAATACAGCTGTTACATCTACAACAATAAACAATGATTATGCTTCAGGAACAGCCTATTATTATGAAAATACTCCGATATACAACCTACCGAACTCCGGAGGCTCAGGAATCTTTTGGTATCTGATCGGTGGTGTACTGCTTATGATGGCAGCAGCCCTGATCTTATATAGAAAAAATGTATATGGGGAGGTGCTGAAAAGATAGAACAATGAGAAAACTTTTTAGCGGCCCTTGTACCGCAGCAAAAGGCAACACAATGTAATAGGAAACATTAAGTAACAAAGTGCAACAAGCAACAAAAACTTAAAAATCAAAGGGAAGAACCCAGAAAAAAGGAGAATGATTATGAGTAAACTCAAAAAAGTTTTAGCCGTTGTATTATCGATGGCAATGATTCTTGCAACAAGCGTAACTGCATTTGCAGCTACTGGTGTTAAACCAGCTGCAACAGACGTAAAAACAGCAACCGTTAGTAATGTAGAAAAAGACGCAACAGTAACTGCATACAAAGTAGTAGAAGCTAATTACAATACTGCTGGTTTTACAGGATACACAACAGTAGCAGGTGTTACAATTGCTAATCCATTAGCACCTACATCTGATGAAATCGCAGCAATCGCTAACATGGCTGACAAATCAGGATTAACATCAGTAGCAATGACAGCAGGAACAGCTGATGAAAACGGTTTAGCAAGCTTTACCGCTGATTTAACAGCAGGTTCTTGGATGGTTTTAGTAACAGGTACTGTTAATGAAGTTTACAACCCAATGTTAGTAAGTAATTACTATTCAGTAGGTGGTAGTGACAGCGAGATGGCAGCTGGAACAGTAGATGCTAACTCTAACTGGACACTTGTAACAACAAATGCATATGCAAAATCAACAGCTCCTACAATCGACAAAACAATCGTTGGTGGAGACAAAGATGTAGCAATCGGAGATACCGTTAATTTCCAGATCGCAACTAACATCCCTTCATACAGCAAAGATTACACAGAAGTAGTAGTAAAAATCAGTGATGTTTTAAGCACAGGTTTAACATTAGACACAAATACTATCAAAGTAAATATTCCAGAAGATGATTATGACATCGAGTCTTCTACAACAGGATTTACAATCACTGTTGATTCAGCTTATGCACTTGCTCATGGTACAGAAGCAGTAACTGTAACTTATTCAGCAACAGTTAATGATCAGGCTGGTATCAACTTTGACGCCAACACAAATACAGCAACATTAGAATATTCAAATGACCCTTCAAACAGTGCAAACACAAAAACAACAGATGACAAAACATATACTTACACATTTGGTATCGACGCAAGCTTAAATGGTTCTTCACAGGATACATGGAATAAAGTAACTGAAGAACTTGTAAAAGGTGAAATAGTTAAACAAACAAATGAGTCAGGTGTTGAGGAAGAAGTATTCAAGGCATTAGCTGGCGCAACATTTACTTTAACTAACAACGCTACAGATAAAGTATATACAGCAACATCTGATGTAAATGGTGCATTAGCTTTCACAGGATTAGACGCAGGAACCTATACATTAGTCGAGACTGCAGCTCCAGCAGGATATACTGTAAATACTAAAGAAATCCCAGTTGTTATCTCTGCTACTTACAATGAGGATGGCACATTAGCATCATACACTATCACTGTTGATGGTGAAGCAACATCTACTTACACAGCTACTTATACAGGAACTGGTATTAATAAAACTATTACTACAGTAGTAACTAATGCAGATGCTGAAGCAACTCAGATTGTCAATACTAAGATTTCTACACTTCCATCAACTGGTGGTATCGGTACTACTATTTTTACAATTGGTGGTTGCTTAATCATGATTCTTGCAGCAGCATTCTTCTTCATCTCTCGTAAGAAAGCATCTGCTCAGCAGTAATCAAGTAACTAAACAGAGTCAAATGACTCGGAAATAATTCATAGTCCGGGGTGGGTAACACCCCGGATTATAAAATAAAATACAACAACAAGGAGAGCCCGGATGAAAAAGAAATTTAGTACGATTATTATATGTATATTGTTTTTAGCCGGTTTGTCCTTACTGCTGTATCCATTTGTAGCAAATCAGTGGAATAATCACAGGCAGGCTCAGTTAATTAATCGCTATGATGAAGTAGTACAAGCTATGGAAGAGACTGGTAAGATTGATTACCCGTCAGAATGGGAGAAGGCACAGTCATATAATGCCGACTTGCTCCCAAGTATCCTTCCCGATTCTTTTGCAGTGGCAGAAGCATCAGAGGGAGAGGATGAGAGATATATGTCTTGTCTAAATATCTCTGAAGATGGTATGATGGGGACGGTAGAAATCCCTAAGATTGATGTGATGCTTCCTATATATCATACTACAGAAGAAGATGTACTTTCCGTAGCGGCAGGACATCTGGAAGGCAGTTCCCTTCCGATTGGTGGTGAAACTTCCCACGCTGTTATATCTGCTCATAGAGGATTGCCAAGTGCTACTTTATTTACAGATTTGGATAAGATGGAAGAGGGAGATCATTTTTTCCTTCATATCTTAGATGAGACATTAGCCTATGAGGTAGATATGATATCAGTAGTAGAACCCGAAGAAACTGATAATTTAGCAGTTGTTCAGGGTGAAGATTTAGTTACATTACTTACCTGTACACCTTATGGAGTTAATACACAGAGACTTCTCGTACGTGGACACAGAGTACCTTATGAAGAGTCATTGGTTGAAAATGAAGAATCACCTCTTGGAAGTGTGAGCCTTCGTACCAATTATTTACTTTGGGTAATTGTAGGATTGGCCGTTACTGGTGCATTTATCCTATTATTATATATATTAGATAGAAAACATCGCAGGGCGGCTGCTTTAAAGGCTACGAGGGCTGCAAGAGCTGCATTGACAGAGGAAGAAGACAAGAAGGAGTAGCTATGAAAAGAAAGATATCCACGTTTTTGTTTGGATTGCTATTTCTCATAGGATTTGGAATATTAGCTTATCCGACAGTCGCTGATCAGTGGAATACATATCGTCAGAATCAGTTGATTAATAATTATCAGGCTGTCTTAAGCGATATGAAACCAGAAGATTATACAAAACAGTGGGAACTGGCTGAACAGTTTAACAGTACCATCACACAGAACAATGTGTATGCAGATGTATTTGGTGCTGACAGTGATGACATGACTGGAACAGAATACTGGAAGGTCTTAAATGTCGCTGGTGATGGAGTTATGGGATATGTCTCTATACCGAAGATTAATATTCAGTTAGCTATTTACCACGGAACCGCCGATGATGTACTCCAGACCGGAGTTGGTCATCTCAATGGAACCAGTCTTCCCATAGGTGGGGAGAATACCCACAGTGTGCTGGCGGCGCACAGAGGACTTCCCAGTGCCAGGTTGTTTACAGATATAGACCAGCTGGAAAAGGGAGACATGTTCTACGTGCATGTATTAGACCAGGTGCTTGCTTATCAGGTGGATCAGATATTACCCATGGTGGATAAGGATGATCATGCAACCCTTGAGAGCGCGCTTCAGATAGAAGAAGGACAGGATCAAGTGACTTTATTTACCTGTACTCCATATGGTGTCAATTCACACCGCCTTATCGTCAGAGGTACTCGCGTACCTTATAATGGAGAAGAGGAAGAGACAGTCACGGCTGCAAGCTCCATGGTTAAGGCTATACAGAACTATTATATGTTATATCTGATACTTGGATTATCCATTACTTTGCTTGTGATACTTGTAATGAGACTCCTGTTTAAACGCAGAGGAAACAGGAAGGAATAGTAATATGATTTTTAAGGAGGATAAGATGCGATGATGAAGAAAAAAGTAAAAAAGGGGAGTGCGCTGGTACTGGCACTGATGCTTATGCTTTCTGCAGTTCCTCTGTTGAAGGTACAGGCGGCCACAGCTGTCGATACTACGAAGACCGGTAGCATAGGTTTTTCCATAGCAGCAGACTTCTCAGATTTGAGTGATGCGAGATACCCTGTGACGATTGACCTTTACAAAGTGGCATCCATCGATGCCTCTGGGACCTATACCGCAGAGGGTGCTTTCGAAGATTTGGATGTAGCTTATGTAGAAAATGGTGATTCAAAGGCCTGGGGCGACAGAGCTGAAGCAGCAGCTGGCATGGCTGAGGGCGTATCACCGGATGTGACAGTTCAGACTGAAAATGGTGAAGCAACCGCTTCGGACCTGCCACTTGGTTTATACCTGGTATATCCACAGCAGATGCAGTCTCCATTGTATACTTACACATTTACCCCATATCTGATCTCAGTACCGAATAATTACTATTATACCAGTACTGAGGGAGATGATACCTGGATTTATGATCTGACAGGAACCAATGCTTTGGAACTGAAAGTAGAACAGACACGTAGATTAGGTAGTTTACAGATTGATAAGCAGTTGGTTAGTCACAGCACGACCATGGGTGATGATGCTTCTTTCGTATTCCAGGTAGATATTCCTGAATATGGCGATACACCGGCAGTTACCAAATACGTGGAACTTACCTTCGATGCCATCGGCACGAAGCATTCTCTGATAGAGGATATTCCGGCAGGTTTGACCGTTACGGTTACGGAAGTTTATACCGGTGCAGGGTACCAGCTAGTAGCTGGCGCTACTGACAGATATCAACCGGAAATCGTGGCAGACTCCACAGCTACTGTTACCTTTGTCAACGAACATGATGGTACTATCACTGGTGGATACGGTGTAGTTAACCATTTTGTACAGAATGATGCTGGAACCGATTATGACTGGACACAGTTAGTTGATAATGCATTTGAAGCAAATTAGAAAGGGGAATGAGGAATGAAGAAGAAAACGATAATCTTATCGGCGGCAGCATTGGCCCTCACAGCTTCCCTTACAGTTGGAGGTGCACTTGCTTATTTTACCACCTACTCAACAGCCACAGGAGGTTATCCCATGGAGATGGGATTTACAGAGACTGTCCCTCATGAGGAGGTAAGCGGTGGTGGAAAACATATTACCATTGAAAACACAGGCGATTATGAGTGTTTCGTGAGAGTGAAAGTATTCTCTCCGGTAGAGATCTCTTATGATACTACAGAAGGCTGGACGCTGGGAGCTGATGATTACTGGTACTACACTGGCAGCAACCAGGACGGCAAAGAGGCAATCCTTCCGGCAAGGGGTGTTACATCAGAATTATTCGCCAGAATCTCTTTCCCTGAATTCGCGGAAGATGGTTCGAAGAATGAATTCGATGTTGTGGTAGTGCAGGAATGTACACCGGTAACTTATGATGAAGATGGTAATCCAGTAGCAGATTGGAATCTGACTCCGTCGGATGACAGTCAGGAATAGGAAGCGGGAGGAGATTGAAGATGAAGAAAAAGAATAAATCATTTCCAGTAAAATCGGCCCTGCTCCTTGGTGCAGCAGCAGTCCTGCTGCTTGGCAGTACCGTCGGCAGTACAAGGGCAGCCCTTACATACTATAGTGCGAATTATTCCGCACAGTTGAATATGTTAAGTATCGGCGTGAGTTTAGTGGAAAATGACAAGATTGTCAGTGCCAGAAATTATGATGAAGATGGTAACGAGATGGTGACATCCGGAGATAATCAGTTGCTTACAAATCTGATTCCGGAAGGCGAGAAGTTTACACCTGGTAAGAAGTATGATGAAGCCCTATCTGTGCAGAATACAGGCAGCATCGATTCCTTCGTTCGTGTGATTCTTCACAAGAGCTGGACTGATGCAAAAGGCAATAAAGATACCTCGCTTTCACCGAAGTTGATTGATTTGAACTTCGCAAACAGTGATGTATGGGATATCGATGAAGATGCAAATACAGACGAACAGACGGTTCTTTATTATACCAATGCTCTCCCGGCTGGCGAGAGTACACCGGATTTAAGCGATACCATTCGTATTGACAACGAGATTGCCAGGAAAGTGACGAAAGTTCCATCAGAAGATGGCACGAGTATCAGTTATGAGTATGAGTATAATGGATATACATTCCATCTGGATGCAGAAGTAGATGCAGTCCAGACACATAATGCAGCCGAGGCTATCAAGAGTGCCTGGGGTGTAGATGTAACAGTTAACGCAGATGAAACAAGTATGAGCTTACAATAATAGGAGGGTACGAAGATGAGAAAGAAACTTTTGTGCCTGGCCATGACATTACTTATGGTTGTAGGCAGTACAGTAACAGCATTTGCACAGGACTATCAGGGAAAAGACGGATGGCTCGTTGATTTTGATGGCAACAACATGAAGAGTAACTTCACCAGTGCCAACATGAATGACGAGATGGCGGATGTTCAGCCAGGTGACAGCATCGAACTGAAAGTTGAGATTAAGAATTCCGGTTCTGTGAAGACAGACTGGTATATGACCAACGAGGTTATCCAGACTTTGGAAGAAGCATCCGATGCAGCTAACGGCGGTGCTTATGAATATCGTCTGACATATGTAAATAACGCCAATGTGGAAACTGTTTTATTTGACAGTGAGACAGTCGGTGGAGATAATAACGCAGACAGTAACACAGGCCTTCATCAGGCAACAGAATCCTTAGAAGATTATTTCTACTTAGACAGATTAGACAAAGGCCAGAGCGGCACCGTTCATCTGCGGGTTCAGGTAGAAGGTGAGACACAGGGTAATGGTTACCAGCGTACGCTTGCAGCACTGCAGATGAACTTCGCAGTTGAGAAGGTTGCCGAAGGAACCACCAGAAATGTAGTCAACCGTGTAACCGGTGATAATGTAACCAGAACACAGGTAAGAAATCCGGTCAAGACTGGTGATAATACCAAAATCCTTCTCTTTAGTGCTATCGCACTTGCCAGTGGATTAGTGCTTCTTGGATTAGGATTCTATTCCTTAAAGAGACGTAAAAGCACAGCAGAGAAAGGAGAGTAGTGATTATGAATAAGATGAATAAAATCAAAAGAATAGCTATTACACTCCTTACTTTATGTATGCTTTTGGGGATGACATCGATTAATGTATTCGCTGCAACACCTTATACTTATACTGTGAAGTTGTATGCAGGTAATAGAGGTACATTTAATGGAGAAAACAAAGATATGCTCTCTTTTACAGGAAACAGTGGCAGCGTTGATTTTAAGGATTATGTAGGACAGAATTATGAAAACATAACAGTTAATGATCCAAAATATTATGTTAAAGGAATTCGTCTTAGTGCTCGAGATAATTCGGTTTATTCTGAACCAAGCTTTGAATTTGATGCAGACAAAGATTATGTAGTAGCTTATGGAATCAAAGCCAACAGAGTATCCTACACAGTTAATTATCAGGATGCAGCTGGCAACGCACTTGCACCAAGTAATACTTACTACGGTGATATCGGTGATAAACCTGTGGTAGCTTACTTCTATATTGATAATTATGTACCACAGGCATTGGCATTAACTAAGACATTAACTGCCAATACAGCGGATAATGTATTTACATTTACTTACACACCTGGAGAGACCGGAGGTGTTACAACGAATACAACAACTATTGTTACTCCTGGAACAACTACTACAGTAACAGATGGAACAGCAGCAGCAGGAACTACACCAGCAGGAACCACACCAGCGGCAGATGGAACTACACCAGCAGCAGATGGAACTACACCGGCAGCAGATGGAACCACACCTGCTACTCCGGGTGATCAGGCAGCAGCAGATGCTAATGCAGCAGCAGATAATGCAGCCAACGGAACCACCGATACTGTACAGGTACCAGAAGATGCCACTCCACAGGGAGTTGTAGATTTGGACGAAGGTGATACACCGGCTGGAGATATTCAGGTAACAACGAAATCCAAAGCACCTATGATCGCAGGAATTGCAATCGGCGTAGTAGCATTAGCAGGATTAGCAGCACTTGCAATCATCTTGAGAAAACGTGCAAAGGCTAGAATGTAGGATTTGATGTTCTTACGTAAGCTTTAATAAATAGTTAAAAAGAGACGATAGTTTATAATTAATAAGCTATCGTCTCTTTTTGCATTTGATTTTGAAATATTTGGTGCTAAGGGGGTTGAATAAAATAGTCAATCCGATATGATGTACTTATAGAGACTGACTAGCTCAGTCAAACCTGATGAGTCAGAAAGTATAGAAGGAAAGATGAACAAGATCTGATAAGTCAAATTCAATAAATAAGGAGCCTGGCCAATGAATGAGAAATTCTATACTCTTCCGGAAGAAAAGCAGCAAAAGATACTGAACGCAGCCATGGAAGTATTCGCATCACACGAGTATAAACGTGCTTCAACAGATGATATCGCAGCCAAAGCAGGAGTCTCCAAAGGCTTGATATTCTACTATTTTCATAATAAAAAGGAATTATATCTGTACTTATATCAATACGTGGCAGAAGTTATGAAAAAGTCCATAGTAAATCAGGATTTTAAGAATATAACTGATTTTTTTGAACTGCTGGAGTATTCTGCTGGGGAAAAAGTGAAGATATTAGAGAAGAATCCGTATATCATGGACTTCGCAGTTAAGACATTCTATTCAGAAAAAGAGGATGTATCAGAAGATTTACAACAGTACACAACATCACAAATGACAATAATGTATGATGAATATTTTAAAAATCTGGATCTGTATAAATTTAAAGAAGAGGTAGAGCCTATGTATATCTATCGCATGTTAGTATGGATGGCAGATGGATATATGCACCAGCTTAAGATGATAAATCAGCCAATAGAGTTAAAATCTATGATGAAGGAATTTAAACAGTGGATGACCATGTTACGGCAGCTTACTTACAAGGAGGAGTATCTATAGTGAATACTATTGTAATCAATCACATTACCAAGGATTATGGACACAACAGAGGAGTCTTTGATTTGAGCTTTAACGTAGAACAAGGAGAAGTTCTAGGGTTTTTAGGACCTAACGGGGCGGGCAAGACTACAACTATTCGCCAGCTCTTAGGATTTATCAAACCAGACAGCGGGAAGGTTAAGATACTGGGAAAAGATTGTTTCCTGCATGCAGATAAGATTCAGAAATCATTGGGATATCTGCCGGGAGAAATCACATTTATGGATTCCATGAATGGTATGGAATTTATCCGATTTTCAGCGAAGATGAAGAAAATGAAGGATCTGGGCAGGGCGCCGGAACTTATGGAACAATTTGAGCTGAATGCCAGTGGCAAGATTAAGAAGATGTCAAAGGGAATGAAGCAAAAGATCGGAATTGTCTGTGCATTCATGCAGGATCCGGACATTTTAATATTAGATGAACCCACCAGCGGTCTGGATCCCTTGATGCAGAATCGCTTTGTGGATTTGATATTAAGTGAGAAAAAACGGGGAAAAACCATATTGATGTCTTCCCACATATTTGAGGAGATAGAGCGTACTTGTGACCGGGCAGCCATAATTCGTGAGGGACGACTGGTTGCAGTAGATTCCATGGAAAAGCTTTGCTCTGGAAAGAAGAAAAAGATGGAGATTACATTTGCTGATGCGAGTATGGCGAGAGGATTTTGTGATGACTTTGAAGATAAAGAGACCGAAATAGCTGATAGGACGGTGAGTGTTCACGTGGGTATGAATATAGACAGGGTTATAAAAAAGGCGTCTGTCTACACCATAACAGATATGTCTATTCATACGCAGTCCCTGGAAGACTTCTTCTTACACTTTTACGGAGGAAATAAGCATGATTAATCTGACTTTATATAAGAAAGAATGGAAGAGCAATTGGGTTATGCTGATTATATTCATGGGAGTATTAACTATGTACGCAATCATGATTATATCTATGTTTGACCCTGAGATGGGAGACAGCTTGAGAACCATGGCTGAGAGTATGCCTGAGGTATTTGCAGCATTTGGAATGGCAGATGTGGGTACTACACTTCTTGAATTTGTTACAGGTTATCTATATGGGATTCTGTTAACAGCGTTTCCGGCAGTTTACATTATCATATTAGCTAACCGCCTGGTTGCCAAATACATAGATAATGGCTCCATGGTATATCTGCTGGCAGTACCGGAAAAGAGAAGTAAGATAGTACGCACTCAGATGATATTTATGGTAAGCAGTCTGTTGATTTTGGAAATATTTGTGTTGGCAGTAGTTTTAATCACCAGTCACTTTATGTTTCCGGGAGATTTGGACATTCCGGGATTTCTCCGGGCCAATGCAGGTCTCTTTGGCCTGTGGGTCATGTTCGGGGGAGTATGTTTTTTGACTTCCTGTGTATTTAATGAGACGAAGGTGACGCTTGGTTTTAGTTCTGCTGTTGTTATTTATGCTCTACTAGTACAGATGATTTCCCAGGTGGGAGACAAATTTGAAAAGTTAAAATATGCAACACCCATGACCTTATTCAATGTGGATGGTTTAATCAGTAATGAGCAAATGGCGTGGATAACTTGCGGGATTATGTATGGGGTGGGCATCCTCTGCTATATAATAGCTGGTCAGGTGTTCAAAAGAAAAAATATGCCAATCTGATATAGGAATAAGATCAAAAAGTTTTACCATTGTATAAGAGTAAAATGTGCGCTATAATTAAATATATGAATGATTTGTGCGATAATTCATAAAATATTTAATGCAAACGAGGATATATCATGAATATTGTGTCATTTTTAGCGGTGATCACAGGGATTTTATATTTTGTCCTGTTGGCAAGACGGGCAGTTGGATGTAAGAATGATCTTCTGGTTCAGGTCTCTCTGGGAGTTTTTGCATGCCTGGGGTGGTGGGCCTTCTGTGATGCTTTCTTCTACGTGGCAGAGACAAAGGAGCAGGCATGGTTCTGGCTGAGACTGGGCGGATTTGGTTATAGTGGATTTATTCCGGTTACAGCATACTATTTTCTGGTCATGTGTCAGGATGCTCAAAAGTATTTAAACACATGGATTCGTAAGTTGCTCTGGTGGACGCCGGCAGCTGTGTATACTTGTATGACTGTCTTTGGCAATTCTTATACACTTGCAGATGAACTGGTACAAAGTACAAGCGGACTGGGCTGGACTTATCAGCAGTCATTTACCAGCTTCTGGCCATATGCGCTATATGTGGAATTGGGATTATATCTGGGAGTTGCGTTAATCCGGCTATATCTGTGGCAGAGACGCATGGAGGGCAAAGATGTTCGTATGCTTTCTACAGAATTTATAATATTGGATGCCGTAGCTGTATTTGTGGGCATTTTAACTATCTATGTAGTCCCTCATTTTACTACGTACTGGCCGCCGCTTAGCTTTATAGCGACGATGGTGTTTCTCATAGGATATCAGAATGAATTAAGCAAACATGATTTGATGCATATTGAACTGGCCATGGATCCGGGGAGTATCTTCGAGAGCAGTATGGATGCCATGTTGATTACGGATATTTCATGGCGTATCTTATATGTAAATGAAGAGGCAAAAAGGATTCTGGATTTGGAAGAAGCAAAAGGAACTTACTTTACTGATAACTTATGTCAGGAAGGCAGGGAATTATTAGTAGATTTTGAAAAATCAAATAAAAAAAGAGGCTCTGGATTAGACCTGATTCTTTCTAATCATATCCCGCTTTTTTGTTCTATTACCCGAACTACTACGAGAAATCAGGAATATGAAGTATTTATATTATCCCTGCATGATGCCAGTACTTTAAAAGATGCACAGCAGAAGTTAGATTATCTGGCCCATTATGATGAACTGACAGGGCTGCCTAATCGAAGAAAGTTAGGAGAACTTCTGGATAATTGGGAGCATAAATACGTAATGAAAGGCGGGGATTTCTCTATTCTGTTCCTGGATTTAAATCACTTTAAAAGAATCAATGATTATTATGGACATTCGGCTGGAGATACGGCACTTCAGGAGACTGCAAAGGCATTGAAAAGCTGTATACCAAAATTCGATGTGGTCACCCGGTTGGCAGGAGATGAATTTATTGTTTTGCATGCACCGGAGAGTATCACCACAGAAGAGATGGGAGATAGAATTCATGAGGCGATAAGTGCCATAGACTGTGCCACATTCGCTCCAGGTCACCATATGGAAACTTCCATTGGATTTTGTAAATATTCAGAAGCGGGCAGTGTGAGAGAACTGTTTAAACTGGCGGATGAGCGTATGTATGCCATAAAAAATCAGAGGCTGGAAGAACGCTAGAAGACGAAAAAGAACTGAAATGACAATGTTATTTAACTAATAATATTGCCATTTCAGTTCTTTTTTTGTGCATTAATTCATAAAAACCTAAAAAAACCTCGACAACATTTATTCGTAGTGCTATAATAATTTACGGCGCTTTAACTGTTTAAAGCAAAAAAGTACGAAAGAAGCTGGAAACATGAAAATAGTAGTTTGTATGAAACAGGTACCGGCTGGGACCAAGGTAGACATTGACCCGGAGACAGGTGCTATGAAACGTTTGTCCGGAGAGACAAGAACGAATCCTTATGATTTATTTGCCTTAGAGGCAGCTCTCAGTTTAAGAGAAAAAACAGGTGGAACGGTTACCGTATTGACCATGGGGCCTCCTCAGGCAGAGGAAATGATGCGTGATGCCTATACTATGGGTGCAGATGATGCAGTGATTTTGTCAGACAGGAAATTTGCAGGAGCCGATGTACTTGCTACTTCTTATGCATTGTCCCAGGGCATTCAGGTCATAGGCGGAGCAGATTTGATTATATGTGGAAAGCAGACCACAGATGGCGATACATCACAGGTAGGTCCTGCAATCGCAGAACATATGGGTATTCCCCATGCAGCCTGGGTGGCAGAGATTGTGGATGCAGATGAGCATGCAATCAGTGTGAGACAGGACTTAGTCAGTGTATCACAGGTATCGAAACTTCCATATCCATGTCTGATAACAGTAGATAAAGATATGTGTGTTCCAAGACTGCCTTCTTATCTTTTGAAATGTGCAACGAAAGAACGTCCGGTAAGAATCATAGGATTTGATGATATGCCGGACCATGATCTGACCCGTTATGGGCTGATTGGATCCCCTACATCGGTGGAGCGTATGTTCGCACCGCCGGAAATAGAAAAACAAGTATATCTGGAAGGTGATGCTGCCCAAAAAGCAGAAGAACTTTTTACTATCCTGACGGATAAGAAGATACTATAGGGGGACGGTAAGATGGAGATAATGAAATTCGATGCACAGAAGTGTAGTCTGTGCGGAATCTGTGTGGAAAAATGTCCATTTGGGGCATTAGTGATAGAAGAAAAAGGCATCGTTGTAGATGAAAAATGCCGTATGTGCGGACTGTGTGTACGTCAGTGTCCGGAAAAGGCCATTAAATTCGAACAGAAAGCAAATTCTTTCGATAAGAGTAAATGGAAAGATTTCCTGATTTTTGTTGAACAGGAACGTGGAGATATCCATCCGGTTGCTTATGAACTACTGGGAGAAGCACGCAAGATGGCAAAAAAGGTTCAGTTTAAAGTGAATTGTGTCATCGTTGGAGGCGCAGGAACAGAGGAAAATGCGAAAAAGCTGCTCGCCTATGGAGCGGATAAAGTGTATGTCTATGAAGACGAAGGATTTGAAGGTTTTCGGGCTGACTGTTATACCGATGCGGTGGCAGATTGCATAGCCATAACAAAACCAAGTTCTGTACTGATAGGTGCGACTGCGCTGGGACGATCACTGGCCCCCAGATTGTCTACCCGTTTTCACACAGGGTTGACTGCTGACTGCACTACCCTGGACATCAAGGACAATACAGACATGGTGCAGATACGACCTGCATTTGGCGGTAATATTATGGCACAGATAGCCATTACAAGATCCAGACCGCAATTTGCTACCGTGCGTTACAGAGTTATGGATAAAGCATTGAAAGTAAAACAGCCTTCAGGGGAGATTGTACGGTGTGATATTCCGGCAGAGATGACAAAATCGGCCATTGAGATTCTTTCTTCCAGGGTAATTGATAAGAGCAAGAATATAGAAGATGAAGATATTCTCGTGGTTGCCGGAAGAGGCGTAAGAAATGAAAAAGATGTGGCTATGTGTCAGGAACTGGCTGACGCTTTAGGCGGACAGTTGGCATTTACACGGCCTATGGTGGAGAATGGATATGGTGATACCGCTCATCAGATTGGTCTTTCCGGACGTACGGTACGTCCTAAATTAATCATTACCTGTGGTGTATCCGGTGCTATCCAGTTTACTTCCTGTATGACAGGTTCTGAGTGTATTGTGGCGATTAATAATGATGCGGATGCACAGATTTTCAATGTGGCGCATTACTGCATCGTAGATGATTTGTATCAGGTAGTACCACAATTGACAGAATTGGTCAGAAAGCAGAAGGAGGAGTAGAGTCATGGCATATCCATACAAGAAGATGACCCGGGAAGATTTCGACTTTATCCGTTCGGTGACTGCCAAAGATAGAGTATGGGTGGGAGAAGAAATCGCAAATGAGTATTATAAAGATGAGATGCCTGAATACGGGGTATTTCCACCGGAATTATATGTAGAAGTAGTGAATAAAGAAGAAGTATCTGCTATCATGCGCTATGCCTATGAGCAGAATATTCCGGTTGTCTGTCGTGGAGCAGGAACCGGATTGGCAGGAGGAGCTACCTGTAAATATGGTGGTATCATGTTGTCCATTATGCGTATGAATAAGATATTTCCAATCGATCATAAGAATCAGACAGTTACTACCCAGCCGGGTGCGTTGCTTATCGATATCCAGGCAGCAGCGGCAGCAGAAGGACTCTTCTATCCACCGGACCCGGGAGAGAAGACTGCATCCATTGGCGGTAATGTCATCACCAATGCCGGCGGTATGAAAGCGGTACGCTATGGTTTGACCAGAGATTTTGTACGCTGTATAGAAGCAGTTATGCCCGATGGTTCTATTATGAATTTTTCATCAAATGTTGTGAAAAATACTACCGGGTATGATGTGAAAGATTTGATTATCGGTTCAGAAGGAACGTTATGTATTCTTACGGAAGTTACCTTAAAACTGCTTCCGGCACCGACCTGTTCGGCAACGCTGGTTATGCCATTCCCAAGTCTGGAGGCCTGCGCAGATATGGTTCCCAAAGTGCTGGATTTGCCATTTGTGCCTACGGCAATTGAATTTCTGGAGAGGGAATTAATTGATATCGTAGAACGCAATTTGAACAAACTCTTCCCTGTAAAACAGGGAGAGGCAGTGTTGATTGTCATGTACGATGCTTCTAGTCAGCAGGAATTAGACAGTGCCGTTGATGCAGCGGCTCAGGCAGCGTTAGCTCAGGGCGCTTTCGACTGCTGTATCGCAGCAACACCGGAACGTGCAGCATCTATATGGGCAGTACGTGGCGGTATCTTAGAGGGCATGAAAGCAGACTCGGTATCTCAGGAAGAGTGTGATGTGGTAGTTCCAAGAGCACGCATTGCAGAGTATGTTAAGGCAGCGAAGCGAATCGCTGTTTCTCATGGAATCAGGGTAGAACCATGCGGACACTGCGGAGATGGAAACATCCATACAGAGATGCTTCGTGGTCCAAAGATGAGCGATGAAGAGTGGAAAAGTGCCACCCACGCCTGTCTGACAGAGTTGTATGCGCTGTCAAAGGAACTGGGCGGACAATTGTCAGGAGAACATGGAATCGGAAATGGTCGCCTGGAATTTTTAGAGGAATTCGTAGGGCCAAGGATGATTGCCTTGTATAAAGCGATAAAGCTGGCTTTTGATGATAAGCTCATATTAAATCCTGGTAAGGTGATTGAATATAATAAATAGCTGTCATGCAGCGAAACGGATTTAGAATATCCGCTGGATCTGACTGAGAAAAAATATAGAAAAGAGATTTACAAAAATCGAATGATACAAAGGGGAAGAAACATGAGTGAGAAAAAAACATTATTAGTAGACAAAAATAAGATGCCCCTGGTGATGGGAATGGCTTTTGTGGCATTTACCACCCAGTTTGGAGGCGGATTTGCTTCCGGGGCTCAGATTTATCAGTATTTTATCAATTTCGGAATCTGGTGTTTGATTCTGCCAATTCTGACACAGGGATTATACGCACTGTTTTTCTGGTATGGTATGCGTTATGCCTACAAGCATAAAACTTACGATTATCGAACTTTTTCGGATAGTCTGTATGGCAAAACCCGTCCGGTAATGTCCAATTTATATGAGGTCTGCTATCTGATTATGATTGGCACAGCTTCGGCAGCGGCATTTGCAACTGGCGGTTCTACCATTAATACTTTATTTGGAATTCCTTATTGGATGTGTACATTAATTATTGCAGTATTTATTTTTGTGATTGCATTATTTGGCACCAGTGTAGTTCGAAAATGTGCTTCTACTTTAAGTGTGTTAATTATTATCGGTCTGGTGGTTGTACTGGTTCCGAATATTGTGGTTCAGTGGGACGCGATTACAGATGCCATCGGAAAAATGACTTCGGGAGAGATGGCGGTGCTGTCCTCAGAAACAGGTGCTTTTGGACCTGCACTGTGGTCGGCTGTTCTGTATTTCTTCTTCCAGCTGGCTTCTGTGTCAGTTATGTATCAGCATGTGGAGCCAGTAACCGATCCAAAACAGATTAATAAATCGGCAATTGCCATGTTCTTATGTAACTTTGGAGCAATGGAATTGTCTATTATTGGACTGCTGGCTGTTGCATTTGTAGCAGATTTAGCGACAGCCTCTGTTCCTATGCTTGTACTTGTACAGAATGGTGTAGCTTCCGGTATTTTAACACCAATTATTTCTATCTTAATCATCCTCGGTGCTATATCAACGGCAGTTAATATGATTTCCGGAATTGTAACCCGTTGTGTAAATGCCATCGAAAGACGTATGGCGACAGAAGACCAGAGAAAACAAGGTCATCTGGTACGAAATGCAATCTTTACCTTAGTGTTTACCTTCCTTGCATTTGCTATTGCACAGTTTGGTCTGATGGCTGTAGTTAAGAAAGGATATGCTTATCTGGGATATGCTGCATTTATAACATTGTTTGTACCATTTATTGTTCATGCGATTGCTACTAAAGGAAAAGAAATTTAACCGAGCGGCAGATTAGCTGGTTACTGGGGAGGGAAGTCTGATGATTATAAATTGCTGTATCATAGGTGCAGGTGGTGCAATAGGTGCTGTTTTAAGATATCTTTTAAGCCTGTCTTCTATACAGGGAAGAGGAGGATTTCCCTTCGCAACACTGCTCACGAATATTCTGGGAGCATTTTTGATCGGGCTTATAGCAGGGGCAGCAGTGCATGGGCATCAGATAGATGATCGACTGTCTTTGTTCTTAAGAGTTGGAGTATGTGGCGGTTTTACAACATTTTCCACGTTTGCTTTAGAAAGTTCCAATATGATGTCATCCGGGAAGACCCTTTTGGCAGCTGTATATATGATATGTAGTATTGCGCTGTCAGTCTTAGCAGTTTTTGCAGGAGAGATGATTACCGCTTAAAGATTTTGCAAAGAGATTTGTCTATATTGATGTAGACAAATCTCTTTTTTGCGATTTCGGGAATTATTTGGAATGATTGCATGAAGAAAAACAGAAAAATTCTGAGCGTATGAAAGTTACAGTGATATATATTATAAATTTGTGATATGATAAAAATAATAGGAATAATTATAGGATATAAGAGTTAAAATCAGTGTATTATATGTTTGAAAATATACATGGTTCTAAAGGATAAAATAGTGGCAGCTTTTGGCCAATAGAGACCGATTATTTAAAATCACCAAATATATGTAGAAAGAACTGTCAAATTTTCCCGATTATAAATATTACAGGAGGTATCAGAAAAGTTATGGATGCAGTAAAGATATATGAAGAATGGCTGAACAACAAGAATTTGGATGCTGATACAAAGAAAGAATTACTTGCCATCAAGCAGGATGAGCAGGAGATTAAAGAGAGATTCTATAAACCCTTATCCTTTGGCACGGCTGGCCTTAGAGGAAAAATGGGAGCTGGAATTAACCGGATGAACAGGTATACCGTTGGAAAAGCTACCCAGGGCATTGCTGACTATATGAAAAAGCAGGGCGAAGACTGTATGCATAAAGGCGTAGTAATAGCATACGACAGCCGCCATCATTCCCGGGAATTTGCAGAGTATGCCGCACAGATTCTTGCTGGAAATAACATAAAAGTCTACCTGTTTCCATCCCTTAGACCAACACCGGAACTATCATTTGCCATAAGAAAAACAGGTGCATCAGCGGGAATTAATATTACGGCAAGCCATAATCCCAAAGAATATAACGGGTACAAAGTCTATTGGGAAGACGGCGCACAGGTTGCCGAGTATATCGCAGATGGGATGACAGAAGAAATCACACAGGTCGATATGTTTGAGGATATCAAAAGCATATCATTGGACAGCGCAGCAGAGAAAAATCTGTTGGAGTACTTAGGCGAAGAAATGGATGAAGCTTATTTGAAAATGGTGGAAGGACTGGCTATGGCAAGAGAAGAAGATCTTGATAAGACAGTGTCTATTGTCTATACACCATTAAATGGAGCTGGAAGTATACCTGTGCAAAAGATATTAAAAAGAAGAGGCTTTGCTAATGTATCTGTGGTTCCTGAACAAGAGCACCCGGACGGAGACTTTCCTACGGTAGGATATCCGAATCCTGAAGATACAAAAGCATTCAAATATGCTGAAAAATTAGGCGGGGAAAAATCGGCAGATATTCTTATTGCAACCGATCCAGACAGCGATCGTTTTGCTATGGAAGTAAGAAATAAGCAGGGAGACTATGTTCCGATTAATGGAAATCAGGCAGGGGTACTGCTGATTAACTATATATTAGAAGGACTTTTGACCAAGGGAAGTCTTCCTGATAATGGAGCAATGGTAAAATCTATCGTAACGGGAGATTTGGGAAAAGAAATAGCAAAACAGCATGGAGTAAAGATGTATGAGTCCCTGACAGGATTTAAAAATATCTGTGGAAAAATTCCGGTTATGGAACAGGAAGGATATCGTTATTTATTTGGCTATGAAGAGAGTATCGGTTATGCTCCCAGTGAAGCTGTGAGAGATAAAGATGGAGTAAGTACTTCTATGCTGGTGTGTGAAGCTGCGGCATATTATAAAAAGATGGGGAAAAGTTTGTTAGATGTGCTGGAAGATATTTACAGGCAATATGGATACTACAAAGAAGCTCAGATTTCACTGATTTATGATGGAATAGAGGGGGCTAAGAGAATTGAACGTATGATGATTTCCTATCGCGAGAATCCATTAATGGAATATGATGGGATTAAGGTGGCAAAGGAAATTGATTATATTAACGGATATGAAGATATAGGGCCTTCAAATGTACTGAAGTTTCTATTAGAAGATGGAAGCTGGTTTGCAGTCAGACCTTCGGGAACGGAACCAAAGATTAAGATTTATATTTATACCAGGGGGAAGAATGCAGCAGAGGCTGAAGAGAAGGTGGAGATGCTTAGGAAGATTGTTGTGGGGCGATTGGAGAAGGTGGAGTGAGGACGCCGTAACACGAAGAACACCCATCTGACTGCGGGAAAGTCGGTTTTTATGGATAGGGGGATTTTGCTGTATACATCTAGATGTGAAAGAACCGGTTACAGCCGGGAGCGGCCGCATTCGGTGTGTATGCTGATGCATACACGCCTCAGAGCGTCCTCGACGGGTATTTTGGTAAATACCCGTCGCCCGGCTGTAACCGGTTCTTTCGCATCAAGATGTATATCAGCTCATCCCATATCCATAAAAACTCGACTTTTCCGCAGTCAGATGGGTGTTCTTCGTGCTACGGCTGCTTATTGTTAAGTACGCATATATTTATCAACACAACATATCACGAATATAAAAAACAGACAATCCACACAGTCACGCCCGCAACCACCCAAAGGGCATCCCCACCAGGGAACAAATGTTATCTCGCCTTTCCCAGTTATCGCCAACAAACAGCAGGAGAAGAGACGGGGGCGGGGCAGAAAGTCAAGCCAAAGGAGTCCGAAGATCGCCGCCGGGCAAAGGCGGGAGCCGCATGCCCGGGGTTTCGGCAGCTGAGGAGGACGACGCGTTTTCTGCCCCGCCCCCGTCTCTTCTCCTGCGTCCCCCTGCCATCCCCCCCGCTTCTAACATTTTTCCCGAAATGTCCGTCTCTCATTGACACTTTCGACTTTAGTGTGATAGAATGGCAGAGTGACATTGTGATAAACACAAAGTCTATTTTTGTATTAAAGATTACCAGGAAGAAAAGGAGTAGGATTATGAAGAAAAAAGTGATTAGTATATTATTATCAGCAACGATGGTTTCAGTCATGGTTATGGGATGTGGAAGCAGTGATAGTGCAAAGACAACCACTTCAGAGACAGCACCGGTTTCAGAAGGAGAGTCAGAGGAAGCAACAGAAGAAGCGGCAGCTGAAGATACATCTGCTGAGCGTGATACTTTTATTGTTGGTTTTGATGCAGAATATCCACCATATGGTTATATGGATGATTCAGGAGAGTATGTTGGTTTTGATTTAGATTGTGCTCAGGCAGTTTGTGATGCATTGGGATGGACATTAGAAAAGAAACCTATTAACTGGGATTCTAAAGATATGGAATTAGAATCTGGAACTATAGATTGTATCTGGAATGGATTTTCGATTACTCCGGATCGTGAGGATATGTATACATGGTCTGATCCATATGTAGATAATACTCAGGTTATGGTGGTTGCTGCTGATTCCGGAATTACTTCTCTGGAAGATTTAGCAGGTAAGAATGTAGTAGTTCAGGCAGCTTCAGCAGCTTTGGAAGCTTTAAATGGAGAAGATTGTGCTGATTTGACAGCAAGTTTCGCTTCTTTAACTGAGAACCCGGATTACAATACAGCATTTATGAACATGGAATCAGGTGCTGCAGATGCTGTTGCTATTGATATCGGTGTTGCACAGTATCAGCTGGAACAGAGAGAAGAAGGCGCATATGTAATCCTTGACGAGCCATTCTATACAGAACAGTATGGTATCGGATTCCGTAAAGGTGATGAGGCTTTAAAAGATGCTGTTCAGGCAGAACTGATGAAGATGGTAGAAAGCGGAGAATTTGAAGAGATTGCAGTTAAATACGGAATCGATCCAGCGATGCTTTGCTTAGGTAAGTAAAAGAATTATTATAAGTTTATACAAATTATAAAAGACAGCAATTACAAGAATATAATGTGTCATAGAAAATGAAGATACCGTTCAGGTATTTTCATTTTCTGTTGTAAGGCACTCGGCTTTTTTGTCTAAAGGAGGTAACCATGAATTTATCAGTTATGTTGCAGCAGCTTTCCAGTGGAATGCTGGTGTCTATAGAAATATTTGTACTGACGCTGGTCTTTTCCCTGCCGTTGGGATTGGTGATATGCTTTGGAAGAATGTCGAAGATTACTGTGCTTCGGTGGCTTTCCAGCGCATACATTTCAATTATGAGAGGAACCCCGTTGATGCTGCAGCTGATGGTGGTATACTTCGGACCATATTTTATATTTGGCGTTCGTATTACAAAATCATACAGTATTATAGCAGTACTTATTGGATTTGCTATTAATTATGCAGCTTATTTTGCTGAAATATATCGTGGCGGAATAGAATCTATGCCAGTGGGACAGTATGAGGCTGCAAAATTATTGGGATATAGTAAAGCCCAGACTTTTATACATATTATACTTCCCCAGGTAGTCAAGAGAATTCTTCCATCCATTACCAATGAAGTAATCACACTGGTTAAAGATACATCACTGGCATTTGTACTGGCTGTATCAGAGATGTTTACTATTGCAAAGCAGATCGCCAGTTCGCAGACAACAATGATGCCATTTGTGGTGGCAGCACTTTTCTATTACATATTTAATCTGCTGGTGGCTGTTGTGATGAATACTATTGAGAGAAAATTAAACTATTATCGTTAGGAGGAATATCATGAGTTTATTGGAAATGAGACATATCAAAAAAAGTTTTGATGGTTTAAGTGTACTGAAAGATATTTCGCTGACGGTTGAAGAGGGAGAAGTATTGGGAATTATCGGACCTTCCGGTTCAGGAAAATCCACTTTACTTCGCTGTGCTACCGGTTTGGAGACCCAGGATGAGGGTGAGATTCTGTATAATGGTACTTTCGGGCTGGTATTTCAGAACTTTAATTTATTTCCTCATTATACTGTGTTGAAGAATATTACAGATGCACCGCTTCGGGTTCAGAAGAGAAAAAAATCTGAGGTGATGGAAGAGGCCAGAGTATTGTTGAAGAAGATGGGACTTGAGGATAAAGAAAAAGCTTATCCATATCAGCTCTCTGGTGGACAGCAGCAGAGGGTTTCTATTGCCAGAGCATTAGCTATGAAACCGGATATCTTATTTTTTGATGAACCGACGTCGGCTTTGGATCCGGAACTGACTGGAGAAATCTTAAAAGTTATCCGTCAGCTGGCAGAAGAGAAGATGACCATGGTGATTGTTACCCATGAGATGAATTTTGCTAAGAATGTGGCAGATCATGTAATCTTTATGGATGGTGGGCTGATTGCTGTTGAAGGAACTTCGGAAGAAGTATTTTCTTCTCACCATGAAAGATTGAATGAGTTCCTCGGAAAGTTTTAGAAAAAATGTCGGTGAATGTAAGATTTCACCGGCATTTTTTGTGTAAACTTCTAAATTCCATATTATTGCTTTTCACATGTGGATGTATTATAATTTATAAGGAATACGTTTAACATAGAGTTAACATATAAAATGAAGAAAAGGACAGGTGACAATCCATGGAGAAAAAAGAGTTAATGTACGAAGGCAAAGCAAAAAAGGTTTGGACAACAGAGGATCCTGAGGTAGTAATCGTTGATTATAAGGATGATGCAACAGCATTTAACGGCGAGAAAAAAGGTACTATCGTAGGAAAAGGCGCTATCAATAACCGTATGACTAACCATGTATTTAAGATGATTGAAAAAGCTGGCGTTCCAACTCATTTGGTTGAGGAATTAAGTGACCGTGAGACCGCTGTTAAGAGAGTAAGCATCGTTCCATTGGAAGTAATTGTGCGTAATGTTGCAGCAGGAAGCTTTTCTAAGAGAATGGGAGTTGCTGAAGGAACTGCACTTCTTTGCCCTATCTTAGAGTTCAGTTACAAAAATGATGATTTAGGCGATCCATTTATCAATGACTCTTATGCTTTAGCTTTAGGACTGGCTACCCAGGAAGAGATTGACACCATTAAAGAATATACATTGAAAGTAAACGAAATCTTAAAAGAGTATTTCTTAAATGCAGGAATGAAATTAATTGATTTCAAAATCGAGTTTGGTAAAGATAAAGATGGAAAAATCCTCTTAGCAGATGAAGTTTCACCGGATACCTGCAGACTGTGGGATGTAGAAACTAATGAAAAACTTGACAAAGACCGTTTCCGTCGTGATTTAGGTAATGTAGAAGAAGCTTATAACGAAGTATTCAAACGTTTAGGCTTAGCATAATAGTTGCGAATAGAACAGATGGCAGCAGCTGCAGGAAGAAAGGTTAATTCGTTGATGAACAATATATATGAACAGACAGAAGTAACAGATAAAATCAAAGAAGAGTGTGGCGTCTTCGGTATCTATGATATGGATAGAAATGACGTAGCCTCCAGTATATACTATGGATTGCTGGCTCTGCAGCACAGAGGCCAGGAAAGCTGCGGTATTGCCGTAAGCGATACACTAGGACCTAAAGGTAAAGTAAGTTCCTATAAAGGAATGGGCCTGGTCAATGAAGTCTTTGTCGGAGATGAACTTGCTAAGTTAAAGGGCGATATCGGTGTGGGTCATGTGCGTTATTCCACTGCCGGTGCCAGTACCCGCGAAAATGCACAGCCTTTAGTATTGAACTATATCAAAGGTACCTTAGGGCTGGCTCATAATGGTAATCTGATTAATGCACTGGAACTTCGCAAGGAGTTAGAATATGATGGTGCTATTTTCCAGACTACGATTGATACAGAGGTAATTGCTTATCATATCGCCAGAGAACGTGTGAAGTCAAAGACTGTTGAAGAAGCGGTAGGAAGAGCTATGCGCAAGATGAAGGGCGCATATTCCCTCATTGTTATGTCACCAAGAAAACTGATTGGTGCAAGAGATCCTTATGGATTCAAACCATTGGTAATTGGTAAGAGAGATAATGCTTATATCATTACTTCAGAGACTTGTGCACTGGATACCATCGGTGCAGAATACGTGCGTGATGTGCGTCCGGGTGAAATCGTATCTATCACGAAGGAAGGTATTCAGTCAGATACCAGCCTTTGTCTGCCACAGGAGCAGGAAGCAAGATGTATCTTCGAATACATTTATTTCGCAAGACCAGACAGTCATATTGATGGAGTGAGTGTCTATGCATCACGTATTCAGGCAGGAAGATTCCTTGCACAGGATTCACCGGTGGATGCGGATTTGGTTGTAGGCGTCCCGGAATCAGGTAATGCAGCAGCTATGGGATATGCACTGGAATCGGGGATTCCTTATGGTACTGCATTTGTAAAAAACAGTTACGTAGGACGTACATTTATTAAACCAAAGCAGAGCAGCCGTGAATCCAGTGTTCAGGTAAAATTAAATGTTTTAAAAGAAGCGGTAGCCGGAAAACGTGTTATCATGATTGATGATTCCATTGTTCGTGGAACAACCAGTGACCGTATTGTCAGCATGCTAAAAGATGCAGGTGCTAAAGAAGTACACATGAGAGTAAGTTCACCACCATTTTTGTGGCCTTGCTATTTTGGTACCGACGTGCCGGCAAGAGAGCAGCTGATTGCATATAATCGTTCTATCGAAGATATTCGTCAGATTATTGGTGCAGATACATTGGGTTATCTGCGTGTGGAACGCTTAGAAGAACTGGTCAAAGGCCTTCCAATCTGTAAGGGATGCTTTACCGGAAAGTATCCGATGGAACCGCCAACGGAAGATATCCGTGGAGATTACGACAAATAATATGATAAGTTAAAAGGAGAAAACCATGAGTACAGATAGATATCAGAGTCCATTGTCTGAGCGTTATGCCAGCAAGGAGATGCAGTATATATTTTCACCGGATAAGAAATTCCGTACATGGAGAAAACTCTGGATTGCCCTGGCAGAGACAGAGAAAGAATTGGGACTTGCTATTACCCAGGAACAGATCGACGAGTTAAAAGCTCATGCAGAAGATATCAATTATGATGTGGCTAAAGCGAGAGAAAAAGAAGTGCGTCATGATGTTATGTCTCATGTATATGCATATGGAGTACAGTGTCCGAAAGCAAAAGGAATTATTCATCTGGGAGCTACTTCCTGCTATGTAGGCGATAATACTGATATTATCATTATGACTGAGGCTTTAAAATTAGTGAAACAGAAATTAGTAAATGTAGTTGCAGAATTAGCAAAATTTGCAGATGAGCACAAAGCACTTCCAACACTGGCATTTACACATTTCCAGCCTGCACAGCCAACAACAGTTGGTAAGAGAGCAACCCTCTGGATGCAGGAGTTTATGCTGGATTTAGAAGATTTAGATCATGTGATTTCTACTATGAAATTATTGGGCTCTAAAGGTACTACTGGAACTCAGGCTTCCTTCCTTGAATTATTCGACGGCAATCAGGAGACTATCGATAAGATTGATCCAATGATCGCACAGAAGATGGGATTTGAAGCGTGCTATCCGGTATCCGGACAGACCTATTCCCGTAAAGTAGACACCAGAGTGGTAAATGTACTGGCAGGAATCGCAGCCAGCGCACACAAATTCTCTAATGACATTCGTCTGCTTCAGCATCTTAAAGAAGTAGAAGAACCATTTGAAAAGAGCCAGATTGGTTCATCCGCTATGGCTTACAAGCGTAATCCTATGAGAAGCGAAAGAATCGCATCCTTATCCCGTTATGTGATGGTAGACGCTATGAACCCGGCTATTACATCAGCAACCCAGTGGTTTGAGAGAACCTTAGATGATTCTGCCAACAAGCGTCTCAGCGTTCCGGAAGGATTTCTTGCAATCGACGGAATTTTAGACTTATGTTTAAATGTTGTTGACGGCCTGGTTGTATATCCAAAAGTTATCGAAAAACGTCTTATGTCAGAACTTCCATTCATGGCAACAGAAAATATTATGATGGATGCCGTAAAAGCTGGCGGAGACAGACAGGAACTTCATGAGAGAATTCGCGAACTTTCTATGGAAGCAGGCAAGAACGTAAAAGTAGAAGGAAAAGACAATAATCTTCTGGAATTAATCGCAGCAGATCCTGCATTTAACTTGAGCTTAGAAGATCTTCAGAAAACAATGGATCCAAGCAAATATGTAGGAAGAGCAAAAGAACAGGTAGATACCTTCTTAAAGAACGTAATTAATCCAATGCTGGAAGAAAATAAAGACCTCCTTGGCATGACCGCAGAGATTAATGTCTAGTGATTTGAACTTTTGATGAATAAATAGTAAATGGGCAGGCAGAAATGGTAAAAAACGAAGTGTTTTTATGATTTCTGCCTGCCTTGATTTATGGAAAATAACATTGTCCTCTAGAAGAAAGGAACTTCTATAAAGTGAACATTAATCTGGAATATTATAAGATTTTCTACTATGTATCAAAGACTGGCGGTATCACATCGGCGGCTGAAGCTTTATCTGTCTCACAGCCTGCAGTCAGTCAGGCTATCAAGCAATTGGAATCGGAATTGGGAACTACACTTTTTGTGAGGACTCCCAAGGGGGTATCTCATACAATAGCCGGCGAACAGCTTTTCTCTTATGTAGAACAAGGGTATGAAACAATCAAAAACGGAGAAAATAAGTTGATGGAGATGATGAACTTAGAGGCAGGCGAATTACGCATCGGTGCCAGTGATATGACGCTGCAGTTTTATTTGCTTCCGTTTCTACAGTCGTTTCATGAAAAATATCCCAAAATAAAGATTCAGGTAACCAATGCGCCAACCCCGGAGACTCTTCGCTTTTTGCAAAATGGGAAGATTGATTTTGGAGTAGTCAGTTCACCTGTCAGCAGCAAACATGAATTTCAGATAACAAAAGTACGGGAAATAGAAGATATCTATGTGGCAGGAGAAAAGTTTCGAGACTTACAGGGAAGAATCCTTTCCTATGAAAAATTGAAAGAACTGCCGCTGATTTCTCTGGAGGGTAACACCAGTACCAGAAGATATGTGGAGAACTTCCTTAAAAAGCATGGAGTATCTGTAAATTCAGAGATAGAGCTGGCAACCAGCGATATGTTAGTTCAGTTTGCTTTGAGAAATCTGGGAGTGGCCAGTGTGGTCAAGGACTTTGCTTTGCCATATCTGGAAAGTGGCGAATTATTTCAATTGGAATTTGAAGAAGCGATTCCTAAAAGAAGCTTTTGTATTGTAAGTGAAGGCAGAAATAAGATGTCCACAGCAGCGCAGAAACTGATGTCACTCATGATTTTGTGAGGATATTGCAGCGAATATGGATTTTTTGATATATTAAGTTGTATGACATAGGGTATCTTGTTCAGATGATAATACACATAAGATGAAATTATATCAAACATAAACAATATTAATTGTACTTATGTTATAAAATGTAGTATACTATACAGGTAAGTGCGTAAGAGACTTCATTTTCGCACGAATGAAATAGCATAAAATGTGTGGAGGAAATTCATATGATTAAAGCAGTAGTAGGAGCAAACTGGGGAGACGAAGGTAAAGGTAAGATTACTGATATGCTGGCTAAAGAAGCTGATATTATCGTCCGTTTCCAGGGTGGAGCAAATGCAGGACATACCATCGTAAATGACTATGGTAAATTTGCGTTGCATACGTTACCTTCAGGAGTATTTTATAACCATACCACAAGTGTAATCGGCAATGGTGTGGCATTAAATATCCCGGTTTTATTTAACGAGATTCAGAGTATTGTAGATAAGGGCGTGCCAATGCCAAAGATTAAAGTATCGGATCGTGCACAGATGGTTATGTCTTATCATATTTTATTTGATCAGTATGAAGAAGAGCGTCTGGCTGGAAAATCCTTTGGTTCTACCAAATCAGGAATTGCTCCATTTTATTCTGATAAATATGCAAAGATTGGTTTCCAGGTAAGTGAGTTATTTGCTGAGGAAGCTGCGTTAAAAGAGAAAGTGGCTCGTGTTTGCGAGACTAAGAATGTTATGTTGGAACATTTATATCATAAGCCATTATTAGAGCCAGCTAAGATTTATGATGAATTAATGTCATATAAAGAAATGGTTGAGCCATATGTGGATGATGTTTCTTTATATCTGTGGAATTCACTGAAAGAAGGAAAAGAAATCTTGCTGGAAGGCCAGCTCGGTTCTTTGAAAGACCCGGATCATGGTATTTATCCAATGGTAACTTCTTCTTCTACTTTAGCAGCTTATGGTGCTATCGGAGCAGGTGTACCACCATATGAAATCAAAAAAATCATCACAGTATGTAAGGCTTATTCAAGCGCTGTTGGAGCAGGTGCATTTGTATCTGAAATCTTCGGCGATGAAGCTGATGAGTTGAGAAGACGTGGTGGAGATGGCGGAGAGTACGGTGCAACTACCGGACGTCCAAGACGTATGGGATGGTTTGATGTTGTTGCTTCTAAGTATGGCTGCAGAATGCAGGGTACTACAGATGTAGCATTTACCGTATTAGACGTATTGGGATACCTGGAAGAGATTCCGGTTTGTACTGGATACGAAATCGACGGAGTAGTTACTACGGAATTTCCAACAACCAGCCAGTTAGAAAAAGCAAAACCGGTTATCGAGGTTCTGCCAGGATGGAATCAGGATATTCGTGGTATTCGTAAGTATGAAGATCTGCCTGAAAACTGTAGAAAATATGTGGAATTTATCGAAGAAAGAATCGGATTCCCGATTACTATGGTTTCTAATGGACCTGGCAGAGAAGACATTATCTATCGTTAGAATTATAAAATCAAAAAACAAAAAAGAACCTTGTGTGGAGATATTTCCTGCACAAGGTTCTTTTTTGCTGCTATACATGCGTAAAAAGGTCCGATATAAGAATAATAAAGTTCGTAAAACAACACTGTACGTTCATTTATAAGACAAAATAATTTAAAAACGATAATAAAAGCATTGAAAACAATCATAAAACATGGTAATATGCAACTATAGAACTTTATATGAATACTTAAGGATGATTAAACATCTAAAAAGAACAAGAATAAATCTTATGGAGGACGTAAAATGAGTAAAATTGATGAAATTACTAAGGAGAGTTGGGTATTAGGTACTTTCCCTGAATGGGGTACCTGGTTGAATGAGGAGATTGAGCAGGAGGTTGTTGCTCCGGGAACTGTGGCTATGTGGTGGCTGGGTTGTACCGGTATGTGGTTTAAGACTCCGGGAGGATGCAATATTACTGTGGATTTATGGTGCGGTAATGGTAAACGTACTCATGGCAATGGCAAGATGGCAGAAGGTCATCAGATGGCAAATATGTGTGGTGCCCGTGCTATGCAGCCTAACTTAAGAGCGGTTCCTTTTGTTCTGGATCCTTTTGCTGTGAAACAGGTAGATGCTGTTTTGGCTACTCATTATCATCAGGATCACATGAGCGCTGAATATGCTTCTCATGTTATCAAAAGTGGTATGACTACAGTAAATGAGAAGGGTGAGACTATTCCAGTACCATTCATCGGACCTCAGAAGTCTGTAGATTTATGGATGAAGTGGGGCGTTCCGGCCGACCGTTGTGTTGTGGTTAAACCGGGTGATGTGATTAAAATTAAGGATATTGAGATTGTTGCTTTGGATTCTTTTGACAGAACCTGTTTAGTTACAACAGATGTGACGACAGCTGACAGAGAAGAACTTACCGGTATCTGTCCTACTGATATGGATGAGAAGGCTGTTAACTACTTAATCAAAACTCCAGGAGGAAATATTTATCATAGTGGGGATTCTCATTATTCTATCTATTTTGCTAAACATGGCAAAGATTATGATATCGATGTGGCTTTTGGTTCTTATGGAGAGAATCCGGTTGGTATGGCTGACAAGATGACTTCCTGTGATATCCTTCGTATGGCAGAAGCTTTAAGAACTAAGGTTGTTATTCCGATTCACTATGATGTATGGTCTAACTTTATGGCAGATGTAAATGAAATTCGTGTTCTTTATGATATGAAGAAAGATCGTCTGGATTATAAGTTCCATCCATTTTTCTGGGAAGTTGGCGGAAAATATGTATATCCTACAGACAAGGATAAACGTGCATATCATCACAGAAGAGGTTTTGAAGACTGCTTCGAGGCTCCTCAGAACATTCCTTTTAGATCTTGCTTATAAACAGAGGGGATAATTATGAAATCATATTCACTGGGTTTATATGAAAAGTCCATGCCATCGGAGTTGTCATGGGAGGAAAAAATGCTGGCAGCAAAAGAGGCCAGATTTGATTTTATTGAAATAAGTATTGATGAAAGTGATGAGAAATTATCTCGTCTGGACATGTCTCAGGAAGAACGACTTAAGCTGGTGCAGTTAATGCAGAAACATCAGATGCCCATTCGGACCATGTGTCTGAGCGGACATAGAAAGTATCCACTGGGAAGCAGCGAGGAAGCGGTCTGGAAAAGAGGTATGGAAATCATGGAGAAGGCTATCTGCCTGGCAGATGATTTGGGTATCCGCATTATTCAGTTGGCAGGGTATGATGTATATTATGAAAATTCTGACGAAACTACAAAGGAACGTTTTGCTAAAAATCTTGCCAGAGCAGTGGAGATGGCAGAGACTGCAGGTATCGTGATGGGATTTGAAACCATGGAAACCGAGTTTATGAACAGCGTGGCAAAAGCTATGAAGTACGTAAATAAAATGAGCTCCTGCTATCTGAATGTATATCCGGATATCGGTAATATTACCAATGCTGCACTGGCGGAGGGCAAAGATGTGTTGGAAGACCTGGAAACGGGCAGAGGACATCTGGTTGCTATGCATCTTAAAGAGACAGTTCCAGGAAAATTCCGTGAAATTCCATTTGGAACTGGTCATGTGAATTTCCAGAAGGCTATTGAAAAGGCGTGGGAATTAGGCGTGAGAAAATATGTCACAGAGTTCTGGTACACTGGCAGTCCAAAATGGAAAGAGGATTTGTCTTTTGCCAATAATATGATGACAGAGATACTGATGCAGCAGCAAGTTGCAGAGTGGCTGGCATAAAAATCATATTCTAAAAGGAAGGTTTATAAAAATATGAACGTTGAGAAAAAGGTAATAGCAAATTTAAATAAATGCTACTCTGTTGCACCGCTTACTTATGGCGGAAAGAAACATTTTCTAGTGGCAGCAGAGAAAGTGGACCGCTGTATTTTATTTGACGAAGAAGGAAAAGAAGAAGATACCGTATGGGAAGAACCGGGCGGAGTTATGAGTATGGTCTATGTACCAGGTACTGACGGCCAGTTTTTGGCAACGCACAAGTTCTATTCGCCAAATGATTCGAAAGAAGCTAAAATCGTGGTTGTTACACCAGATGGAGCTGGAAAATGGGACGTGCAGACATTGGTAAATCTGCCATTTGTACATAGATTCGATATCGTTACGCGCAATAACACACGCTATTTAATCGCATGCGCCCTTAAATCTGACCATGAATATAAAGACGATTGGAGAACACCGGGGAAAGTATATGCAGCTGTACTTCCGGATGATTTAAGTACTTTTGACGAACAGCATCCACTTGAACTTGAAGTGATTAAAGAGAATATGCTAAAAAATCATGGCTATTATAAAGTGATGGACAACGGTATTGAGACAAGCATTATTTCTTCTGATAATGGAGTATTCCAGTTTGTGCCTCCGGCATCTAAAGGAGAGAAGTGGACGATTACACAGTTGATTGATGCTCCTGCAAGCGATGCAGTTTTAGTTGATTTTGATGAGGATGGAGAGAAAGAACTGGCCGTACTTGCACCGTTTCACGGACCGGCTATTCGCATTTATAAAAAAATCGCCGGCAGTTACCAAAAGGTATATGAGTATGAAAAATCTGCTGAGTTTACCCACGCTATCTTCGGTGGAATGCTTTGTGGACAGCCATCGCTGGTTGTAGGCCATCGAAAAGGAGAACGTAATCTGCTTTGCTTTACCTATAATAAGGATAATGCTGCCTATCAGTGCGAAATCCTGGACAAAGACTGTGGTCCGGCAAATGTTTATCATTATGTAAAGGACGGCAAGGATATACTGGTTTCCACAAACAGAGAGATAGATGAAATTGCAATGTATACATTGACAAAATAATTCCACTCCCCAGAGAGTCATGTTTTTCATGGAGGTATGAAATGCATGACTTTTTGGCTAATGGTATTCAACAAAACCTCACAGATATCAATCATGCTATAGTATAATATCTGTAAAAGAAAGCCGCCGTAGAATAAAATAACCTCAATATGGCGCAGAAATACAATGGTTAATAGAAAAGGAGAAGGTATGGACAAAATCTATCAGCTAAAAACAGCACCGCAATGCAATCCGGAAAATGTAATTCAGGGGGAGAAATACAGAATTACATTACTGACCGAACAGCTTATTCGTTTGGAGTACAGTGAGGACGGAGTATTTGAAGACCGCGCAACCCAGTCAGTATTAAATCGAGACTTTGCACCGGTTGCATATAAGATTATCGAGACTGAGGATGAACTGCAGATTAGAACTAATTCATTACAGTTGAATTATAATAAGCAGGAGTTTAAGTCTTACGGTTTATCTATTCAGGTTATGGGGAATATCAGTAATTACCACAGCATCTGGCATTATGGGGAAGAAATCCATGATTTAGGCGGTACCGCACGTACACTGGATCATGTGGATGGTGCCTGTGAATTAGAACATGGACTGATGTCACAATTTGGATTCTCTGTATTAGATGACAGCAAATCACTGATTATTACAGAAGATGGCTGGGTAGAGCCTAGAAAGAAAAATATCCAGGATGTGTATTTCTTTGGATATGGACACGATTATTTGAAATGTCTGAATGATTTCTATCATTTGTGCGGCAAGACACCTATGCTTCCACGTTATGCTATGGGAAACTGGTGGGCACGCTATTATGAATATACCGAAGACAGCTATATGGAGCTGATGAACCGTTTTGAAAAAGAAGAAGTTCCATTTTCCGTAGCTGTGGTAGATATGGACTGGCATCTGGTTGACGTGGACCCAAAATACGGAAGCGGATGGACCGGATACACATGGAACAAGGACTTTTTCCCGGATCCCAAACGATTTATGGAATGGCTTCACAAGCGCGGCATGAAAATCACATTAAATGTGCATCCTGCTGACGGGGTAAGAGCTTATGAAGAAATGTATGAACAGATGGCTGAGGCGCTTCATGTGGATGCAAGTAAGGAAGAGCCCATTAACTTTGACGTGTCATCACCGGAATTTATGAAGGCTTATTTTGATGTGCTTCATCATCCCAATGAAGAAGCAGGTGTTGATTTCTGGTGGCTGGACTGGCAGCAGGGATCTAACAGTAAAATCGAAGGTCTGGATCCTCTGTGGATGCTGAATCATTATCATTTCCTGGACAGCGGAAGAGATGGAAAGAGACCAATTACATTTTCAAGATATGCAGGACCAGGTTCCCACAGATATCCGGTAGGATTCTCAGGCGATACCCATATGACATGGGAATCTCTTGATTTTCAGCCATATTTTACCAATACTGCATCTAACATCGGATATGGATGGTGGAGTCATGACATCGGCGGACATATGAAGGGCTATAAGAATGATGAGATGGCTGCAAGATGGCTGCAGTATGGTGTATTCTCACCTATTAATCGTCTGCACAGTACAAAGGATGAATTCAATGGCAAAGAACCATGGAGATACAACCAGCAGGTTCATCAGATGATGAATCGCTTCCTGCGCCTGCGCCATGAGATGATTCCGTACTTATATACCATGAATTATCTGGCATATAAGGAAAATAAACCACTGGTACAGCCAATGTACTATAAATATCCGGAAGCGCCGGAAAGCTATGAAGTGAAAAACCAGTATTATTTTGGTACAGAGATGATCGTAGCGCCTATTACGGAGAGCTGTATCAAAGACTTGAATGTGGCCAAGGTTAAAGTATGGCTTCCGGAGGGACACTATACAGATATCTTTACCGGTATGCAATATATTGGTGGTCGCTATATCACCATGTATCGTTCCCTGGAAACGATTCCTGTTCTGGTAAAAGATGGTACAATCATTCCGACTACGAAGGAAATATTTGGCACAGATGCACTGGAGAATCCAAAGAGCCTTGTACTGGATATCTATCCGGGCGCAGATGCCGGCTTTACTATGTATGAGGACGATAATGAGACGAAAGAATACGAACAGAACCAGTGCGTAACTACAGAATTTAAATGGAATCAGGAAACTTCCACGGTTGTAATCCTGCCTGCAGCAGGTGATACAAATCTGCTTCCGGCTAAGAGAAGCTACAAGGTACGTGTTCATAACTGCAAAGGCAGCGAAGTATCTGTTGCCTGTGGACAGGAGAAGATGGATGCAGCGGTGGAATATGATCTGTCGAATAATGTACTGGAAATATCAGTGGATAACTGTGATGTAAAGAAAGAAATCTGCATTTCCTTTGCAAAACCGGTTCAGAGAACGGATAATGAGATGGAAAAGAGATTATTTGATTTCCTGAATCAGGCAGAGATTGCATTTGCTGTGAAGAATGAGATATATAGTCTGGTATGTAAGAATAAAAACAGACTGTCAGTACTTAGTCAGCTTCAGGCTATGGAGATTGATGAAGAACTGTTAGGATGTTTGACGGAGTTCGTGACAGCAGAATAAAGAAAAGAGATAATAAATAGAGGAAAAGGTGTAAACATGTAAGTCACACTATTTCCTCTATTTTGATATAAGACTAATTTATTTGTACAATATATTGTAGTATCTTGTGGATTTTTCTTTCTGAGCGTGATAAATGATACTGTTCGCTGAATCAGGTACATATTTTTCAAAATGCTGCTCTTGCTGAATGAATAAAACTGCTTCCTCATAAGTGGAGAAACGATGCATAGTAACTGCAGCACTGAGATAGGCACCTAAGGCTGTTTGTTCGCCGTTGTCATTTAGCAATAGTTCTTTTTCGTATACATCGGCCTGAATCTGGTTGAACAGAGAAAAACGGGAAAGGCCGCCGCCTAAATATATTTGTTTTGCTTCGCCTAAATAAGATTCCAGAATGTTGATGTTGTGGGATAACTCATATACAATTGCCTCAAGGATAGAACGGACGAAATCTCCTTTTGTGGTTTTTAGAGTTACATTCATGAATGAACCAGTGGCTTTTGAATTCCAGTCAGGGGTCCCTCTGCCTTGGAAAAATGGAAGAGATATACATCCATTGGAACCAGCCGGGGTATTTTCTACCAGAACATTCAACTGCTTGATGGCTGTCTTGGAATCTTTTGAAGATGAATCCAGAAATGCATTGATACACCAGTTATAAAGCGAAGCACATGAGAGAATACTGGATTCTAATACATATTTACCCGGTATTGCATGCGGCCCGCATATGGTATTCATCGCTAAATCTGATGGAACCGAATCACTGTATGCGAGGATAAATGCACCTGTGCCGGCTGTGATTTCTAAAGTACCCTGTGAAGATAAACCTTGTCCTAAAGCAGCACACTGCTGGTCACCACCGGCACTTATTAAAGGTGTGCCAACAGGAATTCCGGTTTTAGAAAGAAAACCGGAAGTGGTATATCCGATGATACTGCCAGGTGAAACGAGTTCACATAGCTTCGATTCGTCTACTTCGAAAATGTCCAACAATTCGGGGTCCCATTTTTTACTGTAAAGATTCATGAGCAAAGAACGGCCACCATAGGTATGATCTGTTTTAAACTCGCCAGTCATAAGATAGGTCAGATAATCTGCTATAGTGAGAAATTTATACGTGCGTTTGTAGATTTCAGGCTCAGCTCTTCTAACCCAGGTCATCTTGCTTCCTGAAAATACAGTATTTAAGGTCGCACCGGTTTTCTGGAAGATAAATGAGTTTATAGAGGATAATTCCTGACAAATATCCTGATTTCTTTTATCCATCCACATGATGGCATTGGAAAGAGGAGTTCCATCTTTGTCTACAGGGATGATGGAAGAACGCTGGCAAGTGAGAGAAATAGCAGAGATACTAAGACCGGAGGTCTGGCAATAGCCATATACTTTAGCAATAATGCTATATAAAGCGGATTCCCAGTCCTGGGGATTTTGCTCGGCAAGTATATCGTTTAGATAAATTACATGATAGGTAAGCTGATGGGAATACAAGACTTTTCCATCACAGTTATAAAGGACTCCACGCATGCTGGATGTACCAACATCGATTACTAAATAATTCATAATTTCACCATTCCTTTGGATAATAGAATAAGCAAATTCAATATGTAAGAATGGTTTAAACAACCTAAGAATATCATAAGAAAAAAGTGATTACAACATAAAATTCATAAAATATAAAAATCAAACACATTAAAGGACGAAACCTATGAAAATGTTACAATAAATGGGAAAACATGCTATAATAAGCCATATCAAAGACAGAAAAATGAATTAAATTCATATTAAAATAGACACATTATAAAAAAGAAAGGGCGGATTTTTTATTCGTAAGAGTTTAGCGTATGAAACAGAGCAGGCATGTTATTGAGAGAAGAAGAACTTGTATCTTAAAAATGCTGAAGGAAAATACACAGGTGCAGGTAAAAGAACTAAGCGATTATTTTGAAGTTTCTGAATTGACTATAAGACGTGATTTGGAATTCCTGGAAGCCAAAGGAGAAGTTACAAGATTCTTTGGAGGAGCTAAGATTAAAGAAAATAATGCATTGCAGAAATTTGAAGAGAAAACAGTGATACATCGTGAAGAAAAAGAAGCAATCGGAGAATATGTGGCTGGATTAGTAAAAGAAAAGACAAGTGTTTTCATGAATTCGGGAACTACTGTTTTGGAAGTGCTGAAGAATCTGACGGACAAAAATATTGTGTTGATAACCAATAATGCATTTGCAGGACGAATTCTTGAGAACAGCAATTGTGACCTGCTTTGTACCGGCGGCATGTTTAATAATGTAACTAAATCTTATTTGGGAGAGTTTTCTACAAGGCTGATAGAAGAGATCTTTGCCGAGATGGCAATTATGGGTGTAAATGGAATCAGTGCCGAGTATGGGATTACAACATCGGCATTTCAGGAAACCACAATCTTTTCTATGATGCTGGAACGCTGCAGAGGATTGAAGATTGTAGTAACAGACGGAAGTAAAGTTGGCCGCGTGAAAAACTATAAAAGCGTGGATATAGGAAGAATTGATATGTTGGTGACAACGTCAGCTGCCAATCCTGATGAATTGGAGAAAATAAGGAATGCCGGGGTTGAAGTTGTTCTTGCAGATGAGGAATTGTCAAAATAAAAAATGGATATAATCCATGTGATTTTCGTGAAAAAAATAATAAAAAGAAAGAATACGGATGATTTTATGAATGAACGTTCATAAAATCATCCGTATTCTTGTGTTAATTCACAATGAAATCAATTACAATTTAGTTAAAGTAACGAAAAGATTCTAAAAAAACAATGGAATATTGACAAAAAGAAACTAAAGAGGTATTATAAATTCATAAACACGAATAAAGTTCATATAAAAACATAAAAAATAAATTAATGGAATAAGCAAATTCAATAAAATATTATATGAACGTATTCGAACATAAAAGGAGGAAACAACATGAAAAGAAAGTATCTTGCATTTACGTTAGCAATGATCATGGTATCTTCTACAATTATTGGTTGTGGAAGTAGTGCATCAAGCTCAGAGGCAAGCACAGAACCAGCTGCAGAAGAAGGCGCAGAAGAGGAAGCTCCAGCAGAAGGCGAAGAGGAATCAGCAGATGATTCAGGAAAGACAGAAATCACATTCTACAAACAGGATGGTGGTAACGGTGCAGTAGAAGCACTTATTGAAGCATTTGAAGCTTCTCAGGATAAATATACAGTTAACTGGGTAATCGCTCCTAAGGATTCTGGTGATGTTAAGAGTCAGATGATTACATCATTCCAGGCAGGAAGTTCAGATTATGATGTTGTTTGTATTGATACAGTTTGGGCAGGAGATTTAGCAGGTGCAGGTTACCTGGAAGCATTAGATACTCATTTGATGGACGCTGGATTAACAGCAGCAGACTTTAATGCAGGTTCTATGCAGGCTGGTACATACAATGCTAAGAGCTATGCAGTTCCGCTGTTCCCAGATTTCGGATGCTTATATTTCAGAAATGATATCGTATCCGCTGAAGATTCAGCAAAACTTGTAGCTGGCGATTATACATTTGAAGATTTACTTGCTATGGCAGAGAAATATAAAGGCCAGGGCGGAACTGAATATGGTTTAACTTATCAGTCAGCTCAGTACGAAGGTCTTATCTGTAACAGTAATGAATGGACATCAAACTTCACAGATATCTCTCATGGTTTAGAATTAATGAAGACAGCTGCAGATTCTGATTATACACCAGAAGACATTCTGTTATATAAAGAAGAAGATTGTAACAACGCTTTGATTAATGGTACTACAGTATTTGATAGAGGATGGCCAGGAGCTTGGGGATTATTAACTGATGAAACTACAGTTAAAGCTGATCAGGTTGACATCGCTCCACTTCCAGGTGGTTCTTGTATCGGTGGATGGTTACTCGCTATTAACTCTAACAGTGAGAACAAAGAAGGCGCTTGGGAATTCCTGAAATATGCAGCTACAGAAGGTCAGGATGCATTCTGTTCAACTGGTGGTTATGTACCTGGATACAATGATTATCTTACTAATGAAAATATCTTAGCAAATAATGAACTTTTATCTAAACCTGGATTCTTAAAAGCTTTGGAAAACACCATTGCAAGACCAAGTTCAGGAAATTATGCAGAATTATCTGATGCATTACAGATTTCAATTCATAAATATCTGTCTGATGAAGCTGATTTAGATTCTACCGCTACAGAGGTTCAGAGTTTACTTGATCAATATCAATAAATAGTAAATTATATTAGGGATTGTTACTGTATATTAACTGTAACAATCCCTATTTAAATTTAAAGGAGGTTTACATGGTTAAGAGAATGACTTTTAAGCAATTCATATTTATCATACCTTTGCTGTGTTTTATTGGTGTGTTTTCCATTTATCCAATTATCACTTCGTGTATGTATACATTGTTTGATTACCGGACCAATGATCAGGAATACAACAGTTTTTATATGAATGAAAAATTAAATACATCTTTACTTGTAGAGGATTGTCAATATGTAAATTATTTCATAAGTGCAGATATTACTATGGTCTCAGAAGAAGATCAGGCTGCATTTACTGAAATTATGGATAGTGTAACTGAGGTAATGAATCAGTATGACGGTGAGACTACCACTCGTAATATGAGTGCAGAAGAAACCGAAACGATTAAAGGCTTTATTGAAAAAACCACCGTGGATGTCAAGGCGATATATGATAAGTACCCGGACGTTGAGTTCTATAATCGAGAGAATATAGATACGATTCTTCAAAACTTGTCTACCTGTATTGTTGAAAGTAACTTCACGGGTGTTGCAAACTTTGCAAAATTGTTCCAGGACAGCCGTTTCTGGGCGGCATTAGCACATACATTGATCTTTATGGCATTGTCTGTATCGATTGAATTTGTATTAGGTATGTGTCTGGCATTGATTATGAATAAGGCGATGAAAGGAATTGGTATTATTCGAACCATTGCTTTGATTCCATGGGCGATACCAACAGCGGTTTCTGCTTTGATCTGGAGTTATTTGTACGATGGTAGTTATGGTATTATTTCTAAGGCATTTGAGTCAATTGGATTGATTTCAAGTCAGGCCAGCATGCTTCTGACCGTTAATGGAGCTATGGCATCAGCAGTTCTTTCCGATGTATGGAAGACAACACCATATATGGCACTGCTTCTGTTAGCAGGTTTGCAGGTTATTGACAGAGGATTATATGAAAGTGCTTCTATCGATGGCGCTTCACCGGTTAAGACATTTTTCTCTATTACACTGCCTTTGATGAAACCAAGTATTCTGGTTGCTTTATTATTCAGAACACTGGATGCATTCCGAGTATATGATTTGATCGCAATTTTGACAAATGGTGGACCTGGAAATGGTACAGAGACTTTATCTGTATATGCATATAAGTTAATGTTCAACCAGAGTAATTATGGTTACGGTTCAACTATTGTTATCGGTATGTTTGTCTGTGTTGCGGCTATTGCAATTCTATATGTCAAAGTTCTTGGCGCAGATGTTTTGAAAAATGATTAGGAGGGGAGAACATAATGAGTAAGAGTAAAGTATTTAATGTTGTTTGCTGGGCTTTCATCATTGTCTTTTTATTAATTAGTATCTTCCCGTTCCTTTGGATTTTGATTACTTCATTTAAACCGGAAGTTGAGATTCACGGAGCTGGAGCATATAATATTATTGCAAACAATCCAACGATAGAGAACTATATTACAGTAATTTTTGAAAAACATATTTTTAGAGCTATCAGAAACAGTTTTGTTATTGCATCATTGACTACATTATATGTTGTTATTGTTGCGTCTATGTCAGCTTATGTTATCGCAAGATTTAAATTTAAAGGCAAGAGCATCTTGATGGGACTTATCCTTGCAGTATCTATGTTCCCACAGATGATTGTTATTGGTCCTATTTTTAATATGTATTATCAATTGGGCTGGTTGAACTCATACTTCATCTCATTGGCGTATTGTACAATTACATTGCCAAGTGCTGTATGGATTATGGTAACACATTTTAAACAGGTTCCGTTGTCACTGGAAGAAGCAGCAAAATTGGATGGATGTTCTGCATGGGGTATCTTGTGGAAAATTATTTTCCCGATTTCAGCACCAGGTATTTTCGCAACAGGAATCATTACATTCATCGCAGCATGGAATGAGTATTTGTTATCTTGTACATTGAACATTACAGAAAGTATGCAGTCTGTACCTGTTCGTATCGGATATCTTCGAGATGAATATAGTATCTTCTGGAGTCAGATTACGGCTGCCGCGATTGTGGTAATTATTCCTACCTTGATTATAGTTTTATTATTCCAGAAGCAGATTGTTGCAGGTATTGCTAATGGAGCTGTAAAAGAGTAGCACTTACAAAGCGAGAGGAACAACAATAATGGACAGAAAATGGTGGAAAGAAGCAGTTGTATATCAAATATATCCAAGAAGTTTTCAGGATTCCAACGGAGATGGAATTGGAGATTTGAAGGGAATTACTTCCAGATTAGATTATTTGCAGGAATTAGGTATTGATACTGTGTGGTTGTCTCCGCATTTTAAGTCGCCAAATGATGATAATGGCTATGATATCTCGGATTACCGGGATATCATGGACGAATTTGGTACGATGGAAGATTTTGACGAGATGCAGCAGGAAATGCGTAAACGTGGTATTCATCTGGTCATTGATTTAGTGGTGAATCATACTTCAGATGAGCATGAGTGGTTTGTGGAAAGCAAGAAATCCAAAGATAATCCATATAGAGATTACTATATATGGCGTGATGGCAAGGATGGAAAAGAGCCGAACAACTGGGTGTCCAGATTTTCTGGAAAAGCGTGGGATTATAATGGGGAGACAAATCAATACTATCTGCATTTATATTCTCCAAAACAGCCTGATTTGAATTGGGAAAATCCTAAAGTCAGAGATGAAATCTATGATATGATGAAGTTCTGGATCGAAAAAGGTGTGGATGGATTTCGATTAGACGCCGCAGGTTCTTATTCTAAAACCGAGGGACTGCCTGATGGAGATTTGAATAATGTTAACGTGGGAGCGGAATATTATCTCCATGGACCAAGAATTCATGAATATTTTAAAGAGATGAATGAAAAAGTGTTATCTCAATATGATGACATTATGACAGTTGGTGAGATTGCAGCGGTAACTGTAGAGGATGCCAAAAAGTATTCTGGAACAGACAGGCAGGAATTGGGAATGATTTTTCAGTTCGAGCATGTTAATCTTGAATATAAAAACGGTGACAGATACAGCTTGAAACCATTTAAGATGAGCGAATTTAAAAAAGTCATGAGTAAGTGGCAGACTGAATTAGACGGTCTGGCATGGAACAGCCTGTATCTGGCAAATCATGACCAGCCAAGAAGTGTGTCCCGATGGGGCGATGACAAGAAGTATCGAAATGAAAGTGCTAAAATGCTGTATACGATGATAATGACCATGCAGGGAACACCCTATATTTATCAGGGAGAGGAACTGGGAATGACCAATGCAGGGTATACATCCATTGAAGACTATCAGGATATAAATGTCCGGACTATCTGGAAAGAACGCGTATTAACTGGTATGGTGTCGCCGGAAGAAATGCTGGATACACTCAGCGTCATCTCACGGGATAATGCCAGGACACCAATGCAGTGGGATGACAGTAAGAATGGTGGATTTACGACAGGAACTCCCTGGCTGAAGATGAACAGGAATTATACAGAGATTAATGCAAAAGAATCACTGGATAATCCAGATTCTATTTTCCATTATATGCAGAAATTGATAAAACTGAGAAAGCAAAACGCAGTGGCTGTATATGGCTCTTTTCACGAGTATGATGAGGAAAATGAATCGCTCTATGTGTATACACGTGAGCTTGATGGTCAGAAAATGCTTGTTGTATTGAACTTTACAGGTGAAGAAAAAGAATTTCATTTACCAAAAGAAATAGAATATAATAAATCACAATTATACATATCGAACTATGAAAATGATGGGAAAATAGGGGATAAATGTCTTCGGCCTTATGAAGCTGTTGTATATTTGTATGAATAAGCGGAAGGATGGATGGAAATATCCATCCTTTTCGTTACTATGTATGCGTAAAATATTATCTTAAAAAATATGTGGCTTTCGGTGGATTATGAAGCAGTTTAGATGTACTATATTAGTATGTGTATGCTATTGGTATGTGTATGCTATTGGTATGTGTATGCTATTGGTATGTGTATGCTATTGGTATCTGTATGCTATTGGTATGTGTATGCTATCGGTATCTGTATGCTATCGGTATGTGTATGCTATCGGTATCTGTATGTTATTAGTATGTGTGATGAACTGAGGGTATAATGCACCGGGGTGTGATTGAATAAAATATTGTGCGATTAGAAAGGAAAAATCATGGACAAAAAATGGTGGAAAGAAGCGGTAGTATATCAAATATATCCAAGGAGTTTTCAGGATTCCAACGGTGATGGAATCGGAGATTTAAAGGGAATTACTTCCCGTCTGGATTATTTACAGGAATTAGGAATTGACGCAGTATGGCTGTCTCCTCATTACAAATCGCCAAATGACGACAATGGTTATGATATCTCTGATTACAGAGGCATCATGGAAGAATTTGGAACCATGGAAGATTTTGATGAGATGCAGGAAGAAATGCACAAACGTGGGATTCGCCTGATTGTAGACTTAGTTGTGAATCATTCGTCAGATGAACACAAATGGTTTGTAGAGAGCAGAAAATCAAAAGATAACCCATATCGTGACTACTATATGTGGAGCGATGGAAAAGATGGTAAAGAGCCAAACAACTGGACCTCAAGATTCTCCGGAAGTGCATGGGAATATGATGAGAATACAGACCAGTATTACCTGCATATCTTCTCTAAGAAACAACCAGACTTAAACTGGGAAAATCCGGTAGTAAGAGATGAAGTATATGATATCATGGACTTCTGGATGCAGAAAGGTGTAGATGGATTCAGACTTGATGTGGCAAGTATGTATTCTAAGACACCAGGACTTCCGGACGGAAAGACAGACCGAGCAAACATAGGTGAAGAACATTATCAAAATGGACCAAGAATTCATGAATTTTTCAATGAGATGAACCAGAAGGTTATGTCAAAATATAAAGACATGATGACTGTTGGAGAGACTTCTGCAGTGACCGTAGAAGAAGCAAAGAAATATGCAGCTGCAGATGGCAGTGAGATGAGCATGGTTTTTCAATTTGAACATGTTACTATGGAGTATATTAACGGAGATAAATTCAATCTGAGACCATTTGACCTGGTGGCATTTAAGAAGATTATGAGTAAATGGCAGACAGAATTGGAAGGATTGGCATGGAACAGTCTCTATCTTGCCAATCATGACCAGCCAAGAAGTGTATCCCGTTGGGGTGATGACAAAAAGTATCGCAAGGAAAGTGCTAAAATGCTTTATACCATGATTATGACTATGCAGGGTACGCCTTACATCTATCAGGGTGAAGAACTGGGCATGACAAATGTGAAGTATGATTCCATTGAAGATTATCAGGACATCCAGATACGAAACGCCTGGGATGACAGAGTAGTCAACGGCAATGCTAATCCGGATGAATTGATGAAAGCAATTGAATATATTGGCAGAGATAATGCCAGAACTCCAATGCAGTGGGATGACAGTGCTAACGGTGGATTTACCACCGGCAAACCTTGGCTTAAGATGAATGAAAATTATCGCGAGATTAATGCAGCAGAATCCAGGGCTGATTCGGACTCGATTTTCCATTATATGCAGAAATTGATTCAGCAGCGTCATAAATATGATGTGGCGGTATATGGTTCATTTTGTGAATATGATAAAGAAAATCCAGATCTTTATGTATACACACGACAGTTGGGAGAACAGAAGATGCTTGTGGTATTGAATTTTACCAAAGAAGAGCAGAAGTTTACTCTTCCAAAGGAAATTGAAGTTAAGAAGTCTGAACTGTATATTTCCAATTATGAAAATGATGGAACAATGGAAGACAAAATGCTGCGTCCTTATGAGGCGATTGCATATTTGTATGTATAGAAGAAATATAAAATGCAGTTAAGGACAAGATGAGTCAAACTGGTTGTGAAGTGTATGTAAATTATGTAAACATAATAAGATAAATGCCGCAGTAGTGATACTTCTTTTCGGAGAAGCAATCTACTGTGGCATTTTTTAGGATTAAGAAACGTATATGGAGAATAATGGGAATAAAACCGATTTTACCGTGTCCACTGTATTGGGTACACTATAGACCTCAGAAAGGGGCAGCTGAAGTTATTTGTACTGTATATGCCCCGTCCACACGAAGTTATTCTCTATATTGCCACTAATTGGGCACTGTTTCATTTTCGCTTCTATATGCCCCGCCTCTTGGTCAAAAGCGATAAAATGAGACTATTTGTTCTAGGTAAGTGTAAATTTATTGGAACAAAGCAAATAGAAGTAGAAACATCATTTAAAATAGCTTGAATATATGTTAAAATAATACACGTGCAAAGAACAATATAAGCAGAAAACTGCATTCGCGGAGAAATGTTGGAAGGAACACACATGATTAAAACCATATATTTTGATTTGGACAATACCCTATATGACTATGATACTTTAGATCATGCAGGATTAGATATACTACAGAAATACTGTGAAAATAGCTTTGATATATCAGCGGACGAATTCTACACTTGCTTTCGGCGTGCGCAGCAACTAATACGTAGGAGAATTAACCATGAGGAGGCAGCTCTTCATAACCGGTTGATTCGTTATCAAACTATGCTTGAATTGTTAGAACAGCCCATATACCCTCATGCCAGAGTGATGTTCGATATGTATTGGGATTTCTTCTATGAAAATATGAAGCCAATGCAGGAGGTTACCGAATTTCTGCAGGGACTTAAGGAAGCGGGATTTTCCATTGGAATAGGTACGAATATGACTGCGGAAGTGCAGTATAAGAAAATTGAATGTCTAGAATTATTTCCATATATTGACTACCTGGTGACCAGTGAAGAGACCGGGGTAGAAAAGCCGGATTTACATTTCTTTGAAATTTGTCTGGAAAAAGCAGGCTGTTTGCCAAGTGAATGCATATTTGTTGGCGATCATCCAGACAAAGATGTAGCAGGTGCCCGGGAGTGCGGAATGCATGGTGTGTTATTTGAAAAATATGCAAAATATGAGAAAAAATCTCATGATATTCCGTCCGCAGCTGAGTTCACCCAATTAAGCCAATTGATTTTAGAAAACAATTTTCAAAAGTAAAAGCGTGAAATCCTGAATATGAGCAAGCTGTGAACAATGTTGCCTGTATTCACTTATCGTGATAATGTAATTTGCATATCAATACAATTCACATATACAATTCACATATGTGGGGAGGAAAATTGAGTATGAAGTTAAAAAATATTCTTATTGTTGTGAAAGACATTCAGATATCCAAACGGTTTTACAAAGAATTATTTGGGTTGGATATAGTTACGGATTTCGGCGAAAATGTGATATTAACCGAAGGCTTGGTGCTTCAGGAGCAGAATGTGTGGGAAACATTTATAAAACAGACGATTCAATATGGAAACCATGATGCCGAACTTTATTTTGAGGAAAATGATATGGATACTTTTCTCGAACGATTAGATAAAAGCACCTGGAATATCAGCTACGTAAATAAGCTGATGGAACATGACTGGGGCCAGAGAGTTGTGCGGATTTATGACCCGGATAACCATGTCATAGAAGTGGGCGAGTCCCTGTCTTATGTGGCAAGAAGATTTCTAAAACAGGGTATGAGTATATCCGATACAGCCCAAAAGACACAGCTGCCGAAAGATATAGTGGAAGAAATAGCGAAAGCAGAAGAAAAAGGAGAATTACCTAGATGAAGAAAGTAAAACAGGTTTTGGCACTGGTTGGAGTAGCACTGCTGCTTATTATGTATGGGTCTACATTGTTTTTTGCCATGAGCAATAAGCCAAATGCATCCCAATGGTTTATGGCATCGCTGTTTTGTACAATAGCTGTGCCGGTATTTCTATATGCACTTACTATGGTGGCGAATTACATAAAGAAGAATAAAGAAGTTGATGAGATGAAGGAGACCATTCAGAGAAATATGAACGAGATGCCCGAAATTAAATGTTTGATATTTGATGTGGGTAGAGTGCTGGTTGATTTTGAGTGGGATACCCTGCTTAGAGATGAATTAAAGTATGATGAGGATACTATTCGGGATGTAGCGAAAGCAATGTTCTTAAGTCCACAGTGGAACGAGATGGACAGGGGAATATTAACAGATGAAGAACTTTTAGAAAGCTTTGTAAAGAATAATCCTTCAAGACGAGAAGAAATCACACAGGTATTTCATCAGTTAGAGAAGACAATACGGGTGAGGGACTATGCATATGGCTGGATTGACTCTTTGAAAAAGAGAGGATATAAGACCTACATATTATCGAATTATGCAAGAAGTACTTTTGAGAAGACAAAGGATAGCATGAATTTTATAAAACTGATGGACGGATGTATCTGGTCCTATCAGTGGCAGCAGATTAAGCCGGAACCGTATATTTATCAGACATTGATAAAGGAGTATGGAATAGAACCGGAGCATGCACTTTATATGGATGATTTACAGGACAATCTTGATGCAGCAAAGAAATTTGGCTTTCAGACATTATTGTTTACGGAGTATGAAGAGGTATGTGACCAGCTGAAAAGCTACCTTGAAAGAAAATAGATTTGAAGCTAATATAGACAGAGAATTGATATATGGCTGCAATCGGTATAGACTGAAATAGTATGAGGTTGAAATTGATAAGGGTTGAAAATAAAAAAGAACGATAATCACGAACATTTACTAAACAAAAAGAAATGAAGGTGTATGAGCAATGAAATCGAAGGAAGATTTAAGAAATTTATTAGACAGGATAGACCGTAAGAGTTATCCGGCATATAAAGATACGCGTGGTAGTTATGATTTTGGCATGTTTATCCTGAACATAGATCACGTACAGGGTGACCCGTTTGCCGCACCATCAAAGGTTAGTGTGACTGTTAATGGTACTAGAGCGGGTTTCCCGGAAGATTATTATCGGGTTGTTCAGAGTCAGAACAAGGATGGTTTAAGCGGTCAGACATACGATGAAGAAAAGAATGGTGTGCTTTTAAGTAAACAAAAACGTGTGGCACTTCAAGATTTTATCCTGCGGGCTTTTGCTCAGGAGATTGGAAAGTTTCAGCGTAAGGCAAAGGGTTCCGGAAAAAGCGGAGCCATGCAGATAAGCCATTGCGGACAGGAGATATTAGAACGGACAGCCTGCCAGGTATCTGCAAAAGATGGAACGGTACGGATGCAGATGGAAGTGGGATTCCCTGCAAGAGGCCGTACAATAGATTCTAAAGAATTACAAAAGATTTTTTATGACTATCTTCCTAAATGTGTGGAACAGGCACTTTTATATAAGAATGTAAATCAACCAAAACTTAAATCATGGATTGGTGTTACTGTAGATGTATATACCATTCGTCAGGAATTAAAGAAGAAAAAACTTACTGCTTTTGTGGCAAATGGTTCAATATTACCTAGAGAAACGGGTGTTTCATCCCGCCCCATGAAGGAGGCTGTTTTATTTGAGAGTCCTAAGTCTATGGAAATAGAACTAGATCTTCCAAATCGTGGAACGATATGCGGAATGGGAATTCCACAGGGAATTACATTAATTGTGGGTGGCGGGTATCACGGAAAATCCACACTTCTGGAAGCTTTGGAATTAGGCGTATATACGCATATTCCAGGCGATGGGCGTGAGTATATAGTTACGGATGATACGGCTGTCAAGATTCGCGCAGAGGATGGACGATGTATACATAAGGATGATATTTCACTGTTTATTTCACATCTGCCGAATGGAAAAAATACAGTAGAATTTGTGAGCGAAGATGCCAGTGGAAGTACATCACAGGCTGCGAATGTTGTGGAAGCCATGGAAGCGGGAGCAAAGACACTGTTGATGGATGAAGATACCAGTGCTACAAACTTTATGATTCGGGATGGATTGATGCAGCAGGTGGTTTGTCAGGAGGCGGAACCAATTACTCCGTTTTTAGACCGCATTGAAGATTTATCTAAGAAGTGTGGGATTTCGACTGTTCTGGTCGCAGGAAGTTCCGGCGCATATTTTTATAAGGCAGATAAGATTATACAAATGGAATCTTATAAGCCGAAGGATATTACAGAATTTGCGAAGGAGAAGGCTGCGGCCTATGCTTCTGATATTTTGTGCGCAACATCAGAGCAGGAGTTTGTTATGCCGAAGTTTACGGGAAAACCAAGGTATATGGATGCATCAAGAGGGTCTGTCAGAGGTTCATCAAGAGGTTCAGACAGAGATTCCCGTGTGAAGATGAAGACGATGGGGCTGGATGGAGTAATGATTCAGCATGAGGTTACTGACCTTCGCTATGTAGAACAATTGGTGGATTCAGAACAGGTGTCTGCATTAGGCTATCTTCTGATGTGGATGATAAAGAAACATCCAACTGGAACGCTGCAAGAGGTTGTGGAAGAAATTCAGAGTAAAATGGAGACAGAAGGTCTGTCTGTGTTAGCTGATGAAAATCGTCAGACAGCAAATCTGGCCTGGCCGCGAAAACAGGAGATGATGGCCTGTTTAAATCGATGTCGGCAGATAAAATTCGATTAATGTGTCATCTTGCGGTAAATGTACAGAAGTGTTTACTTATACCAGAATGCTTGTGTAAGGTAAAGGTGCGCAGATAACTTGTGGTGAATACGATAAAGATGTGTTTTAAATGTTAAAGTCATATTTCAAATTTAGGAATATATGCAAATAAAATGTGAACTATATGGAGGTTACTATGCGAGAAATTCAAGCAAGTCAGATTACTGAAGTTGTAGCAAGACTTTGTATCGAGGCAAACGAACATTTGCCGGAGGATGTGAAATGTGCGATAAAAAAATGCAGAGACTGTGAAGATGGAGAAATCGCGAAAGGTGTTCTGGATAAAATCATTGAGAATTTTGAAATTGCTGATGAGCAGTGTGTACCGATTTGCCAGGATACAGGTATGGCATGCGTTTTCTTAGAGATTGGACAGGATGTGCATATCGCAGGCGGTGATTTGACTGAGGCTATCAATGCAGGTGTGCGTAAAGGATACGAAGAAGGATATTTGAGAAAATCAGTGGTAAAAGATCCGGTTCGCCGGGGGAATACTGGGGATAATACACCAGCTATGGTTTACACAGAAATTGTGCCAGGTGAACAGATAAAGATTACATTGGGACCGAAAGGCTTTGGAAGTGAGAACATGAGTGCAATCCGTATGTTCAAACCTTCTGCAGGACTTCAGGGAATTAAAGATTTTATCATTGAGACAGTGGAAACAGCCGGACCTAATCCGTGTCCGCCTATGATGGTGGGAGTTGGTATTGGAGGAACATTTGATAAGGCTGCATTGCTGGCTAAGAAAGCTTTGATGCGTCCGATTGATTCTTCTAATGAAGATCCTTATTATGCAGATTTAGAGACAGAGATGCTTGAGAAAATTAATGAACTTGGTATCGGACCGCAGGGATTTGGGGGAAAAACTACTGCGATTGGGTTAAATATTGAAACATTGCCGACCCATATTGCGGGTATGCCATGTGCGATTAATATTAATTGTCATGTTACAAGACATAAGACGGAGGTGATTTAAATGGAGAGACATATACAGCTTCCATTGACGGAAGAGTTGGCAAAGACACTGCATGCAGGGGATAGTGTTTATCTGACAGGGACTATTTATACTTCTCGAGATGCAGGGCACAAGAGGATGTGTGAGGCATTGGAGAGAGGGGAGAAGCTTCCTTTTGATCCTGCGGATGCTACGATTTATTATGTGGGACCGACACCTGCAAAACCGGGTCAGGTGATTGGATCAGCTGGACCTACTACCAGCGGGCGTATGGATGCTTATGCACCGACGATGATGTCTGTTGGTGCCCGAGGAATGATTGGAAAAGGAGCAAGATTGCCGGAAGTGGTGGATGCCATGAAGAAGTATAGTGGTGTTTATTTTGGTGCAATTGGCGGAGCGGGAGCTTTGTTGGCAAAGTGCATTAAGAAGTGTGAGTTGATTGCTTATGAGGATTTGGGTGCGGAGGCTTTGCGGAAGCTTTATGTGGAGGATATGCCTTTGGTGGTTATTATTGACTGCGAGGGTAGGAATCTTTATGAAGAGGGGCGCGAGGCTTATTTGAGAAAGTAGTGGGTTGAAGGTTAGGTGGGGTGTGTTCATCCGTAAGACTTTACAGCCGGCCAAAAGGATGGGGAAGCTGCTGCTTTTTCCGGTCAGGAACATTTGCTGTGAACTTCTAAGGGTGAAAGAGCCGACTACGCAGGAAGCCAGGCACATTCAGGCTGTATGCTGATGCATACAACCTTCAGGGTGCCTTTGAAAGGTGTTTTGGTAAACACCTTTCATTCCTGTGTAGTCGGCTCTTTCGCCCTAAGAAGTTCATCAGCGCATTTTATGACCGGGAAAAGCAGCAGTTTCCCCATCCTTTTGGCCGGCTGTAAAGTCTTACGGATGGGATGGACGGTGTTGGCTGTGGTGGTGGGGAGGGATATATGTTGTGAAGGGGATTGCGGTGTGAAGGGGATTGTGTTGTGAAGGGGATTGCGGTGTGAAGGGGATTGCGGTGTGAAGGGGATTGCGGTGTGAAGGGGATTGCGGTGTGAAGGGGATTGCGGTGTGAAGGGGGATTTGTGTTGTGAAGAGGATTGTGTTGAGAGGGGGATTTGTGTTGTGCGAGGGGATTAGGTTGTGGTGGAAAATCGCGTGCCGTGGGCACGGGGCCTGTGGATGTAGGATGGTTAAAAGCTGAGTTTGTGGGTGAATGTGGGAATTGGAAGGTTTGTATAGCTATTGCTATGAAAAAAGATTGTTCTTGCATGTACATATAAGGAAGTTGGCTGTTTGATAGGTGAATATTGAATGGGAGTACGTATCCAAAAGCAAGAAAGTCCGAAATGATACGTAAATTCAGGATGCAGGTACGTATCCAGAAATGAAAAATGTCGAAATGATACGTATAAACAGGATGGGAGTACGTATCCAGAAATGAAAAATGTCGAAATGATACGTATAAACAGGATGGGAGTACGTATCCAGAAGCAAAAAATATAGAAATGATACGTAAATTCAGGCTGCAGGTACGTATCCAGAAGCAAAAAAGTCCGAAATGACACGTGAATACAGGCTGCAGGTACGTATCCAGAAGCAAGAAAGTCCGAAATGACACGTAAATTCAGGGTGCGGGTACGTATCCAGAAGCAAGAAAGTCCGAAATGACACGTAAATACAGGCTGCAGGTACGTATCCAGAAGCAAAAAAGTCCGAAATGACACGTGAATACAGGCTGCAGGTACGTATCCAGAAGCAAGAAAGTCCGAAATGACACGTAAATACAGGCTGCAGGTACGTATCCAGAAGCAAGAAAGTCCGAAATGACACGTAAATTCAGGCTGCAGGTACGTATCCAGAAGCAAGAAAGTCCGAAATGATACGTAAATTCAGGATGCAGGTACGTATCCAGAAGCAAAAAAGTCCGAAATGACACGTGAATACAGGCTGCAGGTACGTATCCAGAAGCAAGAAAGTCCGAAATGACACGTAAATACAGGCTGCAGGTACGTATCCAGAAGCAAGAAAGTCCGAAATGACACGTAAATACAGGCTGCAGGTACGTATCCAGAAGCAAGAAAGTCCGAAATGATACGTAAATTCAGGCTGCAGGTACGTATCTAGAAGCAAAAAAGCCCGAAATGACACGTAAATTCAGGATGCAAGTACGTATTCAGAAGTAAGAAATGCCGAAATGATACGTAAAAGTCGGCGGGGAGTACGTATCCAGAAGCAAGTTTGTCTAATATGATACGTAAAAGCCGGTGGGGAGTACGTGCACAGAAGCAAGTTTGTCTAATTTGATACGTAAAGGCCAGAGAAAAGTACATATGTAGAAGAAAAAATATCCAATATGATACGTAGTGGTGGATGGGAAGTTCATGTGCAGAGTTAAGCTGTATGATATAAGGCGAAAGGTAAAAAGCGGAGTTGTGAATTATAAGAAGTATGCAGTTAAACCGCTAACTTATCTGAGGTGAGTTGGTGGTGTTGAAAAATTTTATTATGGATGATATACTTGGTTCGTTTGATGATGTAGGTGCTTAAGACGTCTAATGAAAAGTAATAAAAATTTTATTGAGAACAGGAGTATTTTTGCTGAAAGGTGGGGCAGCTTGTTGTATCATGAATGTGGTTATGGTGAAAAAGCAACAAGAGTAAAAGCAACAAGAGTAAAAGCAACAAGAGTAAAAGCAACAGGAGTAAAAGTAGTAGATATAAAAGTAGTAGATATAAAAGTAGTAGTAGCAAAAGCAACGAGGCAGATTTCGACTGTTCGTATTGTTTATGTTGATTGCTCCTATGTCAAGATGGAGGAAGAATGGATACAAGAGGGCATGTGGAACAGGCATTTGATAGTTATACTGCGGCGTATGATTTGTCTGATGCTAAGATACAATTGAAATATATTCATACAAAGAAAGTTGCAGAAAATGCAGCTAGAATTGCAAGGTCGCTGAAGCTTTCCGGGGATGATTGTGAGTTAAACTGGGAGATCGGGATGCTGCATGATATTGGACGGTTCGAACAGCTGAAAAGATATGATACTTTTATGGATTCAGAATCGATTGACCATGCGGAATTTGGCGCGGATCTTCTTTTTAAAGAGGGCCTGATTGAATGGTTTGAACCGGATACCTCTAAATACGAATTGATGGAAATGGCGATACGCTGTCATAATCGCTATGAGATTCCTGTAAATTTGAATAACAGAGAAAAATTGTTTGCTCAGGTTATTCGCGATGCGGATAAGATAGATATCTTTCGGGCTAATTATGAGACGGGGATGGAGAACATATATAATGTGACATCAGAGGAATTAAAACAGGCATCTGTAACGCCAGCTGTGTATGAGGCTTTTTTGGAAGGGCATACGGTTCTTAGAAGTTTGAAGAAGACACCGGTGGATCATTTGATAGGACACTTATCCTTATTTTTCGGACTTGTATATCCGGAAAGCCAGATGATGGTAATGGAACAGGGGTATATGTGGAAATTGGCATGTTTTAAATCAGATAATTCTAGTACCATAGAAATTCTGGAAAATATTCGTAACATACTTTTTTACAAATAATGTGCGTGAGAAACATGTGCAAGAAATGTGTGCGAGAAATGTGCATGAGAAATGTACATGAAAAATACCCATGAGAAATACCCGTGAGAAATCCCATTGGGAAATACTGCGAAAAGTGCCTTGACAATCTAAAAATACACATCTATAATGAACATACAGATGAGAAACATAGATAATATATTTCAATAAGCTAACACAAGGATGAGGAAAGTAAGTTGTGGAACATACCAGAGAGAGGTACATATGGTGAAAGTATCTTGATGGGAAGCAGTGGAAGACCACCTCGGAGTGACCTTTAATCAGGTCCGGTGATGCCGTTATAATCGCAATTGAGATGTCTTTGGTAATGAAGGACAACGAAGGGTGGAACCGCGAATTTGTCGCCCCTTCCTGTATATATTTAATGCAGGGAGGGGCGTTTTTTATGTTGAATGCAATCCGCTGGAGGCTTTATCTTCTCTCAGGATAAATAATTTTATAAGAGATAAATGTCTGCGGAAACAGTTCCTCAGCTTAAATTTAAGAGAACAATTGTAAATGCTTTTATAAGAAAAGGAGAAAAAATGAAGATTACATTAAAAGATGGATCAGTAAAAGAATACGCACAGGCAATGTCTGTATATGAGATTGCACAGGATATCAGCGAAGGTCTGGCACGTGTTGCGACCGCTGGAGAAGTAAATGGAGAAGTAGTGGATTTAAGAACAGTAGTAGATGCTGACTGTGAATTAAGCATTTTAACTGCCAATGATCCCGCTGGCTTAGCTGCACTTCGTCATACTACTTCCCATGTGCTGGCAGAGGCTGTTAAAAGATTGTATCCAAATGCAAAGCTTGCTATTGGTCCATCTATTGATACTGGATTTTATTATGATTTTGAGAGCGAATCTTTCTCAAGAGATGATTTAGATGCAATTGAAAAAGAAATGAAAAAAATCATCAAAGAAGGAGCAAAGATTGAAAGATTTGAACTCCCTAGAGAAAAAGCAATTGCATTTATGGAAGAAAAAGGTGAACCATATAAGGTTGAACTGATTCAGGATTTACCGGAAGATGCAACCATTTCATTTTATTCACAGGGAGATTTCACAGATTTGTGTGCAGGACCGCATCTGATGAGCACCAAGGGAATCAAGGCATTTAAACTGACTTCTTCTTCAGGAGCTTACTGGAGAGGCAGTGAGAAGAATAAGATGCTTGCACGTATTTATGGTACTGCATTTTCGAAAAAGGATGAATTAAAAGAATATTTGCAGCAGATGGAAGAAGCAAAGAAAAGAGACCATAACAAATTAGGAAGAGAGATGGAACTGTTTGCTACAGTTGATGTAATCGGACAGGGACTTCCGTTACTGATGCCTAAGGGTGCTGCTATGATTCAGACACTTCAAAGATGGATAGAAGATGAAGAAGAACGCCGTGGTTATATGAGAACGAAAACTCCACTTATGGCGAAAAAAGATTTGTATGTAATCTCAGATCACTGGGATCATTATAAAGAAGGAATGTTTGTATTAGGGGATGAGGAAAAGGAAGGCGAAGAAGTATTTGCACTCCGTCCTATGACATGCCCATTCCAGTACTATGTATACAAACAGTCACCAAAGAGCTATCGTGATTTACCATGCCGTTATGGTGAGACATCTACTTTATTTAGAAATGAAGAATCAGGAGAAATGCATGGATTGACTCGTGTGCGTCAGTTTACTATCTCTGAGGGACATCTGATTGTTCGTCCGGACCAAGTGGAAGATGAATTCAGGGGATGCGTTGATTTGGCCAAATATTGTCTGGAAACATTAGGGCTTGAGGAAGACGTAACTTATGAATTATCATTAGCAGATCCGGATAACATGGATAAATACATGGGAAATCGTGAACTCTGGGATCAGGTAGAAGATAAGATGCGCCAGATTTTAAATCACATCGGCATCAATTATACAGAAGTAACAGGAGAAGCAGCATTCTACGGACCGAAATTAGATATTCAGGCTAAGAATGTATACGGAAAACAGGATACTATGATTACGATTCAGCTGGACATGTTCCTGGCAGAACGTTTTGATATGACATTTGTAGATAAAGACGGCGAGAAAAAACGTCCATACATCATTCACAGAACATCTATGGGATGCTATGAGAGAACCCTTGCATGGTTAATTGAAAAATACGCTGGTAAATTCCCTACATGGCTGTGTCCTGAACAGGTACGTATTCTTCCAATCTCAGAAAAATTCCATGATTATGGAGCAAAAGTATTAGAACAGTTAAGAGCTAATGGCATCAAAGCTACAATGGATGAGAGAGCTGAGAAAATTGGTTATAAAATCCGTGAAGCACGTCTTGCAAAACTTCCATACATGCTTGTAGTAGGAGCACAGGAAGAAGAGCAGAATGTAGTATCTGTCAGAAGCCGTTTCTTAGGAGATGAAGGACAGAAGAACTTAGATGAATTCATTGATGCAATCTGTAAGGAAATCAGAACCAAGGAAATCCGTCAGGAAATGCAGGAAGAAGAAACAAAAAAATAAAAGCGTATAAAGTACAATACGAATAGAATAAAAATAATGGCATATACTAACCGGGAAATTAAAAAAAGGAGGTTTGTATATGCCATTATTAAATTGTTCCGCAGTTAAATGTGTGTATAACAAAAATGAATATTGTTCCAAAGCAGATATCCAGGTGGGCGGAGAAGATGCACAGACATCTGACGAAACCTGCTGCGCAAGTTTCAAAGAACGCGGTCATGATTCTGCATCCAACAGCACAGGAGAGACCGCCAGCGCCTACACACAAGTACAGTGTGAAGCCTGTACCTGCGTCCACAATGACCAGGAAGAGTGCCATGCAGATGCTATCGATATCTGTGGCTGCAATGCCTGCGACTGCATGGAAACTAAGTGTGGTACGTATAAATAAGATTAAATAAATTGATCTTAATGAACAACTTTACGTATACACGACAATATGGAAAGAACAAAAAACCAGGTCACAGCAGTTTAGTGTAACCTGGTTTTTAGAGTTTAGTGGTTATACGGGACTGTTTCAAGTTTTGCGCAAACAGAAAAAACTGATATAAGATATGTTGATAGTTACGTGAGGGCAGAGCTAGATTTTCTGGTGAGACTGTGAGACTGTCCCAGCTACTTCAAATCAGCTTCTACAGCAACCATCTCATTACTACCACAGAACAAATCAGTATAGTATAAGGTTACTTTTGTATCTGAAGCACTCACTCCATAAGCAATTTCCATATTACAATCAGCACCAACTGCAACCGGAAGCGCCTGCTTATCAGAACCAATAGCATAATACAGGCAGGCACCACCCGCAGTGTCAGCCAGTTTAAAACTCATATTATCTAAAAAAACTTCGCTTTCATAAGCAACATTTTTATAAGTATAATCAATCAAAACAACCTTCTCCGGATTTGTATCTGCATAATCATTTCTGCGGTCAGTAACAGCAATGGAATTAATCGTAAGAGTATATTGAACAACTTCGTCCTTCTCAAAAGAAATCACATCGCCAACCTTATGAACAGAAGCAGTACTGCCATCAATCTTTTCCCCCACTTCAGTGATGTTACTTCCTTCTCCCATAGTCAAAACATCCGGATTCGTCTCTTCCAGATTCAAATCAGAATTAGAAGGAACATCTTTCTTTTCTTCAGCCTTCGTCTCACTGTTTGATGTAGAATCATCCTTTGTATCGTCTTTCCCGCCATCCGTAGTTTTATCCGTATTCTCCGCAACTACAGCAGTATCATCCTTCTTACCGTCCTCAACATTGCCACATCCACCAAATAACAAAGCAGATATACACAGCGGAAGTACCATATATCGCACTAAAAAAGTTCTCTTCATAATAATCCTCCTAAAAATAAAAAAAGTTAATCTCTGCACACAAGTAAAAATAAAACCATACCAGAGACTATCAGTATACCATATATCAGATAAAAAAAGTACCCCCACATACCATTCAAAAAATACAACTGTAAAAAATAAAAATAATAAAATATAAAGAATAGATATAAAGAATAGATATAAAGAATAGGCGTAAAGAATAGGCGTAAAGAATAAATATAACGAAAAATTGTAAAATATAAGAGCAATAAGGAAATAAGCAATAAATATAACCGTTAAATATAACCACAAAGGAAAGAAAAAAATAAAGTCCCAACCAAAATCAGCAGCGGTTCCATACGGGCGAAAGTCGCGGAACAATTCAGTGGGCGCTCTTAGCCAGGGTGAAATCCTCTGTTTACGAAGACTTAGGCGCGAGGGCGTTCCCGAGCGTCTTAGTCGAAGTTAACAGATAGTTCACCCTGGCGTTGCCCACGTTCCGCAACTTTCGCCCGTATGGAACCGCTGCGTCCGCCTTGGAAAAAAAATATTTTTAAAATCACCCCTTGACAACACCCCACAATCCATGATAAGATACAACAGTTCGGTAAAGAAAGTAGAGTATCCACTCTCACCTTAGCGCACAAAGCGACTCGGGTTAATAAAGTAATGATTATAAGAGAAATCTTAAACATATACTAGGTGGATAGTCTGACTATCTACCTATTTTTAATTTCTTAATTTATGGAGGTGCACTACTATTAGCGATTTAATGATTAACGAACAAATTAGAGACCGTGAGATTCGCCTGATCGGCGCAGATGGAGAACAGCTTGGAATTGTTGCGTCAAAAGAAGCTATGCAGATGGCAATCGACGCAGGATTAGACCTGGTAAAAATTGCCCCAAACGCAAAACCACCGGTTTGTAAGATTATTGATTATGGCAAATACAAATATGAATTAGCCAGAAAAGAAAAAGAAGCAAAGAAAAAGCAGAAAACCATCGAGATCAAAGAAGTACGACTTTCACCAAACATCGACAGTAATGATTTAAACACAAAAGTAAGTGCTGCCCGTAAGTTTTTAACCAAGGGAGACAGAGTAAAAGTTACCCTGCGTTTCCGTGGAAGAGAGATGGCTCATATTGGAAGCAGCAGACACATCTTAGATGAGTTTGCGCAACAATTGTCAGACATTGCAGTGATGGAGAAGGCTCCTAAGATGGAAGGCCGAAGCATGATGATGTTTTTAACTGTAAAACGTTAAAATAGAATGATTATAATTTAAGGAGGAAATATAAAATGCCAAAAATTAAAACAAGCAGAGCTGCTGCAAAACGTTTCAAAAAGACAGGTACAGGTAAATTAGTAAGAAATAAAGCCTATAAGAGCCATATCTTAACAAAGAAATCTCAGAAGAGAAAGAGAAATCTTAGAAAATCTACCGTTATCGATGCAACAAACGCAGGAAACATGAGAAAAATTTTACCTTATTTATAAGATAGAGTGAAGGAGGATAATAAGAATGGCAAGAATTAAAGGCGGATTAAACGCTAAAAAAAGACATAACAGAACATTAAAACTGGCTAAAGGTTACAGAGGTGCCAGATCAAAACAGTATAGAGTAGCAAAACAGTCAGTTATGAGAGCTTTAACAAGCGCATATGCTGGAAGAAAACAGAAAAAACGTCAGTTCAGACAGTTATGGATTGCTCGTATTAATGCAGCAGCTCGTATCAACGGATTATCATACAGCAAATTTATGTATGGATTAAAATTAGCTGATGTCGACATGAACAGAAAAATGTTAGCTGAAATGGCTGTAAATGATGCAGAAGGATTCGCAACACTTGCAGAATTAGCTAAAAGCAAAATAGCTTAATTTTTAACTGTATTGATATATTGTATACACAGGATTTGTTAAACGGATTTTGTGAGAGAGTGCAGATGCACTTTCATATACTACGTAAGAGACCCCTGAGACTTGATGTTTCAGGGGATTTTTCATGGATTTAACAATAATGTAATGGGGGATTTACAAAAGACTGCTATTATAATATACGTATGCCAATGCGTACTTGAATTTACTGGCAGGATAGGATTCCATGAAAATAGAAAATGGGATAAGGAAAGAAAGGGAAACAAAGAAGGTAATCAATTAATATGAAGATAATGAAGAAATGCAGATTGAATATCCCGGAGGAATATCGAAAAAGTAATTTTTCCAAAGAAAGCTATGACAATCTGATAGAACCATATGAGCGGGTGTGCAAATCGATGGAGAATCGTCTGCGCCAGCTGGATGGAAATTACAAAGAACGAAACGGCAGAAGTCCGATACATAGTATAGAGGCTCGTGTTAAGAGCTATGCAAGTATTGCGGATAAAATGCAAAGAAAGAACTTAGAGCCAACCTGCATTAATGCGGTTAATCGAATTGGTGATTTGGCTGGAGTTCGTGTTATCTGCTTTTATATAGAAGAGATATATGCAATCGTAGAAGATATTAAGAAATTAAAAAATGTGATTGTGTTAAAAGAGAAGGACTATGTGAAGAACCCCAAAGGAAATGGATATCGCAGTTATCACATGGTAATAGGTTCTAAAATCCCAACACAAGAGGAAGCAACCTATCTTCCGGTGGAGATTCAGATTCGTACAATAGGTATGGACTGGTGGGCGAGCATGGAACATCAGCTTTGCTATAAGCCGCTTGATGGGGAGGAAGAAGCGCTTCGTTCGGATGAGATGAAAAGATATTCGAAACGTCTGTATAATCTGGAAAAACAGATGCAGAAATTCTATCATCCATTGGAACCGCATATAGATGAATAGAGAAAACAAAAGAGTATTTGTGTGAAGAGGAGCGTTTTGTATAAAACCTTTTTGGCTTTTTTAGTTGGATTTATATGTTATATGTCGGGATATTACGGACAGAAGACGGAACAGACAGATGGAATGACCGTTACGAGAGAGAATATGCAGGTTGCTCTTACTTTTGATGATGGTCCCAGTGTTTATACAAGTGAATTGTTAACAGAACTTAAGAAGCTTGGCGTAAAAGCCAGCTTCTTTTTGCTTGGGCAAAATATTACCGGACACGAAGAGGTGATTCGTCAAATGAAGGCGGACGGACATTTGATTGGCAATCATACTTATGAGCATGTTTCTATGAAAGCGGTGGGCGATGAAAAGGCTGTAGAATTGATTGAACGGACGGGTAATCAGATTTTTGAGATTACGGGGCAGTATCCTTGCTTTGTGCGGCCGCCTTATGGGGAGTGGAAGGAGGATTTGGAGTATACGGTGTGTATGGTGCCTGTTTTTTGGAGTGTGGATTCTATGGATTGGCAGCTTCAGAATACGGAGGCGATTGTGGAACGGGTGGAGAGACAGGTGGAGGGTGGGGATATTATTTTGATGCATGATTCTTTTGAGACTTCGGTGGAGGCGGCAGTGCGTATTGTGAGGGATTTGTGGGAAGGGGGGTATGAGTTTGTTACGGTGGAGGAGATGGTGTTTCGGTGAATGGGGGGAGGGACGCCAGCCAGAAAGCCTTACTAAGTAGCAAAGCAGGCGGTGTTTATGGATAGGTCATTGCGCTGTGAGTATCTAAGTGTGAAGGCACCCAAGTTTATGGGAATCAGGCATATTCGGCAGGTATGCTGATGCATACCTGCCTCAGGATGCCTTCGAAATGGTGCTTTGTAAGCACCATTTCGTCCCATAAACTTGGGTGCCTTCGCACTAAGATACTCATCAGCTGATTCTGATATCCATAAACACCGCCTGTTTTGCTACTTAGTAAGGCTTTCTGGCTGGCTGGGTTCGGGCTGGAGGCGGGGTTGTGGTGGTTGAGGGAGGTTGTGTGGGTGGCAGTGAGGGCACGTGCCATTTTGATGGCACGGGGGTTGAGGTGGTATGGGGGTTAGGGGCTTGGATTGTGGGTGGCAGTGAGGGCGCGTGCCATTTTGATGGCACGGGGGTTGAGGGAGTATGGGGGTTAGAGGCTTGGATTGTGGGTGGCAGTGAGGGCACGTGCCATTTTGGCACGGGGTTGAGGGAGTATGGAGGTTAGGGGCTTGGATTGTGGGTGGCAGTGAGGGCGCGTGCCATTTTGATGGCACGGGGGTTGAGGGAGCATGGGGGTTAGGGGCTTGGATTGTGGGTGGCAGTGAGGGCGCGTGCCATTTTAATGGCACGGGGATTGAGGGAGTATGGGGGTTAATATTAGAAAATGCTTGTGCGAACGTTTGTTTCGTTGTAAGATAGAGTGGAAGTTGGATGAAAGTTTATATTATGTATGAGCTTATCATGAGAATGGTTACATATGATTTTATTGTTATATTGTAGTTTTGGTAAGGGAGAAATTATGGATTTGTTTGATTATATGAAAGAGACGAAGTTGGAGAATGAATCTCCTTTGGCTTCAAGGATTAGACCAAGGACTTTGGAAGAGGTTGTGGGGCAGGAGCATATTATTGGGAAGGATAAGCTGCTGTATCGTGCAATTACTACGGATAAGCTTAGTTCTATTATTTTTTATGGACCTCCGGGGACGGGGAAGACTACTTTGGCTAAGGTGATTGCAAATACTACCAGTGCTAATTTTACGCAGCTGAATGCTACGGTGGCTGGGAAGAAGGATATGGAGGCTGTGGTTAAAGAGGCTCAGGATTCGCTGGGGATGTATGGGAAGAAGACGATTTTGTTTATTGATGAGATTCATCGTTTTAACAAGGGACAGCAGGATTATCTGCTTCCTTTTGTGGAGGATGGAACTTTGATTTTGATTGGAGCTACTACGGAGAATCCTTATTTTGAGGTGAATGGGGCTTTGATTTCCAGGTCTATTATCTTTGAGTTGAAGTCTTTGGATAAAGATGCGATTATGACTCTGCTTGACCGTGCGGTGACGGATAAAGAGAGAGGGCTGGGGGCCTATGGGGCTGTCTTGGAACCGGATGCCAGGGAGTTTTTGGCGGATGTTGCCGGTGGGGATGCGAGAGCGGCTTTGAACGCGATTGAGCTGGGGGTTTTGTCTACGAAGCCGGGGGCTGATGGGAAGATTCGGATTGATTTGGCCACTGCTTCGGAGTGTATTCAGAAGAGGGTTGTACGTTATGATAAGACCGGGGATCAGCATTATGATACGATTTCAGCGTTTATTAAGAGTATGCGGGGGACCGATCCGGATGCGGCGGTGTATTATCTGGCGAAGATGTTGTATGCGGGTGAAGATATTAAGTTTATCGCGCGCCGTATTATGATTTGCGCTTCGGAAGATGTGGGGAATGCGGATCCTCAGGCGCTGCAGGTGGCTGTGGCGGCTTCTCAGGCTGTGGAGCGTATCGGTATGCCGGAGGCTCAGATTATTTTGTCGCAGGCTGTGTCTTATGTGGCATCTGCACCTAAGAGCAATGCTGCCTGTGAGGCTGTATTTGCGGCTATGGAGTCGGTAAGAACGAAGAAGACCAGTGTACCGGTTCATCTGCAGGATTCCCATTATAAGGGGTCTGCGAAGCTTGGACATGGTATTGGGTACCAGTATGCCCACAGTTATCCGGAACATTATGTGAAACAGCAGTATCTGCCGGATGAAATTGCAGATGCTGTATTCTATGAACCTTCTGAGAATGGATATGAGAAGGTGATAAAAGAACGTCTGGAACATCTGAGGAATAGACCGGGAGAGATTTAGCATTGTGAACTACATTGGCAATAAGAAATACAAAAAGACATGCCAAAAGGAGTCAGGCAGACTTCTTTTGGCATGTCTTTAAATACTTACATATCTAAGATGACGAAGTGGATTTTAAAGATATGATTTTCCTTTTTTAGAAAAAATGTATAGATTAATATAAAATCATAATAAATTGGCAATCACACTTGCATAGATTTTCTGACTGTTTTTCTTCCAGTTATCGCAGGCGTGTATTGCTGCATCTTCTGTAGGCACGGTTATTGTCAGGTCGATTAAGTCCTGATTGCGTTCGTGTACTTTGCAGCGAACGCAATATTCCTGTTCGGAATTTAGATAGTAGTCAGCAGTTGTATTGACTTCGTTGCGCAATTCATATGCGTTTTCCTGGAGAAAATTATCTATGTCTTTTTTTATGTCAGGAGATATTTCCTTGCCGAAGAAAGACAAAGTTTCCGCTCCGTTTTCAGTGAGACGGTATTGGGACGTGTTGCGGATGGTGTCCATATGAATCAATTCGGTTTCTACCAGGTCGGATAATGCCTGCTGTACATGAAAATAGTCGGTGTATCCCTGGGTCAGGATAAACTCGGAAATTTGATTATTAGTCAGTGGAAATGTAACTTTATCCAGCATATAAAGCACCATTAATTTATATAAAGTCAAAGGTTCTGCCATGATGTTTCCTCCATTGCATAGTGTTTGCCCTGCCAGGCATTTTCTTCTTTCATTTTCCGATGCAGATCATTTAGTACACTTCTCTTGGCACTGCTCCAGGTTGGCGCAATCAGTAGATTCTTTGGTCCATCTCCGGTAACCCGGTGGATGACAATCTCAGGTGAGAGATGTTCCAGACAATCTATAACCAGTTGCAGGTAATCCTCTTTTGTAAGAACTTCGAACTTGCCATTCAAATAATCTGTGGCCAGATCAGTATCTTTCAGCACATGCAGCAGTTGGAGTTTGATTCCCTGTATGTCTGCATGATTAAGATAGTCAATAGTTTCCAGAAGTTCTTTTCGACCTTCGCCAGGAAGTCCGATGATGGTGTGGACAATAACTTCCAGATTATGCTGCCGAAGCATACTGACTGCCTGCTCAAAACATGCCAGGTCATAGCCGCGTCGTATATATGCTGCTGTTTGAGGATGAATGGTCTGAAGTCCGAGTTCCACCCACACAGGCTTTTGGGCATTTAGACAGGAAAGCATCTGAATAATATCTGAATCTAAGCAATCTGGACGCGTGCCTATAGAAATAGCAGCGATGTCCGGATGATTGAGCGCTTCCGTAAAAATACGCTCCAGATAGGGAAGCGGAGCGTAAGTGTTTGTGTAAGCTTGAAAATATGCAATATATTTTCCTGCATGACGTTTTTGCGAAATCAGTTGTTTCTGTGATTCGATTTGCGCAGTGATAGAATCAGCAGCGTTTCCGGCAAAATCTCCGGAACCACCCATGCTGCAGAAGATACAGCCTCTGTGTCCCAGTGTACCATCTCTGTTTGGACAGCTCATACCGCCATTTAGCGCCAGTTTATATATCTTTTCACCAAATCGTTCCTTCAGCATATAGCTGAAGGAATAATATGGCTTTTCACCCCATTTTTTTATCAATTAGATCAAATCCTTTACAGCCTGTGCAACGGTATCACGAAGACGTGGATCCAGTGCAGCTGGCATTACATTTTCTGTGGATAATTCTTCTTCCGGTACAAGGGAAGCGATGGCCAGTGCAGCTGCCAGCTTCATATCTTCTGTAATCTGCTTTGCGCGACCTTCTAAAGCACCCTTAAAGATGCCAGGGAATGCCATAACATTATTGACCTGATTTGGAAAATCAGAACGTCCGGTTCCAACCACAGCAGCTCCGGCTTCGCGGGCAACATCAGGCATGATTTCAGGTACCGGATTGGCCATTGCAAAGATAATAGCATCTTTCGCCATGGTTTTTACCATATCAGCAGTTACGATACCAGGAGCGGAAACACCTACGAAGATGTCTGTATTTACCAGTGCATCGGCAAGAGTGCCTTCTTCCTGAGCTAAGTTAGTGACATCCATCATTTCCTTCTGCATCCATGTTAAGTCAGCAGATTTTTTATTTAAAATGCCTGATTTATCACACATGATAACATTTTTAAAACCATAGGTAAGCAGAAGTTTCGTGATGGCGATTCCGGCAGAACCGGCACCATTTACTACAACACGGCAATTTTCCTTTGTGCGTCCTGTGACCTTCATAGCATTGATAGTTCCTGCTAATACTACGATAGCAGTTCCATGCTGGTCATCATGAAATACCGGGATATCCAGAAGCTCTTTCAGACGGCTTTCAATTTCAAAGCAGCGGGGAGCGGAGATATCTTCCAGGTTGATACCGCCAAATGCCGGGGCGATGTTGACAACGGTCTTGATGATTTCTTCGGTATCCTGAGTGTCCAGACAGATAGGGAATGCATTTACTCCGCCAAGTTCTTTAAAGAGTACTGCTTTTCCTTCCATAACAGGCATAGCAGCCAGCGGACCGATGTTGCCAAGCCCAAGAACTGCGCTTCCGTCAGAGACAACAGCTACTGTGTTGGACTTTATTGTGTATTTATATGCTGCTTTCGGATCTTTGGCGATTACTTTACAGGGTTCTGCAACTCCTGGAGTGTAAGCTAATGCCAGATCTTCGCGGCTTTTAATTGGAGCCTTGGAAGTAGTATCTAATTTCCCATTCCATTCTTCATGGAGTTGTAATGCTTTTTCGTTTGTAGTCATGTGTTTACCATACCTTTCCTGATTCATTGCTATATTAATATCACTTATAATAATATAAAATAACTATCGTAATCATATCATTTCTTGATTTGCTTGACAACTGTAAATCTGTAATCTGACCGTATACATTTTTCTTCTTCTAAGAAAAAGTCCCTGGCGATTTGTTTTGGAAGAAGAGAAAACTTTTACTCCTGCCAGTGGTGAATAGAAGAAATTTTTCTGAGTGAAAAAAGATGAAGGGGAAAGTTTGAAAGAAAAATAGAAAAAATAAAAAAACAGACAGGAACAACAACAGCAGGTGACTGTTGTGTCCTGTCCGAAAGTTTATATGGGGAAGAAATATTAACTAAGTGCAGTCTGTTTTACCTGTTCCAATGCTTTCTTAACTGCAGGTATACTGATGACAATAATGGTTATAACTCCTTCTGCCAGGATATAGCTGTAATTGTAAACGATAGGATATACAGCAGTCAGCGATTTTGGGAAGTTCTCCGGCATATAGGACATCCAGTACAGGTAGCCGCCTAAAGCATGGAAGAACCCGCGGGCAAAAATCGCCACAAGATATCCTTTCAAAAGTCCATTTTTAGACTTAGTAAAGAGTCCGGATAATCCCAGTGCAGCAAATGCCAAAAGGTAATCACAGCATACCTGGAACAGTGATAGTACATAGGGTTCCTGGACAAACTGCAGGATACCATAAGCAAAACCGGTAAGAATACCAACTTTAATCCCATACCAGTAACCAATCAGTACGATAAACAGCATGCTGAATAAAGTCACACTGCCGCCAAAAGGAAGCGGGAAAATTTTCAGATAAGAAGTGACAAATGCCAGTGCCAGGGCAACCGCACAGAAAGTAATCTGTTTGGCACTCATCTTTTTAGAATTAGATACCTTGCCTGCAAGAAAACATGCAGCAAGCAGCAGCACGATGGCTGCGATGATGGATACGGCATAACCGGCTGTGGTCAATCCGCCGTCTACGTTAACAAGAAATGAAAACATAAAAAAACCTCCTTCGTTTTCACGTGGAGGGTGCTTTGACTTTTTGATAATGGATATTTTATCAATAAGCTTCCTTACGCCGGTATTATCCGGTTCAAGTAATGAGGGTCTGTTAATTTATCTAACAATCTCAGCTAAAAGCGCCCCTAGCGTGTTTCTTTGAACAGTATAAGGTGTTCGTTAAGAGATGTCAAGAGAGGATTTCCAGAATAATGTAATTGCGGCTATCCTTAATATATGTTATAGTTAAAGGATGAAAAAACCAGGAGGAACTGATGGGGAAAATAGCAATTGTAACAGACAGCAATAGCGGAATCACACAGGCAGAAGCGAAAGAATTAGGCATTTATGTAATACCGATGCCATTTTATATTAATGAAGAATTATTTTATGAGGAACTTACATTATCTCAGGAAGAGTTTTATAAATACCTAGGTGAAAATGCTGAGATTTCAACATCTATGCCCTCAATTGCAGATGTGACAGAATTGTGGGAAAATTTGTTAAAGGAATATGATGAAATCGTTCATATCCCTATGTCCAGTGGATTGAGCAGTTCCTGTCAGACAGCTATTGCGCTGGCTCAGGATTACGATGGGAAAATTCAGGTAGTGGATAATAAGCGTATATCTGTCACTCAGAGACAGTCGGCCATAGATGCGAAAACCATGGCGGATGCAGGGACAAGCGCCAGAGAAATCCGCCGATATCTGGAAGATACCGCCGCTGATTCAAGCATTTATATTACATTGGATACGCTGTATTATTTAAAAAAAGGCGGAAGAATCACACCGGCAGCTGCAGCACTGGGAACTTTGCTTCGTTTGAAGCCGGTTTTACAGATACAGGGAGAAAAACTTGATGCTTATGCAAAGAGCAGAACTTTAAAGGCAGCAAAGTCTACCATGTTAGATGCGATTCACAAGGATATGACAGAGCGGTTCCAGGCAACTGAGAATGCTGATAATATGCATATTGCCATGGCATTTTCAGGAACAGACCGTACAGAGATAGAAAGCTGGAAAGAGGAAGTGCAAAAGCTCTATCCACAGCATGATATCGTGGTTAATCCATTGTCTCTGAGCATCTCCTGCCATATAGGACCTGGCGCGATAGCCATAACCTGTACGAAGAAACTGGCAGATTAGTTCGGATGTATTATGTCAAAGTGTATTTGAATAATATATGATTTTGATATCAAGACGTTTATACCCCTAAATGGTATGGACGTCTTTTAAGTTGCTATGCATTTTTTAGGTGCCTGCATATAGGAAGCCTTTGAAAAAATGCAATTTATGCAGACCGGAATGAGAATTCTGATAAAATTGATGCAAAATCACTAAAACGAAATACTTTTCAATAGAATAAGAAAATGTTATACTGTAAGATAGACTGGATTCAGAAGTATGAATGACAGGATGTATAAAAATGTAAAATTATTAAAATAAAAATAGGATAAAATATGGAGGATAAGATGAAAAAAATCAGCGAAAAAATCACCAGTGAAATGATTGCCGCTTTTCAAAAAGCAGGATATGATGAAAAGTTTGCAAAGGTTGGTATCTCAAACAGACCTGACTTGTGTGAATATCAGTGTAACGGAGCGATGGCAGCTGCAAAAGCATACAAGAAAGCACCTATTATGATAGCAAATGATGTTGTAGCACAGTTAGCTGACAGCGAAGTATTTTCCAGTGTGGAAGCAGTAAATCCGGGATTTATTAATTTAAAATTAAAAGAAGCATTTGTAAGTGCCTACTTAAATGAAATGAGAGCAGATACTTACCTGTCTGTAACTCAGGCAGAGAATCCACAGACGATTATGCTGGATTATGGTGGACCGAATGTTGCAAAACCACTTCATGTAGGCCATCTGCGTTCTGCTATTATCGGAGAAAGTATCAAACGTCTGGGCCGTGCAGTGGGACATAAGATGATTGGTGATGTGCATCTGGGAGACTGGGGTCTGCAGATGGGATTGATTATCACAGAATTGAAGTTGAGAAAACCGGAACTGGTTTATTTTCAGGAGGATTTTAGCGGTGAGTATCCAAAGGAAGCTCCATTCACTATCAGTGAATTAGAGGAAATCTATCCGGCAGCCAGTGCAAAATCAAAAGTGGATGAAGAGTATAAGGCGCAGGCGATGGAAGCCACGCATCTTTTACAGCAGGGAACACCAGGCTACATGGCTCTCTGGAATCATATTATGACAGTTTCTGTGAATGATTTGAAGAAAAATTATGAGAAATTAAATGTTTCCTTTGATTTATGGAAGAAGGAATCAGATGCTCAGCCATATATCCCTGAGATGGTTCAGTATATGAAGGATAATGACTATGCGCATTTAGATCAGGGTGCATTGGTGGTAGATGTAAAAGAAGAGACGGATACCAAGGAAATTCCACCTTGTATGATTTTAAAATCAGACGGAGCGTCTCTGTATAATACTACAGATTTGGCGACTATTGTGGAGAGAATGAAATTGTTCCATCCGGATGAGATCTGCTATGTGGTTGATAAACGGCAGGAACTTTATTTTACACAGGTATTTCGCTGTGCAAGAAAGACCAAGTTAGTAGAAGAGGATACCAGACTGCAGTTCTTGGGCTTCGGTACTATGAACGGCAAAGACGGAAAGCCATTCAAGACACGTGAAGGTGGTGTCATGCGTCTGGAACATCTGTTGGAAGAAATCAACGAAGAGATGTACAAGAAAATCGTAGATAACCGTAGTGTAAAGGAAGAAGACGCCAGAAAGACAGCACAGATGGTTGGACTCGCGGCGATTAAATATGGCGATTTATCTAACCAGGCATCAAAAGATTATATCTTTGATATTGAGCGGTTCACTTCTTTCGAGGGAGATACCGGCCCATATATTTTATATACAACTGTTAGAATTAAATCTATCTTAAACAAATATATGGAGACAAAAGAACTGCCGGAAGGTACTATTTTACCAGCAGCCAGTGACAGTGAGAAAGCGCTGATGATGGAAATGGCGAAATACGGAAGCGTGATAGAAGGTGCATTTGCAGATAAAGCTCCACATAAGGTTTGTGCCTATATCTATGATGTGGCAAATGCTTTTAATCATTTTTATCATGAGACTAAGATATTGTCAGAGGAGAATGAAGAACAGCAGAAATCATGGATCCAGTTATTGATACTCTGCCGCGACATTTTGGAAAAATGTGTAGATGTGCTGGGATTTGAAGTCCCAGAGCGGATGTAGGATTGATGAGGAGCTATTATGAATAAGAAAATTGCAATTATTATTGGCTGTATCGCAGCCGCCCTTATAGTAATTGGCGGCGGTGTGTTTTTCTGGAGAACGCAGCAGGAGAAGAGAAGCCAGGAATTAGCAGCAGCTGCGAAAGAGCAGCAGGCAGAGACTGTGGAAGAAGAGACGAAAGATGAGCAGCCGGATACTGTCCAGCATGAGGAAGAAGCAAAACCGGAAGCTGTAGAAGAACCGGAGAGTGTTCCGGTAACGGAAGTTACTGAACCGGAGACAGAAGAAGAAACTCAGGATGATATTGCTGCTAAGGCTGAAGAACGTGCAGCTGCAAGAGCAGAGGGAACTACGCTTACCGGAGGTGGACATATCGTCTGCATAGATCCGGGACATCAGGCTCATGGCAACAGTGAACAGGAAGAAATCGGACCTGGAGCAGGAACTACGAAACCGAAGGTGTCCTCAGGAACTTATGGACCGGCTTCCGGATTGAATGAGTATGAACTGAATCTGGCGGTAGCATTAAAATTGAGAGATGAACTGACAAATCGTGGCTATCAGGTAGTTATGACCAGAGAGACCCATGATGTTAATATCAGTAATCATGAGCGTGCGGATATAGCTGCGGCAGCAGGTGCAGAAATCCTGGTACGTATACATGCCAATGGAGATGACAACAGTTCGGTGAGTGGAACGCTTACTATGGCGCCGGGAAATGACAATCCTTATCTGTCTTCTGATATCATTGCAAAGAGCAATACTTTATCCCGGATGGTAGTGGATAGCTTCTGTGCAGCAACCGGAGCTAAAAACCTGGGAGTACAGCAGTATAATAATATGAGCGGAATCAATTGGGCACAGATGCCTGTTACGATTGTAGAGATGGGATTTATGACCAATTCCTCAGATGATTTGAATATGGCGGATGATGCATACCAGAATCAGATGGTACAGGGAATATCCAATGGAATTGATCAGTATTTTGCTCAGTAAAAAACGAATGGAGAATATATGTGGAAGGCAGTTTTATTTGATTTAGATGGGACATTGACGGATTCGGCAGAAGGAATCACCAAAAGTGTTCAGTATGCGTTGGATGCTTATGGGATTCATGTGGATGATTATCGGGATTTACGGTGTTTTGTAGGCCCACCGCTTCATGCACAGTTTGAAAAATATGCTGGATGGACACCGGAACAGAGCAACATAGCGGTTGATAAGTTTAGAGAACGCTTTTCTACAGTGGGAATTTATGAAAATCGTCTGTATCCGGATATTGAAAATATGCTGATACAGCTAAGAAACCAGGGGATTCTTCTGGGAGTGGCTTCATCTAAACCGGAGGTGTTTGTAAACAGGGTATTAGAGTATTTTCATATCAGACAGTATTTTCATGTGGTTGTGGGAAGTGAATTGGATGGAAGCCGGGAGAAAAAACACGATGTGATTGAACTGGCCCTGCTTAAGATGGGGATGAGTCAGAATCGTGATGAAGTAATCATGGTAGGAGATCGGGATGCAGATGTAATCGGCGCAAAGCAAAGCGGACTAACCTGTTTGGGGGCTGCTTATGGTTATGGCGGTTCTGTGGAACTGCTCACAGCAGGAGCTGATTACCTGGTACATTCGGTAGAAGAGATGATGCAGTTCTTTGTTGAAAATCCACCAATTCGTACCTATGTACAAAAGCAGAAAAAAGATGGAATGTTTCATAAGGTATGGCGAATTCTATATCCAATGGGAATTCATTTCGGCGCTTTGAATCTTATTTCTCTTATTGGAGGAGTGATTCTTTCTTTTATAGGAATCAGTATTATGGGACTTTCTGATACAGAGGCACTTACAGATTATGTCATGGGAGGAACTCTGACGATGACAGGAATTGCTGAAATCTGTGCCATTCCATTTTTGACATATTTTTTTAAGAAAGATGCGCTGATTCGAAATAACAGACCTATGCGTCCAATCATAACTCGATTGAAAAATGTACCGATAGGATTTGCTGTATTTATCTTTTTCTTTAGTGCTGTATTTGGAGATTTCCTGGGGAATGTAATCAGCCTCTCAGGACTGCCTAACCTTTTTCCATACTATGCAGAATTGTCAGAACAGATTTATACCAATCAGAATCTTGTATGGATGATTGTTGCAGTGGGAATATTAGGACCAATAGCCGAGGAACTGGTTTTTCGAGGCCTGATTTATAAAAGGGCAAAGGATTACTGGGGAGCAAAGGCAGGAATTGTGATTTCTGCTATGCTCTTTGGAATATACCATGGCAATATGATTCAGTTTATATTTGCAGCTATACTGGGATTGTTTTTCGCATATCTCTATGAGCGTACAGATACCTTATGGGTACCTGTTCTCTGTCACATGGGAGTAAACTGTATGTCCTGTGTCTTAAGTGAACTTGTAACCTATAATAATGGCTTTGTATTTCTGGCGGTAGTTGCAGTGGAAGCGATTATCTGTGCTGCTGGAGGATGGTACTTATATAAGAAATTCCACAGGGCATAAAAGACGAACATAAAAAACAGGTGAATGTCAAGAAATAAAGCTTGACATTCACCTGTTTGCATGTTATTATGAAATAGTATTTTAAATGAGATTGGATTTCACATATTTTTGTAAGTCATTATTTCGTCGTATAATGCCTTGCAAAAGTATGTGATTTTTTTATTTTGTTGTAGAGTATAAAAATAATATTATTAGGAGGTATCTTTCATGAATAAAGGTACAGTAAAATGGTTTAACGCTCAAAAAGGATTTGGATTTATTACTAACGACAATGGTGGAGAAGACGTATTCGTACATTTCTCAGGAATCATTTCTGACGGTTTCAAATCATTAGAAGAGAACCAGGCAGTAACATTTGATATCACAGAGGGAAATCGCGGTCTTCAGGCTGTTAATGTTTGTGTAGCTTAAGCTGCTCTCACATATAGAATATTCATCTAGGATCATCGGAAGCCATCACAGGAAACTGTGGTGGCTTTCTCTAATTCTTGCTCTAATGCTTTAGAACAAAAAGTTTGGTATACTATTTGGAAAGATGTTGTTCACCTTGCAAGATAAAATTGGGTATAAAATAAGAATTCTTCATGTCCACTGTATAGGGTACATTATAAGATAAGCAATGTGGCAAATAGAAAGCTTTTTCCTGATTTTGCCTCGCAATAATTGATTTTGCGGGGCAGAAAACAATTATTTCCTCATATATGCCTTGCAGACGAAGTATGGACTTTGTTTTCAGGTTCACATGAGGCAGGAAACAATTTCTGGCAGTTATATGCCTCGTATATGCCTTAAGGGACAATTTGTAAGATAATCGTGAGAACAGGAATGAGTGAATACATTTTCAGATACATTGCCGATACATTTCTATGGAGACAGTTCTCTATATATTTTGTGGAATTAAGTGTTGACATGATAAAAAAAGTGCGGTAGAATGCGAATAGAACAAGGATAAAGGCGTCCCAGACAGGCGTACTTTGTCCTTTTTTTATGCAAAACTTTTACAATCGTCAGACAATTTAAGAATATCAAATAAATATTCAAATAATCTGACAATTTAGCCGAAAAATTTGCAGGGAGAAAAAAGCAAACAAAATACGGTTAAAACCCCGGAATCTCCAAAAGAGTTATATGGAGTCCGAGATAGAAAATACTCTAATAAGCCTGCAAATAAAAAGTCAAGGCTAAATTGAAAGAACATTGAAAATTTTATACAGGTTGAAAAGTAGGCATCAAAATAAGACCACCACATCGTGCTGGTCAAAAAATGAGAGTTTTGGATT
>JAQVHQ010000108.1 GCA_028696165.1 Lachnospiraceae bacterium | reverse complement strand
AATTTGAATTTCACAGGTGAAGTACGTCTATTTTTAGGGGTAATTCGAATGGTCAATGCTGTAATCGTCAAAATACAATATTTATGATGAAAAATAATCATTACAAAATCATCATGAATAATTCAGGATAAAGTAAACAATTGAAGAAATTCAATAAAAAGTGAAAGCCCAAAACCAATCAAAAGTGTATTCTTAATATGTTCAAAACTTTTGCTTATAAACGGGCACAAAAATCCCAAAGGAACAAAAAGAAAAATATTTTAAACAAAACTCAAGCTAAATCCATCACTTAATGGAAGGAGATTTAGATTCGGATTAAAAAGTGATTCGCCCAGTTGATTTAACCTTATGCATTCACTAAGTGTAGGAATACCTACAATATGCGTCAGCATTATACATAAATAATAATACATGTTGATATAGTATTCATTTACAGTTCCTCCTCATAATGTCCTTTTTCTTTTAGTGTCAGAGTATCAGAGGGATCTTAAAATTAAGCTGTAAAATCCTTAAAATTTTTTAAAATTTATCCACCATCATCTTAATGATTTCTTCATTGGTTTCTTTCATGCCTTCTTTGCCTAAACGTCCAATATTATGTATCGTAGCTTCCACACCATGGGTAACGATGCCATCACCAGCATAGAATTGCTGACCTTGTTTATACATATTATATCCCAGGATTCCTGCATCCACAGAAGAAGCAATTTTAGCCGCACAAGAAGCTTTCGCACCGTCACATACAATACCGGATACAATTGCCAATGCATTTACAACAGTATGAATAACTTCCTTATATCCGCCGCCACATAGATAAGCTATCCCTGCTCCTGCGGCAGCGCCTGCACATACAGCACCACAATAGGCAGATAAGCGTCCAATGCCTGTCTTTTGGTGTATAGCAGTTAAGTTCGACAATGCTAATGCACGGTACATCTTCTCTTCACCTACATTTAATTCATCCGCATATTCGAGTACCGGCAAAGAGCAGGTGATTCCCTGATTTCCACTACCTGAATTGATAATTACAGGGAGTTCACATCCATTCATCCTTGCATCGGAACCTGCTGCAGCTTTTGCTTTTGCACGGGTACGTACATCTTCACCGTAAGTGGCAAGTAATACTTTTCCAATATTAGCTCCATAATTGCCGCGAAGTCCCTCCTGGGCAATCGCAGTATTGTATTCTAATTGACGTTTAAGGATGTCCTTAACATCATTTATATCCATTGTAGTGATAAAATCCCATATATCCGCCATATTGAGGATATCTCGATTTGTAAGACCATCTTCGTTTTCGCCTTCTACAGGCCGGGATAATAAAGCTTTACCATTTTTTTCAATCAACACAATATTCGTATGATAATTGGCAATCCGTACTTTGACATAATCATCCTGATTATATACCGTAACAATAATGTCAAATGTGATTCCATTGTCTATATGAGTAACCTCAACAGGTGTTTCTTTCAAATAAGAATGCATCTGGTCGGCCTGTGTTCTGCTTACTTGGGCGATTACCTGAAGTTCTTTTTCCGGTTTGCCTGCAATGATACCTGCTACTGCGGCAGCTGGTATTCCTTTTAGATGATCTGTATTAGGAACGATTACACTCTTTACATTTTTGATGATACTTCCGCTGGCCTCGATTTTAACTTTATCGGGAAGGGTCTCTAACACTTCTCTTGCCTTTGCAGCGGCATATGCGAGTGCTATCGGTTCGGTACATCCCATCGCCGGCACAAGTTCCTCCTTAAGAATCTGTATATAAGCATTGTATTTTTCATTTGTATAGTCCATAATTTTCTCCCTGTATATATTTGTATTGAATCGTCACTTACTTATTGATGTGGAGACTTATCATTTTTCAAGATAAATCAGCCACATCGATTACTTTGATGTGATGCTCTGTCAGTAATTTTGCAAAGACACCCTGTCCATCGATAGTAACGCCTGTGAAAGTACCATCATATATTTGCTTCACACCACAGCTTGGACTACGTGATTGAAGTATCACTAAATCTATGGAATTTTCTATTGCAAGCTGAAGTGCCCTTTGAGCTCCTTTTCTAAATGGAGCATCCACACTTGTACCATCTTTGGTTTTGACGATTCCATCCACAATTTCCGCTGGATTACGTGGAATAGACAATCCACCTAACACCTCAGGGCAAACTGAGAACATTTCATGACCTTTGATGTAATTCATTACTTTTTCACTATAATTATTGCTGCCGTTATATTTACAATTTTCACCTAGCAGACAGGCGCTGACCATTATTTTCATTCTCAGATTCCTCACTTCTTTATGTTTGGGTGTAAGTCTTTATAATATAGATAATATCATTATAGAGTACCATCTTCCAGTGTTTCTTTTTATAATTTTCCTATAATTTTATTATACTTTTCTAATATATTTATCAAAGCAAACATATCTTTCAAATACACCTTTCAAACAAGCTTTTCAATCGTCTGCAGTTTATAGCGATTATAAAATGATTAAAAAATCATGTGGAATAATATTGCATAACAGGACTGCATATATTATCAATCATATCTCTATACTCCAGATCATATTTTTCCAGAATATCAATAACAGCTGTTCTCTTATGCAGCTTTAAGTAACACTGTTCCTTTTCAATGCATTTTAAATAAATATATATCGCGTTTATTCCCTGATATTGTGACATATCAATTGTCACCGGATAATCCAAAGTCAGAATAGTATCCTGAGGGTTAAAACGTGCATTATACCATTTGAAAAATTCAGGGATGCCTTTTAACACTGTATCAGACAGACACCGGTTTTGGTAGTCATCGAAATAGTTTAATATACTGTGGTATAACTCCATTGTATCAGATACTTTTTTTAGGAGTATCTCATAACCTGCTTTATACGCTTCCATGGCAGAGAGTTTTTCTGCATAAGAGAGTACTTCCCCACTATGCCCTGCCGTTGACATACGTATACAGTAAATCACTGCCCCCATTAGCTGCTGCGCTTTCTCATAGGTTACCGAACTGCTTTCATTACTTGTATATTTTTTTGCCAGCCATGTCACAACAGGAATTAATTCTTCCATTTTGTAATTCATAGATACCTGCCTTTCAAAATTGATTTTTTAAAGCTTCCAGATACAATTCATAATTCCATCTCGGGACAATATCCAGATGGCGAAAAGAACTGTATCCTTCCGAATCCTGATGTTCGCTGTAACCGGCTCGTATAGCCTGAGAAAAAATCTCCAGACAAGTTCCAGACAGATAATCTAAATCCCCATAACATACATTTTCAAATTGTTCCTTCATAAAATGTATTAATTCATCATCGGTGATTTCATCCATCATTTCATTTTTATATAAATAAAAGATATCCTGCAGTTGGATGAGTATGTCCGTGTAATGTTCCTGTTCAATAAAATCAGAATCACAGAATGCAAAAATCAATTTTGGTATAATGCCTGAACCAAACTCTACGCGCTGCTGTTTTCTTAAAGCCCGCTTACGTTCTGCAACTATAAGTTTGATGTCTGTGTCACTTAATATTAGTCCAAACTTTTCTGAGTACTCATTACACTTTGTGATTTCCGCTATCCGGGTCTGATTACTTAAAACATCCAACCAGTTTTCATTCATAAATAAGCCCTCCCCTTTATCATTAGAGAACGAGTATAACACTGCATCAGGGAGGATACCAGTCTTGAAAAAAAATGGATTTTGTGGTAATATAATGTTAAGAAAAACGGAAAGATTATTTAATCTTTCCGTTTTTCTTACTCTTGTGGTATTTCACTTACAAAATGCAGCTTATCTTTTGTAACTACAAATACGATAACAGCACCTGCCACTGCCAGACCTACAGACATCGTAAGCATGGCTTTCATACCGAACATATCAAACCAAAATCCACCCAGTAAATTACCAAGTACAGAACCTAAAGTCATGGTCATAGTTACTAAGGACTGTCCCTGAACTTTATCTTGTGCATCCATCACTTCGTCAGCGTAAAAAACAGAGGACGAAGCGAACAGTGCAAAGGAAAATGTCTGAAATATCTGTGTCAGATAAATCATCCATACATTCTCAGCCAACATAAAACAAATACTTTTCGCAACAAAAGCCATGCTGCACACAGTTAAAAGTGTTGTCATTGAGAATCTTTTTCTCAGCCATACAAATCCAAACATTACCGGAAGTTCCAACACAGCTGAAATGGCCAGTGCCATCCCCAGATTTTCACTGTTGCCGCCTACATATTCAATCATCTGCAGCAGGTATGTATTGGTAATATTGTGAAACATCAGAAATAATACGAATCCAACTAACATCCAGACAAAGCTCTTGTAACGGGAATAGAAGGATAGATTATCGTTTCCTTTTGCTAAACCATCAGATTTCTGCGGAATATCATTCTTTATAGTTCCTGCACAGCCAGCATCCTCATTATCCATGTTTTTACCATAGGGCATAATAAATAGAATAAAAAGCAATGCTGCTGATACCATAAGTCCGGCATATACCACCTTTGATATATCACCATCTGCAGTTAATTTTCCTAAAATCAACGATAAAACAGCATAAAATAAAGAACCGCATCCTCTTGCTATTCCAAACTGCATTGGAATTTTACGATTTTCATAATAAAAATTTGCTGCATTTATCATAGGCATCATACAGCTTATAAGCAGAAGAAAGCAGCCAAATAATATTCCCTGTGCCAATTTAGCTCTCCACAATGTCATAAATGTCAAAAACATCAGTGACAGAAGGACCATACCACACATCTGAGGTTTCCATCCATATTTGCCGCCTCGATCCGCCAGCTTTCCAACTAATGGCTGCAAAAGTGCTGCCATAGCTCCAAAAAGAGCTGTGATCATTCCAATTTCAGCTGCTGAAAAGCCGCTTCCAGTCAGGTATAAAGTTACATAACTATATCCTACACAGTAAAGCATCCAATAAAAACTCTGCAGTGCACCATATTTGTATTTTACAGTTTCATATGATTTGTTTTTCATTATATTGATTATATCCTTATTTATTTTAACATTTTTAAATATCTTACTCAAACTTCGCACTTGAATAAGTGCCTATGCACCTTGAAAATTCAATAATAACTGGCATAAAAATAGCATGAAACTATCTGATTTGGTATAATTGAGTTGACTAGAAACAATTAAAATCGGAG
>JAQVHQ010000057.1 GCA_028696165.1 Lachnospiraceae bacterium | reverse complement strand
TTGTTTCGTCACTTTAATTATACCAAACAAAGAGTCTGGATTCCTTATATTTTGGGCATTTTTTGAAAGTTGTTTATTGTAAATCTGATAAAATTCGCAGTTGTGGATAAAACTGCGGAAACTCAAGCAATATAAGAACTTGGTTTTGTACAAAAAGTTTGTTACAATAAAAGGAGAAATCAAGAGGTGGGTATATATGTCTGGGACAGAAGATAAAAATAAGAATGAATATACAGGAAAAAAGCAATGGAAGAAGTTTGAACTTAAGAAGCAAACACATTATGAGGATGTGACTTTAAAAGAAGTGCTCCTACCAGAGTTTCGCTGGAAAGAGATTGGGTTGGACTTACTTGCATTTGTGAGAAATCTTTTTATAGCGAATTTTATTGGATTGGTTATTGGAGGATACTGTAGTCTATTTGGGCTGCTAATCATCTATGTGACCAAACTGAGAATGGAACATGAGTGGCTCTTATATCTGCTTCCTTTTGGTGGTCTGGCAATTGTGGCGCTTTATCGTTGGTGTGGAATCAAAAGAAGCAGGGGCACGAATCGAATCTTAGAGTCAATTTCTTCGGGTGAGATTATTCCTCTTCGATCCACACCTCTTATTACCGTGGCTACGGCACTTACACATCTGTTCGGTGGTTCGGCAGGGCGAGAGGGGGCTGCGCTTCAGATTGGCGGAAGTATTGGAAACTGGCTGGGTGTTCAGTTAAAGTTTGAACAGAAGGATATTACGATTATGACTATGTGTGGAATGAGTGCAGCTTTTGCTGCTTTATTTGGCACACCTTTGGCGGCAACTGTATTTTCCATGGAAGTTATCAGTATAGGAATTATGCATTATTCCGCCATTGTCCCCTGTGCAGTAGCATCTATCGTAGGCGCAAAACTTGCCCAATTTCTGGGACTTGTTCCGGAACATTTTCCTGTAGAGCAATTTGCAAAGCTGGATTGGAAGATGGGACTGGGCATTGTTATATTTAGTATTCTGAGTGCACTTGCCAGTGTGATTTTCTGCTTGATTCTGCAGAAAGCGGAGATCTTGTATCAGAAATATTTAATCAACCCATATGTGAGAATATTTGTGGGCGGCGTGTTGGTGATTGGAATTACCTTGCTTCTGGGAACAAGAGATTATAATGGCGCAGGAATTCAGGTAATAGAGCGTATGGTCGAAGGAGAGGGTATCTGGGCACTGGGATTTTTGGCTAAGATGGTGCTTACAGCGTTGACACTGGGTGCAGGATTTAAAGGCGGTGAAATCGTACCTACGATATTTGTGGGAGCGGCTTTTGGCTGTGTGATTGCTCCGGTACTAGGAATTTCGGGAAGTGTGGGGGCAGCAATGGGAATCTGCGCACTGTTTTGCGGTGTTACGAACTGTCCGCTGACAGCCATTGTACTTAGTTTTGAATTGTTTGGATACGAGGGAATGCCTTATTATCTTCTTGTGGCAGCTATTTCTTATCGGTTATCCGGTTATACCAGTTTGTATCATGGTCAGAAGATTATGTATTCGAAATCAAGACCGGAATATATCAATCGTCATCCGGAATAAAAGATTAAAATAAAAGATTGAAATAAAAGATTGAAATAAAAGATTAAAATAGAAGCTTGAAATACGAGCTTTGGAATATAGGTTCTGAAATATAAATTTTCAGAATGAAAAACTCTGGCAGGTAATATTAGTTTATATTACAGCCAGAGTTTTTTGTTAATATCGGTTATGCACATGTTCAATAGCGCAGATTAAATTGTGAATCTCGAGTTTCTCACCATTATCCAATGTTACCATTCCATTGAAGGACCCAAAGACCTGATGCTGCATAGTGGCAACAATCAGAAGATTCAAGTCTGCATTGCGGTCCAGAATAGGAGTGAAGATACCATCTAATCTGCGATCAGTAGAGAAGATACACCAAGGGCTCATATAAGCGTAATTCCCCCCGGCATCCTTCGGTATCTGAATTACAACCTCATCTAATTTGTGGCAGACACCATCATAGAAAATCATATTTTCTGTAGCATAACTGCGGTCACTGAAACCATACCCCAAATTCATCCCAAAGGGCTTTCCATTCACATAGGCACTTGCTGTGCCCCAGTACCATACATTATCGTATGTCCACACACCACGTCCCCAATCCAGAATCCCAAAATGGCGCTTGGGGTCGAAAGAATGTTGCACACCTTCAAAATACACATTGCCGCGGGCAGGCATACAATTGATTTTCTGATTATAATAAAACGCTGTGGGTTTTTCTTTCCATGGAGTAGCGATACACATGGTATCCATATCTGGCTGGTCTAAAACGATATCAGCACGAAGTTCCTGACCATTGTAAAAATCAGCAAACACACACTGTATACGTCTTTTATGCGCTCTGGTATCAAATCGCAGATGAATTTTTTTGCCCTGATATTCTGCGTATCCATCATTTGAATGTGCGCCCAGCTGATATTTATTACCAATTGGAAATAAATCCAAATCCATTTCGGTATGTTCCCATCCTTGCTCTAAATCCAGATAGGACACACTGATCATTCCCGAATATCCCAGGTCTGAGATAGTAAAGGCTACTCCAAAACCATCACCGATAACCAGATAGTAGTCCCATTCCTTACGAAGAAAAGCAGGTGCATGAATCTGATCGCGATTATATTCCCAGATTGGCTGTTTAGCCCAGCCGGGTTCCATAATATGCCCCCTTTTGTTTAATAGTGGCTGCTTCTTTGTAACCTCATGCTGTTTACCCATATAAATCGCTCCTTTCATGGAATACAATCCTTTTGGCAATCGAACTTCACACTTATTGAACAAAGTTTTGTATTTTATATGTATCACATTTTCAAGATAAAACTATAAATCGGATTCCAACCCAATAGGTGCTTCCAGTTCATTATCTAATTCCTGTATCTGGGCACTCAAATCGCCGGTTAAGGTACGTACATGAACGCCATTTACTTCTACATGGTCATCCACTGGTATAATCAGGCATGGACGGCCGTTAATCAGACGGGTTTCCAGTAAATCCACACGCTGGGGATTTACTTTAATTACCACATCTGGGGTCTTTACATCAAAGGTTCGTGTATTTACCACATTGGCGGCAACAAGAGAATTGTGTTCACCGACTGTTTCTTTGAATTCTTTATCAAGGACCTCAAGCTGTTCATTGGTTGCACCGCTCTCCTCAAAGATTCGCTGAATCTCGTATTTACCAATGGTAAGCGGATCCGGTGATTCGGAGGTGGCATCAATCATTTCCTGAAGATTTTCATGAATGTTTTTAACAATTTCAAATTCACAGTCTTCACCTAAAGTATCTGTCACGATATCCTGAAAAGTTTCTTTCTGACTTTTGGCAGTCATAGGAACCGTAGCTCCAAGTACCTGTTCCACGAAATCCGGCTGTAATTCTTCAGGTTTTTTGGTGTAATACAGAACACCATGAATATCAGTAGAACGGTCATTAAATACAGGAAAGAGAAACGCTTTGGCTGGCATATCCACAATCCAGTCACGGATGCGGTCCTCAATACGATTATCTTCCGAATTATAAGAAAGACCGGCCTTTGAAAGGTTCACAGGGCAGATACAGCATAAGATGTGTTCATATACTTCATCAGAAGCATCAAACATCTCTATTCCATCGGAGGATTTACCGGGTACATCATAAAGACCGTGAATCAGAATAATATAATAATTTTCGCCATAAGAATAATTCTCAATTACTTTCTGATAGAATTCTTCCAAAAGCATATCATCCTGCAGTTTACTTTCTTTTAATTTCATGAGAAAATGCTGGGTACCTTCCGGCATTTCCTGCTCCAACGGAAATTCCATGTTAATCAGATTCTTACCAAGACTTCCTGACAATGATTTCTTGAAAATGTCGAAATATTTGAAGGCTTCTTCTTCCGGAAGGGAGAGAAAAGCTTCTTTGGATTCCAGTTTGATATTCTTATCCCCATCCACATAACATCCGCAGATTCTGGAGATGCTGCAGTTTGCCGGGGTAAATTGTTTGCGTATTTCTAATACTTCTTTCTTATTCATAATTGTGTACTACTCCTTTGTTCTTTTATTATACTGCTGTTTGTGATATTTGTGAAATGAATCATAAAATATTCTGTTCTTTTTCGCTCATATGAAGCTGATTGAATACACCGGTAGATGCGCCGGAAAGCACCTCTGTCAGCATCTGCATCCCATATTCTTTGTGATGATTCAGATATGCATGGTAGGCACCATAAATTAATAGTGTATAGGCGATATCGTAGGCAGCATTCTCTTTTAATTCTGGATATTCTCTCCAGATAAGTTCTTTAAAAGCCAATTCCATCTTTTGAACGAAGATATGTTCACGATTTCCGGAAAAAAGGGTCTGAAAAAGCTGTCCCTGCAGGGCAACTGCCTTGATTAAGCTGGCGGTACCAATGCCGGGATTTTCTATCAATTCTGTGGGAGTTGGCATGTCCTTTAAGGCGGAAGCAATCATCTCATCCTCTAACATATTGGACAAGTCATAGATATCCTGAAAATGGAGATAAAAGGTTGCTTTATTTATCATGGCCAGTTCAGATAATTCTTTTACAGTGATTTTTTCCAGCGGTTTTTGCCCACGCAGCTGGATAAATGCATTGATGATATTCTGGCGGGTTCTTTTCGCACGTAAATCCATACATCATACCTTCTTCTGACTTTATTATGTTTCTAGACACATTTTTAAAAATGTCGCATATACAATGGTTTGAAAAAAATGCCCATGGCGTGTGACATACAAAATGTTCTATTATTACTATATAGAAATAATAGACGGTAGTCAATTAGGTAAATTGATGAAATTAATCGCGGTGATAAATGCCACAGATTATAAGCAGGCGGCAGAGAGGCTTGAGATGTATTCTGTCAGTATAGCTGACGGGCTGAATACGTTTCATCAATCAAGAAAGCTGATGAAGAAAAAGGAGAAAACGGTATGGATATGTATGGATTTTACACAGGAAAGATATTTAACGCATATGAAGAACAGGGAGCACATGTCACCCCTCAGGGGACGAGGTTTGTGACTTTTGCACCGGCTGCAAGGAATATTTCTGTAATCGGAGAATTCTTAAACTGGCAGGAAATACCTATGAATCGGGTGTATGATGGTAATTTTTTTGAGTGTTTTATACCGGAAGCGCGTGAGGGGATGATGTATAAATACCGGATTTACCGTCAGGATGGTTCTTGTGTAGAACATTGTGATCCTTATGGATTTGGTATGGAACTGCGCCCTAATTTTGCTTCGATTATTCGTGATTTGAATAAATACAAATTCCATGATGAAAAGTGGATGGAAAATCGAAGTGTACGAAAGGACGAGCCATTAAATATCTACGAAGTTCATCTGGGATCATGGAGAACAAATGAGAAGAATGAAAATGGATGGTATTCCTATAAAGAGATTGGAAAGAAATTGATTCCATATCTTAAGGATAATGGATATAACTATCTGGAAATTATGCCTCTTAGTGAACATCCTTGTGATGAATCCTGGGGATATCAAAACACTGGATTTTTTAGTCCTACTTCCCGATATGGAACAGCAGAAGAACTGATGGAACTTGTGGATGATTGTCATAAAGCGGGAATTGGTGTGCTGATGGATTTCGTTCCGGTGCATTTTGCGGTAGATGCCTATGCACTTGCTAATTATGATGGCACGGCACTTTATGAATATCCAAATCAGGATGTGGGAGTGAGTGAGTGGGGAAGCTGTAATTTTATACATTCCAGAGGTGAGGTTAGAAGTTATCTGCAGTCTGCCGCAAATTACTGGCTGAAGGAGTATCATTTTGACGGGCTTCGTATGGATGCAATCAGCCGGATTATCTATTGGCAGGGGGATGAAGCCAGAGGTGTGAATGGCAATGCGGTTGATTTTATCAAATATATGAATCAGGGATTGAAGGATATGTATCCGACCTGTATATTAGCTGCGGAGGATTCTACGAATTTTCCGAAGGTGACCAAACCTGTATCGGATGGTGGTTTGGGATTTGATTATAAATGGGATATGGGTTGGATGAATGATACGTTGGATTATTTTAAGAAGACTTCGCTGGAGCGAGTGGAGAATTATCATAAATTGACGTTTTCTATGATGTATTATTATGATGAAGATTATCTGCTGCCTCTGTCTCATGATGAGGTGGTACATGGGAAGGCTACCATTGTTCAGAAGATGTATGGGGCATATGAGGAGAAGTTTCCACAGGCCCGGGCTTTTTATATGTATATGTTTGCTCATCCGGGGAAGAAGCTTAATTTTATGGGAAATGAAATTGGCCAGCTTCGGGAGTGGGATGAAAAGCGGGAGCAGGACTGGGATATTTTGAAGTATCCGATTCATGATGGATTTTATCAGTTTATGAAGAAGTTGCAGGGATGGTATCAGGAGCTGCCGGCTTTGTCTGAATGGGATTATGACAGACATGGATTTGAGTGGATTGATTGTCATCAGGAGGAGAGGTGTATTTATGCTTTTGAAAGGATGAGTGCACAGCAGAAGGTGATTGCTTTGTTTCATTTTGCTGAGGATGATGGGGTTGCTTATGAGTGTGTGGCGGAACCGGGGTGTTCTTATGAGGTGATTTTGGATAGTGAGTGGGATGTGTATGGCGGGGAGAAGAAGACACCGAAGAAGAGAGAGGTGGTTAAGGCTGATGGGAAAGGTGTGATTGAGGTGGAGTTTGCGGGGTTTGAAGGGATTTATTTGCTGAAAATTTAGGAGGACGGACGCATCGAATCCGGCAGCGGAAGCTGCAAAGCGGGGACAGATGTTTTTATTGGCAGGATCATTTGCTGTAAACCTCTAGGTGTGAAATGGCCGATTCCAACCGGGATCTGACGCATTCGGTGTGTATGCTGATGCATACACGCCTCAAGGCGTCATCGAAGTGGATTTTTGTGAAATCCACTTCGCCCGGTCGGAATCGGCCATTTCGCACCAAGAGGTTTATCAGCGCATGCTATGCCAATAAAAACATTCTGTCCCCGCTTTGCAGCTTCCGCTGCCGGATTCGATGCTGGGGATGGAAGGGGGAGAAGAAAAGGGCATAAGAAAAAGAGGAAAAGAAAAGTTTGTGGGTGGTGGGAAGGCGCGTGCCGGGAAAGATGGCACGGGGCTTGTGGAGAGTGAGAGGTTAGGGGCTTGGTTTGTGGGAGACACAATGGAGGTTATCTTGGGTTTTAGATATTTTGGAAGGTGTGTTATGGTTTGGTTGTGGGAGTGAAATTGTAAGTGTGTATAGAAGTATGAAAAGTTTGTGGGTGGTGGAAGGGTGCGTGCCGGGAAGTATGGCAGGGGGCTTGTGGCTGGAGGGTAGTTAAAAGCTGAGTTTGAGGGAGGGGAGGTTAGAATCTGAGCTTTTGGAGGGGGAATTGAAATTTGGGTGGTTGAGTTGTAAAAGAGTTGTAAATTTTACCAATTTTTTTGAAAAAAATTGTCAGTTTTTATAGAATGTGTGGTATAATTATGTGGTAAATACTGGAATTAAGGGAGGAATTTATTTGGTAGCGCAGTCTTGTTTGATCAAAATACAGAGTAAGATGGATTATTTGACTGCAGCGGAGCGCAAGGTGGCAGCGTTTATTTTGGAAAACAGTGGTGAGGTACTTAATTATACTGTGACGGAATTGGCTGAGAAATCTAAATCGAGTGATGCTACGGTTGTGAGGTTCTGCAGGAGTGTTGGTTACAAAGGGTTTCAGGATTTTAAGATTAAGTTGGCTCAGGATTCTATTGTGCCATATAAGCATTTTAATACACAGTTGGATGAGAATGATTCGGCTGAGCAGGTGCTGGATAAGATTCTTCGGTCGGAGATTGATGTGTTGGAGGAGACTAGAAATGTGGTGAATCCGGCGGATTTGGAGAAGACGGCGCAGCTGCTTATGGATGCGAATGCCATTTGTATTGTGGGTTGTGGTGGTAGTATGATGGTTGGTATGGATGCCATGCATAAGTTTTTGAAGGTTGGTATCAGGTGTATTACACAGATGGATGTGGACGTGCAGGCCATGGAAGTCTCTTTACTTAAACCTGGGGATGTGGTTTTGGGTATTTCACATTCGGGTACGAATCGCAGTACGATTGAGTCGATGAAGCTTGCTAAGAAGAATGGTGTGACTACGATTGGTTTGACGACTCAGGGTAAGGCTCCTATGCAGCGGTATTGTGATATTGTTTTGAAGACGGCGACGAAAGAGACTGTTTTTAAGTCGGAATCGGTTACTGCCAGAATTGCACAGTTATCTATTATTGATACTATTGTGTCTATTATTGCGCTGAGGGATTATGAGCGGTCGTACAGTGCAATCCAGATGACGAGAAGTTCTACAGCAGATAGGAAGTATTAGGGTTTTATCTGTTGTATGTTTAAGGGCGACTATTTAAGAGTTACTATTTGAGAGTTGTTATTTAAGAGTTACTATTTAAGAGTTGCTATTTATGGCGCTGGCTGTACTGTGGACGCTGGCTGTTAGGTGCTTGCTATTATTGAGTGGTGTTAGCAGAGTAAAGGAATTAAATGATTATTACTGCCGTACTGGTATGTTATTTGCCAGTACGGATATTTATCTATATTATCTGGTTTTAAGTCTTATAACGTATTTTCATACGGAAAATTCCAAAGTAGTAAATGAATAAGAAAATGTATAAAGATATTAACGTATATTGATATACTGCCAGTTCGCATGGATGTATCTGGAAACAAGAAAGATTATTTTGATATATCAAAACTGGAGACGAGTGTTTGCCTGGAAGTACAATTGTTTATTCTGATACGTAAAAGCAGGGAAGAGTACGTGTCAAAAAACAGGAATGTCAATTTTGATACGTAAAAGTTATGGCTCTGTACGTGTCAAAAAGCAAGAATGTCAATTTTGATACGTAAAAGTTATGGCTCTGTACGTGTCAAAAAGCAAGAATGTCAATTTTGATACGTAAAAGTTGTGTCTCTGTACGTGTCAAAAAGCAAGAATGTCAATTTTGATACGTAAAAGTTATGGCTCTGTACGTGTCAAAAAGCAAGAATGTCAATTTTGATACGTAAAAGTTATGGCTCTGTACGTGTCAAAAAACAAAAAATCTAATTTTGATACGTAAAAGTTGTGTGCCGGTACGTGTCAAAAAGCAGGAATAGTAATTTTGATACGTAAAAGCAAGGGAAGAGTACGTGTCAAAAAGCAAGAATAGTAATTTTGATACGTAAAAGCAAGGGAAGAGTACGTGTCAAAAAGCAGGAATATTAATTCTGATACGTAAAAGCAAGGGGAGAATACGTGTCAAAAAGCAGGAATGTTAATTCTGATACGTAAAAGCAAGGGAAGAGTACGTGTCAAAAAGCAGGAATATTAATTCTGATACGTAAAAGCAAGGGGAAAGTACGTGTCAAAAAGCAGGAATATTAATTCTGATACGTAAAAGCAAGGGGAGAGTACGTGTCAAAAAGCAGGAATGTTAATTCTGATATGTAAAAGTTATAGCCTAGTACGTATCAAAAAGCAAGAATGACAATTTTGACACGTAAAAGCAAGGGGAGAGTACATGTCAAAAAGCAAGAATACAAATTTTGATATGCTGCAAAGTTAATTAAAGGTGTGTATGCACCCAGAAAAAGCTGGATGTCAGGTTGAGAGGGGATGAGTGAATATCATAAAAATATAAAACGATAGTTATTATGTATCATAGGCAGGCATGAAAACGTGATTTGTGTAAAAAAAGAAAACTAAACAAAGAAGACTAAACAAAGAAAACTAAACAAAGAAAAGAGGAAAAGATGATGGATAATTTACAAAAGGTATTGCTTCAAAAACAAGAAGAACTGGAACAGCTAATTGGGAAGATTAAAGAAAGTTTATTAAATGTGCCAGAGGGAAGATTACGAATCTCATATTGTAAGGATGCTGTCCAATATTATCAGTGTTTGGATGATGAGGCTAAAAGAGCAGGACATTATATTCGAAAAAAAGATCAGAAATTGGCTTATGAATTAGCACAAAAAGAGTATGATTATTCGCTGCTGGCAATTGCAGAAAAGAATCTAAAGAACATTAAGCGATTTCTTAAACATTATCAGGCAAATGAATTGCAACAGATTTATGAGAAGTTAAGCCGGGATAAAAAACAACTCATAGAACCTAGGGCTATGTCCGATGAAAAATATGCTGAAAATTGGATGAAAGAAGAATATAAACAAAAACAATTTGCAGAAGGCGCTGCGGAGATATATACAGAGAGAGGAGAGCGGGTTCGCTCAAAATCCGAAAAAATAATTGCCGATATGTTAAATAAAAGGAATATTTTTTATAAATATGAATGCCCTATAGAATTAAGAGGCGTTGGAATTATTCATCCTGATTTTACAGTATTAGATAAAAAAAGCCGTAAAGAAATTTATTGGGAGCATATGGGGATGATGGATAATGGTGAATACTGTGAAAATGCGTTGCGCAGAATAGATGCATATGTAAAAAACGGGATTATGCCAGGAGATAGATTACTGATTACATACGAAACTTCAAAGCATCCATTAGATACGAGAATCGTTGATCAAATACTGCGGATGATAACAGATTAAGGGGGCTCGGTATTAACCTGGCCTTCTAACCAGAGAAAACTATTTCTCGTTGTATTTATTGTGCCAAAAAACGTTTTATGATATTCTAAATACATTACTAGGTAAATTAAACGAGGGAAAGAGTCCAGTGAACTTTTTATGATGGAAAGAACAGAAATAATGCTAGAGATTATATTTGATATTGCAGAATCTTGCTTCAAGTGATTAGATTAGTCCGTGTTAATCAAGAAGAGAGATTATGGAAGTATGACCATACAAAACTTAAAATATATTATAGAATTATTAATGTGGTATTAGCTTTAACATAAGAAGAATATATATGGAGTATGATTACAATGTAAGTGACCTGGATAAAAAACTAAGAATATAAGACCAGAGAGATATATTGTTATTTGACGGAGGAATATAAGATGATTTTGAAGAAACTTATGTATGATTTGACTGTGTGTAAAGTTAAATCAGAAGCAAATATAGATTTAAGTGACAGCTTTTATTTTATCGGTAAAACAGATGAGGAGATATCGGTGGTCTGCCTTACCAAAGATACACCTGAGAATACCATTGAAAGGGATGATGGCTGGAAAGGTTTTCGTATTGAAGGGGTGCTTGATTTTTCTTTAATCGGAATCTTATCGAAAATATCAGGGATCCTTGCTGAAAATAAAATTGGTATCTTTGCAGTATCTACTTTCAATACGGATTACATACTTGTAAAGAAGGAAAATTTTGATAGGGCTATGCAGGTATTAGAAGAGGCAGGGTATGAGATGGCGTAATTTTTAAATAAATGATACGTTCAAGATGCAGGGCAGTGAAAGAATTATATGAGCAGTGATATATGGAATCCCTGGCATGGATGCAAGCGGTGTGGAAGATGTAAATAAAATACCAGGCATTATATATGTATTGAGAAAACACACAAAGAATGATAATATGAATATATCGATTTATAATATGAATATATCGATTTACAGCAGAATATATCGTTATAGGTAAAAGAACAGTAATTCCCACAAGAGGTCTGAAAAATATATGGATTATAATCAAAGGAGGCGTTTGATTTTATGAAGGATGAAAAGAAAAAGAAACAAACTCCGAACAGTCAACCAACCAATCCGGAATTAGAGCGGGAAAATGAAGAAAAGGAAATTGAAGCTGGAAAAAAGGATTTTAACGATGCTGGCGGATTTCCAAGACCACCATTATCTGGCGGATTAGTTTAGTCATAGCAGACCTTTTGTGGATAACATCAAAACAGTTTGAAAAATAGTTACTAAATTAAATTTTTATGATAGTAAGCCTGCACATTCGGTACGGGCTTATTTTATCGGGAACATCTTTTTCCGTTTCTGTATCAAACGGTGATATTATATTATGGAGGTACATTATGAAAACAGAAAAAGTATGTTATAGCGAGGCTGCGTATGTTATAGGAATCATAACGCTGGCATTGGGAACTGCATTGATGGAACGGGCGGACTTTGGAATATCTATGGTGGTTGCGCCTGCTTATCTGTTGCATTTGAAGATATCACAGTATTTTCCGGCATATTCATTTGGTATGTCAGAGTATGTCTTGCAGGCTTTTTTGATTGTTGTTATGTCCATTGTCCTGCGTAAATTCAAGAAAAGTTATTTATTTTCTTTTGTTACGGCAGTGATATATGGCTTTGCACTGGATTTATCTATGCGTATGGTAGGACTTCTGCCGCTGGATGGAGTGATGGGAAGATTACTTTTATATTTGACCGGGATGCTGTTATGTGCAGCAGGAGTTGCGTTCCTTTTCCATACTTATATATCTCCGGAAGCATATGAACTGTTTGTGAAAGAACTTTCGAAAAAGTTTGGATTGAGAATAGATAAGGTAAAGACGGTTTACGATTGCTGCAGCTGCCTTTTAGGTGTTCTGTTGTCATTTATGTTTTTCGGATTCGGACATTTTGAAGGTGTGAAATTTGGAACACTGATTTGCGCCGTTGTTAATGGGTGGCTGATTGGCCGGATTGGTAATATTATAGAAGGACTGTTTACATTCCGTGATGCTCTTTTTTTGCACACTGAATTTGATGAGTAAATTAGTATTGAAATGTGCACCTTTATTCTATTCAAGATAGTTCTTTAGCAAAGAACTATGATTTTGAGGAAAATTCTGTAAAATGAATAAGTTGTGGATAAAATAATGATGATTAGGTAGAAACATATCAGCTGGCGGGGTATATATGAGTCAAAAATGAATATATACCCCATTTCCCATTAAAAAATAATATCATAGCTTAAATGGTGAGGCATATATAAAGAAGATTTTGATGCTTGCCTCGTGATACAAAGTTTCGCGAGGCAGAGTTGTCAAAATCGTAAATATATACCTCGTTGAAAATGATTCAAGGTGTATAATTCTAAAAATGAGGCAAAAATCAAATTTTGTTTGTCATATGCCTCGCCCGCTATTTAACTTTGTCAAGGAAGTCGCTGTTTCAAATGCGAAGATTATTAAGCGGTGAGCGGGAACTTGCAGATTCGATTGATTTAATGGAAAAATGTTTGGTCCAGACTGATTCAGACTTTATAAATTCATTGATTCAAGAGCACAGGAATGGTATAGTGAAGGTATTTGGAGGATTAGACGATGAAAAACAATGTATATAGAATTATGTGTGGCATAATGGCTTTTTCAATGATTTTTACTACTGGATGTGGTTTGGGAGATTCATCTACGAATACGAATTCAGATACTGCAAAGGAAGCTTCTGATGAAGAAGACGCGGCGGATAAATCAGAGGATTCAGATGAGGAGGATGCCGAGGAAGAAGCGGTACAAGCTGTTCCTGTTAACTTTGTGTCGGAGAATCAGTGTGTCTCAATTACCTTGCCAAGTGAGAACTGGGTAAAGGATGTGGATACAGATGCTATGCGTTCCTGGACTTGTGAAGGTGTAGGAACAATTTCCATCCTTCATATGACCGGAGCAGATGCGAATGAGATCCAGGCTATTACCAGTCAGGAGGATGTATCTAATTATCTGGAGAGTAGTGGCTACGATATGGGTACGGTGGAAATTCTGGAGTTTATACCGGGAACTGTTGGAGATTATACCACCTGTACTTATGCAATTTCTTTCCCGCAGAAGATTGATGAAGAATACCTGCAGCAAGAACATAGTGATGCAGTTGCAGCCGGTGGAGAAGATGCAAATGGAGAGACCGCAGACAGCGATGCAGCTGATGCAAATGGAGAGGCTGCAGAAAGCAATGCAGCTGATGCAAATGGAAAGACTACAGGAAGCAATGCAGCTGATGCAAATGGAAAGACTGCAGGAAGCAATGCAGCTGATGTAAATGAAGAAGCAGCAGGACGTGATGCAGTCGATGCTAATGGAGAAAGTACAGGAATCGATGCAGATAGAGCAATAACACAAAATGAAACCACACCCGATGCAGAAAAAAACACAGAAAATCAGGAATCAGATTCAAAAAAGAATGCAGATTCAGAAGAGGACACAGATTTAGAAGCTTTCACCTATGACAGAGTTTATCTTTTAAAGTCTGAGGCCGAAGTCTATGAAGTGGCTGCAGTCCTTAATAATCCAGATGTGGAGACTATGAAAGCGGTAGTAGATTCTATGGATAGTTTTAAGGTACTTCAGGATTCACCGGAGACAGTTGCTGCTAAACAGGCGATTGAAGCTGAGAAACAGCGACAGGCAGAGGAGGCAGCGGCAGCGGCAGCAGCGGCTCAGGCGGCAGCAGAAGCAGAGGCAGCAGCCCAGGCAGCGGCAGCTCAGGCAGCGTGGGAAGCAGCCAATGCCAGCCAGGAGATTGTTGCAGTAACACCTTTTGCGGCTACTTGTGCCAGATCTGTAAATATTCGTACTGCTCCAAGTAATGACAGTACTGTATTAGGCGATTTACTGGCTGGAACAGTAGTCACCGTCACCGGTGTCAGCAAAAACTGGTATCAGTTTGACTATAATGGAACAACCGCCTATGTAAGTAAGAGATTTTTCTGATAAAAGCAGTATAATCCGGATAAAATAACAGCAAGAGGACTTGAAAATTATGAAAAAATTATTGAAACATATGAAGGGGTATGGGAAGGAATGTGTCCTGGCACCTTTGTTTAAGATGCTAGAGGCTATCTTTGAACTTTTTGTGCCTTTGATCATGGCAAGGATTATCGATTTTGGAATAGGTAATCAAAGTCAGCCTTATGTCTTGAAGATGTGTGGAATACTGATTGCCCTGGGAGTAATCGGATTGACCTGCTCTATCACGGCACAGTATTTTGCCGCAAGGGCGGCTGTGGGATTTGCCACCAGACTGCGTCATCTATTGTTTTCTCATGTGCAGAGTCTATCGTTTTCCGATATGGACCAGGTGGGCACTTCTACTTTGATCACAAGAATGACCAGTGATATTAACCAGGTTCAAAATGGAGTAAACATGGTGCTTCGTTTGTTCTTACGTTCACCATTTATTGTATTTGGCGCTATGATTATGGCATTTACTATAGATGTGAAAGCGGCAATGATATTTGTAGTAATTATTCCACTGCTGTCTATAGTAGTATTTGGAATTATGGCTGTCAGCATCCCATTGTACCGAAAAGTGCAGACAGGCCTTGACCGGGTATTAAAACGGACAAGAGAAAATCTTACCGGTGCCAGAGTAATCAGAGCATTTGGAAAAGAAGATACAGAATTTGAAGAATTCCAGGAGAGTAATCAGGCATTAGTCAAGATGCAGATTTTCGTTGGGAAGATATCTGCACTTATGAATCCGGTTACTTATGTCATGATTAATATAGCTTTAGTAGTGCTCATCTGGACCGGTGCGCTGCGAGTAAATGCCGGAGATATCAGCCAGGGTGAAGTGGTAGCTTTGGTAAATTATATCTCGCAGATTCTGGTAGAACTGATTAAGCTTGCCAATCTGATAGTGACGATTACAAAAGCACTCGCCTGTGCAAACCGTGTACAGAGTGTAATGGATATAGAACCGGAGATGCCGAAATATGCATCCGAAAGGAAAGTAAACAATTTGGATTGTGATACAGAAGCTAAAATAAACATTCCGGAAGAAAATAACCAGATTACATTTGAACATGTGAGTCTCACCTATAAGGGCGCAGGTGCCGAATCCCTTACGGATATTGACTTTGAGATTAAAAAAGGTGATACCTTTGGAATCATCGGAGGTACAGGCTCAGGAAAAAGTTCAGTAGTCAACCTCATCCCCAGATTCTATGATGTAACCAAAGGACGCGTCCTTGTAAATGGTAAAGACGTAAGGGATTATGACTTAAATGCCCTGCGAAGTAAAATAGGAATGGTGATGCAAAATGCCGTACTTTTTTCCGGCACAATCAGACAGAATCTTCTCTGGGGTAATCCACAGGCAGATGACAAGCAGTTGTGGGAAGCGTTGGAAATCGCGCAGGCAAAGGAATTTGTAGAACAGAAATCAAAAGGTTTAGATGAAGTTATAGAACAGGGCGGCAAGAATCTCTCAGGAGGACAGCGCCAACGGCTGACTATAGCACGTGCCCTGGTACGAAAACCAGAGATAATCATCATGGATGACAGTGCATCGGCGCTGGATTATGCTACAGATGCGAAACTTAGACAGGCAATTACGAATCTGGAGGATTCTATGACGGTGATTATAGTATCCCAGAGAGCTTCTTCTGTGAGAACTGCCAATCAGATTCTTGTATTGGATGATGGGGCGGCAGCAGGTCTTGGAACCAGTGATGAGCTTTTAAAGACTTGTAAGGTATACAAAGAAATCTACGGTTCCCAGTTTAAGATAGACAAAAAGGGAGGTGCAGCAGTATGAGTAGTATAAAAGCAACCTCAAGACAGAAAGATACATTAAGAAAAGTCCTGCGCTATATTAAAAAATACTGGTTATATCTGATAGCATCTCTTTTATTTGCAGTATTTTCTGTCGCTTTTACCCTCTATATTCCCATTCTTACAGGTAATGCTGTAGATATGATTATAGGGGAGGGCCAGGTGGATTTTGTCAGTATTAATCACATCATACGGAAGATGATAATTGTGATTATTCTTACCGGAATCTCTCAATGGGTGATGAATGCGTGTAATAACAAGATAACCTTTCAAGTGGTACAGGACATACGAAGAGAGGCATTTGCCAGAATACAGATTCTTCCTTTAAAATATGTGGACAGTCATGGGCATGGAGAATTGGTAAGCCGGGTGATTGCAGACGTGGATCAGTTTGCAGACGGACTGCTTATGGGATTCACCCAACTCTTTACGGGAGTTCTCACAATCCTTGGTACACTGATATTTATGCTGACGGTAAATGTAAGCATTACGCTTGTTGTGGTTTTTGTTACACCGGTGTCTTTGTTTGTAGCAGCATTTATTGCTAAGAAGACTTTTCATATGTTTAAGCTTCAGTCGGAAACTCGCGGGGAAGAGACCTCGTTTGTGGAAGAAATGATTGAAAATCAAAAAGTGGTGCAGGCTTTTGGTTACGAACAAAGGGCACTGGATCAATTTGATGAAATAAATGACCGCCTGGGGGCCTGCTCATTGCGGGCAACATTTTTCTCATCACTTACTAATCCGGCAACACGTTTTGTAAACAGTCTGGTGTACACGGGAGTAGGTCTTACGGGTGCATTAATTGCCATTAATGGTGGAATTACAGTTGGACAGTTAAGCTGCTTTTTAAGTTACGCCAATCAGTATACCAAACCATTCAACGAGATTTCAGGAGTAGTTACAGAATTACAGAATGCTCTTGCCTGTGCAGGAAGGGTTTTTGAACTTATAGAAGAAGAACCGCAAAAGGCAGACGATGAAGATGCTGTGATTTTGAAAAATCCAGACGGACAGGTAGATATGCAGCATGTGGAATTTTCTTATGTACCGCAGCAACCGTTGATTCGTGATTTTAATCTGCACGTGGAACCCGGGCAGAGAGTGGCTATCGTTGGTCCGACCGGATGTGGAAAAACTACGATGATTAATCTTCTTATGCGTTTTTATGATGTGAATTCCGGAAGTATTCAGGTGGATGGACATGATATCTATCATGTAACAAGAGACAGTCTTAGAACCAGCTATGGTATGGTGCTTCAAGAGACCTGGCTGCAGTCGGGAACTATTTTTGAAAATATCACTATGGGAAAACCGGATGCGTCCATGGAAGAAGTGTTGGAGGCTGCCAAAGCATCCCATGCACACAGCTTTATTAAGAGACTGCCAAAAGGGTATGACACACTTATAGGCGAAGATGGCGGAAATCTTTCGCAAGGGCAAAAGCAGCTCTTATGCATTACAAGAGTTATGCTCTGTCTGCCGCCGATGCTGATTTTAGATGAAGCAACTTCATCCATAGATACACGGACAGAAATCAAGATACAGGAAGCCTTTGCACGGATGATGCAGGGCAGAACCAGCTTTATCGTTGCTCACCGCCTATCAACTATTCAGGAAGCAGATATTATACTGGTTATGAAAGATGGCAATATAATCGAACAGGGAAATCACGAAAGTCTGTTGGCTGCCAATGGCTTCTATGCCAATTTGTATGCAAGTCAGTTTGTTGGTTAACAGGGACTAAAATTAAAATCAAAAGACGGAAGAGAAGCAGAAAGGATTAGAGTATATGGATTGGTTGTTACAGTTGGATGGAAACATATTATTATGGATTCAGGAGTATATAAGACAGGATTTTATGAATGGCTTTTGGAAGTTTATTACCTCGTTGGGAAATGGCGGATGGTTTTGGATTGTCCTGTCTCTGGTGCTTTGTGCTATTCCAAAGACTCGAAAAGCCGGGGTGATGGCATTGTGTTCCATGGCACTTTGTGCCATTGTGGTAAATCTTGGACTTAAGAACATAGTCGCAAGACCACGGCCTTATACACAGGTGGAGGGATTACAGATTTTGATTGCAAAACCAACAGATTTTTCATTTCCTTCGGGTCATACCACAGCATCTTTTGCCGCAGCCTGGTGCTATTTTAGAATGCTGCCGAAGAAGTTTGGAGTACCGGCACTGGTATTGGCGGTGTTTATTGCTTTGTCAAGACTCTATGTGGGAGTGCATTATCCGACGGATGTTCTTGGGGGCCTAATCATAGGAACACTGGGAAGTTTCGTGGTGTATCTGGTCGCTAAGAAGATGGGCAGAATAGAAATTCATTGATTTTTTCAAAATGTATGGTACAATAGGATAGAAAAAACAGAGCGAGGATGTGAAAATATCCTCGCTTTTTTGAGAAAAGCTTTACATCATAGCAGGAGGATCATAGATTATGTGTGGAATTACAGGATATATAGGAAGTAAGCAGGCAGCACCAATATTGTTGTCAGGACTGTCCAAGCTGGAATATAGAGGTTATGATTCAGCAGGAATTGCTGTTTATAATCAGGATACTGAAAAGATTGAGATTGTAAAAGCCAAAGGCAGATTAAAGACTTTAATAGAGAAAACAGATGAAGGGAATGCAGTTCCCGGAACCTGCGGTATCGGACATACACGCTGGGCAACCCATGGAGAACCATCTGAGAATAATGCACATCCACATTGTACCCAGGATAAATCTGTAGTTTTAGTACATAACGGAATTATTGAAAACTACCAGGAGCTAAAGGAAAAACTGGTAAAGGCCAATTATACATTCTATTCGCAGACCGACACAGAAGTAGCAGTTAAGTTAGTTGATTATTACTATAAGAAAACAGCAGACCCGATAGAAGCAATATCACGTTCTATGCTGCGTATCAGAGGTTCTTATGCATTTGGTATTATGTTCCATGATATTCCGGGAAAAATCTTTGCTGCAAGAAAAGACAGTCCACTAATTATTGGAAAGAATGAGAATGGATGCCTGATTGCATCTGATGTACCTGCAATCTTAGACAGCACAAGAAATGTATATTATATCGGTAATCTGGAAATTGCAGAATTAACAGAGGATGAAGTTCGTTTCTATAATATCGACCGTGAGGAAATCACGAAGGAAATGGTTACCATCAAATGGGATGCAGAAGCAGCAGAAAAAGGCGGATATGAGCATTTCATGCTGAAGGAAATTCATGAACAGCCAAAGGCTGTACAGGATACCATCGGTGCATATGTAAAAGAAGGAAAGATAGACTTTTCAGAAGTTGGTTTAACAGATGAGAAGATAAAAAGTTTAGAACGTATTTACATTGTTGCCTGTGGCTCTGCTTACCATGTAGGTATGGTGGCAAAATATGTGCTGGAAGAATTAGGACAGGTTCCGGTAGAAGTAGATCTTGCTTCGGAGTTTCGCTACCGCAATCCAATTCTGGTGCCGAATTCTATGGTTATCGTGGTATCCCAGTCCGGTGAGACTGCTGACAGTCTGGCTGCCCTTCGTCTGGCCAAAGAAAAAGGAGTATCGGTACTTAGCATTGTAAATGTGGTAGGTTCCAGTATTGCAAGGGAAAGTGATTACGTAATATACACCTATGCAGGTCCGGAGATTTCTGTGGCGACCACAAAAGCTTACAGCACACAGCTGATTGCTTCTTATCTGCTGGCTATTCAGACGGCGAAGATAAAGGGCATCATAGATGAAGAACGTTACAGTGCGCTCTTAAAAGAGCTAAATACACTTCCTGAGAAGATTCAAAAAGTTTTAGATGACAAAGAACGAATCCAGTGGTTTGCCAGCAAATATGCTAACGCCAGGGATATTTTCTTCCTGGGAAGAGGAATTGATTATGCAATCAGTATGGAAGGCAGTCTGAAGATGAAGGAAATCAGCTATATCCATTCAGAGGCATATGCAGCAGGAGAATTAAAACACGGAACCATCAGTCTGATTGAAAAGGATACCCTTGTTGTGGGTGTTTTGACTCAGAAGGCTTTATTCGAAAAGACCATAAGCAACATGGTGGAAGTAAAGAGCCGTGGAGCATATCTTATGGGATTGACGAACTATGGAAACTATGGAGTGGAGGACACCGCTGATTTTTCAGTTTATGTACCTAAGACAGAACAGTATTTTACCACCAGTCTTGCTATCGTTCCTTTACAGCTCATGGGATATTATGTCAGTGTAGCGAAAGGATTAGATGTGGATAAGCCAAGGAATCTGGCTAAATCCGTAACTGTAGAATAAATAGGAAGGTAAGATACATATATGTTGCAATTAATTGAACAGATAAACACAGCAGTAAATAATTTTATATGGGGAGTTCCGGCGATGATTTGTATTATCGGGGTAGGGCTGCTCTTAAGCGTTCGTACCGGTTTTATACAGATTCGAAAATTCCCATATGCAATCAAGACAACCATTGGACGAATGTTTCGCAAAAGAGATGCTTCTGATGGCTCCATGACACCTTTTCAGGCGGTATGTACTGCTCTGGCAGCCACGGTAGGAACAGGAAATATAGCAGGAGTAGCGGGGGCAATCGCCATCGGTGGACCGGGCGCTGTGTTCTGGATGTGGGTTTCAGCAATTCTTGGTATGTGTACCAAGTTTACAGAAGTGACTTTAGCAGTACATTTTCGTGAGCGTAATGCAGACGGCGACTTAGTCGGCGGACCTATGTATTATATAAAGAATGGCTTAAGTAAAAACTGGCAGTGGCTGGCAGTGGCGTTTTCAGCATTTGGAGTATTAACTGTATTTGGAACAGGTAATGCAACCCAGGTTAATACGATTACAACGGCAATTAATTCCGCTTTACTTAATTATCACCTTATTGGAGAGTCAAGTGTGAATATAAGCAACTGGATAATAGGGATTATAATAGCGATTCTGGTAGCGCTGGTTTTATTAGGCGGAGTCAAGCGAATTGGTAAGGTAACAGAAAAACTTGTGCCATTTATGGCCGTTTTATATATCATTTTGGCGATTGGTGTGGTATTGCTAAATATTAAGAATGTACCGGATGTGTTTTATTCTATTTTCTATGGAGCTTTTAATCCTCGTTCGGTAACTGGCGGTCTGGTAGGAAGTTTCTTTATGAGTATGAAGAAGGGTGTTTCTCGAGGAATCTTCTCTAATGAAGCAGGATTAGGAACCGGTTCTATCGCACATGCCTGTGCAGATACGAAGAAACCGGTAAAACAGGGATTTTTCGGAATCTTTGAAGTATTTATGGATACGATTGTTATCTGTACCTTAACTGCACTGGTTATCTTATGCAGTGGTGTGTCAATAGGTTACGGCGAAGCGGCAGGTGCCGAACTTACCATTGCCGGATTTACATCTACTTATGGAAACTGGGTATCTATATTTACCGCAGTGGCTATGTGCTGTTTTGCATTCTCTACCATTATCGGATGGGGATTGTATGGTGCCAGATGTATCGAGTTTTTGTTCTCATCCAAAGTCATCAAGCCATTTATGCTGGTGTACGCACTGGTTGCAATTCTTGGTGCCACCGCAGATTTAGGTATGATGTGGAGTATTGCGGAAACATTCAATGGTCTTATGGCTATTCCGAACTTAATTGCCCTGTTCCTGTTATCCGGAACCCTGGTGAAACTGGTTCGTACCTATTTTGAAACAGAAGGAAAAGAAAGTTAAGAAGACTAAAAAGCTCTGGCTTATCCTGAAAATATAAAATGTATTTTCACCATGGGTCAGAGCTTTTTTTATCGACAAAAAAATGTATCTGGACATATTGCAGTACAGAGAAAAATTATTACAGGAGGTAAGGTAAATTATGAAATTAGACAGAATTCATCATGTAGCAATCATTGTATCTGACTATGAAAAGTCGAAAGACTTTTATGTAAATAAATTGGGCTTTTCTATTATCCGCGAAAACTATCGTGCCAAGCGGAGCGATTATAAGCTGGATTTAAAATTAGGCGACTGTGAACTGGAAATCTTTGGAGTGGAGAATCCACCAAAGCGTGTTAGCAGACCGGAGGCCTGCGGCCTGCGCCATCTGGCATTTTATGTAGAAGATGTGGAGGCGACTGTACAGGAATTGTCCCAGCTGGGAATTGAGTGTGAACCGATTCGTGTGGATGATTTTACAGGAGAGCAGATGACATTTTTCTTCGATCCGGACGGCCTTCCACTGGAACTTCACGGTTAGAGCTGATTGAGAAAGGAAGTATAATTAGTGTCTGCTGATTAATTCAAAAATCAGCTTCAAGCACTTGATTTTACTGACTTTCACGCCTTTGAGTGGTATACTATAAGTGCACGGATTTTGATGAATTCAAAACTTTTTTCGTGCAGT
>JAQVHQ010000056.1 GCA_028696165.1 Lachnospiraceae bacterium | reverse complement strand
GTTAAGAGTTGTTAGAATTGTTTTAAATACTATTACTGATGGAAAGCCGTGTGAGGGGAAACCTTCATGCACGGTTTGGAGTGGGGGAAAATCCGGCGATAACATCAAAGGATTACCTATCACTATCCATTATCATTGGACATTCCCAGTTTGAGCGTATTCCAATCTCTGATGAGAGACAGGAAGCTATGTTACGGAAGCAGATTGATGATCTAGAAATGGCAATCCAGAGTGCAAGGTATGAACAGGACGGCGGGCGTTATACCGTCAAACAGATTGAAAAGACCAGAAAGACACTGCAGACAAGGCTGGAAAAACTGAATCAGAAAGAGAAGAAAGATCAGGTAGTTACGTTTGAAGAACTGGGCGTGGATCATTTGTATGTAGATGAAGCACACAGCTATAAAAATGCGTTTCTTTATACAAAAATGAGAAATGTAGCCGGGATTGCACAGAACGAAGCACAGAAGTCCGCAGATATGTTCAATAAATGTCAGTATCTGGACGAGATTACCGGAGGAAAAGGCATTACTTTTGCTACAGGCACACCAATCAGCAACAGCATGACGGAATTATATGTTATGCAGCGGTATCTGCAGAACAGCAAATTACAAAATATGGGACTTGGATTGTTTGATTCCTGGGCTTCTACTTTTGGAGAAGTTGTCACGAGTATCGAACTTGCACCGGAAGGAACAGGTTATCGTGCAAAGTCCAGATTCGCACGGTTTTATAATATTCCGGAACTGATGAATATGTTCAAGGAGATTGCAGATATCAAGACTTCCGATCAGTTAAAGCTTCCTGTGCCGGAAGCGGAATATGAAACAGTGGTGCTGAAACCAACGGAACAACAGAAAGAAATCGTAGAAAGTCTGGGAGAACGTGCAGAAGTTGTCAGAAACGGCGGGGTAGATGCCTCGGTTGATAATATGCTGAAAATTACCAATGACGGAAGGAAGTTAGCACTGGATCAGCGTTTAGTGAACGAATTATTGCCGGATAATCCGGAAAGCAAAATAGCAGTCTGTGCAGAGAAAAGCTATGAAATCTGGAAAGATACAGCAGCACAGAAATCAGCACAGTTGATTTTCTGTGATTTGAGCACACCGAAAGGCGATGGCAGTTTCAATGTTTATGATGACTTGAAGCAGAAACTGATGGAGAAAGGTGTACCGGAAAAAGAGATTGCTTTTATTCATGATGCAAATACAGAAGTAAAGAAGACGGAGTTGTTTGGAAAAGTAAAATCCGGACAGGTTCGTTTTTTGATTGGTTCGACAGCAAAAATGGGTGCTGGCACCAATGTGCAGGATCGTCTGATTGCCCTGCATCATCTGGATATTGGCTGGAAACCGTCTGACTTGGAACAGAGGGAAGGACGTATTATCCGTCAGGGAAACCATAACAAAAAGGTTCATATCTTCCGGTATGTAACAGAATCCACATTCGACAGTTATATGTGGCAGCTGATCGAGAACAAGCAGAAGTTCATTTCTCAGATCATGACCAGCAAAGCACCTGTCCGAAGCTGTGAAGATGTGGACGAAGCGGCACTTTCCTATGCGGAGGTCAAAGCACTTGCAACCGGAAATCCAGCAGTAAAAGAGAAGATGGCATTGGATGTGGACGTGGCAAAGTTGAAACTTTTAAAAGCCAACCACATGAATAATCAGTACCGTTTGGAAGATGACATTGCAAGGAATTTTCCGCAACAGATTGCAAAACTGATGGAGATCATTGACAGCTACAAGGCAGACATCGCTCATTTTTCTGAGCATAAAATCACAGATCCAGAGCAGTTTTCTATGGAAATCAGTGGCAAAGTGTTCACAGAAAAGAAAGAGGCAGGTACGGCACTTCTGGCGGTCTGCAAAGACATTAAGTCTGTAGATGCAGCTATGGATATTGGAAGTTATCAGGGATTTAACATGAGAATCCAATTCGACAGCTGGAGCAAAGAGTTTATCCTGTCTGTAAAGCATGAATCGGTAGCTAAAGTTCGGTTGGGAGCAGATACTTTGGGGAATATCACTCGTATCAATAATCTTTTAGAAAGTTATCCGGAGAAATTGGCAGAAGCAGAACAACGGCTGGAAACGGTACAGGAGCAGATGGCAAATGCCAAAGAGGAAGTCGGGAAACCATTTCCAAAAGAAGAGGAGCTGAACCAAAAACTGGAGCGTCTGTCAGAATTAAATGCACTTCTCAATATGGATGAACGGGAAGATACAGAAACAGAGCAGTCGGAATCAAAAGAGAAAGAAGAAAGACCGGCACGAGGTTCTATCCATAAGAAACTGCAGATTTATAAAGAAAAGAGCCAGCGGGAAAGTGAAACTGGCAAGGAAACCAGAAAACGGGATTTCGGTCTGGAATAAGAAAACAAGGAAGATGGCATAATCTGACAGAAAGAATGTTCTGTGGGTTATGCCATCTTTCAGAATACAGGAGGAGTTTATATGGCAAGAAACAGGATAACAGGTAGAGAAACAAAGAAAATGCAGGAATATACGCAGGAACAGATCGCTCAGGCAGAGCGTAGAGGCATAGAATTTCCAACAGATGTAAAAGAACAGATTTTTGAATATGCAAATCTGATTGGCGAGGAAGAGAAAGTAAGGACGTTGGTAAGAAATCTGACAGATGCAATCAATCAGGCAGATGGAGATGAAGTAGAGAAACTTCTGGATGATGCAAAAATGGATCTTCAGGACCTACCAGATCCAACCATAGGTAAGCTGGAATTACGTGATTATGGATATACAGCAGAAGACATGGTGCCGCTTAGAAAAGAAGCAGCTTTGGATTATCACAGAATGGGTTCTAAAATTTATTGCCTGGGCAGCGATGGAGACAAGGGAGAGTATGCAAGTAAAGAAATGATACAGGCGCATGAAGGTCTGTTTGGCATGGAATTACAGATGTGGGAACGGATAAGGGATCAGGATCTGGATTATGCCGATGAAGATTTCGGAGCATTTCAGGAGCCTATGAGTGTCATTGAGCAGGAAGAAGCACTGAAATTATACGATGCCGGAGCAGAAATTTATCTGATCACTAATTTTTCGTCACCAATCTATGTCACGGAACGCATGGAAATCGAACGAGGACCGGAGCATTATCAGATGTCCATGACAGAACGAGAGCGTTTCCGTAACCTGGAATGGGAAATGCAGAAATATCCACAGATTCAGTCTTTGAAAGAGGCAAACTTGTTGTTAGGAACTAGGCGAACCTTTGGTATTTATCAGATCAAGGATGATTCACCGGGCGAAAACTATGCATTTATGAATATGCGCTTTATTGAAAGTCATGGTATGCAGATAAAAAAAGAAGATTATAAGCTGGTCTATGTTGGAGACTTATCGGGAAATATGTCACTGGAAGATATTTTTGAAAGGTTCAACATTGACAGACCGGAAGACTTCCGAGGACATTCCTTGTCTGTCAGTGATATCGTAGTTCTGAATGACGGGGAAAAAGTAACAGCTCATTTTGTAGACAGTATCAGTTTTGAACAACTGGATTCTTTCCTGAATCTAGAAGAACAGGTTCTTAGTGAACTGGCATATGAGGTAGGAGAACGTTACTTTGCTATTCAGAGAACAGAAGAAGGATACGATTATTCCTTTTACGATGAAGATTTCCGTCTGATGGATGGTGGCGTCTATGAAAATGATGAAATTTCTATTAAAGAAGCGGCAGAGGAACTTCTGGAAGACGAAGGCTGGACTGGAGAACGCATCCGTGGAGATTATGATCAGCTGATGGAAAAAGTAGAAGAAATGGATGAGGTTGTAATGGCGGAGATTCAGAACAGCCAGGGAGAATATAAGCCGTTGGCAAAGGTGGAGGAACTGGAAGAGGTGAATTATAACATGATTGATAATGTCCTCAATAATATGCCGCCGAAGAAAGAACCGTATCTGGAATACTTTGCGGCAGAATGCGATGAGTTCCATGATATGGGGGCTTATGAAAAAAGTACCGATGTTGATCAAATTGCTGCAGTCTATGAAAAATATAGGGAGAATCCTGAAAATGCCTATCGAGTATGCAGTATGGGGATTATCTATCGTGATCCGGAAGACAGCTTTTATGATGAGGCTGAATTTTCTATTGTAAAGGGAAATACGGTTCACGGTGATTATATGGATGATATTCGATTCTTTGGAGAACTTCCAATAATTCGGGAAGGTATAGAGAAGATTCATGAAGCATTGCCGGACTATAAATATGTACCCATGCGGGATGTCAGGGAAGCAATGTATCCAGAGAAAATGAATACAGAACAGCTGGCAGAGGCACTGGATGAGATCGCAGAAGCTTTTGATCCGTATGAATATCGGGATAATGTGGAGCCGGGAGAGAACACGGTACAAGAGGTAATGCTGGATTTGCAGAGTGGTAATACGCATTCTTATATTTCTTATTTGAAGGACATTGTAGAGGAAGAATGTGATCTGTCAGTCCGTGCTGGAGTATTGGTCGAGCGATTGAAGTCCTATGAACCGGAACTTCCAAAAGATATGGAGCCGATGGTGTATGTGAATTATTGTGAGAAAAGTGAGTTGGGGAGTCCAAGATGTCAAAAGTTATCTGATCTGGATTCCAAAACCGTAGAACAGGACAAAGCCTGGTATGCTGACCGTGATCCAAACACCAACGAACCAAAAACGACAGCACAGATGTTTTTTACAGTATATTATGCTGAGAAGGGTGATAAGATGCTGCACCATTTTCAAGGTAAGATAGAGATTGGTACCGGAAACGGTGGTATCATCAGTCAGTTAAAGATGCAGAATGAAATGAAATTGACAGATGAAAGCTGGATTAGTTATCAGCAAGGAAAAGGTAATGAAGAGTATCAGAAGTATATGGAAGATCTGACGGATATGCAGAATCATGTTCTGCCGTATTTGCAGAGCTTTTGCAGTCTGGAAGAAAAAGGTGTGAAGGAGAGACGAGAACAGCAGGTGACAGAGAAAAATGAGAGCAGAGAAGCTGTGTCGAGAGCTGGTGTTGAAATAAATACAGCAGTTAAGGACGCAGGGAAAGCTGAAAGAAAGGCAGTAGCACAGAAAAAGGCAATGCCAGGAAAAGAAAAGAAACCGTCAATCCATGAACGCTTGAAAATCAATAAGAGAATCATCCAGGAAAAGCAGGGAAAAGATAAGCCGGAGAGAGGAGCTGATTTGGGTGTAAGGACAGTATAGTATAAGCACAATGAGTCGGAGGTCACGGATGATAACGTGGTTTCCGGCTTTTTTGTTTTGAATGATAGTGCTTCAAATTTTTATGTGACAAATGAAACAACCTATGATATTATAAAAAAATATAAGCGAAAATAACTTTTGCGGAAATGAAAGTTTCTTTATATTTTTTATGTGCATACTTCCTATTATAGGATTAAATAATTGCAAAGTTGAATACTAATATTTTTTCATTATTACAGGTACAATAAGAACATGTAATAGCGGAAATGAGGTATAGTTACTTGCATATAGAGAAGTATATTGCGGATAAAATAACATCTTTGTGTGAAAAGCGTGATATCAGTAAATATAGATTATCGCAGCTGTCGGGAATTTCCCAGTCGTCACTGGGAAGAATCATGGCGCAGGAAAACCTGCCGTCGCTGATCACACTTGAAAAAATATGTACAGCATTAGGCGTGACATTATCACAGTTTTTTCAAGAAGATAATTTAGAGAATCTGACAGAAAAGCAGAAAGAAGTTCTAGGGATATGGAACAATCTGAGTACAAATGAGCAGGAAACAGTAATGTCAATGCTGCGTGGACTTCGGAAGTAGAAAAACAGTTCGAGTATATGTATCGACTGTTCTTTTTTATTTTTTGTCGTTAAAACGGTAATGTTTTCTTGTGTATACTAGAGCATTAAAGTATAATGAGATCAGTTTTTTTGCATAAGTATTAAAGCTATAATAAGGAAATTGGCAAACCAGATGAAAGTCTGGGACGCAAAGCTACAGGGCCTGTAAAATGGCAGCCAGTTGCATGAAATGAGGTGCACTGTCTGTTTGGCAGTGCTTTTTTATGGTAATATAGGGAGAAAGTAAATGAATAGCATAGTTATTGAAATGAATATTATTTGAGATTCGGGGTAAATTGTGAAATGCAGACAAACAGGAAAAATAAAAATATAATAGGTATTATACAGAGTTTCCTTATATTGATATTAGTGGTTCTCGTTATTTTTATGATGATTCAGATTAGCAGGCTGCAGGGGACGGCACGCGTAATAAATTATGCAGGTCTGGTACGTGGAGCTACACAGCGCGAAGTAAAATTAGAAATTACAGGAAACCAAAATGATGAATTAATTAAATATTTGGATGATATTCTTCTTGGATTGAGATATCAGGATGGACATTATAATCTGGTAAAACTCAATGACGAAGAATATCAGGGAAAATTGAAAATCCAGAGTGATTACTGGGATAAATTGAAAACAGAAATTGAAGCAGTAAGAAACAAGGGATACGAAAATACAGACATTGTTAATATGAGTGAAATATATTTTACGATGGCAGATGAAACTGTCTCTGCAGCAGAAAGCTATTCAGAAAAGATCGCTATAAAGATTCGTACTATAGAGCTTTTGTCGGCACTTGATATGTCGATTCTGGTGATATTGGTTATTATGCAGACTCTAAAGGCAATGCAGATGGCAATGCAAAACAGATTGCTGGAACAGAAAGCATTCGTAGATGCCCATACTGGGCTACCAAATAAAAATGCCTGTAATGACCTTCTTAATAAAAAAGATATAATTACAGGTTCTACAGCATGTATAATGTTTGATTTAAATAATCTAAAAACTGTAAATGATACAATGGGACATTCCGCAGGAGATCGGTTAATAAAGAATTTCTCAAAGCTTTTGCGAAGTGTTATTCCAGAAAAGGATTTTGTTGGAAGATATGGCGGAGATGAGTTTATAGCAGTCATTTATCATACAAATGAGGCGGAAATTAAGGAAATATTAAAAGTTTTGTACAGAGAAAAAGATAGATTAAATAGTTATGAAAATCAAATACCAATCGACTATGCATGCGGATGGGCATTATCCTCCGATAATATGTCTTGTACAATGCAGATGTTATTGGATGATGCAGATGCTAATATGTATAAAAATAAACAGTTATGTAAGAAATATAATCAGCATTCTTAAGGAAAGTGATTAAAAAACTATCGATAGGGAGTGTTTTTTTAATTTATAGATTTCTAAAGACCACAAGAATAAAGGAAATAGAAAATATGAATAAAAGACAAAAAATACGGATTGTCGATGATGCAAAGTTTAAGGAAGAAAGAAGGACACTGATTTTGCAGTCAGTGTTCTTCTTACATATCAGTCGACTAAAGAAAAACATTTTATAGTTGTACATTATCTCGTTGAGAAGGGAAAATCTGTGAACTTTGTTCACTAAGCAGAGCAGTGAAATTTTGACGAATGATATTTAAAGTCTTTTGCTTTTTCAGTAATTCTTGTTTTTCCCGGATAGTAGCAGTCTGTTCAGATTCAAGATTTTCAATCCGCTTCTGAATTTTATTAGAGCTTGGGATTTTGGTAACGCCGAGATCCTGAAGCTCTTTTTTTAGTGAATCGTGGAGCTGGTATTCTGCCTGATGCTTGGTACGGTAAGCTTTTGGATTTTTAGCAGATTTGCAATCTTCAATCACTTTTCGGCAGAGCCGGTAAGAATCACAGTGTTTCTGAATGACTTTCTGTGTACTCAGCTCACTGGTGATTTGTACTATTCTCTGATCAGCCGCTTTAACAGAAGCATCAATATCGGAAACGTGCTGCTTGAAATCTTCATAATTCAGCAGGTTATTTTCGGAAAGATAGTTGAAGGTGCGAGCCGCCTCTTTCAGATTATTGAGCTTTGCCCAACGTTCAAATCCTTCTCGATTGCCGGTTGTAACATACGTGGAGATATTGATATACAGGCGAGCTTCTCTGGATAGATGCTTTGGAGTTTTCACTTTGCTACGATTTTTAGCCAAGCGAATGCGAACATTTTCTTCTGAATAATAGCTTCCGAGAGATTTCATATAAGTGAAATTCTTCTGCTCCGGTGCACGGAAGGACAGGTGTTTTCCTTGGCGGACTTCATATCCGACTAACTGCATTTTTTGTAGAAATTCCTCATAGTTAATGGAAGTCCAGATTGCCTTATCAACTGCAACACGTAGCTTGGCTTTCCAACTGGTGCCACGATGATATTCCATGTTCTCTTTATAGCTTTTACTTTTTTCTCCGGTTGGCATACTGGTGGCAAGTCCATTTTCATGGCAAATGCGATTACTGATCCGACAGATTTTATGGTAGCTCCGCTTATTGGAAACATATTTGTGATGATCAACAAAACTTGCTGCATTAAAGATGATGTGGTTATGGATATGATTTTTATCAACATGGGTACTGATCACATATTCATATTTTCCTTTCAGTACTTCATCTGCAAATTGTTGTCCTAAGCGATGAGCGGTTTCTGCATCTGTTTCATCAGGCTTAAAAGATTGGATCAGATGAAATGCCAGGTTATCACCTTTATCCATTCCGTTCTTTTTTGCCTGTTCTCTCGTCATGGCAAATTCCAGATCAGCTGTTTCAGGGGAACAGCCAAAACTGGAAACCAGCAGTTTTTCATCAGTCTTGTCTGGATTCGTGATATAGTCCAGAGCTTTCTTGTCTGTTACTTTAATGGGGAAGATCTTAATATATGCCATAGTTCTTTCACCATCTCTTTCAATTCTTTCATTTCTTCTGGATACAGATCTCCAGTAGTATTCACCTTCTTTGCAATCTGATTGATGTTTATGCCAATCTTGTGCATTTCCTCATACTGTTTCTTCAGTGGAGTTGTATCAGTGTTGACGATGTAACCGTCGATTGCCATTTTCCGCAGATAAGCTCCCATGTTTTTTGTCTTTGATTCTATCATCTTCCTGCGAATCAGCTTCCGCTCTTCATCTGTGACATAAAAATGGATTTCTTTGTTTCGCTTTCTTTCAGCCATTGGTAATTTCTCCTTTCTGAGAGGGTAGTAGTATAGTTGCTTTCAGCTTTTTCAATTTAGGGCAGGGTACCCTAAATTGGGATTTTCCGGAAGTGTATCCTCACTTCCTGTCCTTGCTGTTTTACCTCTCTATTAGTTAAAGTCAGGAGAACCGGTAAAATGCAAAAGAATTTTGCAGGTAGTACGGGATACGAAAATGTGGTATGATTATGAGCAAGATATCAGATGAATCAGGAGTTGAATAGATTGTGAAGAAAGAAGAAATTTTTGAATATGTGCAGAAACAGTATGGCACAATTCCAGAATATTTATGGAGTAAACTACCAGACAGTGCAGTACTCCGACATGAAAATGGAAAATGGTATGCAGTGATCATGACGGTTGAAAAATCGAAATTGGGATTAGAGGGAAACGATCTGGTTGACATCATGGACGTAAAGTGCGATCCAGAAATGATCAGCATGATTATTCAGACTTATGGATTTTTACCAGGATACCATATGAATAAGCAGCACTGGATCACGATTTTACTGGAAGGTTCGGTCAGTGAAGCAAAGATACTGGACTTTTTGGATATGAGTTATGACCTGATTGATGGAGCAGGCAGAAAGGAAAACAAATGAGAAAAGCGATCGTATATGCATCTGTACATCATGGAAATACAGAAAAATTAGTAAAAAGCATAGCAGAAGAGTGCCAGGTCGATTTGATTGATGCTGTAAAACAGCCAAATGCAGATCTGAACAGTTATGATATGATTGGATTTGCATCAGGAATCTATTTTTCAAAATTTCATCAGTCGATATTGGGATTTGCAGAGAAGAACCTACCGGATGACAAAAAGATATTTCTGATTTGTACTTATGGTGGAAGTGCGAATTATAAATCCTTAGAGCAGATTTTGGACAAGAAGCATTCTAAAGTGATAGGAAAATTTGGGTGCAAAGGGTATGACACATTCGGACCATTTAAACTGGTTGGAGGTATTGCTAAAGACCATCCTAATGAAGAAGATATGAAAAACGCAGTGGACTTCGTAAAAGGATTACACTAATTTTTGAGCAAAAAGGAAAACCGGGGATTTTACTCCTCGGTTTTCTGGCTGTTGTGATTCAGTCTTCAATTTGAAAAATATCTTCTACAGGCACTTTCAGGTAATGTGCCAGCCGGATTGCAATCTCAAGAGAGGGATTACGTTCTCCACGTTCGATGCGGCCTATAGTCTGGCTGCAGGAACCTATGGCTTCAGCCAAATCTGCTTGAATGAGATTCCGTTCTTCACGAATATCTTTTAGTGTATTATTGATTGCCATTCAATCACTTCCTTTGCTTATTGTTATCAGCAGGATCATGAACCTGCTGTTGAAATCTAATGAAATCCCGGAATTTCTGCACCTTTGCATTTCCCGATTACTTTTCCAAAAATCTTAAAAGCGTCAGATTCCAAAACCTGGATAGGACGATATTTTTGATTTAACGAGATCAGATAAACACCATCTGGCTCATCGTGTAATTCCTTGATGTAAGTATTGCCGTTGAGATAGAAGATTCCAATTTCACCATTAGCAAGAGAATCTTTTTTTTGAATCCATGCAACATCGCCTGTATGATAAAGTGGCTCCATACTGTCACCGGAAATCCGTACACCAAAGTCAGTCTGCTCAGGAGCAAGGTGCCCTACGTCATAGGTTTCTTTTACAGAATCCTCCAGGTAATTTCCAGTACCAGCAGAAACTGGTTCCCAGGTAATTTCTACAGGATGATGGAATGGGATAATCTTTGCAGACAGTGGAGAAAACTTTTTAGAAGCTTTCAAAATATCAGCAAATTCAATCAATTTATTTCTACCTTCTTCATTCAATCCACTCATAATGTTATATGGATTTTCTCCAAAGAAGGATTCATATATATCTTCGATATCAAGTAACTGGCAAAGTGTCAGGAAAACATGTAAAGCTGGTTCTCGTGCATTGGTCTCCCATTTGGAGATTGCTTTTGTAGTGACCTGAATACCTTCCTGAGAAAGCAGGTCTACCAGATCTGATTGAGAGTATCCTTTCTTTTTTCTATTTTCTGCTAATATTTCCCCGAAATCACGCATTTGTTCGCCTCATTTCTATTTGAATTTTCTATATGCATTATACCGTATGTTAGAAATAAAATCAACAATAATCTCCAAAATGGAGAAAACACAACCAAGATGTCGCTTGACTATCTCCGAAATGTCGATATATACTAAACATACAGAGATTGATAAGACATTATGTTGAAGGAAACAGCTGGGAGGTGAAAAGTTTGAGTGAGCGTGTGATCCTGCATAGTGATATGAACTGTTTTTATGCCAGTGTAGAAATGCTACATCATCCGGAATTTGCCAGAATGCCTCTGGCAGTCGGTGGCGATCCGGAAGCCAGACATGGAATTGTACTGACAGCAAATTATATTGCCAAGAAAAAAGGAGTAAAAACCGGAATGGCATTATGGCAGGCGAAACAGGTTTGTCCGGGACTTATTTTTGTACCACCACGGATGGATTTGTATTTGAGATTTTCACAGATGGCAAGAGAAATCTATTCGGAGTATACGGACAAAATCGAGCCATATGGAATTGATGAAGCCTGGCTGGATGTATCGGACAGCAGAAATCTGAAAGGAAGCGGAATGACGATTGCAAGAGAAATCAGCCATCGGATTAAATACGAACTGGGTGTAACGGTAAGTATTGGAATTTCCTGGAATAAGATTTATGCGAAACTTGGTTCAGATTATAAAAAGCCGGATGCAATCACAGAGTTTAATCGAGAAAATTATAAAGACAGGATATGGCAGCTTCCAGCGTCAGATTTGCTTTATGTCGGAAGACAGACAAATAAGAAATTGCAAAAACTTGGAATCCGGACAATCGGGCAACTTGCGGAATCAGACGAAAAGTTGTTAGAGAGTCATTTTGGAAAAATAGGAAATGTATTATGGGCTTTCGCAAATGGCTGGGATGAAGATCCGGTTTGCAAGGAAGGATATGAAGCACCAGTAAAGTCGATAGGTAATAGCACTACAACACCGAGAGATCTGGAAAATGATCTGGATGTCTGGATCATTCAAATAGCATTGGCAGAAAGTGTAGCTGCACGATTGCGGAAACATGGATTTAAATGCAAAACAGTAGAAATTACAGTTCGAGATAATGGATTGTATAGTTTTTCCAGACAGATACATTTACGACAGCCAACGAATATTACAAATGAGATTGTAACTGCAGCATTTCAGCTATTTAAAGATAATTACAAATGGGAACATCCCATTAGAAGCCTGGGAATCCGAGCTGCGGATCTTGTGTTAGATGATATTCCCGTGCAGTTGGATTTATTTGGAAATCAGGAGAAAAAGGAAAAGTTAGAGAAGCTGGATCGTACTGTAGATGAGATTAGACGACGGTTTGGATATTTCAGTATACAGCGAGCGGCAATGTATCAGGATAAAGTCTTATCCCACTTAGACGCTGGTACGCACACGATCCATCCACACAGTTATTTTCATGGGTAATTGGAGGGATAGATTTGAAAAAAGTATTAACCAGAAAACAGAAAGAAAGTTATCAGTGTATTTTGAATTATACGAAGGAGCATGGATACCCGCCGACAGTTCGGGAATTTGGAAAACTGATCGGAGTAAGATCAACATCATCTGCTTTTTCCAGAATCAAGCAGTTGGAGCAAAATGGATATATCCGCAGAATCCCGGCATCGCCAAGAGCAATCGAGATTTTATAGTGAGGTGTCGGCATGAACAAAGTATATGTAGATGTAGTGGCAGAGTTCCGGAAAGACGGACGGCTGGTTCCCATATTTTTTACATGGGAGGATGGAAGAAAATATAGTATTGACAGAATTTTGAAAATTGAGCGATGCGCCAGCAGAAAGGCAGGCGGTGTAGGAGTGATGTACACCTGTATGATACAGGGGCAGGAAAGCCACTTGTTTTACGAAGTGGATAAATGGTTTATGGAGAGAAAAACAGCATAAGGAGAGATTGGTATAGACGATATTATTTGGATTATTAACCGGCAGGGATAGTCACTTTCCCTTTATATTCCTGCAGGTTTTACATAAGAAGATGGATTTCGGTCAGCAAAGGCAGCTCCCACAATGCCTTTTGGATATCCGCTTCTGCAAGTTGTAGTAAGTAATTGCTTCCCATCAAAATCATGGGGAAAGCGAACTGGTCTGAAAGACCGCCAGTTAGTGTGATGATGATAAGGAGATTTTGAAACTGATGACAGACAGAGATTATGCAATTAAATCAATGAAAGAAATTACCTTCCAGATGGCAAGTCATGCACAGGATTATCTGGAAGTTACAATCGAAAGACATTATACTGATATTAAAGAACTGATGACAAGCTACCAGAAACTGATTTTAGAAAACCAGGTTGTATTGGAAGAACTGGATATGGCGTGCCAGGAGAAAATCAATGAAGATATGGCATATGCATTGAGTTATCTGAGCATTTATAACAATCAGCTGAATGTGCCAAAGATGCACCGGGAAATGAATAACCTGATGATCATTTATGGCTTGTCTGATATGATCTATCGTGGAATGACACTGGTGAAGTTCTATGCACCGAATGGTGTGATGCTCAGTGAAATCCTTCATTCCTGTTTTTGCAGTCATTATAATAAGACGGATGTGGAAGTACAGCAGGAGTTAGGAATAGGCAGGACTTCTTTTTATAAAATGAAGAAGCAGGCACTTGGATATTTAGGATTTTATTTTTATGAGATCGTGGTACCGCAGGCAAAGGATAAAAGATTTAAACCGTCACTGGGCGTTGAGGAAGAGTAGGTGAGTAATATGAGATACGAAGATTCGATGAAAGGTGTAGCTGATCAGATAATCAAAGAACAGCAGCGAGTCAGTAAAATTATAAACAATCCAGAAGAGTTCCATTGGCATGACGAATATGCAACGTTGAATTTCTTTCGGTTTATCTGCAAAAATATCGGTAACTTGAGAAATGGAGAAATTGAAAAAATGGTCACACGTTTAAAAAACATAGATCAGAAAGCAGTGGAAAACCATGTGAATGGTGCTGTTTGGGCATTTGATTATGATAAGATGTTCTGTGTATTGATTGAAAATGAAATTTGCCGAAAGGTGTGTGAAAAGAATAAATATAACAGTTGGATGAATCTGATTGGACAGTATTGTGTTTCAAGGACTTAAAGACGAAAAAAGTTGTTGGAGAGAAATAATTTCCAGCAACTCTGTCTTTAATGAATAGAGTTCATTTTTTTATTCAACTATTCCCATGATATATACAATATGTAAATTTGCAATTCAAATATCAGTTTATGCTAAGTAAAATAATAATAATTACTATTATTGACAAGAGAAATAATTATCATGTATAATATAGATATACAAGAAACAAAGTGTTAGAAAAATTGCTAGGAACTTGGTAACAAAAATAAATCGACATTGAAAAGGGAAAATGACTATGATAAAATATGAATGTGAACCATGTGGATATATTTATGATCCGGCAGTAGGAGATCCAGACGCTGGTATCGATCCAGAAACTGCATTTGAGGATATTCCAGATGACTGGACATGCCCAATCTGTGGATTAGGAAAAGATGTTTTCGTTCCTGTAGAAGACTAAGCAGAAAATGCAGGTACGAAACTGCCAGACATTAAAAGATCCTAAGAGAACATATAAAAGAAATGGAGGTCAAATTATGACTTACGATTTAAACATTACCTTTGATGACAATTTAGTAACAGGAAATGAAACAATTGATACCCAGCATAAAGAATTGATCGACCGTATCCAGAACTTTGTAACTGCCTGTCAAAATGGCGACAGCAAAGTAAAAGCAATCAAAATGCTGGATTATCTGGATGAATATACTGACTTTCATTTCAAAGAAGAGGAAAAGCTTCAGGAAGAATCCGGTTATCCAGAGCGTGAAAAACATTATGAAAAACATGAAGAGTTTAGAAAGACAATTCAGGAACTGTATGAATACCTTCAGGAGTATGAAGGACCAACAGATCGGTTCAGTGAACTTGTACAGAAAAATGTAATCGACTGGCTGTTTGGACACATTAAAACATACGACCGCTCTGTGGCAAAATTTATCTTTATGAAACAAAATCCAGATCGATGCTAAAATAAACCAGGGAATGAGTTCACTCAGAATGTAGACAACATGATGAAGTAAACTAGGGGCTGTCAAATGCAGCCCCTTTCCTGTTATAGCGATATTCTAGGTAATATATTGCGCTGGCATGACATATTATTTTACTACTACTATATGGGAAGGAAGAGCAAGCAGCTCTTCTTTTTTTGTCCTTTTTATCCAATTATAAGTTGTAAAGTCTCTTTTCATGCCAACAGAAATATGCTAAATTGATTTTATAGAACAAGATATAATTCCACTTATATATCGGAGGAAAATGAATGAGAGAGGAAACTATATATGAGAAAATTGCAGAAAAGTATAACACAACACCAGAAGAAGTACGCAGAGAAATGCAGATAGCCATAGATGCAGGATTTGATAATCCTGACCCGGCTGTGCAGGAAGAATGGAAGAAAATGACACTTAAAGGAGACAGACCCACACCGGAAGAAGTAATCAATTACGCAGTAAAAAAATTAAAAGGAAATTAAAAATATGAAGAAAAAGATAATTGCAGTAATTTCAGGAACAGCAATCTTGATAATTGCTGCAGGAAGTATTTATGGGAAATTTGAATCCAGTCATAAAGAAGGCGAACCAGATGTAGTTGGAACTTTTTCTGTAAATCGGGATGAAAATATAACCGTGGTCGCAAATAGGGAAGATATTGAGGATAGAGAAGCGTTTGCAAGAAAACTTTTGCAGATGTACAAGGATGATTCTTTTCATTCGACAAAATTCTCCACAGACAGAGGATATGCGACGAGCATTGATATGAACATCTATTTATGGAAAGAGGATATTGAAGACGGGGAATCGGTAATGACAGCCGAATATAGACCTGTAGAATACGGAAAGGACTATGATGTTGTCAATAATCCTGATAAATTTCAACTATATATAGATGGAAAAGAGATTAAATAGTAATCTCCTGAAAGCAAGCTTTTTGTCAATTATTTCAAAGATAAATTAAAGGATAACAAAACATAGTTTTGACAATGATATTTTGAAAAATTTTATAGGAGTGCTCTATTATCAAATTGACATAGGAATATGGTAGCGTATAATTAGAATTGAATACACTGAAAAAATGGAGGAATTACATGAAAGCACATAAATATTGGTCAGTAGGAGCTTTAATCACAATGATTGGAACTTTTTATACAGGATATAAAGGGTTAAAAGCAGCACACAAATACTTTGCATTTGGCTCTCTGATATGCATGATTATGGCAGTCTATTCTGGTCATAAAATGATTTCAGGCAATAAAAGAACAAGAAAACAGGTGGAAAGTACAAAAGCGGAGGAATAGTAAATGTTAGAGTTAGGAATAAAAGCACCGGATTTTGAATTGCCGGATCAGAACGGAGAAGTGCATAAATTAAGTGATTATTTAGGTAAAAAAATAATTTTATATTTTTATCCAAAGGATAATACACCAGGATGTACGAAGCAGGCATGTGGCTTTTCTGAGCGTTATCCACAGTTTACTGAGAAGGGAGCTGTTATTCTCGGAGTAAGCAAGGACTCTGTAGCGTCTCACAAGAGATTTGAAGAAAAATACGGACTGGCATTTACGCTATTAGCAGATCCAGAGCGTAAAGTTATTGAAGCATATGATGTCTGGAAAGAAAAGAAAAATTATGGAAAAGTATCTATGGGTGTAGTAAGAACTACATATCTTATTGATGAGCAGGGAATCATTATAAAGGCAAATGATAAAGTCAAGGCGGCAGATGATCCTGAAAATATGCTTAAGGAATTGGCATAATGAAGATTATTTTATCACCTGCAAAAAAGATGATTGTAGATACCGATAACTTAGCACCGGTTGAACTGCCTGTCTATATTGATAAGACAGCAGAAGTATTAAACTGGATGAAAAGCAAATCAAAAGAAGAACTGAAAGCTATCTGGAAATGTAATGACAAGATTGCAGAGCAGAACTTTAACAGATTGGAAAATATGGATCTTTATAACAGGCTTACTCCGGCTGTTTTAGCATATGAAGGGATTGCATTTCAATATATGGCACCATCTGTGTTTGAAATCCAGCAGTTTGAGTATTTGCAAAATCATTTAAGAATCTTGTCTGCGTTTTATGGCATTTTAAAACCAATGGATGGTGTGACTCCTTATCGTCTTGAAATGCAGGCAAAGGTTGGAATTGGAGATGCAAAAAATCTGTATGAGTACTGGGGAGAATTGTTATACCGCTCAGTAATCGATGACAGTAGGATTATCATTAATCTTGCATCAAAAGAATACTCAAAATGTATAGAAAAGTATCTGACACCACAGGACAGATATATTACGATTGTATTTTGTGAGTTATCCGGAGATAAATTTGTAACAAAAGGTACCTATGCCAAGATGGCTCGTGGTGAAATGGTCAGATTCATAGCTGAAAATAATATTGAAAATCCGGTGGAAATTCAGAAATTTGACAGACTCGGATATTCGTTTAGGCCAGATTTATCTTCAGATTCAGAATATGTATTTGAACGCAAAATAAAATAATAATAATGAGAACTATTACTATTTTTATTGACAACAGGATAATAGTGGTATATAATCCTTATTAAGAACCAATCCTAATAAGGAGGACGAATGACAAGTAGAAGAAATACCATTCAAAAAGATCTTGTAAGAAATACCGTATATGAAATGAGAAGACACGTTACGGCAAATGAAGTGTATGAATTTATAAAAGAAGCATATCCAACAATTGGGAAAGGAACTGTATATAGAAATCTTGATATATTGGTAGAGGAAGGTGCATTAAGAAAGGTTGAAGTTCCGGATGGACCGAACCGATTTGATTTTATATTGAAAAATCATTACCATGTAAGGTGTATAAAGTGCGGTGAAATTTTTGATGTGGATATGGATCAAATACCGGATTTGCTGGAAAGAATTCATAACACTCATGGAATTGAATTTGTGGATTATGATATTTCATTTAAAGGCATTTGCCCGAAATGCAGGGAGAAGGTAAAGTAGGAATTACCAGATGACTTTATATGTCCTTTGTGCAAGCACCCGGCATCAGATTTTGAAAAAGTAGTAAAGAAAACGGAGGTAAAAGAGATGGCAGCAAACAAATATGCAGGAACACAGACAGAGAAGAATTTACAGGAGGCATTTGCAGGGGAATCACAGGCAAGAAATAAGTATACCTTTTTTGCTTCTGTAGCAAAAAAGGAAGGTTACGAGCAGATGTCAGCATTGTTTTTAAAGACTGCAGATAATGAGAAAGAGCATGCTAAGATGTGGTTCAAGGAATTAGCAGGAATTGGTGATACAAAAGAAAACTTAGCTGCTGCTGCAGAAGGAGAGAACTACGAGTGGACAGATATGTATGATGGCTTTGCTAAAACAGCAGAGGAAGAAGGTTTCCCTGAGCTTGCAGCAAAATTTAGAGCAGTAGGAGAAATTGAAAAGCACCATGAGGAGAGATATCGTGCACTTCTTAAGAACATTGAAACTGCTCAGGTGTTTGAAAAGAGCGAAGTTAAGGTATGGGAATGCCGTAACTGTGGACATATTGTGGTAGGAACTAAGGCGCCTGAAGTATGTCCGGTATGTAATCATCCACAGAGCTATTTTGAAGTACATGAAGAGAATTATTAAGGAGACAATTGAATTATAAATTTTACACATGGAAGGAGAAAAAGGCATGGAAGTAAGGTATTATATTTGTAAGCATTGTGGAAACATTGTTGAAAAGGTAAAGGATAAGGGTGTACCTGTAATTTGTTGCGGAGAACCTATGCAGGAATTAAAAGCCGGAGTGACAGATGCTGCTGTCGAGAAGCATGTACCTGTATATACGATAGAAGGCAGTCATGTTCATGTCGTGGTCGGAGAGACAAAACATCCAATGCTTGAAGAGCATTTCATTGAGTGGATTACATTAAATACAAACCAGGGAATATACAGAAAACAGTTAAATCCAGGGCAGGAGCCGGTAGCAGATTTTTGTCTTTGCGATGGTGAACAGGTAGAAGAGGTATATGCATATTGTAACCTGCATGGATTATGGAAATGCTAAAAGCATTTATACATATTAAGGTTACAGAACAACACAAATACAACAGTAATATATGCTGTGTATTAATATATTTATAAGGAGGAACAAACTAATGAAATATGTATGTGACGTTTGCGGATGGGAATATGATGAAGAGGAAGGTTATCCTGAAGGTGGTATTGCACCAGGAACAAAGTGGGAGGACGTTCCAGAAGATTTTGAATGCCCATTATGTAATGTTGGAAAAGATCAGTTTTCAGAAGTTGAATAAAATTCTGATTATTTAAATGCGGATAGATAAACAAAAACCCTGGTGCGTGTGAGCAACAGGGTTTTTTATTGCGATAGTATGTGATGATATCACAGAAAATGGTTTACCTTTTGCTTATAATGTAACTACAAACAAAGTAAGGAGGTAGTCTAAATGAGATTAAAAGATAAAGTTGCAATCATTACTGGTGGAAGCCGTGGTATAGGATTTGCTACAGCTGATAAATTCTTGAAGGAAGGTGCTTCAGTTGTGTTGGCAGCAAGTTCACAGGAATCGGCAGATGTTGCTGTAGATAAATTAAAAGAAAAATATCCCAATGCAATAGTTGCTGGAATTAGTCCAAATCTGGCAAGCATGGAGTCTGTCAGAAAGGCTTTTAAAGAGGCAACTGAAAAATATGGATGTGTCGACATACTGGTAAATAATGCAGGGATTTCAGAAAACACCTCATTTATGGATTATACAGAGGAGACTTTTGATAAAGTCATGGATCTAAATGTAAAAGGAGTATTTAATACTACTCGTGTAGCAGCAGAATGTATGGTGGCAAGAGGCAAGGGGGTCATTCTCTCAACTTCTTCCATGGTGAGTATTTCGGGACAGCCAAGTGGGTTTGCTTATCCGGCATCGAAGTTTGCAGTAAACGGATTGACTGTATCATTAGCAAGAGAACTAGGACCTAAAGGTATTCGTGTTAATGCTGTTGCACCTGGGATTACAGAAACTGATATGATGAAGGCCGTGCCAAAGGAAGTTATCGAACCTATGATTGAAAGAATTCCATTGCGTCGTCTTGGACAGCCAGAAGATATTGCCAATGCGTTTGTGTTTCTTGCTTCAGATGAGGCGAGTTACATTACAGGTGTTATATTAAGTGTAGATGGTATGGCAAGAAGTTAAGTTAATGAGGTATGGTGATGTAATCACGGAAAATAAATGAAATTAAGACTATAATAAATCTACAAAAAGAAAAAGATAAGGAGGACTGTAAAATGTCTGCTATTAATATCAATAAAAATAATTTTCAGAACGAAGTACTGAATTCCGATAAACCCGTTCTTTTAGATTTTTGGGCATCTTGGTGTGCGCCTTGCCGTATGGTAGTACCTATTGTAGAGGAGATTGCAAGTGAGCGTAGAGATATTAAAGTTGGAAAGATTAATGTAGATGAAGAGCCTGAACTGGCAAATAAGTTCAGTATTATGAGCATTCCAACTTTAGTGGTTATGAAGAATGGGAAGATTGTACAGCAGGTTTCAGGGGCGAGACCTAAGAATGCGATTTTAGAAATGCTTTAGGGGGGTGTGCTAATGGGATTTTTCGATCTCTTTAAACAGTCGAATATTAATCAAGGCATAGAAGAATATAAAAGGACTGATGATGCAGTTCTGCTGGATGTACGTACACCGCAGGAATATCAGGAAGGACATATACCAGAAAGTAAAAATGTGCCGTTGCAGCAACTTGACAATATTGCTTCTGTAGCGAAGAATAAGGATATTCCACTGTTTGTATACTGTTATTCCGGTTCACGAAGCCGCCAGGCAACTGGGATACTGCAACGAATGGGATATTCTAAAGTAAATAATATCGGTGGCATTGTAGCTTACTCAGGAAAGGTGGAAAAATAAGATGAAGGTAATAATTGTAGGAGGTGTAGCCGGAGGAGCTACAGCTGCAGCAAGAATACGCAGACTGAATGAACATGCTGAAATTACTGTGTTTGAAAGATCCGGATACATATCCTATGCAAATTGTGGACTTCCATATTATATTGGAGACGTGATCACAGACCCGGAAGAACTTACACTACAGACACCAGAGAGTTTTTTTAAACGCTTCCGTATTAACATGAAAATTCATCATGAAGTTATCTCCATACATCCGGAACGTAAAACGGTTTCAGTGAAAAATTTAGAGAATGGTGAGATATTTGAAGAAAACTATGATAAGCTGATCCTCTCTCCAGGTGCAAAGCCAACACAGCCGAGACTTCCCGGAGTAGGTATTGATAAACTTTTTACACTTCGTACTGTAGAAGACACTTTTCGGATAAAGGAATATATAAATAAGAATCATCCAAAATCGGCTGTATTGGCAGGTGGCGGTTTTATTGGTCTGGAACTGGCTGAAAATTTGAGGGGGCTTGGCATGGATGTTACGATTGTCCAGAGGCCTAAGCAGCTGATGAACCCTTTTGACCCGGATATGGCATCCATGATCCATAATGAAATGAGAAAGCATGGGATAAAACTGGTACTGGGCTATACAGTAGAAGGATTTAAAGAAAAAGACAACGGAGTGGAGGTCCTGTTGAAAGATAATCCATCCCTTCAGGCTGATATGGTAGTTCTGGCAATCGGAGTCACACCAGACACAGTATTAGCAAAAGAAGCCGGCCTGGAACTTGGCATCAAGGAAAGTATTGTAGTGAATGACAGAATGGAAACCTCTGTACCGGATATTTATGCTGCAGGTGATGCAGTTCAGGTAAAACATTATGTTACGGGTAATGATGCGCTGATTTCTTTGGCAGGACCAGCCAATAAACAGGGCAGAATCATCGCTGATAATATTTGTGGCGGTGATAGTCGTTACCTGGGCAGTCAGGGAAGCTCCGTTATCAAAGTATTTGATATGACAGCAGCTACTACAGGTATCAATGAAACCAATGCCAAAAAGTCAGGATTAGAGGTAGATACAGTAATTCTTTCTCCTATGAGTCATGCCGGTTACTATCCTGGTGGAAAAGTGATGACCATGAAGGTGGTTTTTGAAAAAGAGACCTATCGTTTGCTTGGCGCTCAGATTATTGGATATGAAGGAGTTGATAAACGTATTGATGTGCTGGCAACAGCAATTCATGCAGGGCTGAAGGCAACCCAGCTGAAGGATTTGGATCTCGCATATGCACCGCCTTATTCCTCTGCCAAAGATCCTGTAAATATGGCAGGATTCATGATAGACAATATAGCAAAAGGTACCTTAAAACAATGGCATCTGGAAGATATGGATAAGATTTCTAGAGATAAAAGTGTTGTGTTGCTGGATGTGAGAACTGTAGGTGAATTTAACAGGGGGCATATGGATGGATTCAAAAACATTCCTGTAGATGAACTAAGGGAACGTATCAATGAAATTGAGAAGGGAAAGCCTGTTTACCTGATATGCCAGAGTGGGCTACGCAGTTATATTGCAAGCCGTATTTTGGAAGGAAATGGATATGAAACATACAACTTTTCAGGTGGATTCCGCTTTTATGATGCAGTGGCTAATGACCATGCACTGATTGAAAGATCATATGCATGTGGTATGGATTATTAGAAATAAATAAAATATTTGTAACTGTTCAGAACCCCCTTGGGGAACTAATTAATTTTTGTACAAAACAGAGAATTTTTAAAACCTGTTTTGCGATATTATTTCGGTAATTGGTGGATAACCAATTGTTTGTGATTGAATA
>JAQVHQ010000107.1 GCA_028696165.1 Lachnospiraceae bacterium | reverse complement strand
TTGGAGCCTTTCTATAACCATCGAGTGGTAGGAGAAAAAAACCAATCCACAGTATCTCCAAAAGTATAGCATACAGTCCTTGGAGAGGGACTATAAACACTACTACTATATAATACGAGGAGAAAAACGAATGAGTGAGAAAATGTATTACAATGCAGCGGAAATCGCAGCAATGCTGGATATCAGCATGGGAAAGTCTTATAAGATTTTACGAGACATGAACAAGACACTAGCAGATCAGGGATTCCTTACCATCGCCGGGAAAGTACCAGTAGAGTATTTCAAGGAAAAATGGTATGGAGCATCAAACAAAAAGGGGGAATAAGATGAGTTGCACAGCAAAGAAAGATCCAAATGGAACCTGGCATATTCAGTACCGCTGGACGGACTGGACAGGAACCAAGAAAAAATCCCAGAAAAGGGGATTTAAAACCAAAAAGGAAGCAGAGGAATGGTATGCACATTTCATGACACAGCAGGCTGCAGACCCTACGATGACTTTTGAAGACTTCTGGGAAGTGTATAAGTTGGATATGGAGAAGAGGCTTCGTAAAACGACCATGAAGCAAAAGGAATATATCGTAAAGGATAAACTGCTTCCCTACTTTGGAAAGACACCAATCAATGAGATATCTGCACCGATGATTCGTAAGTGGCAGGGAGAACTTCTTCAAAAGGGATTCAAACCGACCTATCTCAAGACGATTAACAACCAATTAAGCTGTATGTTCAATTATGCAGTCAACTTCTATGATTTAAGGTCGAATCCATGTCATAAGGCGGGAAGTATGGGAAAAAGCAAAGCGGATGAAAGACCGTTCTGGACACCAGAAGAATTTCAGAAATTCTCAGATGCCATTATAGACAAGCATGATGCATGGATAGGATTTCAGATTTTATTCTGGACGGGAATACGTTTGGGAGAATTATTAGCACTAAGAGTATCTGACATTGATTTCGAAAATGGAACTCTTACAGTGGATGAATCCTATACCCGATTGGATGGAGAGGATTTGATCACACCACCAAAGAATGAAAGTTCTATCCGTGTCATTACGATACATAAGGAACTGCAGGATGGAATCAGAGAGTATATTGAAACACTGTATCGTGCTCATCCGAGTACAAGGTTATTTGCAGGGAGAACAAAACGTTTCTTTGAGCATGAGATGGAACGAGGATGTGAGTTGGCAGGAGTCAAGAAAATCACACCGCATTGTGCGAGACATTCACAGGCTTCGCTTTTATATGCTTGTGGCTTTGAATCATTGGAGATCGCCAGAAGGCTGGGACATGCAAAGGTCACAACAACGATTGAGACCTATTGCCATCCATCTATGGATGCGCAGGAACGAATTGCAGACAAACTAGGCGAAGTTGATAGGAGGAATTCAAATGGCGTGCGAGAGGAAAGCAAGAAAGAGGCACAACACGATAGCGTTCTGGCTTAGCGACGAAGAAAGAAGTCAGGTAGATGCAAAAATCATTTTATCGGGATTGCCTAAAGGCGAATATTACCGTAAATCAGTGCTGGAACAAGAGGTGAATGTAGTTGCCGGAAGATACATGGCAGAGCGTGTAGGAAGGGCACTAGAGGCACTAGCAGATGAACTGACGAATGGAAATACAGAGCACGAACCGCTATTGAAAGAATTGCTATCAGAATTACTACAGATTTGGAAAAATGAAAATGCCCTTGCTGGTAACAAGGACATTAAAAAATGAAAGGACTGAGCCTCTCTGCAATATAAATCACAACTATATTATAGCAGAGGCTCGCTCCGAAGAAAAGAAGGAGGAGCAAAATTTTTGAGTATTTTTACACGGGTAAAGGAACAGTTAACCGCCAGACAAGTGGCGGAAAGCTATGGGTTGAAGGTTGGCAGAAATGGTATGGCATGTTGTCCATTTCATGACGATCATCATCCAAGCATGAAGATAGATACAAATTATTACTGCTTTTCCTGTGGTGCAAAAGGGGATGTGATTGCGTATGTGGCACAGATGTATGGTTTGTCACAATATGAAGCAGCACAAAAACTAAATTCGGATTTCCAACTTGGAATTGAAAGTGAAAATGAAGATACCTATCAGCCGAACCCCACGCTGATGAAGCAAATGAAGGAACGTGAACGGATTATTCGTATTCGAGAGCGTTTTGAAAAATGGTGCAATCAGACAATAGAAGAGAAGAGCGGAAAATGCATAAGAAGAAATCACGAGGATATGAACTATAATGTGCAAGGCACGAAAGGAGATTTTATGAAAAAACATATTATTGGAGAAAATGGGATTGGATACACGTTGGCGGAGAATGAGATTTACTATCCAGACTTAGAGACAACAGATTACCAGATTGGAAAATATGGGCGTATGAGACAGAAATATTTGAAGGAACATCATAAAGCAGCTTACAGTAAACTATTGTTGAATGGCGAATTGAATGAGCATCTTCACAATGTCGATGTGGAATGTAAGCAGAGAATGGAGGTGCTTGTCAGACAGATGCAGGAACGGCAGGGTGTGACAGAACAACTTAAGGCAGAGAATCAGATGCAGTGGGTTGGGATGATGAACAATATTAGGCAGGCAGCGGAAGAAGTTGTGTTGAAGGAGAATATTTATTATTAATCCATTTAGTATTTATCGTTCATGTGGATTACAAAGAAAATAATAAGATTAGGACAGTAGATTAAGACTGTCCTTTTTCCTTTTAATGTAGTAAAATAAAAAAGGAACAGGAAGGATTGGAGTTTAAAGATCGAAGTTTAAATGAAAAAGTCCTTTTTTTTGGACACCTCATATGATAGTATCAAGATCCATTTAAGAAAGAGAGGTGCCAATTATGACATTAGCAGAAAAACTATTTAATTGTTTTAAGAGTAAAAACAAATTCACTTTAAGGGAGGCTTATGCTGAGAATGGTGACAAGCCCAAAGAGACGATTAGAGCAAGGATTTACGATAATCTAGGTATTCGGTTTGAAAGAATTGCTAAGGGCATATATAAAACAGTTTCTTCTGACGAGGAAGCCTGTATTGTAATCGAAGGTGATGGACGAGATTTGTCTATGATTGAAGATGCAAGTATAGACTGTATTTTGACAGATCACCCATGGTTGGATATGAAATCAAATAAAGGTGGAAGCCGAGCGTTTGCAGTTTACGATTGCTTTAAATATTCTTTAGATGATTTTAAAGAGAAAGCAAGAGTGCTGAAACAAGGTTGCTTCCTTGTAGAAGTATTACCAGCAGAGAATGAAAATAATTATGAATATTTGTATCAGATTAAGAAATATGCGAAGGAAGCAGGTTTCTTATACTATTCGAAAGTTCCATGGAAAAAGGGTTCATTTGTGAGTAATACAGGAAGAAAAGCAAAAAACACACAAGATATAATGATTTTTTCAAAGGGAAAAGCAAGAAATATGCGTGTAGACAAGAAAAAGACGGATGCATCGGGCATATTATCATATATGAGTGGCTGTAATGGAATGTTGCCGACTATGTTTGATGTAGGACCTGTTTCAAGAAAAAATAGAATTCATCAAAGTGAGCTTCCTGTTTCTCTATGTGAGCAGATTTTGAGTTTTGTAACAGCTAAAGGAGAAGTTGTACTGGATTCATTTGCAGGTAGCGGTGTTGTTGGAGAAGCGTCTTTGAATCTTGGCAGGAGTTGTATATTGATTGAAATTCTGAAGGAAAATATAGATAAAATCAAACAACGGTTGGGGAATAATATACTTTATCAAGTAGTTATGGAGTGAAGAAAACATGGATTTGACGATGAACACAGATATTCTTGAAATTGAAATATCCAGGCAATACTTTTAGAGTGGTTGCCAATTTGGTAGGTTTAAAGTAGGAACAAGAGATAATGTATCTGCAGAAGCAGGTAGCTTATGAACTGGGAATCATAGATAAAAGAGGTAAATGCTATGGGAGAACAAAATGAATATGTATATAAATTGGAAGTGAACTGGTCATTACTGACAGAAGGCCTTACTTTATCCGTCGAAAATCAAGTTGTTTTTGGAAGAATTATGGATCGCTACCTTGCAAAAGGAGAAAATAAACCAATTAAAATATATTTGAATGGAAAATCCTATGATGCTAAAGTAGTTAATGTAAATTATAGTAATAAATACCAACGCAAACATGATGTTCTTCAAATACGTTATCCGAAAAATGGAGAATTAGCATGTGAGCTTCAGCGTGTATTTTTTGCAAGCTACAATTTCTTTGTAAATGCGAGAAAAATGCGACCAGAGGGATCTAGATCAATGCCAAAACTTCCAGAAGAAGCAAAAGAATACTTGGCGATTTATACAACGGAGTATGATGACACATATGAATTTGAAACAATTGAAACAACCGATATGGACGATTTAAAACAAGATGTTGTTGGAAAATCAGAATATGCGTATGAATTAGATTATATTCTGGATATGAAAGACGGGACATCTACTTGTATTGAGGTACAACGAACCAGTAAGATTCGAAAATTAAATCGAAAAATAGGCGACAATTTGAAATTACTATACGGATATCGTTGTCAAATCTGCGGCTGTTTGATTGGAGAAGAGTATGGCTCACATATTGCGGAGGCGCATCATATCGAATATTTTGTTAAGAGCCTAAATAATGATGCTAGTAATCAAATGATTCTATGCCCAAATCATCATCGAATTATACATGATACAAATCCAGTTTTTCAAAGACACAGGTTGATGTATGTTTATGAAAACGGGTTTGAGGAGACGTTGCGATTGAATCACCATTTGTAGAAAAATTTCGAAAATATATGTAATGGAAGTGACTTTATAAAAAATGCATATATTAGGATACAAATTAAGAATGCATACTAATCGCCGATTTTGATGTTGAATCAATTACTTTTTTGCCTTACAGAAATGGCTGTAAGGGTTTTACGTATTCTGAGTCAAGAGCGCTCTTGACCAAGAATAATAGCGTATAGTGAATAAAGAGCAGAAATGCAATGTTCATTATATGTCCTCCTGTTACCAGCCTATCAAAGTAGCTGTTAATAATATTATACAATACATCGTAAAGTGGAGGATGGTAGAGTTCTGGACAGAAATGTCTGGTCCAATTGATTTTAATGCTTGCTAAGTATATTGTGATATCTACCGGTCATTATTTAGTGTCTGCTGATTAATTCAAAAATCAGCTTCAAGCACTTGATTTTACTGACTTTCACGCCTTTGAGTGGTATACTATAAGTGCACGGATTTTGATGAATTCAAAACTTTTTTCGTGCAG
>JAQVHQ010000010.1 GCA_028696165.1 Lachnospiraceae bacterium | reverse complement strand
CCATTTCAATAAAAAATCCCGCGGATTATTCCGTGGGTGCTATACCAAAAAGTGCTGGATTTTATTTGCCAGAAACTGCTGGAAAATAATTTCCATTTTTTGTCGGAAAGTACTTGCCGTTTACAAGAAGCTGGTACATGAAAAAGTAGGAGAACATAGTAAGAGACTTAAATTAAAAAATTTGTAGGCATGAGTTTATGATGGTATTGCTTATAAATCTGAGATAAAGTATGAATTATTGATAAAATCATAAAATAAGTGTTGACTTTTAAAAATCTTGTGTTATAGTTGTAATAGAACAGATGAAAAAGACTTTTTATTTATATGCAGACTTGATAATTTGTTCGATAATAAGGAACAAGAATAATTATGAAACTAGGAGGTAGTATCATGAATATAAGCAAATTCACACAAAAGTCATTACAGGCAGTAAATGAACTGGAGAAAGTTGCCTATGAATACGGCCATCAAGAAATAGAACAGGAACATTTACTATATGCACTTTTAAATCAGGAAGACAGTCTGATTTTAAAAATGATTGAGAAGATGGAGATTCAGCCCCAGCACTTCGGTAATACGCTGGAGAGTGCGCTGCAGGCACGAGTGAAGGTATCGGGTGGAAAACCTTATATTGGACAGTACCTAAACCAGACTCTGATTTATGCAGAAGACGAAGCAAAGGCTATGGGAGATGAATATGTGTCAGTAGAACATCTTTTCCTGGCACTGTTAAAACAGCCAAGTCCGGCTATGAAGAAAATCTTTAACGAGTATGGTATTACAAGAGAACGTTTTCTTCAGGCACTTAGTACAGTAAGAGGAAATCAGAGAGTGACTTCCGATAATCCGGAAGCTACTTATGATACTTTGAGCAAGTACGGACAAGATCTGGTTGAGAAAGCAAAAGAGCAGAAGTTAGATCCGGTTATTGGACGTGATTCTGAGATTCGTAATGTGATTCGTATTCTGTCCCGTAAGACGAAAAATAATCCGGTGTTGATTGGTGAGCCAGGTGTTGGTAAGACTGCAGCAGTTGAAGGTCTCGCTCAGCGAATTGTTCGCGGAGATGTGCCGGAAGGGTTAAAGAACAAAAAGATTTTTGCCCTGGATATGGGAGCCCTGGTTGCAGGTGCTAAGTATCGTGGCGAATTTGAGGAACGATTAAAAGCTGTATTGGAAGAAGTTCGCAAAAGTGAGGGACAGATTATCCTGTTTATTGATGAACTGCATCTGATTGTGGGTGCTGGTAAGACAGATGGTGCGATGGACGCAGGAAATATGTTAAAACCAATGCTTGCCAGGGGAGAACTTCACTGTATTGGTGCAACTACTTTGGATGAATATCGTCAGTATATTGAGAAAGATTCTGCATTGGAACGACGTTTCCAGCCGGTTATGGTTGATGAACCTACCGTTGAAGATACGATTTCTATTCTTAGAGGATTGAAGGAACGCTATGAGGTCTATCATGGAGTGCACATCACAGATGGTGCTTTAGTTGCTGCTGCCACATTGTCCCAGCGTTATATCTCAGATCGATTCCTGCCGGATAAAGCGATAGATTTGGTAGATGAGGCTTGTGCATTAATTAAGACTGAATTGGATTCTATGCCTACAGAACTGGACGAACAGCAGCGTAAGATTATGCAGCTGGAAATCGAGGAAGCTGCTTTGAAGAAGGAAACGGACAATCTAAGTAAAGAGCGTCTGGAGAATCTGCAGAAAGAATTGGCTGATTTGCGGGATGAGTTTCATATTCAGAAGAGTCAGTGGGAAAATGAAAAGAGTTCTGTGGAACGTCTGCAGAAATTAAGAGAACAGATTGAAGATATGAACAGCCAGATACAGAAGGCTCAAAGAGAATATGATTTGGACAGAGCTGCACAATTACAGTATGGGGAACTTCCTAAACTGCAGGCTATGCTTGCCACGGAAGAGGGCAAGGTTGCAGAGAAGGATTTATCTTTAGTCCATGAGAGCGTAACAGATGAGGAGATTGCAAAGATTGTATCCAGATGGACCGGGATTCCAATTGCTAAGCTGACAGAAGGAGAACGTACGAAGATTTTAGGATTGGAAGACGAACTTCATAAGAGAGTGATTGGACAAAATGAAGCAGTGTCCAGAGTCACGGATGCGATTATTCGTTCCAAAGCGGGAATTAAAGATCCTTCGAAACCGATTGGCTCTTTTCTGTTCTTAGGCCCGACTGGTGTTGGTAAGACGGAGCTTGCTAAGACTTTGGCTCAGACGTTGTTTGATGATGAGAACAATATTGTCAGAATCGATATGAGCGAATATATGGAGAAATATTCCGTATCCAGACTGATTGGAGCACCTCCGGGATATGTGGGATATGAAGAAGGTGGCCAGCTGACGGAAGCTGTACGTAGAAAACCATATTCTGTTGTGCTTTTTGATGAGATTGAGAAAGCGCATCCGGATGTGTTTAATGTGTTACTGCAAGTGCTGGATGATGGCCGGATTACAGATTCTCAGGGTCGGACAGTGGATTTTAAGAATACGATATTGATTATGACTTCTAATATTGGTTCTTCTTATTTGCTGGAAGGTATTGAGGAGAATGGTGAGATTAATGCAGAGTGCCAGGAGATGGTTATGAATGATCTGAGAGGTCATTTCAGACCGGAGTTTTTGAATCGACTGGATGAGATTATTATGTTTAAGCCTTTGACCAAGGATAATATTGGTGCGATTGTTGATTTGCTCATTGCGGAGGTTAATGACCGGCTTGAGGAGCAGGAGATTTCTATTGTGCTTACGGATGAGGCGAAGAAGTATGTTATTGATGGCGGTTATGATCCGGTGTATGGGGCTAGGCCTTTGAAGAGGTATTTGCAGAAACATGTGGAGACTTTGGCCGCGAAGTTGATTTTGAGAGGGAAGGTGGATACTGGCAGGACGATTACGTTGGATGTAGTGAACGGGGAATTGGTGGCGGAGGCGCGGTAGAGGGCGGACGCCTTCACCCGCAACACTATATGACTGGCAATACAACCACAACGGAGCCGTGACGTTTCTTCAGGGTCAGATGACGGGAGCCGCTGCCTGCGTGCCGGGCGCTTGTGCAATATCCGTTTCCAGGAGTATTTCATTGTGAACATCTATGCGTGCAGCCGCCGCTTATAAAAGGAACCAGACGCATTCAGCAGGTATGCTGATGCATACCCGCTTCAGGGCGTCTTTTGCAGAGTGTCTTGTGGACACTCTGCAATCCTTTTATAAGCGGCGGCTGCGCGCTAAGATGTTCATCAATTCATACTATGGAAATGGATATTGCACAAGCGCCCGGCACGCAGGCAGCGGCTCCCGTCATCTGACCCTGAAGAAACGTCACGGCTCCGCTGTGGTTGTATCACGGTCATATAGTGTTGTGGGTGAAGGCTGGCTGTGGTGGAATGGATAAAAGATAAAGGATAAAAGATAAAAAAGATAAAGGATAAAAAAGATAAAAGATAAAAAAAATAAAGGATAAAAGACAAAAGATAAAGATAAAAAAAGACATGGTGGGAAATCGCGTGCCGGAACGGCACGGGGCTTGTGGTTGTAAGGAAGTTAGAAGCTGAATTTGTTGTGGCTTTTTTGGGGTATTTGTTGTGGCTTTTTGGGGGTGGGCTTTTGCCCACTATTGCGTTGAGGAAATTGGTAATGTGTGATATTGTTAGTATATAATTTTAACCTCATCAAGTAAGTCACCCGCTTCAAATGTGAAGAGCATTAAGCGGCGGGTGGGGACTTGCTTGTGTCAGTAGGGGATACAAGCCCCTACTGACAGGCTGCGAAGTAGCATGAGGCGTAGAGGCAAGTAGCGAAGCGGATTTCGGATAGTCTCTTGACTTATAAGAGATTGACAAAATCGGAAGCTGTGTGGGAGATGAACTGATGAGTCAATCGGAAAGTTGCCGAGGCACATAGTCAATCAAATTAAAAATTTGCCCCGTTTGGCTAAGAAAAGCAAGCTATATACAGTTCGCCGGGGCATACACAAGCCTGTTTATCTTCTCTGCCCCGTAGGCTAGAGTGAAACGAGGCAGAGGTGGAGATACGGCTTGCATATGCCTCGACGGCACTATATTTCTGCAATAATTTATGGAAACGAGGCAGAAACTGGTTATTCACTTGTATATGCCCCGCAAGGACTTAAATAATTGAGGGTAACAAAACAATTCCAGCTTGTAGAGAAGCTAGATGCCCGTTTTGGTTTAAAACTGGAAATATGGGTGGGAATATGATATGATTATTTCGAGTTTGTCTATGGAATTGAGGTGAAGTTTTGGAGTCTTATAATAATTTTGCGAAGGTTTATGACATGTTCATGGATAATGTTCCTTATGATGAGTGGTCGGAGTATCTGATTTCGCTGTTGCGGGAGTATGGTGTCGATGAGGGACTTGTTTTGGAGCTTGGTTGTGGAACTGGGAATGTGACTATGAGGTTGGCTGAGGCTGGTTATGATATGATTGGCGTGGATAGTTCTGAGGATATGTTGGAAATTGCTTTGGATAAGAAGGCGAATCTGCCTCAGGATATTTTGTATTTGCTTCAGGATATGCGGGAGTTTGAATTGTATGGGACTGTTCGGGCTGTAGTTAGTATTTGTGATTCTATGAATTATATTACGGAGGATGAGGATTTACTGGAGGTTTTTAGGCTGGTAAATAATTATCTGGATCCGGGTGGGGTGTTTATTTTTGATTTGAGTACCATTTATAAGTATCGGGATGTGATTGGTGATCAGACGATTGCTGAGAATCGTGAAGAGGCTAGTTTTATCTGGGATAATTTTTATGATGAGGAGTCTCATATTAATGAGTATGAATTGGCGATTTTTATTCCGGAGTCTGAGGATTTATATAGGAAGTATGAGGAAGTGCATTATCAGAGAGGGTATGAGCTTTCCAGAGTACAGGATTTAATTGAAGAGAGTGGATTGGAATTTGTGGCTGCTTATGATGCTTTTAGTCATGAGGTTCCTTCTTTGGTGAGTGAGCGTGTTTATGTGATTGCTCGGGAAAAGCTGAAGAATGCTGAGTGATTTTTAGATGAAAAATTTAACCTCATCAAGTAAGTCCCCCCGCTTCAAATGCGAAGAGCATTAAGCGGTGGGTGGGGACTTGCTTGTGTCAGTAGGGGATACAAGCCCCTACTGACAGGCTGTGAAGCAGCATGAGGTGTAGATGCAAGTAGCGAAGCGGATTCCGAATATCCTCTTGACTTGAAACATTTGAAATGATAAATTCAGGATATATGATAGTAATATGAAAATGCAAAACGATATAAGAAAAATGATAGAAATATGAAAATGTAAAACGATATAAGAAAAATGATGGAAACATGAAAATGCAAAACGATATAAGAAAAATGATGGAAACATGAAAATGCAAAACGATATAAGAAAAATGATAGGTACATGAAAATGTAAAATGATATAAGAAAAGAGGATGAATATATATGGGAGATTATATTGTAAGAGGAACTGCGGCACAGGGACAGATTAGAGCGTTTGCTGCTACTACCAGGGAGTTGGTTGAGGAAGCCAGAGAGGATCATAATACCAGTCCTGTTGCGACGGCTGCTTTAGGGCGTTTATTGACGGCTGGTGCGATGATGGGATCTATGATGAAAGGTGATGCGGATGTGCTTACTCTGCAGATTAAGTGTGCTGGTCCGATCCAGGGTCTTACCGTTACCGCTAATTCGAAGGCTGATGTGAAGGGTTATGTGAATAATCCGGATGTTATTATTCCTGCTAATTCTCATGGAAAGTTGGATGTGGGAACTGCTGTGGGTCAGGGCGTTTTGAATGTTATCAAGGATTTGGGTTTGAAGGAACCTTATGTTGGACAGTGTGAGCTTCAGACCAGCGAGATTGCAGATGATTTGACTTATTATTATGCTGTCAGTGAACAGGTGCCTTCTTCTGTAGGACTTGGTGTCCTGATGGAGAAGGATAATACAGTTAAACAGGCTGGCGGATTTATTATTCAGCTTATGCCGGATGCGACGGAAGAGGTTATTGCTAAATTGGAAAAAAATATTTCTGAGATTACTTCTGTTACTACATTTTTAGATATGGGGTGTTCCCCGGAAGAAATCCTGGAAAATATTCTGGGTTCTCTTGATTTTGAAGTGTTGGATAAGGTTCCGGCAAGATTTCATTGTAATTGTGAAAAAGATCGTGTAGCTAAGGCTCTGATATGCATAGGAAAAGAAGAATTGCAGAAACTAATTGATGAAGGTGAGACTATTGAGATGAAGTGCCATTTCTGTAATTCTGCTTATTATTTTACTGTGGATGAGTTGAAGGAATTATTGGAATTAGCGAAGTAAATAACTGGTAATCTGATAAATCTTCTTACAGGATAATAGAATTTTTTTGATTTTTATCAGATGATATGAAAATACGATATGCAGGGAGGAAATATGAAAGACGGATTCATAAAAGTTGCAGCAGGAAGCCCTAAACTTAAGGTGGCTGACTGTATCTATAATCGTGAGGAGATCCTTAAGGGTATCCGGGAAATGGAAATGCATCAGGCTAAGATTATGGTATTTCCGGAATTATGTATCACTGGTTATACTTGTGGGGACTTGTTCTGGCAGGAACAGCTTCTTAAAGTGGCAAAAGAGCAGCTGATCGTACTGGCTGAAGAGACTGTTCATACGGATGCACTGATTTTTGTGGGATTGCCATGGGAACAGAGTGGAAAATTGTACAATGTGGCAGCGGTGCTAAATCATGGAGAAATTCTTGGAATTATTCCTAAGAAATGTCTGCCTACGTATGCAGAATTTTATGAAGGACGTCATTTTACTCCCGGGGATGAAGATATTATTTTTACGGAAGTTAATGGTAAATCAGTTCCTTTTGGCATCAATCAGTTCTTTGCGTGCGAGGAGATGCCTAGGCTTCTGGTGGCAGCGGAGATATGTGAGGATTTGTGGGTGCCGAATCCACCGAGTGTTCGTCACTGCATGGAAGGTGCGACGGTGGTTGTGAATTTGTCTGCCAGTGATGAAGTGACAGGAAAGAGTTTATATCGAAAGAGTCTGGTACAGAATCAGTCTGCCCGTTTGATTTGCGGGTATATCTATGCCACGGCAGGAGACGGGGAATCTACTACGGACCTTGTCTTTGGCGGGCATAATCTTATCGCTGAGAATGGTACGGTGCTGTCGGAAGCAAAGCGATTTGTCAATCAGACGATATATGGAGATTTGGACGTTTCGCGAATTATCAGTGAGAGAAGGAAGATGACAACCTTTGGTCCGCAGACACGAAAGGGCTATCAGGTGACTTCGTTCTCCGTGAAGGAAGAGGACACAAAACTGGAGCGGTATTTTGATCCAAAACCTTTCGTGCCTTCCAGCAAGGAAGACCGTGACAGAAGATGTGATGAGATTCTTATGATTCAGGCAATGGGATTAAAAAAGCGTCTGGAGCATACCAAGTGTAAGAGTGCAGTGATTGGAATTTCCGGTGGGCTGGATTCTACTTTGGCTTTGCTTGTTATTGCAAGAGCTTTTGATTTGCTGGGACTTCCAAGAGAACAGATTTTGTCAGTGACGATGCCTTGTTTTGGTACTACGGATAGAACTTATACGAATGCATGTACTTTGACGAATCGTTTGGGAGCTACACTAAAAGAGGTGGATATCAAAGAGGCAGTTCGTGTTCATTTCAAGGATATTGATCATGATGAAAATGTGCATGATGTAACATATGAAAACTCCCAGGCCAGAGAACGTACACAGATTCTTATGGATCTTGCGAATCAGAGTAATGGTATGGTTATCGGAACAGGAGATTTGTCAGAGTTAGCACTTGGATGGGCAACATACAATGGAGACCATATGTCTATGTATGCGGTAAACGCTTCTATTCCTAAAACGCTGGTACGTCATTTGGTACGCTACTATGCAGATACCTGTGGAGATGAGCAGTTGGAGAAGGTACTTTTAGATGTGCTGGATACTCCGGTAAGTCCGGAACTGCTGCCACCGGAAAATGGCGTGATTTCACAGAAAACAGAGGATCTTGTGGGACCTTATGAACTTCATGACTTCTTCCTGTATTATATGCAGAGAGCTGGATTTGCACCGAAGAAATTGTATCGGGTTGCATGTCATGCATTTGCAGGAACTTATGAAAATGATGAGATTTTAAAATGGCTGAAAACTTTTTACTGGCGTTATTTTGCACAGCAGTTTAAGAGGTCTTGTCTTCCGGATGGACCTAAAGTGGGAAGTGTGGCAGTATCTCCGCGTGGCGATTTGCGTATGCCAAGTGATGCGTGTGTTCGCATCTGGCGTGAGGAATTGGATGCCCTTTAATCATAAACCATCGGAATTGAAAAAAATGACGGAAAGAAGCAGGCTATTTTAGCCTGCTTCTTTCCGTCATTTTTTCGCCTCCGAATTCCTTTTATCAATATGAATTACTTTATCTCCGCCCGCCCCAAAGCATCATCTATGGCATCTAACAGCAGCAGAGAGGTGTACTTGCTTTCATCACTATAAGTGATTCCTTCTGTAGACTGGCTCGCATAAATCTGGGTGGCCAGCCCGTTTAGGGCAGGTTCCATCAGTGGATACATAGCCAGTGTGGATTCACTTAAGTTCTGCAGACGAATACTGTTGATATGGTCTGCATCCACAGCAACTTCCACATCGAAAGTATTATCGTTTAACTGTATGGTGGTGGTATATTTCCCGGGCGTGAAGCGGTCAGGAGAAGCTGAAAGCGCAGAGTCTTCTCTTCTAGATCCAAACATCAGAAAGAGTAGAATTCCCATGATAACAGCCAGTACAAGGAATATGACTGTATAAAGAATCTCTTTCATATGTAGCACTACAATTCTGGTTTTTCCACTCATGTCACGCCTCCTATCATTCTTTGTATATCCTATTATAAAAAATGAAAAAATATGCCCGCTTTATAGAGGGATTTGCCAGAATGGTATCTTTATGTTACTTGACGGCATCTGATTATGTCCATATAATGAACATACAACAAAATGATTTTGCTCTCAATAGCGGGAAGCAGAATTGATTTGCGGGGAGGTAGAGGAATGTCACTGCAATTTATCCTGGGAAGTTCCGGAAGTGGGAAATCTCATTATTTATCAGAAAATATTATACAGGAAGCCATAGCAAATCCGAAACAACAGTATCTGGTACTTGTTCCGGAACAGTTTACCATGCAGACTCAGAAGCAGCTGGTACAGATGCATCCGGACAGTGGGATTATGAATATTGACATCCTAAGCTTTCAGCGTTTGGCTTACCGTGTGTTTGAGGAACTGGGCGGCTATGACGAAATACTGTTAGAAGAAACAGGAAAGAGTCTGATTCTTCAAAAAATCGCTCAGGAAAATAAGAAAAAGTTAAAAGTATTGGGTGGCAATTTGAAAAAGACTGGTTATATCAGTGAGATGAAATCATTCATATCTGAGCTGATGCAGTATCAGGTTGATACAAAACAGATGGAAAAGCTCATAGAAGATTCTGAGGAGAAGATGGAACTTCATGAGAAATTAAAAGATGTACAGTGTGTATATGAAGGGTTTTGTGAATATCTGCAAAGCCGCTATATTACCACAGAAGAAGTTTTGGAAGTACTGGCAGATGCGCTTCATAAATCGAAAAAAATCCGAAACAGTGTTCTGGCTTTTGATGGATTTACCGGATTTACGCCCGTTCAGAATAAAGTGTTGAGAGAATTATTAAACTGCGCAGAGAAAGTCTATGTGACAGTTACCATAGATCCCAAAGAGGACATCCAAAAGCAGGCTTCCTATTATCATCTGTTTTCCATGAGCAGACAGATGATTCAGAAGCTTTCTAAGATGGCAATGGAAGAGAGGGTAGAGATTTTGCCGGAAATCTGGATAAAGCCAGGAGAAAAAAGCAGATTTGCCCAGGCTCCGGCACTGGCTTTTTTAGAGGAGCATCTTTTCCGGTATGGAAACCAAGCTTATCCGAAGGAGCAGGATGAGGTTGGAATCTTCTATGCGAGAACACCAAAAGAAGAGATGGAAATCGTGGCAGGAAAGATTAATAAGCTGGTAAGGGAAGATAAGCTTCGTTATAAAGATGTGGCAGTAATCACCGGAGATATGAGTATCTATGGGGAATATACCAGGCAGGCTTTTGCAACAGCGAATATTCCCTGTTTTATAGACGAGAAACATTCGGTACTTATGAATCCATTTGTAGAATGTCTGCGTGCGGTGCTGGATGTGGTGGCATCTGATTACAGTTATGCAAGTGTCTTTCGCTATCTGCGCTGTGGAATGACAAATCTGAAAAGACCCCAGATTGATGACCTGGAAAATTATGTAATCGCTCTGGGTATCCGCGGATATAAACACTGGAATGATACCTGGACCAGGCATTATCGCGGTATGAATCCCGATCAGATTCTATATATGAATGATATCCGTCTGATGGTCCTGGATGAATTAGGTGAGCTGACTGAAATCTTAAAAAGAAAGGATTCCACAGTCCTTGATAATACCAGAGCAATCTATGAATTCGTAGTTCGAATGCAGGCTCAGGAGAAATTAAAGGTACAGGAACTTTTATTTGCTCAGGCTGAGAATCGTCCTATGGAGAAGGAGTATGCCCAGATATATAAGGTAGTTATGGGTTTGTTTGACAAGATGGTTTCTGTACTTGGAGAGGAACGTGTGCCATTGGATGATTATAAGGAAATACTGGATGCGGGTCTGGAAGAAACCAAGATCGGTATCATACCTCCAAGTTCGGATCAGGTAGTGTTCGGAGATATGGAACGTACCCGGTTAAAGGATATCAAAGTTCTGTTTTTTGTGGGGGTGAATGAAGGAATTGTGCCAAAGACTCATTCTGCAAGCCAGATACTTTCCGAGATGGAACGTGATTTTCTCCAGAAAAAGAGTGTGGAACTGGCACCTACCGCGAAAGAAAATGCATATATTCAGAGATTTTATCTCTACCTTAATATGACAAAACCAAGCAGACGTCTGGAGTTATCCTGCGCTCGATTAAATAGTAAAGGAGAGGCTTTGGGAGAGGCCTATCTTCTGTCTAATATACGAAAATTATTTCCGAAACTAAAAATTCAGGAATACAGGGAAATGGATTCGGATGAATGGACGCTGCCAGCCTACCTGGAACGGCCGGACAGCGTATTTCCGGCGCTTATTGAAGGCCTTCGACTTGCCGTCCGCGGAAAAGTGGACAATCAATGGAAGGAATTGTATTCCTGGTATTGTGCCCAGCCGGATTATGCCAACCGTATTGGTCAGGTAGTTGAAGCTGCGTACTATGAAAATCCCCATGATAAGATTGGAAAGGCAGCAGCCCGCGCACTCTATGGTTCTCAGCTTCACAACAGTGCTACCAGGCTGGAAGAGTATGCATCCTGTGCATTTGCTCATTTTCTGGAGTATGGTCTGGGTCTTACAGAGCGGGTGCGCTACGAATTTCAGTCTGCAGATTTGGGAAATATTGCTCATAAAGCGCTGGAATGGTTTTCTAATAAGTTAAAGAACAGTCCATACGACTGGAAAAATCTGGAAGAAGAGAAAAGAAATGAAATGATTGAGGAAAGTATTGAAGAAGTCATTCATGATTATGGAAATACGATTCTACACAGCACCAGTCGAAATGAATATACCATCGCCAGAGTTCGTAGAATACTAAAGCGAACCGTATGGGCGCTTCAGGAACAGATACGAAAAGGAGATTTTGTTCCACAGAGTTTCGAAGTGAATTTTTCTCATGTAGAAGATTTAGAAACAGTAAATCTGGTATTATCTGAACAGGAGAGCATGCGTCTTCATGGCAGAATAGACCGGGTGGATAAGTTAGAGACGAATGACTGTATTTATCTTAAAGTGATTGATTATAAGACTGGGAACACTTCTTTCGATCTGGTAGCACTTTATCATGGACTGCAGCTGCAGTTGATGGTGTATATGAATGCGGCCATAGAGATGGAACAAAAAGAGCACCCGGACAAAGAAGTAGAACCGGCAGGCGTATTCTATTATCAGGTAAAGGATCCACTGGTAGATCAGGTAGAGGGAGAAAAACCTGAGGATACGAATCAGCGTATTTTGCAGGAGCTGAAATTAAATGGAATCTTGTGGGAAAATCCTGATATTATTGAACACATGGATGAGAAACTTGCCAGTGAGAAAAAATCGGATATCTTACCTGTTTCCTATCGCAAGGATGGTTCTTTGTCAGCCTTGTCATCGACGGTATCTCAGGAACAGTTCCATATCTTATCACAGTATGTAAATAAGAAGGCGCGAAATATTGGAGAGGCAATTGTTCAGGGAAATGTGCAGGTGAATCCATATATCATGAAGACGAAGGATGCCTGTACCTACTGCCCATATAAAGGCGTCTGTGGATATGATGAGCGCATTCCGGGATATGAACATCGAAGATTGAATAGCTTCCAGGAAGATTCCATATGGGAAGCTTTTGCGAAGGAGGTAGAACCATGGCAGTAACATGGACCGAGGAACAAGAGCAGGTTATTTCTCTGCGGAATCGCAATATGCTGGTAAGTGCAGCTGCCGGTTCCGGGAAAACTGCTGTTTTGGTAGAACGAATTCTGACCATGATAACAGATGAAGAACATCCGGTGGATATTGATTCTCTTCTTATCGTGACATTTACCCGCGCAGCCGCTTCGGAGATGAAGGAACGAATTCTGGCAGCCATTGAAAAAAAATTGAATGAACATCCGGAAGATGAGCATCTGCAAAGGCAAACTACATTGATTAATAATGCGCAGATTAATACTATAGATGGATATTGCTCGTATATTGTTAGAAATTATTTTCATACGATCGGGCTGGACCCGGCTTTTCGCATCGCAGATGAGGGTGAGCTGGAACTGCTGAAGGCAGACGTGATAGAGAAGGTGTTAGAAGAAGCTTATGAGGAAGGAACTCCTGAATTTATAGACTTTGTGGAGGCTTATAGTGCCGGGAAGAATGATAAGGCACTGGAAGATATGATATTTTCTCTTTACAATTTTTCCACCAGTGCACCATGGCCAAAAGAGTGGATTGAAAACTGCAAAAAGGCTTATGAGGCAGAATCACTGGACAGTGAAGGCTCCAGAGTCTGGATGTCTATTTTATGGTCGGAAGCGCGCAATGCCATTGTGGAAATACAGCAGCAGCTTAGCCTCGCCGTGAAAAAAAGCCAGGGTGCGGATGGCCCATATATGTATCTCCCTATGATCAATGGACTTCTGGATATTGCAGAGGAGTTGGAAGCGAGCACTAGTTATGAAAAATGGCATGAGAGTTTGGCTCAGATAAAATATCCCCGTCTTTCCTCTAAAAAGGACGAGAAAGTGGATGCAGACTTGAGAGAGGAAGTAAAAGGGATATTCACGCAGGCGAAAGATATGATAAAAGAACTGCATCAGAATTATTTCCAACTGTCTGAGGCGGAGGTGTTAAAGGGAATTGCTGCCTGCAGGCCTTCTGTGGAAATTCTGATTCATCTGACAGAACGGTTTATGGAGGAATACACAGCGGCAAAACGAAAGAAGAATATCTGCGATTTCTCAGATGTGGAACATTTTGCTCTGGATATTCTGGTAACGAAAAACTTTGAGGATGGAAGTATCCATGTGAATCCCACAGCCAGAGATTTTGCTGCCCGTTTTGAAGAAATTATGATTGACGAATATCAGGACAGCAATATGGTACAGGAACTGCTTTTGACTTTTTCTTCTAAAATGATTGAGGGAAAACATAATATCTTCATGGTAGGCGATGTGAAGCAGAGTATCTATCGCTTTCGATTGGCAAGACCAGAACTTTTTATGGAAAAGCTTGCCTCCTATTCCCTGGAGGAGGGTAAGGAACAGCGTATTGATCTTCACAAAAATTTTCGAAGCAGGAGAGAGGTCATATCCTTTGTAAATCTTATCTTTTCGCAGATTATGGGACCATCCCTGGGAAGTGTAGTCTATGATGATAAAGCAGCACTTAATTATGGAGCATCCTATCCGGAAGCGAAGGATTCTTTTGCAGATACGGAAGTTTTATGTATACCTGTAGATGAAGGCGGGATGTTGGAAGAAAAGTCTCAGAGAATCTATCGGGAGATGGAAGCACGGGCAGTTGGACAAAGAATTCGTGAGATTGTGGGAAAAGAACAGATATTTGACAATAAATTACAGGTATATAGACCGGCACGCTACAGTGACTGTGTTGTACTTCTTCGTACACTGACAGGCTGGGCAGATACTTTTGCCGAGGTATTAAATGCCATGAATATTCCTGCATTTGCCACTTCTAAGACCGGGTATTTTTCTGCATTGGAAGTGGTAACGGTGTTAAATTATCTGCATATCTGCGACAATCCGCTGCAGGATATTCCATTTACTGCAGTTTTATTGTCACCTATAGGTAAAATGACGGATGAACAGATTGCGCGAATCCGGAGTATATACCAGGAGGAGTCTATGTATCAGGCATGCCGAAACTATCTGCAGAGCATGACACATGAAAATAGTGAGAATCAAAGTGCAGAAAATCAGGAATCTGCAAATTATGAAAATGCAGAAGAAACATATACGAAAATACAGAATTTCTTTAAAATATATGATCACATTTGCAGTAAAATCACCTATACGCCGATTCATGAATTGATACAAATAATTTTTGATGAAACAGGATATGGAATTTATGCTTCTGCACTGCCGGGAGGTAAACAAAGAAGTGCAAATCTGCAGATGCTTGTGGAAAAGGCCATGGAGTATGAGAAGACAAGTTACCGCGGACTGTTTAATTTTATTCGATATATTGAACATCTGCAGAAATATCAGGTGGATTTCGGTGAAGTAAATATGCTGGGAGAAAATGAAGATACAGTACGTATCATGAGTATTCATAAAAGTAAAGGTCTGGAGTTTCCGGTGGTTTTTGTAAGTGGTATGGGCAAAAAGATTGGAAATCAGGATTCAAGGGGGAATTTAATCTGTCATGGAGATTACGGTATAGGCCTTTCTTTTATAGACAGCGTCAGAAGGACGAAGGCTCCTACATTGATTAAATCTGTTTTGGCCCAGCAGATAAAGATGGAAAATCTCGGGGAAGAACTGCGTATTTTATATGTAGCATTTACCAGAGCAAAAGAAAAGTTAATCTTGACGGGTACTATTACGAAGCTTGAGAAAAATCAGCAGTATTATGCCATGGCAGCTAATCGTAAGGAAGAACTGCTTCCTCATAGTATGCGTGCCCATGCGACCATGTATTGGGACTGGGTACTTCCCTGTCTGTTGGAGGAAAACAAAATCAAAAATGTGTCGGTCAAGTATCTGTCAATCGCAGCACTGACAGAGCAGGAAGTGGTATATCAGGCACAAAGAGAGGTACGCAAGGAGCAATTTTTATCATGGAACACAACAGAAACCTATGATAAAGAGTTTAAAGATAGAATCAAACAGCAGTTTACCTACGAGTATCCCTATAAAAATCTGGAAGACATTCCAGCAAAAATGTCTGTTTCCGAGTTGAAGAAACAGAGCATCGAGGATGAAGAGGGATTGCATGTATATGAGGAAGAAACCGTGATTCCGTTGATTCCTGAGTTCTTAAAAGAAGAAAAGGAAGAAGTTTGGGGTGCGCAGAGAGGTACTGCCTATCATCGTGTGATGGAATGTATCGATTATACCCGGATAAATTCCAAAGAAGAGTTATCTTCGGACTTGGCAGATTTAGTAAAACAGGGTAAAATAGATACAAAGATGTTAGAATGTGTAAATATAGATGATATATGGAAGTTTGTAGACAGTTCCATCGGGCATAGAATGAAAATTGCTATGGAACAGGATAATCTGTATCGGGAGCAGCCATTTGTTATAGGGGTCGCAGCCAGCCAGATTGAGAAAGGCTGGGATGAGAAGGAGACGGTTCTGGTACAGGGGATTATTGATGCATTTTTCTATGAAGGGGAACAGCTTGTAATCGTAGATTACAAGACAGACAAGGTATATGACAGAAGCGGACAGGAACTGATAGATAAGTACCATGTGCAGCTGGAATATTATGGACAGGCTCTTCAGAAACTGACACATAAGCAGATAAAAGAACAAATCATCTATTCCTTTGCATTGGGAAAAGAACTATCATTTTAACCTTATATGGGGAAGCGGACTGCAAATATCCGCTTTGACTAAAAATACAGCGAAAAGAGGAACAACACAGATATGTTGGATATACTCATTATATTATTTCTCATTATGCTATTTTGGGCATTTAAAGTAGCACCAAACAGGGGCTTTTATTTGAGACCTCTGACTTTGGAACACAGCATTTGTCTAAAGGGGATTTGTGCAATGCTTGTAGTGTTTTGCCACATCTCACAGAAGGCGGAAGGCGGATGGGTCTTTCCATGTCTTGGTAAGAACCTGGCAGAGGTGATTCTGGCATCCCTGTTTTTTGCGTTGTCAGGATATGGAGTGATGAAGCAGTTTAAGCATAATCAGACGGCATATCTTCATGGATTTTATAGAAAACGACTTGGTAAGATATTTATTCCGGGATTTATCATATGGGGTATTTGTTTTGCGCTTGAGAGAATTGCTAATCCGGAATTGTCATTACGTATGGTGTTGCGACAGTTTGCTTCCAGTGACTTAATTCGTACTTTCAGCTGGTTTTTGATTGCTATTGCAGTTTGCTATGTGGGATTTGGACTTTTTATGAGGTGGTTTCACAGTCAGATGCCAACTGCAATTTTGAGTTTGTGTGTATATCTGATGCTGTATATGCTCATTTGCCAGATAATAGGGTTAGATACGGTCTGGTATTCTTCTATGGCTGCCTTTGTAGTGGGTGTTGTATGGGCAAACTGGGAAGAAGATTTCATGAGTGCTGTGAGGGGATTTTACTGGTTGTTTTTAGTTGCTGGGATATTACTTATAGTTGGAATGCTCTGGGGTTATCTTACCATATCGAAAGCTTCTTTAAATCATGTAGTGCCGATTTTATTTCAGTGGGGGATATCGATGGGAGTGGCTCTTATGCTGTTCCTTCTATGTCAGAAGTTTCGTTTTCAAAGTGTCTTATGGGGATTGGCTGGGACGGTTTCCTATGAAATCTTCCTGGTGCAGGGAATTATCCTGTATTTGTTTAGAAATGATACGTCTTATGTAAGAACGGATATCGTATATGCAGTTACGGTGGTAGTGCTGTCTGTTGTATGTGGTATTGTACTTCATTTTGTGTCAAAAGGGGTTACCTTTGTCTATAGAAAAGTTGTAAAGCTTGGTTGAGAAAATTGTATTATAATATAGAAATAGAACATACAGAAATAAATAACCCGGGAACTGTAGAAGGATTTCCCGGGTTTTAGATTGAATATTAGAAGGAAAAGGAAAAAAATATGTCAATTAACAAGACTTTTGCAAAATATGTATCACAAAATATTTTGGGGATGATAGGGATTTCTCTTTATATTCTCGCGGATACTTTCTTTATATCCATTGCAGAAGGAGCCAATGGAATCACGGCATTAAATCTGGTGCTGCCAATCTATAGTTTTATATTTGCAATTGGTTCTATGATGGGAGTAGGCTCTGCCATTCGTTTTGCTATTTTGCGGGCACGAAAAGATGCGGAGGCAGATTTATATTTTTCTAATGCCATACTGTTTGGATTGATTTTAGGGGCTGTATTTATGATCCTGGGAGGTTGTTTTCCCGGACAGATTGTCAGACTTATGGGTGGAAATAAGGAAATTGTTGCAGTGGGAACTTCTTATACCCGTATATTTATGTTATTTGCACCATTTTTTATGTGGAATTATGTATGTAATGCGTTTGTTCGAAATGACGGAGCACCGACAATTGCTATGGCAGCTACTTTGAGCAGCAGCCTGTTCAATATTGTCATGGATTATATTTTGATGTTTCCTCTGGGACTTGGTATGGCAGGTGCAGCGCTTGCTACTGCTGTGTCACCTATCGTTGGAATTGCTGTCTGTTGTATTCATTTCTTTTCCTCCAATAATACTGTTCAGTTTTGCTGGATGGGGCCTTCTGTCAGGAGACTCTTTTTGTCTTGTCAGCTGGGGGTATCGGCTTTTATTGGGGAGTTTGCTTCAGGGGTAACTACCATGGTGTTTAATGTATTGATTCTTGGCTTGGCGGGAAATGTGGGGGTTGCTGCTTATGGAGTGATTGCAAATACGGCGTTGGTGGCTATTTCAGTGTTTAACGGTGTGGCTCAGGGATCCCAGCCTATTTTTAGTGATCTGTATGGGAAGGGGGAGCGGGCTTTGATAAAGAGAGTGCTCCAGCTTAGTGTTGTCACCAGTTTGATTTTAGCTGTGTTGATTCTTGTACTGACTAATTTTCAGGCTGAACGGATTGTGGCTGTTTTTAACAGCGAGCAGAATGGTCAGATGGCGGAGTATGCTGTGAGGGGATTAAAGATTTATTTCGTGGGATTTTTGTTTGCGGGATTTAATATTGTAGGCACAGGATATCTGAGTGCTACGGAATCGGCGGCTTGGGCTTTCTTTGCTTCTGTTTTGCGGGGGATTGTGGCGATTAGTATTTGTGCGGTGGCGCTTTCTGCTGTGTGGGGGATGACCGGGGTTTGGATGGCATTTCCTGTGGCGGAGGGGATTACGGCAGTGGTTACGGGGGTAGCAGTGCTTAAGCGGGGATAATATGCTTATTTGAAATTGATATATGATGATATGTGAAGGAGGTTGTATAATGTCTGGAAAATTAATTGCAGCGATTGTTACTATTACCTGTGCTTTGATTTGTTATACTATTGGTGTATGGAGCGAGCATCGGGAGAGAAAATTGAAGGTGATGCATTTGGTCTTTTTCTGGCTGGGATTGTGTTTTGATACGACTGGGACAACGATTATGACTAGTATCAGTAAGGATGCCGGAAGTATTAGTTTGTTTAGTCCTCATGGAATTACCGGGGCTTTGGCGATTGGTTTGATGATTATTCATGCGGTGTGGGCGACAGTGGTGTTGGTGAGAAAAGATGAGAGGGCGCAGACCGCTTTTCATAGATTTAGTCTTATTGTCTGGTGCGTTTGGCTAATACCTTTTGTGCTTGGAATGATTATTGGAATGCAGTAGGAAAGGACATATATAACAAAAGTGCCCGGATAGATAATATGTACATATCTATCCGGGCACTTTTATCTTGCAAGAAGATAAAGCCTTTGGCGGATTTGAAATTCTGCCAATATCTATTTGGTCAATTAAAGAAGGATAATTCCATGTTCAGCGCAGCTTGAACGAACTTCTTCCGGCCAGAGACTGGCTTGTACTTCACCTACATGAGCACGGTTTAATAAGAGCATGCATAAGCGGGATTGTCCGATACCACCACCGATTGTATAAGGCAATTCACTGTTTAGCAACATTTTGTGATAAGGTAATTCGGCTCTGTCTTCGCAGTTGGCCTTTTTAAGCTGGTCTTTTAATGCTGTTTCATCTACACGGATTCCCATACTGGAGATTTCCAAAGCACAGTCAAGCAGTGGATACCAGAAGAGGATATCTCCATTCAAGGACCAGTCATCATAATCTGGAGCGCGGCCATCGTGGGGTTCTCCGTTTGCCAGTTTGTCACCTATTTTCATAAGAAAGACACAGCCTAATTCTTTCGTGATAAGATTTTCACGCTCTTTTGGTGTGCTATCAGGATAACGCTGTTCTAATTCTTCGGTTGTTATGAAGTGGATTTCTTCAGGAAGGTGGTTTACAGCTTCCGGATATTTGTACCACACTTCATGTTCCATGTGTTTGATGATTTTGAAGATGTTTTTTACAACTGATTTTAATGTTTCTTCATTTCGCTGCTCTTTGGTAATCACCATTTCCCAGTCCCACTGGTCTACATAGCAGGAATGGAGATTATCTAAATCTTCATCGCGGCGGATGGCATTCATGTTGGTATAGAGCCCTTCTCCAGGCTGAAATCCGTATTTGTGAAGTGCCATACGTTTCCATTTTGCCAGGGAATGTACTACTTCAATGGTTTCACCCGGCAGTGCAGCCATATCAAATGCTACGGGGCGTTCTACACCGTTTAGGTTATCATTTAGTCCGGAACTTTTTTCTACGAATAGTGGTGCTGAGATTCGCTCTAAGTTCATCTCTTTTCCGAATTCTTTTTGAAATGTATCGCGAATATATTTTATCGCTTCTTGTGTCTGGCGTACACTTAAGTGTGCGTCATATCCTTTTGGAAATGTTGTCATACCCATGATTTTTCTCCTTTAATTCTCACTTTTATTTCTCCATACTTTCTGCTTGATATCATAACTTATTAGAAGAAAAAGTGCAAGGGAAAAGGGTATGCAAAACGGACACGAACGTATTAGTGAAAATACATATAAAACGTGGTTCATAAAATATTAAGAAATATTTATATAATATATTATTGACATACAATATTATATATTGTATAGTATGAGCATAAACAATATTATACGACATATAATATTATAAATGCTTATAATGAGATCCAATTAGAGAAGGAAGTGAAGATATGGTATTTAACACAGGAGCTGCATTGTTGGATGCGATTGTCTTGGCAGTTGTGTCGAAAGAGGATGAGGGGACATATGGATATAAGATTACCCAGGATGTTCGTCAGGTATTAGATGTGTCGGAATCTACTTTGTATCCGGTGCTTCGCCGGCTGCAGAAGGATGAGTGTCTGGTTACTTATGACAGAGAGTTTGCAGGAAGAAATCGAAGATATTATAAAATTACAGAAAAGGGAGATGCTCAGTTGAAACTATATATGATTGAGTGGAAATCTTATTCGTCGAAGATTACGAAATTATTTGAGGGAGGGTACTAGGATGGATAGAAGAGAGTTTATGAGGCAGCTGGAACGATTACTTGCCGATATTCCTAAGAGTGACCGGCAGGATGCCATTGATTATTATAATAGCTATTTTGATGAAGCAGGTGTGGAGAATGAAGCGGATGTGATTCAGGAACTGGGAAATCCTGGGAAAGTTGCAGGAATTATCAAGGCTGATTTGTCACAGAATAGCTATACAACCAGTGGACCGGAATATACGGAACATGGTTATCAGGATGCAGGGACTACCGTTAATAAACAAATGCCTTCACGCAGAGAATCTGGCTATCGGGAACCAAAAGCATAGAGCAAGTTTCCTGTTGCTTTGATTATTATCATTTTAGTCTTTACGATTCCTATATGGGGTGGTTTGGCAGCGGGTCTGTTAGGAGTTTTAGTGGGAATCGCCGGAGTTTTAGTAGGGATTATTGTAGGAAGCTGCTTTGGCGGAGTCGGACTGGTAATCGGTGGTATTGCTACTATGGTGGTTAGCGTGGTATCGATTGTGTCCCATCCGGGAACCGCACTGGCAGGAATTGGAATTGCGTTGCTTATGATTGCAGTTGGGTTACTTTTATTTCTGTTTTTCCTGTGGTTTACATTTAAGATATGTCCTATGGCCTTTCGATCAATCGTGGATTTGTGTCAGAGACTGTTAAATCGCGGCGAAAGTCAGAGAGAGCATAACTTTTCCGAATCAGACAGATATACAGAACAAAACGAAAAGACAGAACAAAACGAAGAAACCGTAACACATACAGAAGAGAAGGATACAGATAATTATTCAGATAAGGAGGGCGAATCATGAAAAAAGGAATAAAGATAACTCTCATCATTGCTGCAGTTTGTGCATCTCTAGGGATTATATGTGTTCTGATTGGAACCCTGGTCTTAGGAGCAAACTGGAGTGAACTTTCCAAATATGTGCATACAAAGAATTCAGTCTCAGTGACTTATGAAGCAGATGATCTGGAAGAAGCAAAAGATTTGGAAGATGTGATTGAAGATGTAGTTGAGAATCATTCTGATTCAGAAAGTTCACATCATTCTTCCATACATCATGGTGAAAATCACGGGCAGGGATCCATAAGTTCAGAAAGTCAGGACGGCATTACAGAGTATACCTTTGACCCGGTAACAGAGCTGGATTTGAATATTGCAGCAGGCAGTTTATATGTGCAAACGGATGATGTAAATAAAATCAAAGTTCAGATCCCAGATACCGTTTCTGTAGACGTGTATTCGGATGATGCTACTTTATATGTAGACAGCACAATTTCAACGAAAAGTTATTCAGAAGATGATTTCAGAAAAGTGGTAATTATTCTTCCGGAAGATCTGAAACTGGAAGAAGTGTCAGCAGAAGTATCTGCAGGTTTGTTGGAGATGGAGGCTTTGAATGCAAAAGAATTTGATCTGGATGTAGAAGCCGGGAAAATAACGGCAGAAATGCCTGGAAAACAAAGTGATTACAGCTATGATTTGAATTGTACAGCCGGACAGGTTAAGTTCGGAAGTGACACTTACAATGGTGTCCTGACAGATAAAGAACTTGAGAAAGAAAATGCAGCAGGAAACATTGATATTTCTTGTGGCATGGGTCAGGTTACGGTAGATTTCATAGGATAACAAAAGTGTTTGTGGTTTTAATGAGAATCTGAAAGGAGATTTGTGATATGGAAAATAAGAGATTGTATCGTTCAACGACTAATTATATGTTAGCAGGTGTGTGCGGAGGCATTGCAGAGTATTTTAATATTGATCCTACCTTGGTACGTCTGGCATGGGTATTGTTTTGCTGCCTGGGTGGTTCAGGAGTATTAGCTTATATTGTAGCTGCAATTATCATACCGAAGTAAATACAGGATAATAAAATATGAATAGAAATAATAAAAATGGCCATACTCCCAATGAAAGGAGCGTGGCCTTTTTTATGGAAAAAAATAAAGAAAAAAAGATAAATCTGGAAGAATTAACAGAGGAAGAATTAATCAAATATGAAATTGCAGAAGAATTAGGACTGTTAGACCGGGTATTAGAAGAAGGATGGCGAACACTTACTGCAAAAGAGACAGGTCGAATCGGTGGTCTGGTAACAAAGAGAAAAAGAGAAAAAAATAAGTAACATAAGCATCTGGTATAAGCTCATTTTATAGAAGTATTTCCACCAGTCAGAAAATATGCTATACTAAATCCATTCAGAATATATATTTGACAGACAAGCTGATGTATATTCTACAGGAGGACTTACAAAATGAAAAAGAAAAAAATTACCCTGCCTGGAATCTTATCTATTCAGGCAGCGGTTCTAATCTATACCTTGTCAGGTATCTGTGCAAAAATGGCGGCGGGACATGAATTTTTAAGCTTTTGGTTTATTTTCTTCTATGGTCTGGAAATTTGTGTGCTTGGGGTATACGCAATAGTCTGGCAGCAAATCATCAAACGTTATGAGTTATCTGTTGCGTATGTAAATAGGGCAACAGCAATCTTCTGGTCTTTAATCTGGGCCGCTTTGATTTTCAGAGAACATATATCATGGAAGAATATACTGGGTGTAGCGATAATATTTGTGGGGATAATGGTGGTGAATACAGATGAGAATTGAGATATATTACATAATATTAGCATTAGGGACTCTGATAGCATCTTTTTCACAGGTGCTCTTAAAAAAGGGAGCGATGAAACAGTACCCTTCTATAATAAGGGAATATCTGAATCCACATGTCATAATCGGGTACGGAATGATGGTTATATCGACGATGTGTACGATTATAGCTTATACAAAGGTGGCTTATAAGAATGGACCGGTAGTGGAATCTACAGGTTTTATCTATGTAATGGTGTTGAGTTTCATCTTTTTTAAAGAAAAAATAACAAAGCGAAAACTGTTGGGGAATTTTCTTATTTTAGTGGGGATTATTGTGTTTTATATGTAAGGAAACTTTGAATCATGGTATACTTTATATCAAAAAGAAAAACAGAAATAAACTTTGAAAAGTTTACATAAGTATGAAGGAGGGCTTTTATGTACTATCAAGAACAATTATGGATTGCAAAAAATGAAAAAAATATCAGTATTATTCCGAAGATGGCCAATCGCCATGGTCTGGTGGCAGGAGCTACCGGTACAGGTAAGACGATTACACTGAAAGTGTTGGCAGAATCTTTTAGTGATGCAGGGGTTCCGGTATTCGTGTCGGATATTAAGGGCGATTTGTCCGGAATGAGTGTTCCTGGTGTGGACAGTGAAGGCATGCAGAAACGTATTACAAAGTTTGGACTCGCTGAGGCTGGATTTACTTATAAATCGTATCCTACAACTTACTGGGATGTGTTTGGAGAAAAAGGGCATCCGATTCGTGTGACGATTTCAGAGATGGGTCCGATGCTTCTGGCGCGCATTTTAGAGTTAAATGAAACTCAGGAAGGAATTCTTGATATCGTTTTTCGTGTGGCAGATGACCAGAAACTACTCTTGTTAGATATGAAGGATCTGCGTGCTATGGTGGCTTATGTGGGAGAACATGCGGCAGAATATAAGAATACATATGGCAATGTATCTTCACAAAGTATAGGGGCTATTCAGCGTGCATTATTGAAACTGGAAGATGAGGGTGCAAATCAGTTCTTTGGAGAACCGGCACTTGATTTAAAAGACTGGCTTAACGTGGATGCTGATGGACGTGGTATGATTCAAGTGTTAAATTGTGAAAAATTGTTTCTTCAGCCAACTCTTTATGGGACATTCTTACTTTGGATGCTGTCCGAGTTATATGAGATGATGCCGGAGGTAGGTGATTTAGACAAACCCAAAATGGTATTTTTCTTTGACGAAGCACATTTAATCTTTAAAGATGCATCCAAGGCTGTATTAGAGAAAGTGGAGCAGATTGTACGACTTATCCGTTCAAAAGGAATTGGTATTTATTTTATTACTCAAAGTCCAACAGATGTCCCGGATACTATTCTTTCACAGCTTGGCAATCGAATTCAGCATGCTTTGCGTGCATATTCACCATCTGATCAAAAGGCCGTGAAGGTTGCTGCAGATACATTTCGTGCGAATCCACTCTTTCAGACGGACGAAGTGATTACCCAGCTGGAAACTGGAGAAGCATTGGTATCTTTCCTCGATGAAAAAGGTGCGCCTTCTATGGTAGAACGGGTACATATTCTTCCACCACAGAGTCTTATGGGACCAGCGGATGCTGCCCTGGTGCAGCAGATGATTGCTTCCAGTCCAATGGCTGTCAAGTATAATACAGCGGTTGACAGAGAGTCAGCGTATGAACTGCTGGCTGGAAAGGCGGATGCTGCCAGAAAAGCCCAGGAAGAAGCAGAAGTCACAAAACAGCAGGAAGAAGCTCAGCAGGAACAGGCAGTTCAAGAAGAAAAGGAACAGAAAGAATTAGAAAAGCAGGCGAAAGCCCTGGCGGCAGAAGAAGCTAAAAAACAGAAGGAAATTGAGAAAGCTGCCAGAGAAAAAGCAAAAGAAGAGCAGGAAAAACAAAAAGAAATTGAGCGTCTCGCAAAACAGATATTAGGAAAGAGCAGCGGTGGAAGAAAGAAAAAATCAACGGTAGAAAAAATGGCAACCAGTGCAGTCAATAGTTTTGGCAGACAGGCAGCCAATAGTCTGGTGCGTGGCCTTTTTGGGATTTTGAAAAAATAGCTGTCAGGAAGGTGCATAATTATAAAAAAACATGCATAAATCTTATATTTTTCATTGCATTTTAAAAAGAAAAAAGCTACAATAAAAAAGATATGTAAAAAGTAAATAAAATATATCAATGAGGAGGACATTATGAAGGCATTAAAAATCGTAAGTTTATTAGCGGTATCCGCATTATTAGTAACCGGATGTGGTGCAGGAAGTTCATCATCCAGTGAGACTTCTACAGACAGCGCAGCAGAAAGCAGTTCTTCAGAGAGCGACGAATTAATTGTTGCTACTGAGGCAGGATTTGCACCATATGAATATATGAAGGGCAATGAAGTTGTAGGTGTGGATATGGATATTGCACAGGCAATCGCTGATGAGATGGGAAAAACTCTGGTAATCCAGAATATGGATTTTGACGCAGCATTAGTTGCTGTTCAGCAGGGAAAAGTTGATTTTGCAGCAGCAGGAATTTCTGTTGATCCAGAACGTGAAAAGGTTATGGATTTCTCAACTAATTATGTAGATTCTACAGAAGTTGTTGTAGTAAGTGCAGATGCACCAGCTGTAACAGAGCCAACAGGAGAAGCACTGATGGATAAGGTTGTAGCAGTACAGCAGGGAAATATTGCTGACCTGTGGTGTTCTAATACAGACAACACAACTCCAAAGGAAGTAAGACGTTATACTAAATTTGCATTGGCAGCAGAAGATTTAAAAGCAGGAAAAGTTGATTGTATCGTAATGGATGAACTTCCAGCTAAGGATTTAGTAGAAGCTAATACAGAATTAAAAATTTTAGAAGGTGATCCTTTATTCCAGGATCAGTATGCAATCGCTGTTAAGAAGGGTAATACAGAGATGTTGGACCAGATTAATGGTGTAGTGGAAAAATTAGTAGCAGATGGAAAGATTGACGAGTTTATCGCTAATCATTCAGCTGCTGAAGCAGAATAAGATATAAAGCGATATAGCCGCTTTCTCCTGAGGATGGGATAAGGCGGCTATTATTACCTGGAGGATAATATGGAAAAACTTCGTGAGATATATGAGTCATTTTATAATGCACTGATACCTGAACAGCGTTATCTGGCATATTTAGACGGTCTGAAGATGACTTTGCTGATTTCCTTTTTTGCAGTTATACTTGGTGTAATCATCGGTATCGTAGTTGCAACAGTTCGAGTATCGGCAAAAAGTTCTAAGAATGTGATTTTAAAAATATTAGCTAAGATTTGTTCCATCTATATTACTGTATTTCGTGGGACACCTCTGATGGTACAGCTGATGATTATTTACTATATGATATTTACATCCAGAAATACCAATCCGATTGTAGTAGGTGCGGTGTGTTTCGGATTGAATTCAGGAGCGTATGTGGCAGAGATTGTACGAGCTGGTATTGAATCTGTGGATTATGGACAGATGGAAGCGGGACGTTCTCTGGGATTTACGGGACTACAGACGATGCGCTATATTATCCTGCCACAGGCGGTTAAAAATATCCTGCCGGCTTTGGGTAATGAGTTTATTGTATTAGTAAAAGAGACATCAGTTATCAGTGTAATTGCAATCAATGATTTGACAAAAATGGCTGGATTTGTGGGAACCAGAACTTTTGACCCGCTTCCTCCGTACATAATTGCTGCATGTGTCTATCTGGTAATCGTGTTGATTCTGTCCAAATTATTGAGTATCTTTGAAAGGAGGCTGGCAAAGAGTGATCATAACTAAGAATTTGCAGATGTCCTTCGGGGATCATCAAGTGTTAAAGGGAATTGACCAGCATATTGAAAAAGGTGAGAAGGTAGTTGTTATCGGACCTTCCGGTTCAGGGAAGAGTACTTTTCTGCGCTGTCTGAATCTGTTAGAGGAACCAACCGGCGGAGAAATCTGGTTTGAAGGAACGAAGATTACGGATTCAAAAAATGATATTAACAAGATTCGTCAGAAAATGGGAATGGTGTTTCAGCAGTTTAATCTGTTTCCACATAAAACGGTTAAGGAAAATATTACCTTAGCGCCGATTAAGTTAGGTCTTATGAGCCAGACGGAAGCGGATAAAAAGGCTGAGGAATTATTGGAAAGAGTTGGCCTTCCGGAAAAGGCGGATGAGTATCCGAATATGCTTTCTGGCGGTCAGAAACAGAGAATTGCTATCGCACGTTCACTGGCTATGAATCCGGATGTGATGCTTTTTGATGAGCCTACTTCTGCGCTGGACCCTGAGATGGTTGGTGAGGTTTTGGAGCTTATGAAGGAGTTGGCTCTGGATGGGATGACAATGGTTGTAGTTACACATGAGATGGGATTCGCCAGAGAGGTGGCTAATCGTGTGTTATTTATTGATGAAGGTGTTGTGAAGGAAGAGAATGAACCGGGGGAGTTTTTTGCTAATCCGAAGGATCCACGGTTGGTGGAGTTTTTGTCGAAGGTACTTTGATATTTGGGGTGCTTTTTACTAAAATAATTGGAGAGTCTTACTGCAGTTGAGGTGCTGTGGTGGGGCTCTTTTGTTTTGGGAAAAGGACGCAGCCAACCCAGGTGGGCTGCTGGTTGTTGGCAGCGGTTGAAAAGATGGTGGCGGTTGTTGGTTGGCTGATTTTAACCTTACAAGTTGCATGAGGCGTAGGTGCAAGTTGCAAAGCAGATTTTGAATATCTGTTTGGTTGCTGTAGATTTGTAAAAAAAGATAAAAACGGTGCAACAGAAGTGGAAGTATGCGATACTGTTATTATATAGAAGGAAGATAATCTTGAGAAGATAAGACTCCCATTTCTCTAGATGGTGAGAAAATAACAAGTTAGAGTTGTCAGCTATGCGCGAAGATGAGTAAAAAGGAGGTTTGTGTTATGAAGAGGAAAAAAGGATGTATAAGCAAGAGATGGATGAGAACAGGTTCGATAGTTTTGTTGGTGAGTTTAATTATGGGAAGTGTGGCAGGATGCGGTGCGAAGGGAGAATCTACAAGCTCTATGGCTGCATCTACGCAGATGGCAGTTGCTGATACAGCTGATTCGGTGCCGGCAGATTATGCGCAAGAGGCTATGTCGGAATATGGTGTGGAAGAATCTGTAGAATATGATTCCAATGCGGTTGATGACAGCGGAACTGGCGGAGACATTACTTCTGAATCGGCAAGTGTGGAAGTTGGACAGGGAGAAGACCGCAAATTAATAAAGACGGAATCTCTGGAAGTTGAGACGAAAGAGTTTGATACATTTATTGATACTATGACAAAGAAAGTGGAAGAGCTGGGGGGATACATAGAACATTCGGATATAAGCGGGAACTCAGCTGCTTACAATGTGAATCGTTATGCATATTATACCATAAGAATTCCGGCAGATAAGCTGGCCGCCTTTGTAACTGTTGTAGAAGAAAATGGAAGTGTTACATCTAAGAGTGAAAATGTAGATGATGTAACATTAAACTATGTAGATACGGAAAGTCGTATAAAATCACTGAAAAAAGAACAGGAAACCTTAATGTCTATGCTGGAAAAAGCGGAGACTATCGATGATATCATAGCAATTCAGTCTCGCCTGACGGATGTGCGCTACCAGTTAGAATCCTATGAATCGCAACTGCGCACCTACGATAACCAGATAGACTACAGTACTGTAAATATGGGAGTCAATGAAGTAGAAAGAGAAAGCAAAACCGAAGACCGTTCTTTCGGCAGCCGTCTCAAAGAAAAACTATCCAGCAATCTTTATGGAATAAAGACAGGAGCAGTAGAATTTACACTCTGGTTCTTAAGCAGCCTTCCATCCATACTGATATTCCTGGCAGTAGCAGTAATATTGATACTTATCATCAAAAAAATAATCAAAACAATAATAAAAAAGAAAAATCAAAAGGCAGAAAATCCATATCACTCAACGCTGGAATCAAAACCAGACTCGAAAACCAATGTGGACACAAAAACACAACCGGCAAGCGATACAAATACTGATAACAATGAAGATACAGAGCTCAAAGAAGACACAAAGCAAATGTAGTTAAAATAAGTACAGTTCTATAATAAAAGGCGTTAAAGCATTCTTTTCCTCCCCATTGCCTTCCGCGTTAGAACCCCAGGGGCAGGGAGCAGGCGGTGTTCCCACCAAAAAATCTCGTGTTCCACCAAAAAATCTCCCACTTGACATTTCTCCCAAATCATGATAGCTTTAAATTAATTATACGACTGACGGAAGTGGAATTGACCACAGGAAGTATAAGGAAACTAGAAGCCGACCGTCTGGGCATAAGTGAAGCTCGGATTGCAGGCTTTTTCTCGTCTTTAATAGAAATTCCATTTTCAGGCCGGAAAACCCTGCAAACCATGCACTTTAAAAAGAAAAAGGAGAATAAACCATGAAAATGCAGTCTTTAGCACAGGAACTAAGCCAGAACGCGTACCCGGGACGTGGAATCGTCATCGGAACTTCTCAGGATGGAACAAAAGCAGTAACCGCTTACTTCATCATGGGACGCAGCGAGAACAGTCGTAACCGTGTATTCGTGGAAGAAGGAGAAGGCATCCGCACACAGGCATTTGACCCTTCAAAACTCACAGACCCAAGTCTGATTATCTATGCACCAGTTCGTGTATTAGATAAAAAGACCATCGTAACCAATGGTGACCAGACGGACACTATATATGATGGCATGAAACAGGGGCAGACATTCGAAGAATCTCTACGCTGCCGTGAATTCGAGCCAGATGCACCAAACTATACACCTCGTATTTCAGGATTGATGGAAGTAAAAAGAGGAACTTTCCAGTATGCTATGTCTATCTTAAAGAGCAACAATGGCAATCCGGATTCCTGCAACCGTTATACTTTTACTTATGAAAATGCTCCGGCAGGAGAGGGACATTTCATCCATACATATATGTGTGATGGTAATCCACTTCCAAGCTTTGAAGGAGAACCGACCTGGGTAGGTATCGAAGGTGATATTGATACCTTTACTGACATGGTATGGACAAACCTGAATCCAGACAACAAAGTATCTTTATTTGTACGCTATATTGACATCGCCACTGGGTTATATGAAACCAGAATCGTAAACAAGAACAAATAAGTTTGTAACCAGAGTGAATGCAGAGTAGGAAAGCAAATAGGAGGAACAAATAAGATGAAAGAATTAGAATTGAAATATGGATGTAACCCAAACCAGAAACCATCTCAGATTTATGTCGCAGACGGACGTGAACTTCCAATCGAAGTATTAAGCGGAAGACCGGGATATATTAATTTCCTGGATGCTTTTAACGGATGGCAGTTAGTAAGAGAATTAAAGAAGGCAACAGGACTTCCTGCAGCTACATCTTTCAAACATGTATCTCCGGCAGGAGCAGCAGTAGGCCTTCCATTAGATGAGACACTTGCAAAGATTTACTGGGTAGATGATATGGGTGAATTATCACCATTGGCTTGTGCGTATGCAAGAGCCAGAGGCGCTGACAGAATGTCATCATTCGGAGACTTCATTGCATTATCTGATGAATGTGACAAAGATACGGCTTCTATTATTAAGAGAGAAGTATCAGACGGTGTGATAGCTCCGGGATATACAAAAGAAGCATTGGAAATCTTAAAAGCTAAGAAAAACGGAAATTACAATGTAATTAAAATTGATCCTGAATACGTACCAGCTCCAATCGAGCACAAAGAAGTATTTGGAATCACTTTTGAGCAGGGAAGAAATGAACTTGCCATGAATGATGAATTACTGGCAAATGTTGTAACAGAAAACAAGAATCTGACAGAAGCTGCAAAGAGAGATTTACTGGTATCACTGATTACCTTAAAATATACACAGTCCAATTCGGTATGTTTCGTAAAAGATGGACAGGCAATCGGAGTAGGTGCAGGACAGCAGTCACGTGTACATTGTACCAGACTCGCAGGACAGAAAGCTGATAACTGGTTCCTTCGTCAGTGTCCTAAAGTATTGAATCTGCCATTTGTAGATAATATTCGTCGTGCAGACCGCGACAATGCTATCGATGTATATATCGGAGCAGAATATATGGATGTACTTGCAGAAGGTGCATGGCAGAAAGTATTCAAAGAAAAACCGGAAGTCTTTACTGAGAAAGAAAAGAGAGAATGGTTAGATCAGATGAAGGGTGTAACATTAGGATCCGATGCATTCTTCCCATTCAGTGACAATATCGAACGTGCTTATAAGAGCGGCGTTGAGTATATCGCTCAGCCAGGCGGCTCTGTAAGGGATGACCTGGTTATTGATACATGTAATAAATACAATATGGTTATGGCATTTACAGGAATTCGTTTATTCCATCACTAAAATAGCAACAGTCAGGGAAATCGTGCATTTTGCAGATTTCCCTGACTGTTTTTTAAGGGGAGGATAGTATTACTAATTTTTCTTTTGTTTAATGTTAGTATTCCTCTTTATTAGTGTGTTATACAGATAAATATTATTTGTTTTCTAAAAGCGCTTTTAACTTGGCAATCTCCGCTTCTTTAGCAGCGAGAGCACTATCTTTAGCAGCGAGAGTACTATCTTTTTCTGCAAGCATGGTTTTCAAATCACAAAGCTCTTTTTCATTCTGTTTTAGTTTCTCACGATTCTGTCTGATTTCGGTTAAGTACGTATTTTGATCCAAAATTTCAATCCCTTCCAGATACAAGTCAAGCACCTCCTTTGGATTATGTTCTCCATATAGTATAACATCATCCTTGAGATTTTTGAAGTATGGAAATTTTTCAATAACTGCATCCACTTGCTGAATTGTATCGGCGGCAAGAAATGCAAGCCAGGCTTCTAATTCATTCTGTGGACAATCAATTAAATCCTTGAAAATATCAAGAGAAATATAGATATATTCCTGAAGCATATCCATTGAAATCCCTGAGTCAAATATCTGTTTACCGCGATGGATATAGGTATCAGGAAAATCATGAAATTTACTTATACTATGTTCCATAAGGACGATAGTGTAGACTTTGTGAATTTTAGATGTGATTATAGAAATGAATTATTAAAAAGGGGAACAATCATAGGCATCACCACCTTTGCATAAAGAAAATAATAAAGTTAAATAAGTAGAAAAATTGGCAAGAGTCTGCCGGATTTCAAAAAGAAAAAGATTTAAGTATATAAAGTGAATTATAACATGAGAAATGGGAAATGTCACCCGCAGATAAGTGAAGTTTCTTAACAGAAATTCCAAGATGAATAAACATAAAATATAGACTTTTAATCGTATTAAGAAAAATGGAAATATGGTAGAATACATATAAGAACGTAAAATACGGATTAACAAGTTATGAAGGCAAATAAGGAGGTATTTATTATGAAAAAAGTATTTTGTGGATCAATAATGTTTTTGACTGGAATGATTTCTATCGCAATACTTTTGGCCGGAAGTATGGCGAATGACTGGACAGTTGATGGAAGATTGTCTTCGTTCTGGACGCTTTCTAATTATGGACTTCTGCCTGCCCTGTATATTTTTATTGCGGTTTCTCTCATCGGAATTGGAATTGCAGTATGGGGAATATTTGACGAGAATAAAAAATAAAAGAATAAAATACTAGTTTTTGACTCCATCAAAAGAATATGCTATAATCAGACGGTATTTAGAAAGCAGATGAAAAAGAAAGAGAGGTCTTGCTTTGTGAATTCATATAAAAAAATAAAGATAGCACTTATAGCAGGAACCATGGCAGCCATGGCTACCGCATGTGCTTGAAGAGCAGACAGCAGAACCAATCTGCAAAATAAAGTCTACAAAATCGCAGCAGACACAAATTACATTCCTTTTGAGTTTCAGAATGAGGAAGGTCAATACACTGGATTTGATTTGGATCTTTTAAAAGCAATTGCCGAGGATCAGGGATTTCAGTATGAAATCAGTTATGTGGGATATAATCAGTCACTGGATGAACTTGAGAATAGAGCAGCTGATGCCGCTATAGGAGGTATCGCCCTTACAGGGGAAAAGACAGAATTGTTTGATTTATCCAATCCTTATTTTGAATCTGGGCTTGCTTTGGGTGTTGTAAGTACAGATACGAAGATAAATGGATATGAGCAATTAGCCAGTCAGAAAGTTGCTGTACTGAAAGATTCTCAGGCTGCAGAATATGCAGAAAGTATTGCTGACAAATACAAGTTTGAAGTGATTCCCTATCCGGAAGCGGAGAATGTCTACGAGGCAGTCCGTTCGGGGAAAACAGCGGCGTGTATTGAAAACTATCCCGTACTGGGATATGATATCAAACAGGAAAATGGTTTGCGTATGGCAGGCGAGAAGGTGGCAGGCTCGTCCTTTGGACTGGCTGTAATAAAAGGTGAAAACCAGGAATTTTTAGATATGTTCAATGCAGGTTTGGAACATATCAAAGAAGATGGCACCTATGAAGAAATTTTAAATCGTTATATATCAGAAGGATAATTAACGGAAGATGCAGAACTGTAAATACAGAGCTGGTAATAGACCTGTAAGGTCATAAGAAAAGAACATAGAAAGAGGTAAAAGAAAGATGGCAGAGAAGACAATTTTAGAACAGTGGAGAGCAGCAGCATATGATCAGAGTGCAGATAAAGGAAAACTGCAGCAGTTTTGGGCTTCTTACTTTAATATTGAAAAAGGAATTTATGAAAAATTATTAGCAAATCCAGAGGAAATTGTAAAAGGTACTGTTACTGAACTGGCTGCAAAATATGAAATCGAACCAATGACTATGGTAGGATTCTTAGATGGAATCAATGACAGTCTGGTAACTCCAAATCCAATCGAGACCATGGACTTTGATACAGAAGTAAGCCTTGCTTATGATAAAGAAAAATTATATAAAAACATGGTAGATGCAAAAGCAGACTGGTTATATGAGCTGCCTGCATGGGATACCATCTTCACTCCAGAGAAGAAAAAAGAACTATATCTGGAACAGAAAAAATCAGGAACTGTTGTGAATACTAAAAAAGTAGGACGCAATGATCCATGTCCTTGCGGAAGCGGTAAGAAATATAAATATTGCTGCGGCAGATAATAACTAAGATTAATAAACATACGAATAAAAGATAATGGAATACAATCAAAACAATTATGGAAAAATGACACCGGATATGGATATACTCGTGTGTCAATAGGGGAAGAACACATCAGAAACCTTTCTTCCCCTGTATTCTCCATTTCTGTAATCTGGTCTGGTTCAGACATCTAACCCATTGATAGAAGTGAAAATGTAAAAAGGAGAAAATATGCGTGAAAAATATGAATCGTTATCGGTAGCTGTTCTTCGAGAACTGGCAAAATCCAGAGGCATTAAAGGCACCACCGCTATGAAAAAAAGTGTGTTAGTGGATGCAATGCTGGAAAGAGACCAGGCAGAGAATGCGGGAGTAACGGAAGAAAAATCAACGGAATCAAAAACAGAAAGAAGAATGGCAAAACCAAATATGGTAAAAAACACAGAAAAACGTACTTATGAACATAAAGTTACCAATGCTGCACCAAAAAGCAATCAGGACACAGAAGAAAAGCATGCGGAAAGAGAAAATGATAATACAGAATCGAAGCTGGAAAGTTCTGAATTAGACAGTGGACAAGTTGCCAATGGCATTTTGGAAGTGCTTCCAGATGGATATGGATTTATTCGAAGTGAAAATTATCTTCCGGGAGAGAATGATGTCTATGTTTCACCATCTCAGATTCGCCGCTTTAATCTTAAAACCGGAGACATTTTAAAGGGGAATATCAGAGTTAAGACGCAGAGTGAGAAATTTAGTGCTCTTTTATATGTCACAACTATCAATGGACTGCGTCCAAGTGAGTGTGCGAAACGCTGCAATTTCGAGAATATGACACCAATCTTCCCAGAGGAGCGTATTCGCCTGGAACGACAGGGTGGAAGTACTGCCATGCGTATTGTAGATTTAGTCAGCCCTATTGGTAAAGGTCAGCGTGGTATGATCGTATCACCACCAAAAGCAGGTAAGACAACACTTCTTAAAGATGTTGCCAAGTCTATCTTGAAAAACAGTCCGGATATGCATCTGATTATTTTATTAATTGATGAACGTCCGGAAGAAGTAACAGATATGAAAGAAGCAATTGTAGGTCCGAATGTGGAAGTTATCTATTCTACTTTCGATGAATTGCCGGAACACCATAAGAGAGTATCCGAAATGGTTATTGAGCGCGCAAAACGTCTGGTAGAACATAAGAAAGATGTAACAATTCTCTTAGACAGCATTACCCGTCTGGCAAGGGCATACAATCTGACTGTTCCGCCGAGTGGAAGAACTTTATCAGGTGGTTTGGATCCGGCAGCACTCCATATGCCAAAACGTTTCTTCGGAGCTGCCCGTAATATGAGAGAAGGCGGAAGCCTGACAATCCTTGCCACAGCATTGGTAGATACCGGAAGCAAGATGGATGATGTAGTATATGAGGAATTCAAAGGAACCGGTAATATGGAATTAATCCTTGACCGTAAGCTGCAGGAACGTCGTGTATTCCCGGCTATAGATATCCAGCGTTCTGGAACTCGAAGAGAAGACCTTTTGTTATCAAAAGAAGAGCAGGAAGCAGTATATTCTATGCGCAAGGCTCTAAATGGTATGAAGGCAGAAGATGCTGTGGAGAATATCTTAAACATCTTTGCCCGTACTGCAGATAACAGGGAAGTGGTTGCAAATATCAAAAAGAAATTCATATAAAGGCTTGCATTTTAAAAAATAGTATGATACAATTTTAAAGCTGTTTAAAATATGATAAATAGTAAATAAATTAGTAGCGATTTCAAATTATAGCCCTGATTCAGGTGCTTTTAAACGGCAGAATGGCTACAATAGATAAAAAAACATTGAAGAGGTGAAAAATAATGAGAGAAGGAATCCATCCAGAATATCATCAGGCAACTGTAACTTGCAACTGTGGAAACACATTCGTAACTGGTTCTACAAAGAAAGATATCCACGTAGAAATCTGTTCAAAATGTCATCCATTCTACACAGGTCAGCAGAAAGCTGCTCAGGCTCGTGGACGTATTGATAAGTTCAATAAGAAATACGGAATGGACGCAAAATAATCTAAATAAGAATGTAAACCAGGTTGAGGTCGGTGAATCTCAACCTTTTTTACTATATAGAATCTGTTTTTATCCTGAAAGAAGATAAGACTTATAATGGTGTCTTGATAAAAGCAGAATGGAGGATTAATGAAATCATCAAACATTGGCGGCCAGGCAGTGATGGAAGGTATTATGATGCGTCATAAAGACGAATATGCCATCGCCGTACGTAAGCCTGACCAGGAAATTGAAGTGAAAGTTGAACCTTATAAAAGTGTTATCCCCTGGAAAGGGGCATCAAAGATACCACTGCTGCGAGGCGTATTCAGCTTTGTGGATTCTCTTGTTGTAGGGATGAAGTGTCTGATGTATTCTGCATCTTTTATAGAAGATGAGGAAGAATCAGGAAAAGAAGTGAAAGAATTATCTCCCGAGGAACAGGCGAAGAAGGACAAAAAAGATGAGAAAGAATACAATCTGCTTATGGGATTTACCGTTGTGATTTCTGTGGCATTGTCTGTGGGTCTGTTTATCCTGCTTCCTTATTTGATCGCCAGTCTGTTGAAATTAGTTGGAGTAAAAGAGACAGGAGTCACGGTTGTGGAGGCATTTATCCGAATTGCGATTTTTCTGGCATATATGTATCTGATTTCCAAGATGAAAGATATTCAGAGGGTATTTATGTATCATGGAGCGGAACATAAGTGCATCAACTGCATTGAACACGGCATGGAGTTGAATGTTGAGAATGTTATGAAGAGCTCTCGTCTGCATAAGCGCTGTGGTACCAGCTTTCTATTTATAGTTATGATTGTAAGTATTATATTTTTCCTGGGATTCTTTGCAATTGTACCAGTACATACCATGTGGCTGAAGGTGTTGATTCGCCTGCTTCTGATGCCGCTTATTGCCGGAGTTTCTTTTGAATTTATCCGACTGGCAGGAAACAGTGACAACAAAGTTGTATGCACCTTAAGTAAGCCGGGTATGGCACTGCAGAAGTTAAGTACTAATGAGCCGACACCGGATATGGTGGAAGTTGCTATTGCAGCGGTAGAGGCAGTATTTGACTGGAAAGCTTACCTTATAGAAAATTTTCCGGAATATAAGGGCACAGAGGACAAGTAAACCACAGGAGAGATTATAATATGACCTATCAGGATTTGTTGGGATGGGGAAAGCAATGTCTGGAAGAAGCTTCCATAGAAGACTCGGCATTGGATGCCTGGTATCTGTTGGAATATGTAAGCGATATGAGCAGAAGCCAGTATTTCCTGAAAACCCGTGATACTGTTGATGAAAAACAGCAGGAAGAATATGAAGCTTTGATAAGAAGACGCCAGCAGCGTATTCCGCTGCAGCATCTGACAAATCAGGCATTCTTTATGGGATTTGAATTCTATGTGAATGATCAGGTATTGGTACCGCGACAGGATACAGAATGTCTGGTGGAGGAAGTCTTAAAAATAGCAAGACCAGGTATGAAGATTCTGGATATGTGCACCGGTTCCGGATGTATTTTGATTAGTCTGCTGAAGATGCAGAAAGGATTAACAGGTACTGGAGCAGAGCTTTCTGAGACTGCTCTTTTTGTGGCGCATAAGAATGCTGAGGCTTTAGAAGTGGATGCAAAATTTGTCCATAGCAATTTATTTGAACAGATTAGCGAAACTTATGATATAATTGTATCGAATCCGCCGTATATCCCCACAGGGGTGATTAGGGGGCTGCAGCCGGAAGTGCGTGATCATGAACCATTTATGGCTTTAGATGGAAGAGAAGATGGTCTGTATTTTTATGAACAGATAATCGCTCAGGGAAGTAAGCACTTAAACCCAAATGGTTGGATGTGTTTTGAAATCGGGTATGATCAGGGAGAAGCTGTGAGCAGAATCTTTCGCGAACATGGATATATCAAGATACAGGTACTTAAGGACCTGGCAGGGTTAGACCGTGTAGTGACAGCGCAGATACCGGATGCCTGGAAGTGATTGAGAGACAATAAAAGTGAAAAATAAATGCAGCATATTAAAAATAGAAGAACACAATGAATAAAAAGAACGATGTGAATAAGAAGAATATAATGGGAGGAATTACATGTTTGACAGATTAGAAGATATACTGATTCGTTTGGCAGAAATACTGAACGAATTAAATGAACCAAATGTAGCCAATGATACAGCAAGATTTCAGAAATTAATGAAAGAGCAAAGTGACCTGCAGCCTATTGCAGATGCATATAATGAATATAAAGAATGTAAACAGACGGTAGAAGACAGCTTATCCATGTTAGAAGATGAGCATGATGATGAGATGCGTGAGATGCTTAAAGAAGAATTAAATGATTCCAAGAAGCGAATTGAGGAATTAGAACGTGAGTTAAAGATACTGCTTCTTCCAAAGGACCCGAATGACAGCAAGAACGTTATCGTTGAAATCCGTGGAGGAGCAGGTGGTGATGAGGCAGCTTTATTTGCAGCAGAGATTTATCGCATGTATGTAAAATACGCAGAGTCTCATAACTGGAAGACAGAGATGCTCAGCTTAAATGAGAATGGAATCGGTGGATTCAAGGAAGTTACCTTCATGATAAACGGAAATGGCGCCTATTCCCGTTTGAAATACGAGAGCGGTGTACATCGTGTGCAGCGAGTGCCAGAGACAGAATCAGGCGGAAGAATTCATACTTCTACCATTACCGTGGCAATTATGCCGGAAGCAGAAGAAATTGATTTCCAGCTGGATATGAATGACTGTAAATTCGATGTATTCCGTGCATCGGGAAATGGTGGACAGTGTGTCAATACCACAGACTCGGCAGTTCGACTGACGCATATTCCTACTGGTATCGTAATTTCCTGTCAGGATGAGAAATCCCAGTTGAAGAACAAAGATAAAGCACTTAAAGTTCTCCGCTCCAGATTATATGATATGGAACTGGAAAAACGTCATGATGCAGAGGCAGAAGCCCGCAGAAGCCAGGTAGGAACCGGAGATCGTTCTGAGAAGATTCGTACTTACAACTTCCCTCAGGGACGTGTGACAGATCACAGAATCAAATTGACGCTCCACCGTTTGGATAATATTTTAAATGGAGATTTGGAAGAGATTATTGACAGCTTAATCGCTGCAGATCAGGCAGCAAAACTCAGCAACCTTCAGGAACAGTAAGTTATTCTTTCAATTCAGTAAGATGTCTGTTAATCAGACAGAATTAGTAGTAAAATATGCAGAAAAAGCTACTGAGAATTGTTCTGAATGTGTGTATAATATATGCATATAAGGAAAAGACAGTGAACAGTAAAGAATATTGAATGTACAAAGGAGAATGAGATGAAAAAAACAGCTTTAGTCATAATGGCAGCCGGAATTGGAAGCCGCTTTGGAAAAGGAATCAAGCAATTAGCACCAGTAGGACCTAATGGGGAAATTATCATGGACTATTCTATTCATGATGCACTGGAAGCAGGGTTTAATAAAGTTGTCTTTATTATACGTAAAGATATAGAAGCAGAATTCAAGGAAATTATAGGACAGCGTATTGAAAAAATTACAGAAGTTGCTTATGTGTTTCAGGATTTAAGTGATTTGCCAGATGGCTTTACACTGCCGGAAGGAAGAACTAAACCATGGGGAACCGGTCAGGCTGTATTATGTTGTAAAGATGTTGTGAAAGAGCCATTTATGGTTATTAATGCAGACGATTATTATGGTAAAGAAGCTTATACAAAGATGCATGAATTCCTGATTAAGGAACAGAAAACAGATGCGAAACAGATGGAAATCTGTATGGCAGGATTTGTTCTGGGCAATACCTTAAGTGATAATGGAACAGTAACCAGAGGTGTATGCCAGATGGATGCAGCAGGATTCCTTACAGGTATCGAAGAAACCCATAACATTAAAAAGACCCCTCAGGGACCAGTTGCTGTTATGGATGATGGAAGCGAAAGAGAACTGGATGTTAATTCTCTTGTATCTATGAATATGTGGGGATTACAGCCAGAATTTCTGGATACTCTTGAGAGTGGATTCGTAGAATTCCTTTCTAATCTTACCGGTGATCAGACAAAGGGTGAATATCTGCTTCCGATTATGATTGATGAGCTGATTAAAAAGGATGAAGCGGTTGTGTCTGTGTTAAAGACCAATGATACCTGGTTCGGTGTAACTTATCAGGAAGATAAAGCAACTGTTATGGAAGCTTTTAAAGAGTTAGTGAAAAAAGGAGTATACAGCGAGCACTTGTACGAGTGTTAGTTGACTCAGAATAATAAAATAGGAGTGTTAATTCAAATGGGAAAATATTTCGGAACAGATGGATTTCGTGGGGAAGCCAACATAGATCTTACTGTAGAGCATGCATATAAAGTGGGAAGATTTCTCGGATGGTATTTCGGGAAAGAACATAAGGCAAGTATTGTCATCGGTAAGGATACCAGACGCAGCAGCTATATGTTTGAGGATGCACTTTCAGCAGGCTTAACTGCCTCAGGAGCGGATGCATATCTTCTTCATGTAACTACAACTCCAAGTGTGTCTTATGTGGTACGTACAGAGGATTTTGACTGCGGAATCATGATTTCAGCCAGTCATAACCCATATTATGATAATGGAATCAAAGTAATTAATGGTATTGGACAGAAATTAGAAGCAGACATTGAAGAACAGATAGAACGCTATATCGATGATAAAGAACCAAGAATTCCATTGGCAACCAGGGAAAATATTGGTCGTACTGTAGACTTCTCTGCTGGACGTAATCGTTATATTGGACATTTGATAGCAATTCCTACAAGATCCTATAAAAATATGCGCGTGGGATTAGACTGTTCCAACGGAAGTGCTTCTTCAGTAGCCAAGAGCGTATTTGATGCATTAGGAGCAAAGACCTATGTGATTCATAATCAGCCGGATGGAACCAATATCAATGCAGGCTGTGGATCTACCCATATTGAAGAACTGCAGACTTATGTCAGAGAAAATCATCTGGATGTGGGATTTGCATATGATGGCGATGCTGATAGATGTATCGCTGTAGATCACGAAGGTGATATCATAGATGGAGATTTGATTCTCTATGTCTGTGGAAAGAATCTTAAAGAACAGGGACGTCTGGATAATGACACTATTGTAACTACAATTATGTCTAATCTGGGCTTATATAAAGCCTGTGACCGTGAAGGCATCCGTTATGAAAAGACTGCTGTAGGAGATAAATATGTATGTGAGAACATGATGCAGAATGGACATTGCTTAGGTGGGGAACAGTCCGGACATATTATTTTCAGTAAACATGCGACCACCGGCGATGGTATTCTTACTTCGCTGATGATTATGGAAGTAATCTTAAATACGAAGACAGATCTTCATACACTGGCTTCAGAAGTGAAGATTTATCCACAGCTTCTGAAAAATGTTCGTGTTGCCAATAAACAGCAGGCAAGAGAGAATGCCAAAGTGCAGGAAGCAATTGAAGCAGTAGGCAGCGCTCTTGGTGATGAGGGACGTATTCTGGTTCGCGAAAGTGGAACAGAACCAGTGATTCGTGTCATGGTGGAAGCAGCAGAGGATGCGTTATGTGAAAAGTATGTAAATCAGGTAATTGCTGTTATGGAGAGTGAAAATCTGATTGTAGAATAAAAGAGGATGTGAAACAGTGAAGAAACAGGGATTAGGTATCCTGCTATCAGTCTGTCTGCTTGCAGGCAGTTTATCTGGCTGTGGGAAAGCAGAAGAAAAAGATTACTATGGACAGGGTGTTGCTCAGCTTGAGGAACAGGATTATTCCAATGCAATCACCTCTTTTGAGCAGGCTGTGGAAAAAGAACAGCGGGTGGCAGAGTCCTATCGCGGATTGGGTATTGCAGCGCTGGAGTCCAGAGACTATCCTACTGCGATAAGTGCATTTTCCAGGAGCCTTTTGAATCTGGATGCAAGTAATGCAGCTTTTGAAAAGGACGTACAGTGCTATCTGGCCTCTGCACGTTCACAGTACGGTGAGAATGATAAGGCAATAGAAGTATACACAGAGATTCTTGATAAATACAAAGAACCACAGTTTTACTATCTCCGAGGTAAGTGCGAACTGGATGAGAAGGATTATGATGCTGCAAGAACTGATTTTGAGCAGGCACTGAAAGGGTCTAAGGATTATGATATGTATATCATGGTTTATGAGACTTATGCAGAGCATAATATGGCGGCTGATGGAGATACTTATCTTGAGGAAGCTCTGGATATTGATGTTGTGGAAGCACAGGATTATTATAACCGTGGAAGAATTTATTATTGTCTGGCTGATTATGATAACGCTAAGGCGGATTTGATTCAGGCTATGAATGACGGGAATGCAGAAGCAGTATTGCTTCTGGGTAAAGTATATATGGCAGTGAATGATATGGCTAATGCAAGAGCTATGTATAAAGATTATATGAATCAGAATGGTGAAAATCCCATGTCTTATAATGGTTTGGCGTTGTGCGATATTGCTGACGGTGATTACGAGACTGCCCTGGCTAATGTGCAGAAGGGAATTTCCCTGGGTTCTGGAAACGCAATTAAGAACTTACTCTATAACGAGATTATCATATATGAGTATTTGTTGGATTTTGAGACTGCCAAGGCAAAAATGGCAGATTATCTGGTACTTTATCCGTCTGATGAGAATGCACTTCGAGAGAATACTTTCCTTTCCACCAGATAGCAGTGCAACTATTGTAAATACAGATATAGGAGTTTATATGGCAGATTTTTATGAAAATGAAGAATTAGAAGAGCGGGTAATCTTAGTTGGTGTACAGACTAACGAGCATGATGATACCATGTCTTCTTTAAAAGAGCTGGATGAGCTGGCAAGAACTGCAGGAGCAGAGGCAATCTGTAAAATAGTACAGAACCGTGAGTCTGTTCACCCGGGTACCTATATCGGAAAAGGAAAGATAGAAGAAGTCAGAGAATTATTATATGATCTGAATGCTACAGGGATTATCTGTGATGATGAACTCTCGCCTGCACAGCTTCATAATCTGGAGCAGGAGTTAGAATGTAAGGTTATGGACCGTACTTTGCTGATTCTGGATATCTTCGCGCAGAGAGCTATTACGAAAGAGGGCAAGATTCAGGTAGAACTTGCTCAGCTTAAATATCGTCAGGCACATCTGGTGGGACTGCGCAGTTCTTTATCACGTCTTGGAGGGGGTATAGGAACCAGAGGACCCGGAGAGAAAAAACTGGAGATGGACCGGCGTCTGATAAAAAACAGGCTTGCCCAGCTAAATGAAGAACTGGTGCAGGTTCGTCGTCATAGAGAGTTGATTCGAACCAGTCGCAAAAAGGGTAATATGAAAGTTGCAGCTATTGTGGGGTACACAAATGCAGGAAAGTCTACTTTGCTTAACACACTGACAGGTGCCGGTGTGCTGGAAGAAGATCAGTTGTTTGCGACCTTAGATCCAACTACCCGTGTACTGGATCTTCCGGAGAAACAGCAGATGCTGCTTACAGATACAGTAGGATTTATAAGAAAACTGCCGCATCATCTGATAGAGGCATTTCGCAGTACTCTGGAGGAGGCTTGTTTTGCAGATATTATCATTCACGTAGTGGATGCATCAAATCCGCAGATGGAAGAACAGATGTATATTGTCTATGAGACATTAAAAGAGCTTGGCGTTAACGATAAGAAAATCATAACACTTTTTAACAAGCAGGATCGCATAGAAGAACCACAGATTCTGAGAGATTTTCGTGCGGATTATACTCTTAAGGTATCTGCTAAAATGGGAGAGGGGCTGGAAGAGCTGAAAGTTCTGCTGGAAAAGATCCTGACAGAGAATCAGATTTATCTGGAATACACCTTTGCTTATGAGGATGCGGGCAAAATTCAGTTGATTCGCCAAAATGGCAAATTAATTTCCGAAGAATATGTACCGGAGGGAATTCAGGTCAAAGCCTATGTCCCAAAAGAAATTTACGGAAAATTATGTTAACCAAAAGCCTGGAAAATGCAGGAAAACAGGGACTATTTATATTATAAAATCAATACCATATCTTGTGTTACTATGTAAAATGACACAAGATATGGTATTTTTGTGTTGTCTTTTACCATGGCATCTGCTACAATGGTCATTAAGCGCCAATGAGGTTTTGATAACAATGGCGAAAATATTTTGTTTAAATAAAACAGAATGAAAATAGATATAATGTATTGCGAGGAGGAGAATCAGATGTTTCAGGTAACAAAACGTGATGGAGGGATTGCCCAGTTTCAGTTAGACAAGATAACAGAAGCAATCAGAAAGGCCTTTGAGGCCAATGAAAAACAATATAGTGAGGATATGCTCAGTCTGTTAGGACTGCGTGTAACAGCGGATTTTCAAGAGAAAATCCATGATAATAATATCAGCGTGGAAGACGTTCAGGACAGTGTAGAGAACGTGTTGATTCAGGCAGGATATTCCGATGTGGCTAAGGCATATATCTTATACCGTAAACAGCGGGAAAAGGTGAGAAATATGAAGTCTACCATATTAGATTATAAAGATATTGTAAACAGTTATGTAAAGGTAGAAGACTGGCGTGTGAAAGAAAATTCCACAGTTACTTATTCTGTAGGTGGACTGATTCTCAGCAATTCAGGTGCAGTAACAGCAAATTACTGGCTTTCTGAAATTTACGATCCGGAGATTGCAGATGCACATCGCAATGCAGATATCCATATTCATGATTTATCCATGCTTACCGGATATTGTGCCGGATGGTCATTGAAACAGCTGATTACAGAAGGTTTAGGCGGAATCAAGGGCAAGATAACATCAGCTCCTGCAAAACATCTGAGCGTACTGTGCAATCAGATGGTTAATTTCCTTGGCATTATGCAGAATGAATGGGCTGGAGCTCAGGCGTTTTCGTCTTTTGATACGTATCTGGCGCCTTTTGTAAAAGCTGATAACCTGTCTTACGACCAGGTAAAGAAGTGTATCGAAGCATTTATCTACGGTGTTAATACACCAAGCCGCTGGGGAACGCAGGCACCATTTTCTAATATTACTTTGGATTGGACGGTACCAAATGATTTGGCAGAGCTTCCTGCTATTGTCGGCGGGAAAGAGATGGACTTTAAATATAAAGACTGTAAAAAAGAGATGGATATGGTCAATCGTGCGTTTATTGAAACCATGATTGAAGGAGATGCCAATGGACGCGGATTCCAGTATCCGATTCCAACCTATTCTATTACCTCTGATTTTGACTGGTCAGATACACAGAATAACCGTCTGTTATTTGAGATGACTTCAAAGTATGGTACGCCATATTTTTCAAATTATATTAACAGTGATATGGAACCAAGCGATGTGCGAAGCATGTGCTGTCGTCTGCGTCTGGATCTTAGAGAACTTAGAAAAAAGACCGGAGGATATTTTGGCTCAGGGGAAAGTACCGGTTCCGTTGGTGTAGTTACGATTAATATGCCAAGTATTGCTTATCAGTCGGAGAATCAGGCAGACTTTTACAAACGCCTGGATCATATGATGGACATTTCCGCCAGATCTCTTCATGTGAAGAGAGAGGTAATTTCAAAATTATTAAATGAAGGCCTGTATCCATATACCAGACGTTATCTGGGAAGTTTTGATAACCATTTCTCTACTATTGGATTGATAGGAATGAATGAAGTCGGACTAAATGCAAAATGGCTTGGCGGAGATATGACTGATATGAAAACTCAGAAGTTTACCGTGGAAGTTTTAAATCATATGCGTGAGAAATTGGCAGATTATCAGGAGATGTACGGAGATTTGTATAACTTAGAGGCTACTCCGGCGGAATCAACAGCCTATCGGCTTGCAAAACATGATGTTGCAAAATGGCCTGATATTAAGACCGCAGGAAGTAAGGGAGACACGCCATATTACACCAATAGTTCTAATTTACCGGTGGATTATACAGATGATATTTTTGCGGCTTTGGATATTCAGGACGATATTCAGACTTTATATACATCAGGAACTGTATTTCATGCATTCTTAGGGGAAAAATTGCCTGATTGGCAGTCTGCAGCAACTTTGGTGCGCAAGATTGCAGAAAATTATAAGCTACCATATTATACTTTGTCTCCGACATATTCCGTATGTAAAGATCATGGATATATAGCCGGTGAGCATTTTACATGTCCTACCTGCGGAAAACCAGCTGAGGTTTATAGCCGAATCACGGGTTATTATCGTCCGGTTCAAAACTGGAATGATGGAAAAGCACAGGAATATAAGAATCGTACTGTATATGACCTGAGTCATTCTCAGCTAAAAAAATCAAAATCGTTGGTTCGCATTCATGATGATCAGGTGGATGTACAGAATATAGAACAGCCAGTTAAGTACCTCTTTACTACAAGTACCTGTCCGAATTGCAAGATTGCCAGGGAGATGCTTGCAGGAGAAGAATATCAGCTGGTTGATGCGGAAAAAAGTCCGGATTTAGTTGCTCAGTTTGGTGTTATGCAGGCACCTACTTTGGTAGTTGTAGATGGCGAAGCTTCAAAAAAATATGTGAATGCTTCTAACATACAGCGCTATGTAAATGAAAATCATATGAGCTAAATAAGATAGAAAAATATTTAGAAAAAATACTGAAAAGTATAGATGGGCGACTGCCGCTTGTCTATACTTTTTTATTTCCTTATGCTATAATTCAATAAGGTTAATTTCCAGACAATGACTTAGATAAGACAATAGATTGACTAAAATTATGAATGATTATGATGGGGTGAATGAATGGATAACAGAGAAGATATGACGGATGAAGTGCAGCGTTCGCTGAACGTTTACCGGCAGATACAAGAGGAATATGAGGAATTTATGATGACATTCACTAAGAGGATTAAGGTGGGTGTGTTTGCGATTCTTATTATTCCTGTTTTCTTTTTATTGTTAATGTTTACACAGGATTCAAAACTGGTTTTTCTGACATTGTGGATTGTTTCAATTTTATCCATTGCAGCTTATTTGATTTCGCAGGAATATAAAAAATTTGAATATGAAAGTCGCCTGGGACTTCGGGAAGAGGATGAAGTAAAAGAAAAAAAGACAGAAGAAAAAAATATAGATGAAAGAGGCGGGGAAGAAGACACATGAAGATGATAGGACAGATATTTTTTCGGGACGTAAAGAGAATCAAGAGTAATGTAGTCGCAATTGTGGTGACGTTGGGAATATGTATTATACCGGCATTGTATGCATGGTTTAATCTGGCGGCAAATTGGGATCCTTATGGCAATACAGCAGGAATCAAAGTTGCTGTAGCAGATACGGATACAGGATATTCTGTGGATGCAATGAAAGTAAATATCGGGGAAGAAATCGTGACGAATCTAAAGGAGAACGATGCTATCGGATGGCAGTTCGTAGATAAAGATGAGGCTTTGGAAGGAGTTAATTCCGGGGAATACTACGCTGCTATTATCATTCCGGAAAAATTCAGTGAAGATATGATGAGCTTTCTTACTACAGACTTAACCCATCCGAAATTAGAGTATTATGTAAATGAAAAAAAGAACGCAGTTGCGCCCAAGATTACGGACAAAGGTATGACAGTAATTCAGGATCAGGTAAACAGTTCTTTTATTAATACCATCACCGATACTTTGTTAAATTACGCGGATGTGGCTTCCAGTGAACTGGGTATCGATGGCAACACTCTGGTAGATCAACTGGTAGTAAAATTAGACAGTTTTAATACGGATTTAAAGGCATATGAAGCTACGATAGATAGTTTTGTAGAGACTTCCGACTCGCTGTCCAGCATGATGGATGCGGCTAAATTAGCTGTTCCGGATGTGAGCGATACCGTAAATCATGGAAGAGAGACTATAGAAGAAGCCCAGAGTACGCTGGCAACGACACAGACAACAGTCAGTGATGTAACTAGTGCGATGGGAACTACATTAGATTCCCTGCAGAGTATCATGGATGAAGTAACAGCAACGACACTGACGGCTATGAGTAATTTGGAAACAGATGAACGCTCAATAGCAGGAACTATGGATGGGACCGCTTCTAAAGTAAATTCTATCATTCAGTTAAATGAATATGTAATCGACCGTCTGGCAGTACTTCGTGATTCACTTCCGGCAGAATTTCCGGATATCAAGAATGGTCTGAACGATATGGTCAATCAGCTGGGAGAATTAACTGCCAGTGAAAACGAAACGCTGAATCTGATTAATAACGCTGCTGGTAATTTATCACAGTCAGCAGCAAATTCTGCGTCTCTTCGAGGACAGGTACAGACACTTGCAAACAATAGCCGTACCAGTCTGAGCAATGCAAGAAATACCTACAGTACAAGCGTAGCCCCTCAGTTGAATTCGCTGATTAACAGTATTTCTTCCCTGCTGGGTGATACATCTGGATTGTTGGAATCTGTGGACAATGGATTGGGTGATGTGGACGAGATCTTTGGAAAACTGCAGGATTCTTTAGTGAGTGGAACTGCCAGTCTGACCAACACGAAAACCTTGTTGAATAACATGAGCAAAAAAATTGATGATGTTACCGGCCAGATTAAATCAGTGGGTGATAATGAGAAGTTTAAAAAGTTAATTGAGATATTACGCTCCGATCCGGATTTGTATGGTGAATTTATGTCATCTCCAGTGGAACTGGATACCACCAGCTTATATGCTATAGAAAATTACGGCTCTGCTATGACACCATTTTATACAGTACTTGCAATCTGGGTGGGAAGTATTGTTCTGGTTGCTATTATGAAAGTAAAAGTGGATGAAGATGAGAAATTAAAGAACATTAAGCCAAATCAGGCCTATTTTGGGAGATATATCATTTTCTTCCTGTTGGGACAGATACAGGCTGTGATTATCTGTCTGGGAGATTTATTCTTTCTGAAGATACAGTGTGAAAGCCCTGTGTTGTTTGTGTTGTCTGGAGCAATCTGCAGTTTTATCTTCTCAAGTCTGATATATACCCTGGTAGTGTCTTTCGGGGCTATCGGTAAGGCACTGGCAGTTATTTTTCTGGTACTCCAGCTGGCTGGAGCGGGAGGAACTTATCCGTTGGAAGTACTGCCTTCATTTTTCCAGAATATTGCACCGTATTTTCCATTTACATATGGTATCAATGCTATGCGTGAGTGTGTAGCCGGAATTTATAAGTTTAGTTACTGGTTTGACATCCTGCGCCTGTGCTGCTTTTTGGTTGTCACACTGCTTCTGGGACTTGTTCTTAGAAAACCGATTATTAAGCTTACAGAGTTCTTTGAGCGTCGTCTGGAGGATTCGAATCTGCTGTTATAAGACCGTTCAAGGATTAGTTAAAAGTTTAGATAAAGATATGCGGAAAATTATGAGGGAGATACAATATGAAATTATATTTTGCACCGATGGAAGGCTTGGTGGGGTATGTGTATCGCAATGCATACGAGGCGGCTTTTGGAAATATTGATAAATATTTTTCACCCTTTATTGCAACCAATCAGCATGGAGTGATGAAAACGAGAGACAGGGAAGATGTACTCCCTGAGCATAACAGAGGAGTTCATCTGGTGCCTCAGATACTGACACGTCAGGCAGATGCTTTTTTGGTAACAGCCAGACAGCTGCAGGAGATGGGATATGAAGAAATTAATTTAAATCTGGGCTGTCCATCAAGAACTGTGGTGGCGAAGGGAAAAGGTTCTGGGTTCTTAGAAGACCCGGAAGAGTTAGATCGATTCTTTGATCAGGTGTTTGCAGATTATAAGGGTGAGCTTTCAGTTAAAACCAGAATTGGTATAGATAGTCCGGATGAGTGGGAAGATTTGCTTCGAGTATATAGAAAATATCCATTCAGTGAGGTAATCATTCATCCTAGAACTCAGCAGGAGTATTATGAAAAGACCCCTCATATGGAGGCGTTTGAAAAAGCCGCTCAGGTACTGAAGGTACCGCTCTGCTACAATGGCAATATTTTTACTGTGGAAGATTATGAAAATCTAAAAGAGAAGTATTCCGGGTTAGGGATGGTTATGATGGGACGTGGAATTGTACGCAATCCGGGATTGCCATCACAGATTAAGGGGAAAGACAACATGTCCATGAAACAGCTGGAACAGTTTCATGAGCAGATATTAGAAGACTATGAGAGAATTCTATCGGGAGAGAAAAATGTGCTGTTCAAGATGAAAGAAGTGTGGTTGTACCTGATAGATTGTCTGGAAGAGGCAGACACATATCGTAAGAAAATAAAAAAAGTCCAGAAAGTAAAAGATTTTCGCCATATAACAAAAGAAATATTTAACAATGCATCATTAAAAAAATAGACGGCAAACGAAAAGACAGGGAAGGACAAAAGCTTATGAGCAAAATGGGGAAAAAAGCAGCAGTTATCTTAAGCGCAGGACTGGTGGGGATGATGAGTTTTGTGCCGGGGAATTTGAAACAGACGCAGGCTGCGGGGAATATTGGAAATACAGATAATACAGATAATACAGATAATACAGAACATATTGAAAGAAATAATATTAATTTAGGCGCATCTGTTCTGGAAGGCGGCCGTAAGGATGTGATTTATTTCGGACAGGGAGATGGTTCGGCTTTCGACTGGAGTGTGCTGGACCTACAAAAGAGTGAAACAGGTGGTTTAAGTGCTACGGTATTTTCTAATACGGGACTATTTCTTGGAGCAGGAGAAACTATTCTTAGTATGCCATGGAGCAGGGACGGCGCTGACAATCATGGACAGAAGAATTACTATGATTGGGCTGGCAGTGATATTCAGCTGTGGTTAAATGGAGCGAAGTTCTATGGAAATACGGACTATTTTGGACCTGTAGAAAATAGTATGATACTTCCTATTACCAGTTACAGCGGTGATTTGGGGACTTCTATTTTGAATAATTATTTTTATTTGCCTTATTCAGATGATATGTCCAATGAAGCTTATGGATTTGGCAGTAATGACAGCAGAAAGCTTGCAGTAAATAATGCTTACTGGCTGCGCAATCAGGGAACTGCTTATCCCGACAGTGAAGAGGATACTGTGCCTGATGCGACGGCAGTTATCGTAGATGAAGATGGACAGATTACAGAGACAACAGGCAATACGAAGGTAAAGAAAGATGGCACAAGTTACGTGGTGGCACCTATGACTAATCTGGATTTGGAAAAAGTTTTATTTACCAAGCAGGCTTTATCCACCTGGGGAAGTGATTTTACAGTACCGGAAGCTGCCAGTTTCAGATATTGGGAATTGACACTGCTGGATGATGAGCAGAAGCTGATACCTGTTGTTGATGGATTAAAGATTGATGGAGAAGCGGCAGAAGAAAAACCGGACTTGGAAGCCGGGCAGTCTGTAGAAATGCTCTATAGTTATCAGTGTAATCAGAGCGCAGCAGATAGAAAATCAGATACCATATCAGTACTCATAACAGAGGGGGATTATAAGGACGGAATAATAAAAGAATACGCACAGTTTCCCATGGAGTTAGATGAGACCAATAAGGGAACCCTGGAATTTGAGATACCACAGGATTTTGATGGAACTGCAGATAAAATCTATGTTTTGGCTGAACAGATAAAAGAACCAGAAACTTCGGTGGAGTATGCATCGGCTCCGGCAGATATCCTGCAGCAGACAGAAAAACCAAAGGCAAGCCCACAGCCGGACGAAGAGGGAAATGCTTTCGCTGATACACAGATAGTGACGCTTACCTGTGATACTCCCGAGGCAGATATCTATTATACTACAGATGGATCCACCCCTGAGGTCGATGAAGATATGCGATATACAGAACCGGTTTCTGTCACCGAAGATACAGTGATAAAGGCCATAGCAGTCAGTGAAGGCAAGTATGATAGCGAAGTGATGACCTGGAATTATCTGATCGGAATTACTAATATTACAAAATTAGAGTTAAGTCCGACTTCAGCAGAGATGGCACGAGGCGACTTCCTTCCATTTATTGCAGCAGTGTTGGGAGATAATATTCGTGAGGATACAGTAACCTGGAAACTGTCCGGTAATACCAGTGCAGATACAAAGCTAGTGGAAGGAATTGGAAAGACCGCCATATTATATACCGGTGAAGATGAGACTCCGGGAATCCTTACCGTCACAGTGACTTCGGATGATGATCCAACAAAGTCTGTGACAGCGCAGATTACAGTGTCGGATAAATATGTGGTTACGGTGGAAGCAGTGGATAATGGTACCGTATCGGTAAATCGTACGAAAGTGCCTGCGGGAACTAAAATTGTAGTCACTGCAGTACCAAATAAGGGATATAAGCTGCAGAACATTCTGCTGGATGGAAAAGTACTGCAGGGAGATTCTTTCACTATGCCATCGAAAGGCGTAAGAGTCGGAGCTGTCTTTATCGCCGGCAGCAATGGAGATAATGGCAGTAATGGAGGAACTGGCGGAAGTTCAGGCGGTGCAGGAACCGGTTCATCCGGCAGTACCGGAAACACTGGTGGAAGTAAACTGGCTTCTTCCAATGGATTGGCATCTTCTGCGAAAGCGGCAAAGACATCGGATATAAGTCATGTTACTGCCTGGAGTATTGTATTTATACTGTCTGCCACAGCTGCCTGTGTTTTGGTTAAAAAGAGACGCATAGAAAAACAGTCTGAAAAATAGAAGGCAAAGATAGAATAATCGGGATGAAAATCTGAGAAGTTCAATAAGAGTTATAATGAGTAAGAATAAAAAACTGACAAACAATGAAATTAATCTAATGTTTGTCAGTTTTTTTATTTTGAAATTAATAAGTATGTTGTAATTCTATTTTTTTTGATAATCTAAAGATGCTTTGATAAAACCGAAGAACAGTGGATGTGGTCTGTTCGGACGGGATTTTAATTCTGGATGAGCCTGAGTTGCAAGGAAGAATGGGTGGTCTTTAATCTCAATCATTTCCACGATTCTTCCATCCGGAGAGATACCGGATAAGGTCATACCATTCTCTACTAATACGTTACGGTAATCATTATTTACTTCGTAGCGGTGTCTGTGGCGTTCTTCTATAGTCTCCTGTCCATATAATTCAAAAGCCTTTGTAGTTTTATCCAGTACACAAGGATAAGAACCCAGACGCAGAGTTCCACCGATATCTTCGATACCATTCTGATCTGGCATTAAGTCAATAACAGGATGAGAAGTAGTTGGGTTTAATTCGATGCTGTGAGCATCATTATATCCGATTACATCTCTTGCAAATTCAACGATAGATAACTGCATACCAAGACACAGACCCAGGAATGGGATTTTGTTTTCACGGGCATATTTAATTGCGATGATTTTGCCGTCGATACCACGGTCACCGAAACCGCCTGGTACTAAGATACCATCGATACCTTCGAAAGTTTCTGCTGCATTTTCTTCGGTAACCAGTTCAGAGTCAACCCATTTGATATCAACTACTGCGCGGTTTCCGATTCCGCCATGTTTTAAGGCTTCTACTACACTGATGTAGGCATCATGCAGCTGGATATATTTTCCAACTAAAGCGATATGGACTTCTTCGGTAGGATTGCGAAGAGCATCTACCATATTTGTCCAGTCTGTCAAATCTGGTTCTGGACAGTCTAACTGGAGACATTCGCAGGCAACCTGCGCCAGCTGTTCTTTTTCCATAGCCAGTGGCGCTTCATACAGGTATTCTACATCCAGATTCTGCAGAACATGGTTATTTGGCACATTACAAAACAGAGCAATCTTATCTTTGATTCCCTGATCTAATGGCAATTCAGAACGACATACGATAATATCCGGCTGAATACCCATTCCCTGCAGTTCTTTTACGCTTGCCTGGGTAGGTTTAGTCTTCATCTCTCCGGAAGCTTTCAGATAAGGGATTAAGGTAACATGGATGAGAATTGCATTCTCCCGTCCTACATTGTGCTGAAACTGACGAATCGCCTCTAAGAAAGGCTGACTCTCTATATCTCCTACGGTACCGCCTACCTCGATGATAGCGATGCGGGTATCCTTGGAAGTAAAGTCACGGAAGAAACGGCTTTTGATTTCGTTGGTAATATGAGGGATAACCTGAACAGTACCTCCGCCATAGTCACCACGACGTTCTTTCTGCAGAACAGACCAGTAGATTTTACCTGTGGTAACGTTGGAGTTCTGATTCAGACTCTCATCGATAAAACGCTCATAATGTCCTAAATCCAAGTCAGTTTCTGCTCCATCATCGGTAACAAAAACTTCACCATGCTGGATTGGATTCATAGTACCAGGGTCAATATTAATATAAGGATCAAATTTCTGCATGGTGACTTTATAGCCACGTGCTTTTAATAGACGTCCTAAGGAAGCAGCAGTAATTCCCTTGCCAAGACCGGATACAACACCACCGGTTACAAATACATACTTAACAGCCATTTCTTTCATTCCTCCTGTGTGTTTGAATTTTAAAAACAAGAATCTATTATACACTATTTTCATAAAAAAGCAAAGAGGTATTTCAAAATAATCATGAAATAATTTTCATGATTATTTCGAAACCTTCCTTGGTTTCCAACAATATTAATTACTTATATAGAATAAGATAAAATAAGGAAAATGTCTAGTTAAAAATTCGCTTATTTTCATATACTGGTTCACAGGTAAGCTGAACAGATAATTTTTTAAATGTCCGTAAATCTACCTGGGAGAGCATAACTGATGCATGGGCCTGACAATGTGCTAATTTGGGAAGCTGAGCCAATGCTGTCTGTGCCTCTTTAGAAGATACCGCACTCATGGACAGCGCAATCAGTACTTCGTCCGTGTGGAGTCTTGGATTACTGCTTCCAAGATAAGATGTCTTTAGGCGCTGAATCGGTTCGATTGCCTCAGGCGCGATGACATGTACATCATGAGGAATACCGCCAAGTTCTTTTAATGCATTTAACAGCAGTGCAGCAGATGCACCTAAGAGATCCGAAGTCTTGCCGGTAATCATACGGCCATCTTCCAATTCCAGTGCTGCAGCCGGGAAACCGGTCTCTTTAGCAGTGTCTAAGGCAGCAGCAATGACGGTGCGGTTTTTTGGAGAAATGTGTGCCTGCTCCATGATAAGTTCTATCTTATATGCTTCTTCTTCCAGGCGGGTACCATCAAGAAGCCCGTCTAAAGCCTGGTAATATCGGCGGATGATTTCCTGATTAGAAGCTTCACGGCAGATGGAATCATCAATAATACAGTTACCGGCCATATTTACACCCATATCAGTAGGTGATTTGTAAGGACTTTCTCCGCAGATGCGCTCAAACATAGCGTTTAATACAGGAAAAATCTCTACATCACGGTTATAGTTGACGGTTGTTTCACCATATGCTTCCAGATGGAAAGGATCAATCATATTCACATCATTTAAATCAGCGGTAGCCGCCTCGTAAGCTAAATTAACCGGATGCTTCAGAGGAATATTCCAGATTGGAAATGTCTCGAATTTGGCATATCCTGCGCGTACACCACGCTTATGTTCATGATATAACTGAGACAGGCAGGTTGCCATCTTACCGCTTCCAGGTCCCGGAGCTGTGATGACAACTAAAGGCCTGGTGGTTTCAATATAATCATTGCGTCCATAACCTTCATCGCTGACGATTAACTGCAGATTGCTTGGATAGCCCTCGATATTGTAGTGAACATAAACCTTTACGCCCAGTTTTTCCAGACGGCTCTTAAAGAGTGTCGCACTGTTCTGCCCCGAGAACTGAGTGATGACTACGCTTCCAACATAAAGTCCCTTTTCCTGGAATACTTCCCGCAGGCGCAGTACGTCAGAATCATAGGTGATACCTAAATCTCCGCGTACCTTATTTTTCTCAATGTCCTTGGCACTGATGACGATTACAATCTCTGCCTGGTCGGCCAGCTGCATAAGCATGCGCAGCTTACTGTCCGGTGCAAAGCCCGGAAGTACTCTGGAGGCGTGATAATCATCAAATAATTTACCGCCAAATTCCAGATACAGTTTGTTGTCAAACTGGTTGATGCGTTCTGCAATATGTGCAGACTGCATAGATAAATATTTCTCGTTATCAAATCCTATTTTCATATCTTTGTCCCTTGTCCTTTGTCCTTTTGTTCTAGGCATAGTATACTACAAAACCATAGAATTACGCCACTAAAACAGGGGAAAATCTATGCTTATTGATAAAAAATATGAATTTTAGAAAAGTTTTAGAAAAGTATTCTTTTTTTCGGTTTGTTTTGGTTGATTTCTGAATCAACTATCTTTATAATATAGAAGATAACGCAAGGAGGACATATATGGACCAAAATCAAAATAACAACAAAAAACCACAGGACAATGGACCGAAGAATCGTCAGTCATTGCTGGTGTTCCTGGTTTGTCTGCTGGTCAGCTTATTATGCATGAGCTTTTTCAGCAATTTGATGAATCGAACCACTTCCAGTGAGGTTACTTACGATGAGTTCATCACCATGGTGGAGCATGAAGAGATAGAAAGTGTAACCATGAAAGACGGAGAATTAACTATTACTCCGAAGAAACAGACTAACAAGTATGTGGAACAGACCTATTACACGACTATGGCTGAGGATGAAACTGCTTTAACTAAGAGATTAGAAGGAACAGGAATCAAGTTCAGCAAAGAACCACCGGATATGACGGCTACGTTCCTGTCCACGATTTTAAGCTTTTTAATTCCGTTTGTAATACTGATAATCGGTATGAATTTCATCATGAAGCGTATGAATAAAGGTGGCGGCATGATGGGTGGTGTAGGCAAGAGTAAGGCAAAAGCTTATGTACAGAAAGAAACCGGTATCACTTTCCAGGATGTTGCTGGTGAGGATGAAGCGAAAGAATCACTTCAGGAGTGTGTGGATTTTCTTCACAACCCGGGGAAATATACAAAAATCGGAGCTAAATTACCTAAAGGAGCTCTTTTAGTAGGCCCTCCTGGAACAGGTAAGACACTGCTTGCCAAGGCAGTTGCAGGAGAGGCACATGTGCCATTTTTCTCTCTGTCAGGTTCTGACTTTGTGGAAATGTTCGTTGGTGTAGGTGCTTCCCGTGTCAGAGATTTGTTCGAGGAAGCAAAGAAGAATGCACCATGCATCATCTTCATCGATGAGATTGATGCAATTGGTAAAAGCCGTGACAGCGGCAAGTATGGCGGCGGTAATGATGAGCGTGAGCAGACATTAAATCAGTTATTAGCTGAGATGGATGGATTTGATACCTCCAAGGGACTTTTGATTCTGGCTGCCACAAACAGACCGGAAGTATTAGATCCGGCATTGTTAAGACCAGGACGTTTTGACCGACGGGTAATTGTTGACAGACCAGACTTAAAAGGCCGTATCAATATTTTAAAAGTCCATGCGAAAGATGTAAATTTAGATGAAACGGTTGACTTGGAAGCTATTGCATTATCAACTTCCGGTGCGGTAGGTTCTGATTTGGCGAACATGATTAATGAGGCAGCGATTCTTGCAGTCAAACATGGACGTATGGCAGTAGCCCAGGCTGATTTGCAGGAAGCAGTAGAAGTTGTATTAGTTGGTAAAGAGAAGAAAGACCGTGTCTTAAGTCAGGAAGAGAGAAAGATAGTCTCTTATCATGAAGTAGGACATGCCCTCTTAAGCGCACTGCAAAAGGACGCAGAACCAGTGCAGAAGATTACTATCGTACCTCGTACTATGGGAGCGTTAGGATATGTCATGCAGGTTCCGGAAGAAGAGAAGTACTTAAACAGCAAGAAAGAATTGGAAGCTATGTTAGTCGGTCTTTTAGGCGGACGTGCAGCTGAGGAGATAGTCTTCGATACAGTAACTACAGGCGCATCCAATGATATTGAGAGAGCAACTTCTATAGCGAGAGCTATGATTACTCAATATGGTATGTCAGAACGCTTCGGTCTGATGGGACTGGCAAGCCAGCAGAATCAGTACTTAGATGGAAGAGCAGTACTTAACTGTGGAGATGCTACTGCAACAGAGATAGACCATGAGGTTATGGAACTGTTAAGAAAATCTTATGAAGAAGCAAAGAGACTTCTCAGTGACAACAGAGAAGCTATGGATAAGATTGCAGACTTCCTGATTCAGAAAGAGACAATCACCGGTAAGGAATTTATGAAGATTTACCGCCAGGTAAAGGGGATTCCGGAACCGGAGGATGAGAAGCAGAAAATTGAGGACAACATCACAGCAAAGCCTTCTGAAAATCTGGACAAACCATTGCAGCCTGAAGTAAAAATAGAAGCTCCGGTGCAGCCCGAAGTAAAGGTAGAAGCTCCGGCGCAGTCCGAAGTAAATCCGGAGACTCCGGCAGAACAGAGATTAAAACCAGAGATTCAGCCACAGACGACTATTGAGCAGGAACAGCAGATATCTGTACCACAGGAACAACAGCCTGAGATACAGGAACCAAAGAAACCGTCTGTAGAAGAACAGCAGAGTTCTCAGCATATGGATCAGATGTAATATCAGATGAGCCGTTTGCAGCAAGTATGCCAGGGTGTACTTAAAAAATAAATATAGAGGAATAAAACTATGTTTCAGATTGAGGAAGAATTAAAAAAGCTTCCTGCGAAACCAGGCGTCTATATTATGCATGATGCGAAAGATACGATTATCTATGTGGGTAAGGCAAGAGTCTTAAAGAACAGGGTAAGACAATATTTTCAGCACAGCCGTAATAAGGGACCGAAGATTGAACAGATGGTGACGCAGATAGCCCGTTTTGAGTATATTATCACAGACTCGGAGCTGGAGGCATTAGTATTAGAGTGCAATCTGATCAAAGAACATCGTCCAAAGTACAATACCATGTTAAAGGACGATAAAAGTTATCCGTTCATTAAAGTTACCCTTGGAGAAGAATATCCAAGGGTACTTTTTGCTAGAAGGATGAGAAAAGATCAGGCAAAATACTATGGACCGTATACCAGCGCAGGAGCTGTAAAAGATTCCATAGAATTAATTAGAAAATTATATCATGTAAGAACCTGCAACCGTAAACTGCCGGCAGAGGAGGGCAAAGACCGTCCATGTCTGTATTATCATATTAAGCAGTGTCAGGCTCCCTGTCAGGGGTATATATCGAAAGAAGAATACAAGAAAAATATCGATGGTGCAGTGCAGTTCTTAAATGGTAACTACAAGAATGTACTGTTTGATTTAGAACAGAAGATGTACCAGGCTTCGGAGGAGATGAACTTTGAAGATGCAGCTGGTTACCGGGACTTGATACAGAGTGTCAAGCAGATTGGCGAGAGACAGAAAATCACCGGAAGTGACGGGGAAGACAAAGATATCGTCGCGCTGGCTATGGACCGGGAGGATGGTATTGTCCAGGTGTTTTTTGTCCGCGAAGGTAAGCTTATCGGAAGAGACCATTTTTATGTGAAAATCGGTCAGGGAGATGACCGGAGCACGGTATTATCCAGTTTCCTAAAACAGTTTTATGCAGGAACACCATTTATTCCCAAGGAGCTGCTGATTCAGGAAGAAATAGAGGATGCCCAGATCATTGAAGAGTGGCTGACTAAAAAGCGTGGACAGAGAGTTTATGTAAAAACTCCTAAGAAGGGAACCAAAGAAAAACTGGTTGAGTTAGCCTATCGCAATGCCCGCCTGGTGTTAAATCAGGATAGAGAAAAGATTAAGCGTGAGGAAGGCAGAACCATAGGTGCCATGAAGCAGATTGGTGACTGGCTCGAACTGCCGGATGTAAGCAGAGTGGAAGCATATGATATATCTAATATCAGTGGATTTGAGTCTGTAGGTTCCATGATAGTCTATGAAAAGGGAAAACCGAAAAGAAGTGATTATCGTAAATTTAAAATCAAATCCGTTCAGGGTCCCAATGACTACGCCAGCATGGAAGAAGTATTAACCAGGAGATTTTTGCGAGGCAAAGAAAAGTCTGCCGGTTTTGACCGTCTGCCGGATCTTATCATGATGGATGGTGGACGAGGCCAGGTGAATATTGCTCTGAAAGTATTAGAAAATTTGAAATTGGATATTCCAGTATGTGGTATGGTAAAGGACGATAACCATCGTACGAGAGGCTTGTATTTTAATAATATAGAGATCCCTATTGATAAGGGAAGTGAGGGATTCCAGTTAATTACCCGCATCCAGGATGAGGCTCACAGGTTTGCGATTGAGTATCACAGACTTCTTCGCGGCAAGAATCAGATTCACTCGATTCTGGATGATATACCGGGAATTGGACCGACCAGAAGGAAAGATTTGATGAAGAGTTTCCAGACCATAGAAGAGATTAAGAATGCATCAGAAGAGGAACTTGCAAAGCTGCCGACCATGAATGAAAAAAGTGCCCGGCAGGTATATGAATTTTTTCATGAACCGGATAAACTTCGTTGAAGGAAAAGTGCAGATATGATATACTAAAAGAAGTGCATCAAGTGAATTTCAAAGAAGGACACTTGGATTTTATAGAATATGGGAAAGTAAGAGGCGAGTGGTATGAACGCATTAGGAAGATCAGTAAAGCTATCAAAGATTGAAGAAGAATTAAACCTCACGAATCTGACACCGGATATCGATATGAGCAAGATCGAAGTTACCGTACCGGATATTAACCGTCCGGCATTGCAGCTGGCAGGATATCTGGATCATTTTGCAGCAGCACGTGTGCAGATTATCGGATATGTAGAGTTTACATATCTACAGCAGATGGAAAGAGAGGCTCGTGTAAAGGCCTATACCCGCCTGGTATCAGGAAAGATTCCATGTGTAATATTTACAACAGAGATGATTCCAGAAGAAGATATGCTGGAAATCAACAGACAGTATGGAGTGCCTGCTTTTTCGGTAAAAGATACAACATCTAACTTTATGGCAGAGATTATCCGTTGGCTGAATGTTCAGCTGGCACCTTGTATCTCTATTCATGGTGTATTAGTGGATGTATATGGTGAAGGTGTCCTGATTATGGGAGAGAGTGGAATCGGTAAGAGTGAGGCTGCGCTGGAATTGATCAAGCGTGGTCATCGTCTGGTAAGTGATGATGTAGTAGAGATTCGAAGAGTCAGTGATGTAACCTTAGTTGGTTCAGCACCTGATATTACCCGTCATTTTATTGAACTTCGCGGTATCGGAATTATTGATGTCAAAACTCTGTTCGGTGTAGAGCACGTAAAAGATACCCAGCAGATAGACCTGGTTATTAAGCTAGAAGAGTGGGACAGAGAAAAGGAATATGACCGTCTGGGCCTGCAGGAAGAATACACAGAATTTTTGGGAAATAAAGTAGTATGTCATTCACTTCCAATCCGTCCGGGACGTAATCTGGCTGTAATTGTTGAATCTGCAGCAGTTAACCACAGACAGAAGAAGATGGGATATAATGCCGCTCAGGAATTATATAATCGTGTACAGGCAAATCTGAATAAGAAAAGAGAGGAAGACTAAGATGGAAAATTACTGTTTTGGAGTTGATGTGGGAGGAACTACAGTTAAATGTGGATTGTTCCAAATTGATGGAAGACTTCTGGATAAATGGGAGGTAAAGACCAATACATCAGATAATGGTTCCCATATTCTACCAGACGTGGCAGAGAGCATTCTGGCAAAGATGGAAGAAAAATCATTGAAGAAAGAAGAAATCGTAGGAATCGGACTTGGCGTTCCGGGACCGGTAGACGAGCATGGGGTAGTTCCTGTTGCGGTAAATCTTCACTGGGGAAGAAAAGAACTGAAAAAAGAATTCTGGGAGCTGACCGGAATTAATACAATGGCAGGAAATGATGCGAACGTAGCGGCTTTAGGCGAGATGTGGAAAGGCGGCGGCGAAGGCTATGATGATCTGATTATGGTGACTTTGGGAACTGGCGTTGGCGGTGGAATCATCATGAAAGGCAAGATTGTTGCTGGAACTCATGGAGCTGGCGGAGAGATTGGCCATGCCCCGGTAAATCCAGATGAGACAGAGAGCTGTAACTGTGGAAATGTCGGATGCTTAGAGCAGGTTGCATCTGCTACCGGTATTGTACGTCTGGCGAAAGCTGAGATGGCAAAATGCCCTGAAGAAAAGACGAAATTAAATCCGCAGTACTTATCAGCAAAATCAGTGTTTGATGCATACAAAGCCGGCGATGATATGGCCGCCAGAATCGTAGAGCGTTTTGGCGAGTTCCTTGGAACTGCACTGGCTTGTTTTACCTGTGTTACAGACCCAGACATCATTGTAATTGGTGGTGGCGTATCCAGAGCAGGACAGCCGCTTATCGATGTGGTCAAAAAACATTACCAAAAACATGCATTCCAGGCATGTAAAGATACACCAATAGTGCTTGCACAGCTTGGTAATGATGCCGGTATCTATGGTGCTGCCAGATTAGTACTGGACTGATAGGAAAATATAAAAATATATTTATAACTGAGATATATTTATAGCATGATAGAAGGATATCTGCAGTGTGTTTAGCGCCTGTAGATATCCTTTCTTTCTGCAAGTCGATATATTTTATCTTAAAAGAAACCGCGGCGGATTGCAGAGCGGCTCGCAGCAAGTACGCCAAGGCGTATTTGAATGGAAAATACGAATAAATGTATGAGGTGAAGACAAGAATGAAGATTGGAATTTTATCAGATACCCATGGCACCCTATATCCGGAATTTGAACAGGCATTAAATCAATGTGACTATATTATTCATGCCGGAGATATTGGGACAGAAAAATGTTATGAGAAGTTAAAACAATGGAAAGACCATTTATACATGATTCGCGGAAACTGCGATCACGGAAAATGGGCTGCATATCTTCCGGAAATGCTTACTTTTCACATAAACAATCTCCGCTTCTTATTGATACACAACTTAGCTCACTTGCCAGTGCGTATAGAAGATACAGACATCATAATATATGGACATACTCATACTTATGCGAATTATCAATATAGAGGGATTTATTATCTCAATCCAGGCAGCGCAGGAGGAAACAGAGGAGAATCGGCCTCTATGTTGCTGATGGACGTGGATGGGGAGAAGTTCAGTATTAGAAAAATTCATAAATAAATACTCTGCGGGAAAAATAAGAATCTATGTAGACTGTTGATGGAGTCGTATCCTATATAATGTACCCTATACAGTGGACATGAAGAATTCTTATTTTATACCCAATTAGTATTGACAGTTGGTCTGATTGAATTAGAAAATTAAATTCCTGTGGAATTCCTACATGGTTTGTGATAAAGTAAAATTATCAGACTAAGGAGGAAATACGTAATGAATTATCAGATTCAATTTCCGAAAGAACAAAAGTCCTGTGAAGTATCGGAGGACACAACTATCATGCAGGCGGCTCAAATGCTGGAAATTCCACTAGATGCACCCTGCGGAGGACGTGGAAAGTGTAATAAATGTATTGTGAAAGTGGAGGATGCAGAGGGTACACGCCAGGTAAAAGCCTGCCAGACAAAGGTTGACAGGGACATGTCGGTTTATCTTATCCGCCAGGAGGCAAAAAGTGCAAGGATCTTATCCCAGGGCCTGGACCGTGATATTCAGATAAATCCTTATGAGGGAGAGGAAGGATATCTGGCAGCTTTTGATATCGGAACCACGTCAGTTGTAGGATATCTTCTAAAAGGCGATACCGGTGAAGAACTCTCAGCAGCCAGTATGTTAAATCCCCAGTCCCAGTTTGGGGCAGATGTAATCAGCCGCTGTAATTATGTACTTACTAATCATACCACCCAGCTCGCAGATGTAATCAGAGAGACACTAAATACGCTGCTTGAGCAGTTGGCAGAGAAAGTAGGAATCACAGTGGAAGAAATCATGCAGATAAGTGTGGTGGGAAACACATGCATGCACCATCTCTTTATGGGAATCGACCCACATTCCATAGTAGTAGCTCCATACAAACCAGCGCAGAAAGCATCTATGACAGTAAAAGCATCAGACTGTGATTTGCATATCCATCCAGATGGTATCCTTCGGGTGCTGCCCAATATTGATGGCTTCGTGGGAGCAGATACTGTGGGCTGTATATTGGCATGCCAGATGGACCAGAGAGAAAAGATGACACTGATGATTGATATCGGAACCAATGGAGAGATAGTTTTGGGAAATAAAAATCGTCTCATCTGTACTTCCACAGCAGCTGGCCCTGCATTTGAAGGTGCCAAAATTACCTGCGGTATGCGAGGCGCAGATGGTGCCATAGACCACGTCTATAATGGAGACGAGATTACCTATTCCGTAATAGGGGACAAAGAACCAATAGGAATCTGTGGTTCCGGCCTGATGGACGCCGTGAGAGTACTGCTGGAACGGGATGAAATCATGGAAACCGGCCGTATAGAAAATGATGGAAAACCTTTATACATAAGCAAAGATGTCTATTTAACCCAACAGGATATCCGCGAAGTACAGTTGGCCAAAGGTGCTATGGCAGCCGGCATGCGAATTTTGTGCAAAGAAATGGGAATTCAGGTGGATGATATCGAAGAAATATTAATCGCCGGAGCATTTGGCAATTACATGAACCCGGACAGTGCATGCTACATCGGGCTTTTACCAAGACAATTGAGATCGCGAATCTCCAACATAGGAAATGCTGCCGGTGTGGGGGCTAAGGTAGCAATTTTAGATCACAAAGAATTTGAAAAAGCAGACCGCCTGGTAGAACATGTAGAATTTGTAGAGCTTGCAGCATCCATGGAATTCCAGGAAATATTCGTAGAAGAGATGGGATTCATAAAAGAAGAACTGTCATAAACAGCCAGAAGGGAAGAAAATATGGGAACAGAAGAACTAATAGCAAAAGCAAAAGAAGCAGGTTTTACCGAAGCAGGACACTTAGACGCCAGTACACTGGTACTGCGTCAGGAAGTAAGAGACATGTGTAAAGCCAACACCTGTGGCATGTACGATAAACGCTGGTCCTGCCCGCCAGGATGCGGAGAATTAGAAGAACTTCAGGCAAAGGTAGACAAGTATCACAGCGGCCTGATCGTTCAGACCGTAGGACAGCTCGAAGACACCATGGACGTGGAAACTATGATGGAAACCGAACGCCTCCAGAAAGAACATCTGTTAAAACTGCGCGATATCCTGCTGGAAAGCTATCCAAACCTGTTAACCATGGGTTCAGGCTGCTGCACAAACTGCAAAGAGTGCACCTACCCTGATAACCCATGCCGCTTCCCGGACAAAATCATATCATCCATGGAAGCCTACGGACTGGTAGTAAGCGATGTCTGTCAGTCCAACAATATGAAATACTACTATGGCAACTGCACCATAGCCTACACCAGCTGCTTCCTGCTGGAGTAGGGAAAGCTAAAGAGAAATATTTTATAGAACATTAAGCCATTCATATCTTTCCACGCCACCCAAAACAAATCCAGTCGCCACCCCTCGCTAAGTTACTTTTCAATAAAAGGTGAATCCCACCCCTTGAGAAAACCAGCAGGAGGAGAAAAGAGAAACTTTTCAAAGCTGTCAAAAACGGTTTCAGCTTTTAAAAGTTTCTCTTTTCTCCTCCTGCGTCCGCCTCCCCATTCCCCCCTTCACCCTTTCATTTTCTAAAACCTCCCATCGGAGTCTGTCTCCTCCAATCGTATAAACCGAAACGACAACATCAGATACAGCACCTCATTAGGATCCTCGAAATTCGTATCCAGAACTTCCTTAATCTTGTCCAGACGATACAGGAAGGTACTCCGGTGAATAAAGAGCTCACGGGCAGTTTTGACTGCGTTCAGATGATTGTCCAGATATAACCCCAGGGTCTGCATATAGTCGGTATCATTATTTTCGTCCATAACTTTTAATTTCAAAAGCTTCTCATGACTGATCATATAGCCGGGGAGTTTCCGCGTAGACTGTTCTAATATGTAATCAAAAGAAATCTCATTAAAACGGTGAATCCATTTGGAAGGATTCTTTCGATTGCCAAGATCCAGTGCGATTTTTGCCTGAACATACTGACGGCGCAGATTCAGATGCCCTACCATTACCCGGCTGTAACCGGCTTTCATAAGACTGTCGCGTATGAAATATATGATTTTTTCTGATACATTAAGCCCCGCCAGTTCTGCCTGAGAAAGTGTGTAGTTAATGAAGATTACAATGTTTTCTTCATGAACTAAAGCACAGGAATGAGGAATGATGTTTTCCAGATAGTTACAGGTTGCTTTTGCGGTAAGGTTTTCCTGATCCATATAGGTAGTCTGAAGTACGATACAGCCATATTCATGGCGGGAATACCAGCCCATGGTATCCAGTTTCTGACTAACTGTGACATAATCGGCGGTTCTGTCTGTGAGCAATGTCTGAACAATGGAGTGAAGAGTCATATCCTTGGCAGTACGATGAATGGCATTGTGCGAAAATGCATGATTTATCATCTTAGCCAGTTCTTCTAATAAGAATCCATAACAGGAATCAATAGGAGTCAAATCCTCAAGCATCATAAGACGATGTGTAGTTTTGCCAAACTTTTTTATGTTTACACACAGAGAGGCCATCCCGGTAATACTGCCGGGATAATAGAAAAAGCCATCTTTTTCACGAACGGCATTATACAATTCGTCTTTCTTTAACTCCGTCACATATTTGTAGGTTTCATCAGAAGAACCAAAGACCGCTTCATGATACATCTGGTTAGCAAAAAGCTGGGCAGCAACCACTGTAAAATCCATACCGATGACCACAAGCGAATTTTCAAAGACAGGAGAGGAAAGCGTCAGCAGCTGCTGGATAGACTCGCCATTTAGTCTGCTTTCCATAATTGATTCCTGCCATTTAGTAATAGTGCTAAAAATTGAATGCAATAAATTGTACAAAGTGACCAAATTCGTATCGTCTTCCAGGAAAACTAAAGCCTCTTTAGGGAAAGAAGCTTCTGGTTTTTGACCCTTCAGACAGAATACCAAAAGATTTTTCGGAAATTGAAATTCCTTGGAAATCGTTGCACTTTCTGTGTAAAAATAAATACCGCCATCTTTTAAATGTGAAAAATCTGTTGTAAATACAGGGGATTCCAGGTTGGCATCCTGGCAGGGTTCCTGCGGCCCTTTGAGAGAAATCTGTTTGCTTAATTTATATAAAATATACGCTGCGCTTAATTTCATTTTACACAACTCCCTTCTATCCTACATATTGTATGAAAACTCCGACTAAATGTCAACCTATTCGTGCCTTTTGCAAAAAAAAACTTTATGGTATACTATCTGCATGGGGTAGAGAAACATTATGGAGGTAATAAAAACATGATAATTATTGGAGAAAAAATTAATGGTTCCATTCCGGTTGTTGCAAAAGCAATCGAGGCAAGAGATGCAGAATTTATTAAAAACCGTGCAAAACTGCAGACAGCAGCTAATGCAACATTTATCGACTGTTGCGCATCGGTAGAGCAGAATGAGGTAGAAACCCTCAAATGGATGATTGACTGTATTCAGGAAGTAACTGATACACCAATCTCAGTAGACAGCCCAAGTGTAGATGCAATCTTAGAGACATACCAGTGCTGTAAGAAACCTGGAATTATCAATTCCGTATCTATGGAAGGTGATAAGATTGACAGAATATTCCCGGCTATTGCAGATTCAGACTGGCAGGTAATCGCTCTGTTATGTGATGACAGCGGAATCCCAAAATCAGCAGCAGATCGTTTGAAAGTATTTGATGATATTATGGCAAAAGCAAAACAGTATGGTATTGCTCCAAGCCGTATTCATATTGACCCATTGGTTGAGATGCTCTGTACTTCAGAAGACGGAATTGCAATGAACGTAGAAGTAATCAGCAGTATCCGTAAACAGTATCCGGATATCCATATTACAGCAGCAGTAAGTAATATTTCCTTCAACTTACCAGTTCGTAAGTTAATCAACTTAGGATTTACTGTTCTGGCTATGAACGCAGGATTAGACAGTGCAATCTTAGATCCGACGAACAAAGACATGATTGGTCTTATTTATGCAACAGAAGCATTGTTAGGAAATGACTTCTATTGTATGGAATACATAGGTGCATATCGTGATGGACTGTTCAGTGTACAGCCTAAATAATTAGAAACAATATAAATAAAGAACCTGTCAGATTTCATAATCTGATTTAATAAAAAACTATTATAATGTTCAAGGAGGACAAGTATTATGTCAAAAATTAATGAAGTATTCGAAGCAGTAGAAAAAGGTAAAGTAAAATTAGTTCCCGGAATCGTTCAGGCAGCTATCGATGCTGGTGATGATCCACAGGAAATCTTAAATGAAGGTATGATCAAAGCTATGGATTCAGTTGGAGCTAAATTCTCTACTGGTGAAATCTTCGTTCCTGAGATGTTAATCGCAGCTCGTGCTATGAAAGGTGGAGTAGATGTATTAAAACCACATCTTGCAGCTGGAGCAGCTGGAGCAGCTGGAAAAGTTATCATCGGAACTGTAGCAGGTGACTTACATGATATCGGTAAAAACCTTGTTGCTATGATGATTGAAAGTGCTGGATTCGAAGTAATCGACCTTGGCGTAGACGTTCCTAAGGAAAAATTCATCGAAGCAGTAGAAGCTAACCCAGATACAAAGATCGTAGCTTGCTCAGCACTGTTAACAACCACAATGCCTTCTTTGAAAGAAACTGTAGCTGCTATCAATGAAGCTTCATTCAGAAGCAATGTTAAAGTAATGGTAGGCGGAGCTCCTATTACTCAGGAATTTGCTGATGAAATCGGCGCTGATGCTTATACAGTAGATGCTGCATCTGCTGCTAAGAAAGCAAAAGAATTAGCTGCTTAATTTACAAAATTTTAAATCCTAAAAGTGTAGTGAAAAACCGTACAGCTTTCGTGGAGGGAAGTTGTCCGGTCAGTCACAACAGCTTTTAATATGTGAATAAAATGCCCCAGCATACCAGTACAGACGGCTTACAAGCTTTGTCACGGTTTGCTGCGGGCTTTTTTCTTGAAAACTATCCAGTAAAAGAAGGGCGGTAAAGTATATGTTAACAAAAAGAGAGAATCTATTAGAAACCATGCGTGGAGGAAATCCTGATCGTTTTGTAAACCAGTATGAATTTATGCATATGATGTTTCATCCATTTATGCTCCATAATCCAAAACCGGATTACAAGCAGGAGAATGTAGTAAATGCCTGGGGTGTTACAAATTCCTGGCCAGAAGGTACTCCTGGAGGTTTCCCGGTACACAAACCGGATACTATCGTTATCAAGGATATTGAACACTGGAAAGATTACGTAAAAGCACCAGGTCTGGATTTTGCAGATGCTGAGTGGGAACCATTTATCAAAGAAGCAGAGTCAGTAGATAGAAAAGATCAATATGTGACTACCTTTGTTGCACCCGGGTTATTCGAACAGTGTCATCATCTGGGAGAAATCCAGAATACTTTGATGAATTTCTATATGTATCCTGATGAGATGAAAGAATTAATCAAATATCTGGAAGAATGGGAGATGAAACTTGCGGAAGGAATCTGCACACATATCAAACCGAATGCAATCTTTCATCATGATGACTGGGGCAGCCAGAATTCTACATTCATGAAACCGGAAATGTTTGAAGAATTTTATTTTGATGCTTACAAGAACATTTATGGATATTACCATGATCATGGTGTGGAACTGGTGGTACATCACTCCGATTCTTATGCGGCTACCTTAGTTCCATACATGATCGATATGGGCGTAAACATCTGGCAGGGAGTTATGTGCTCTAATAATATCCCTGAATTGATTAAAAAGTATGGCGACAAGATCACTTTCATGGGTGGAATTGACAGTGCAAAAGTTGATTATCCGGGATGGGATCGTGAAACTATCCGCCGAGAAGTAAGACGTGCCTGTGATGAGAATGGCAAATTCTCCTTTATTCCAAATGCATCCCAGGGACTTGCAATGAGTACTTTCCCGGGAGTATATGAGGCATTAAGCGAGGAAATTGCTGAATACAGTAAAGAAGTTTTCAAATAATATAAACATGGAAATGAGAAAAGAAAAAGAGTATTAAAAGATATAAGAATAGGACGCCGATATGGCGTCCTATTCTGGATTAAAAATGAAAAATTTGGGAGAAATGGGGGCCTGGCCCCCAGGTATTGGGTATGAAAAAAGACGTTGCTCTGGGATGAACAACGTCTTTGTTGGTAAGCTTTTTTATTTATTCAATTAGTTTGTTTCTTGAACTGTTATAATAATACAAAATAATACACAAAAAGTCAACCCCTAATTTATAGAAAATTACTTTTTGTTTCAACTTTTTATTTCAGTCGCTTTTATTTAAGGCTATCCGGCAGTATTGTCGGTGACTTCGCCACCGCCCTCTGTAGGTGCTTCTTCCGCACCACCGCCATTTCCGGTACCGCCTTCTGTGGATTCACCGCCGGTAGTATCACCACCGGTATCTTCAGAAGATGTATCTTCACTGGAAGAAGTATCATTATCCTCATCAGAAGAATCATCAGAGGAACTGTCGCTGTCATCATAGGATGGAGATGGACGCCAGCTATAGTGTCCGTCGCACCTCTGGGTAGGCACCTTATCTCTTTCGAAGTATTCGGTTATGCTGTCGCAGCCAGAGGTTGCCAGTAAACCACTGTCTCTGCAGATAGTAGCCCGTTCTACACTGGCAGGCACCTGGAAATCGGTAGTCGGAAGATTTTCATGAATACGTGTCATAATCTTTTTCCAGAGTACTTTGTGATAGTTAGTATCGGTTAGTTTCTCGTTATTGTCATAACCTGCCCATACGGTAGCAGTATAATAGGGAGTAAAACCTGCGAACCATACGTCATTATAGCTGGAAGTTGTACCTGTTTTACCTGCCACAGGCATGTTATCTAAGGCCAATGCACTACCGGTACCGTCTGTTACAACTGTTTCCATAGCACTGGTGAGCAGATAGGCGGTACTCTCTTTTAATACTGTAGTTGAAGAAGAAGTATTATCCACTAATACATTACCGTCTTTGTCGAGAATCTTCGTATAGAAGATCGGTTTGATATATTTGCCGCCATTTGCAATCATGGCATAGGCAGCAGTTAATTCCAGGTTGGTAACACCGTAAGTTAAACCACCGAGTGCCAGTGGCTGATTGATATCAGAGAAAACTTCGTTTCGGCCGGTAAGGCTGTTATATATTTCCTTGGAATCAACCAAAGTTGTGAATCCCATATTCTTCAAATACTCAAATGCAGTCTGCGGAGTAACCTCAGTAATGGTCTTAACAGCAGCCACATTGATAGAATTATTAATAGCAAAACGAACGGTTACATCGCCTTGATAGGTGTTGGTCAGCCAGTTCCTGACAGGACGTCCTGTCTCATAATTATATGGCTCATCTTTGATGATTGTAGATAAATCCATAAGCCCCAGGTCAATAGCTGGCGCATATGCAGCGAGAACTTTAAAAGTGGAACCAGGCTGTCTGTCGGTATCAGTTGCTCTGTTTAAAGTGAGACTGGCAGTTTTTTCACCGCGGCCACCGACGATTGCCTTGACATATCCGGTACTCTGATCCATGACAACAATGGATGACTGTGGCTCTGGAGAAAAACTAAGCCGTTCAGCCAGAATACTGTCACCGGCGCCAAGTAAAGCAGTTTTGTATGCATCGATATATCCCTGTGCTTCTTCAGGTGAAGAAAAAACCAAATCGAAGGTAGGGTCCGTCTGTTGGAAATAGTTGCGCATCATCTCTTTACTGTAGTTTTGCTGTGTCCCATCTGCTTTTGTAATGGTCAATGCCCAGTCGATAGAATATTCCACTGTGGAAGGAAAATTATCAGGATTCTGATATTCCTCATCACAGATAGCCTGTATATTAGGATCCTGTGTAGTATAAATCTGTAAGCCTCCACTATAAAGTGCCTGATATGCCTGCTCTTGTGTATAGCCCTTTTGCGCCTGTAAATCATTTACAATCTGAGAGGTCAATTCATCGATAAAGTAAGAATACACCGTCTCTTCTGATGTGATTGCACTTGCGGCTGCGATACGCTCGTATACATTATCCGCCTGGCATTCATCGTATTCCTGTTGGGTGATATAGCCCTGAGAGAGCATATCGGAAAGTACTTTTGTCCTTCGGGTTGCATTCTTATCCGGATGTGTGATTGGATTAAATGCGGAAGGATTCTGGGTAATTCCTGCAATTACGCTGCATTCGCTTAATGTCAGATCCTGTACATTCTTATTAAAATAACGCTGAGCAGCAGCCTGAACGCCATAACATCCGGCCCCCAGATTGATGGTATTCAGATAATTTTCCAGGATAATCTCCTTGGCATCTGACCCCTGGGCTGTTAATTCCTTTTCCAATGCTACAGCCAGATACTGCTCCTGGAATTTACGCTTTAATCGCTCCACCAGAGTAGATTCACTGGTCCAGTCTGTAAATACATTGTTTTTTAAAAGCTGCTGGGTAATGGTACTGGCACCTTCGGAAAAATGGAATCCATTACGGACGCCTACGAAAAATGCTCTTACGATACCACGAGGATCAATTCCATTGTGAACATAAAAACGTTCATCCTCTACGGCAACCACTGCGTGCTGCAGGGCAACCGGTATATCTGATAGTGAAACTGAGATACGATTAGCACTTGGTGCATTTAGCTTTTGTAATTGATTGCCATCGATATCATAGATATAAGTTGCATAACCACTCGGTACAATGTTGACTTCGCTGATGTCAGGTGCATCATCGATGATTCCCCTCACTACGCCAAACACTGCACAAAAACCGATAACACCTATGGAAATAAATACAATAAAAAGAGTTCGGATTGTCCCAACTCCAATCTTTTTTTCCATATCTTTGGACTCGGAGAGAGTCTTTCGTTTATCGGCAGTGCTTTTTCTGCCAAAATTCATAAGTTAGACCTCCTTTACCCATCCATTATAGCAAATTCAAAAATTGAAAGAAACCCCTAAATAAAAACTTCACAGATTATTCAGAATCAGTTATACTTGAGTAAGCAAATTAAAATATGGAGAAGAGAATGATAGAAAAATATAGAACTGTATATAAGGGCGGCGAGGGAGAAATTGTCGAGAAAAAGTCCCGCTTTATAGCGACCGTACGTCCCGTGGAAAAAGAGGAAGAGGCGCTGGCTTTTATCGAAGAGATGAAGAAAAAGTACTGGAATGCAAGACATAACTGTTTTGCCTATGTCCTGGGAGAAAGACAGGAGATTATGCGCTGCAGTGATGATGGAGAACCCCAGGGAACAGCAGGAAAGCCAATGTTGGATGTACTGCTGGGAGAAGAACTGCACAATGTGGCAGTAGTTGTGACCCGCTATTTTGGAGGCGTACTTTTGGGAACGGGTGGTCTGGTGCGTGCTTATTCGCAAGCAGTATCTGAAGGCTTGTTAAATAGTCAGGTGATTGAAAAACAGCATGGTATGATTTTGAAAATCCAGACAGATTATACAGGGATTGGGAAGATACAATATCTTTTGGGACAGAAGAAGATTCCCACGATGGACTCGCAGTATACAGAGGTGGTCACATTAAAAGTCCTCGTACCCTGCCCACAACTGGAAACTTTCCGAAAAGAAGTGACAGAAGTCACAAGCGGTCAGGCAGTTATGGAAGAAAACGAGGAACTTATGTTTACCATATTAGATGGTGAAGTTCTTACCTTTGCAGGCTAGAACAATACTTTTAAAACCTATTCCTGCATATGCAGAGGATATGTTTTGAAAGGTAATACTAGCATTTTTCAGGTTCCGGATATTCTACACCGAAAGTATCTACTGTGACAGTTGCAATTTTCTGCTCATCTAATGGGCGATCACTGTAGTCTGTCTCAGTTTCTGCGATTTTATTAACGATGTCTAATCCTTCGGTAACTTTACCGAATGCAGCATAAGATCCATCTAAATGAGGAGAGTTCTTATGCATGATGAAGAACTGAGAACCTGCAGAATCGGGATGCATAGCACGCGCCATAGATAAAACACCTGGTGTATGTGCCAGATCATTGCGGAAACCATTCTGGCTGAATTCACCTTTGATCTGATATCCTGGGCCGCCCATTCCGGTTCCGTCAGGACATCCGCCTTGGATCATGAATCCGTTGATGACTCTGTGGAAAATCAATCCATCATAGAAACCATGCTTGATCAGGCTGATAAAATTGTTTACAGTGTTTGGGGCGATTTCTGGATATAATTCAGCTTTCATAACGTCGCCGTTTTCCATTGTAATTGTAATAATTGGGTTTGGCATAATTAATACTCCTTTATTTGCTTGTTTTAATTCCTAACAGATATAGTATAATAGGAATAGTAAAAAGGTGCAAGCACAATTGTAAGAATCCTGTTCTTGTGCTACAATAGACGGTATTGCACAGGCAGAGGGCCTGTTTTAGAAAGAGGATACGATATGAGATACAAATTCAGTGCACAGATTACAGCTGCGAATGTATATGATTTTTTGCTTACGCATACCTACAGAACCTTCGCGGGGTGGTTTAGCATACTTGCCGGTGTCGTGGCGATTATACTGGGGGTTACTTCCTGGGGAGAGGTTAGTCTGCCTATCAGTATGTGTTATTTATTTCTGGGACTAATTGCTTTTGTATATATGCCGGCATTATTATTCTACCAGGCTAAAAAGCAAATGAAAACAGTTCCGGCTTATCGCTTCCCTGTAACCTATGAAATCGGGGAGGATGGAATTACGATTAATCAGATGGAGCGAAAAGGCTTTGTGAAGTGGGAAGAAATCACAAAGGCGATAGCAGGAAACAGCTGTCTGTTAGTCTATCTGTCCAAGGCCAATGCATTTTTGTGGCCGAAGAAAGATATGGGTCAGGATTGCGAAGCGATTGTAGAGATGCTTAGAAAACACGCAGTAAATGGAAAAGTGAGAATTAGATTATGATAAGAGAGACATATTCTGCAGAAGAGACATTTGATATGGGAAAAAGGCTGGGACAGGCTGCAAAGCCTGGACAGGTATATACGCTGGTGGGAGATCTCGGTGTAGGGAAAACGGTATTTACTCAGGGAGTGGCAGCTGGTTTAGAGATTACAGAGCCAATCAGCAGCCCTACATTTACCATTATTCAGGAATACGAAGAAGGACGTATGCCGTTTTATCACTTTGATGTCTATCGCATCGGCGATATCGAAGAGATGGAGGAGATAGGTTATGATGATTATTTCTTTGGAAATGGAATCTGCCTTATTGAGTGGGGCAATCTTATAGAAGAGATACTGCCGGAGGATGTCATTCACATCACGATAGAAAAAGATTTGGAAAAAGGATTTGATTATCGAAGAATAACCATAGAAGGGATGGAAACATTATGAAAATATTAGGTTTGGACAGTTCGGGACTGGTGGCTTCTGTAGCTATCGTGGAAGATGATAATATGCTGGGTGAATACACAGTAAATTATAAGAAAACCCATTCCCAGACACTTTTACCCATGCTGGATGTGGTGGCGCAGATGATAGAACTGGATTTGGATACCATTGATGCCATAGCGGTGGCAGCAGGACCGGGATCCTTCACGGGATTGCGCATTGGTTCTGCTACTGCAAAAGGTCTGGGTCTTGCTCTTAAGAAACCATTGATACATATTCCTACGGTAGAAGCCCTTGCTTATAATCTGTATAATGCAGAGGGAATCATCTGTCCGATTATGGATGCCAGACGTTCACAGGTATATACCGGGTTATATGAGTATGTGAATCAGGAACTGGTCACAAGAAAAGAACAGTGTGCTCTGCCGGTGGAAGAACTGGCAGAAGAATTAAACCGCCTGGGTGAGCCGGTGATATTCCTGGGAGACGGCGTACCGGTTTACAAAGAAAAACTTGCTGCATTAATAACGATAGATTATTCTTTTGCACCAGCCCATGTCAATAAACAGCGCGCCGGTGCAGTGGCTGTTTTGGGATGCCGTTACTATCAGGAAGGGAAGACAGAGACAGCTATGGAACATCAGCCGGACTATCTTCGTGTATCCCAGGCAGAGCGGGAACGTGCAGAAAAATTGAAGAAGGAACAGGCTAAATAAAATATGATTACAATCAGAAGAATGGAAATCGATGACTTAGAACAAGTCATGCCTATTGAAAACGCTAATTTTTCCAGACCATGGACAGAGACAGGGTATTTTACATATCTGATACGAAGTGATGCAGTTTTTCTGGTGGCAGAAGAGGAACAGAAAATCTGTGGATATTGCGGAGCCCTTCTTATCTCCGGAGAAAGCGAAGTGACGAATGTATCTGTGGAGAAATCCTTTTGGGGTCAGGGAATCGGCAAAAAACTTATGGAACAACTTTGCATAGAATGTAAAAAAGAAGGGGTAACCCTTATGCATCTTGAAGTCCGCGCCAGCAATAAAAGAGCAATTACACTGTATGAACATATGGGATTTGCTGCGGATGGTCTTCGCAAAAATTACTATGAGGATCCAAAGGAAGATGCTGTTTTGATGACCAGGGCTCTTTGAGAGTGTGTGAAAGTTATATGGAGTGACAGTATTAGATATCCAGACAATTGTCAATTTTGCAAAACATTTCCACTGGAAATGCAGGAGATTCTTCTATATAATAAGCAGGTGTACGAAAAAGCAGCATGAAAAAACATGAGTTTTGTACATTTGCAGCCGTATAAACCTGTAGTTACAAGGAGGATGGCAATTATGACAAAGGAAAAGATATACTGTAATCAGTGTGGAAAACAGCTGAAGATGAAGAATGGATATTTCCATGAAGGGGTGTGCAGTGTGCATCAGCAATGGGGATATTTTTCTGAAAAAGACGGAGAAAACCATAGTTTTCATCTGTGTGAAGCATGCTATGATAAGCTGGTAGAACAGTTTCTTATACCGGTAGAGGTAGAAATGGAGACGGAAATAATGGGTACAGATGTATAAAAGATTAGCATTGTTATCCAATGACTATGATAATATAGAAAAATGTGAAGTTAAAATATAGAAATTGAAATAAAAAATTGAAATATAGAATTGAGACAAGAATAAAGATAAAAAGGATGGTACCGGATGTTAGATGTATGTTTATTGGGAACTGGAGGTATGATGCCGCTGCCAAAGCGGTGGCTGACTTCTCTTATGACCCGTTATAACGGGAGCAGTCTGATGATTGACTGTGGAGAGGGAACCCAGATAGCTGTGAAACAGGCAGGGTGGTCATTTAAACCGATTGATGTGATTTGTTTTACCCATTATCATGCGGATCATATTAGTGGTCTCCCTGGATTGTTATTGACTATGGGCAATGCTCAGAGAGAAGAACCATTGATATTAATTGGTCCGAAAGGATTAGAACGGGTGGTATCTGCACTGAGAGTAATAGCACCGGAACTTCCATTTCCAATAGAGTGTCATGAAATTACCGGGACGGAGCAGTCATTTCAAGTTAAGGGATATCATATTCAGGCCTTTCGCGTGAATCACAATGTACTTTGCTATGGGTATACGATAGAAATTATGAGAAATGGAAAGTTTGACGCTGAGAAAGCAAAAGCATTGAATATCCCATTGAAATTGTGGAATCCGCTGCAGAAGGGTCAGGTGATGGAAGCTGACGGAATTACGTATACTCCGGATATGGTTTTAGGACCCGCCAGAAAAGGAATTAAAGTAACTTACTGTACCGATACCAGACCAGTGGTTTCCATAGCTGAACATGCGGCAGGTTCGGATTTATTTATATGTGAAGGTATGTATGGAGAACCGGAAAAAGAAGCAAAGGCAAGGGAGTACAAGCATATGACCATGAAAGAGGCAGCAGGTCTTGCGAAAGAAGCCCGGGTTGCCCAGATGTGGCTGACACACTATAGCCCCTCACTTGTATATCCGGAGAACTATATGGACGGTGTGCGCAAAATATTCCCTGAGGCACGTGCGGCAAGAGACGGAGACTGTGTGGAATTACTATTTGAAGAGGATTAAATAATGGAAAATCAAAAGAAAGATAAAGATATTTTAATATTAGCAATAGAAAGTTCCTGTGATGAAACTGCCGCTTCTGTCGTGAAAAACGGAAGAACGATATTATCCAATGTAATTTCATCCCAGATTGAACTGCATAAATTATATGGTGGTGTTGTACCGGAAATTGCATCCAGAAAACATATTGAAAAGATTAATCAGGTAATAGAAGAAGCGTTAAAGGATGCATCCGTTACCTTAGACGACTTAGATGCCATTGGTGTTACCTACGGGCCGGGACTTGTAGGCGCTTTGCTGGTTGGAGTTGCAGAAGCAAAGGCAATCAGCTATGCTAAGAAACTTCCATTGGTAGGAGTGCATCATATAGAGGGACACGTGTCAGCCAATTATATAGAAAATCTGGAGCTGGAACCTCCATTTTTATGTCTCATTGTATCTGGTGGACATACCCACCTTGTAATCGTGAAGGATTACGGTGAATTCGAAATCTTAGGAAGAACCAGGGATGATGCTGCCGGGGAAGCTTTTGATAAGGTGGCCAGAGCTATCGGATTAGGTTATCCGGGTGGACCAAAGATTGATAAACTGTCGAAAGAAGGTAATGCGGAGGCTATTGTATTCCCAAAAGCAAAAGTAAATGATGGACCGTATGATTTCAGCTTTAGCGGCGTAAAGTCAGCGGTATTAAATTATATCAATAAATGTAAAATGCAGAATACACCAATTTGCGAAGCTGATTTAGCTGCGTCTTTTCAGAAAGCAGTAGTGGATGTACTTGTGGAAAATTCTATGAAAGCAGCCAAAGATTATCATATGGATAAGCTGGCAATTGCAGGCGGAGTGGCTTCTAACCAGACACTCAGGGCTTCCATGGAAGAAGCATGCAAGAAGAATCATATAGAATTCTATCATCCATCACCGATTTTCTGTACAGATAATGCGGCGATGATTGGAGTTGCGGCTTATTATGAATATATCAAAGGTACCCGTCATGGATTAGATTTAAATGCAGTACCGAATCTGAAATTGGGAGAGCGCTAAGATATGAAGAGGACAGCAATCGTACTGGCAGCAGGCCAGGGAAAACGTATGCAAAGTAAAGTTCAAAAGCAGTTCCTGGAATTAGAGGGGCATCCTCTGCTGTATTATTCTCTGAAAGTTTTTCAGGAGTCTTCTGTAATTGATGAAATTATTCTGGTAACATCCGAAGACTGCCTGGAGTATTGTGAGACAGAAATAAAAGAAAAATATCAGTTTTCAAAAATTCATGCAGTTATTCCAGGTGGAAAAGAACGCTACGATTCTGTCTATGAAGGGTTAAAAGCTTGTCCTAATTGTGATTTTGTGTTTATACATGATGGGGCCAGGCCATTTATAACAGAAGAAATACTGAATCATGCCTATACCTGTGTTTTGGAAAACCAGGCATGTGTAGTAGGGATGCCTGCTAAAGATACAATTAAAATCGCAGACGAAGATGAGATGATAGCTCATACTCCGAATCGTAATCATGTGTGGGTTATTCAGACGCCGCAGGTATTTTCTTATTCTTTAGTGAAACGTGCGTATGATAAAATGTATACCTGTGGTTTAGAAAATGTTACGGATGATGCCATGGTAGTAGAAGCTATGGAACAGCAGAAAATCAAGCTGGTGCAGGGATCTTACGAGAATATAAAAATCACAACGCCAGAAGATTTAAAAATTGCAAAAGTTTTTTGCCAAAACTGTTGACAGAACAGCTTTGACATGATAGAATATCACTTGTCGCTGAGAAAAAATGCGACGCCATGGAGAGGTATCGAAGTGGTCATAACGAGGCGGTCTTGAAAACCGTTTGTCCGCAAGGGCGCGTGGGTTCGAATCCCACCCTCTCCGTTGCTTAAGAATGGGAAGTCCTGATTTTACAAGGACTTCCTGTTTTTTTATTGTTTGATATTTTTATTACATTTATTACATTTTAGGAACAGAGCCCACAAAGGGCTTCTTCCAGTGCTTTTTGCTCATCTAGATCATCGTCAGTAGAGAAAATATAACAGCGTTGAGTAGTTCTAAAATCACTGTGTCCTGCAAATTTACGTAAACTATCATCGCTAATACTATGAGAAGCAGCAATGTTAGATATGCAGGTCTTACGAATACTATGATTTCCAGTTGTTGTAAATCCAAGTTCCTTACACATTTTATTAAGATGAGTATTAAATATTGGATTATGCCGTCTTTCTCCGTTTTTATCAATGAATAAATCATCTGAATCAAAACCAGCTTCCTCATTTGCCTGAACAATCATACGAATATATTTTTTAGCAATTGAAGTGAGATACAATCTTCGATTAGAATCTTTGCTTTTGGTGTTATTAGAAATAGCAAAACCATCTCTAACTCTTCTACCTGTAGAATCCTTTATGAAGTGCTTAATCTCTTGTCGCTGGATATGAATATAATCACCATCAATATCGGATTTTTTCAAAGCAGGCAATTCTCCGACGCGTAGTGCTAATACAAAGTCAAGGCAAATACCCAGATAAGATGTATCGCCTGTTTCCTCGAACTTTTTCTCTGCTAATCGCATAATGTCTTTTTGCATATCGCCGTAGAATATTTGCTCGTCTCGATTCTTTTGCTTTGGTGCTTTGAATTTCTTGTAAGAGATAGCACTAACATGTCTGCTGATATTCTTATCTACTAATTCATTCTCTACAGCATAATCAAGAAGCATATTCATAAGCGATTTGATTTCGTTGAACTGCCTCTTGGTTAGTCCATTAGTTTCAATTAGCTTAAGATACCACTCTTTTAATTCAATAATACGAATATTCTTCATAGATCGTTTAACCAGCAGATCTGAAGCAAAATACTTATTCCATACGGATTCAAGCTTGTGAGCATTTGCGATACTCGTCTCTAACTCCTTATAATCTAGAAAATCTTTTATGATATTTTCAAGGTTCGTTTTGGGTTGGGCTTTGGAATGGTAAAAATCGTAAATTGCCTTGTACAATTTTTCCTTGGAGGTTTTAGCAATTATTATCTGCTTTTCTCCAGGAAGGTATGTCTTCCAACGTTTGTCACTACCTGTTCCTTGCCAAATCCTAAATTCTTTTTCGTGCTGTAATACTATTTTTTCAATTTGAGTCATAATGTATGCTGACACTTCATCTTCTGTCATTATACCAGCCTCAATTAGCTTTGCGAAGTCCTTTTTATCTACAAAATTTGTAATCTGACTTTGAATGTTCTTCAATTTTATCCTTCTCCTTCAAAACCAGATATGGCCATATCTGAAAATTACGAAATGTATATACCTACCGATAAAGAAAGATTTATGTTTGAGATATAGTTTTTTTTTCGGTTGGTAACGGTTAGTTGTTTTTTATTGGTTTTTTATAGGTATTGGTCTGGATAATCTCCACATTCCATTTGGCATTTTCGCAAAATGGACCAACCCTTATCTGTCAAAGTGTACCAACGGGTTCGATCATAACGCATTTTATTAAAGTCTCCCGTCTTGATTAAATTGCCCTTTATGAGCTTCTGAATGGCATAGCCTATCTTGTATGGGGTCATATATGAATAAGTCGTCTCTGATAGCTTCTGGACACTTTCATAGACCCAATACTCGCCAACATGTAGATTGTGATTCTCCATTTTGTTCCTTTGAACCCAATAGGAAATGTGATAGAACAATGCTGCTGCAGTCACTCCATAGTCCTTGGCAACTTCTGTATAGTACCGGTGTAACATATGCTCGTTCCTCCTTTTTGGCATCTGCGCAAATGCCGTTCTAAAATATAGTGAAAAATATCTCTTCACTATGTAGCCCTCGAGAAATTAAATTTTGGCGTAGAAGTTTAAAATGTTTTTTTAAAATACAAAAATAACTTCCTACTTTGTAGCCAGTAAGAAGCTATTTTTTATTACGGTATTCTAAAATTTTTTATGAGTGGTCTTGGCAGAGCAAACAGGGTCTTAGGGGACACCCCTAAATACATATCTCTTTATACTCGGTGGAGTAGAAAGGGTCTGCTTGTTAAGGACTCAAAATGAAAGAGCAGAGAAGGGAAAAACGTGATTTTTAACCTCGAAATGAGACTAGAAATTGTTACTTGCGGCTCTGAAAATGCAGCTGGGATTGTAAAATAGAAGGGGTTAATGTATACTTATTTCATAGATTGATTAGGTTAATTGAGCAAGGAAAAGAGAGCGACAAATCGTTTCGTGAACAATCGGGGTCAAGGTCAACGAAAAAACAGCCTACCGTTTTAGATAGCTGCTCTTTCGTTGGATTTGCAGCCTGATTTTCACTGATTGCACCAAGTTGCGTCTGGGTAGC